>CAZXAQ010000001.1:0-121271 GCA_964638635.1 uncultured Flavobacteriaceae bacterium
TCCCCGCATCGACGAACAGCTTCGCCGCCTCCGACACGCGGCGGATGTTCTCCACGCGGTCGGCATCCGTGAAGCCCAAGTCGCGGTTCAACCCATGCCGTACGTTGTCGCCGTCCAGCATGTACGTGTGATGATGTAAATCGTGCAGCTTGCGCTCGACGATGTTGGCGATCGTCGACTTGCCCGAGCCCGACAACCCCGTGAACCACAAGATCACGGGCTTCTGCCCTTTCAGCGCCGCCCGCGACTTCTTGTTCACATCGAGCGCCTGCAGGTGCACGTTCGTCGCGCGCCTGAGGCCGAACTCGATCATACCCGCGCCGACCGTGCCGTTCGTGAACCGGTCGATGACGATGAACGCGCCACCTTCGCGGCTCTCGCCATAAGGATCGAATGCGATCGGCGCCGTCGTCGAGAAATTGCAGAACCCGACCTCGTTCAGTTGCAGCGTCTTCGCCGCCAGATGCTCAAGGCTGTTGACGTCGACTTTGTGCTTCAGCTCCGTCACCGAAGCCGGCACGACCTTCGTTCCGATCTTGATCAAGTACTGCCGCCCCGGCAGCAGTTCGTCTTCCGCCATCCAAAGCAGATGCGCCGCAAACTGATCGGCAACGTCTGGACGCGCCGTCGGCACCGCAAGAACGTCGCCCCGCGAAATGTCGACTTCGTCCTTCAGCGTCAGCGTCACCGCGTCGCCGACGGTAGCTTCCGCAAGATCGCCATCCATCGTCACAATGCGTGCGACCGTCGACGCGCGCCCCGAACTCGCAACGACAACCGGATCGCCCTGCCGCACGACACCGCTCGTGATCGTCCCCGCAAAGCCACGGAAATCGAGATTCGGCCGGTTCACCCACTGCACGGGCATGCGGAACGGCCGGCTCCGCCGGTCGGACTCGATGTCGACTGTCTCCAAATGCGAGAGCAGCGTCGGTCCTTTGTACCAGCCAAACACCTTGCTCGGGGCAATCACGTTGTCGCCGCGCAGAGCAGACATTGGGATCGAAACGATCGACGCAAACCCAAGTTTCGAAGCGAACGCCCGGAACTGCTCGTCCCAAGCCTCGAACACCTCTCTCGCTTCCCCATCCCGCAAGTCGAGCTTGTTCACCGCCAACACGACGTGCTGGATGCCCAAGAGCGAACAGATATAGGCATGCCGCCGCGTCTGCGTGAGCACACCCTTGCGCGCATCGAGCAGGATGATCGCAAGGTCCGAATTCGATGCCCCCGTCGCCATGTTGCGCGTGTACTGCTCGTGGCCGGGCGTATCGGCGACAATGAACTTCCGCTTGTCGGTCGCGAAGAAGCGGTACGCGACGTCGATCGTAATGCCCTGCTGGCGCTCGGCCTCCAACCCGTCGAGCAACAGCGCAAAATCGATGCTCTCGCCCGTCGTTCCGTGCTTGCGGGAGTCCTTTTCCAGCGTTTTCAGCTGGTCCTCGAAGATCATCTTCGTGTCGTGCAGCAGCCGCCCGATCAGCGTCGACTTCCCGTCGTCCACCGACCCGCAGGTCAAGAACCTAAGCAGCGACTTGTCGTGCTGTTTCGCGAGATAGGCGCGCAATTCCTCGGGCCGCATCAGAAATAGCCCTCGCGCTTCTTCTTCTCCATCGACGCATTCTCGTCGTGGTCGATCACGCGCCCCTGCCGCTCGGACGTGCGCGCCGTGAACATCTCGGCGACGATCTCCTCAAGCGTCACGGCCGGCGAGTCGATCGCCCCCGTCAGCGGATAACAGCCGAGCGTCCGGAACCGCACCAGCCGCTCCTCGACCTTTTCGCCCGGAAGCAGCTTCATCCGCTCGTCGTCGCGCATGATCAGCGCGCCGTCGCGCTCCACCACCGGCCGCTCCGCCGCGAAGTACAGCGGCACGATCGGGATGTCCTCGGCCAGGATGTATTCCCAGATGTCGAGTTCGGTCCAATTCGACAATGGAAACACGCGGATGGACTCGCCCTTCTTGATCCGCGCGTTGAACAGGTTCCAAAGCTCCGGCCGCTGGTTCTTCGGATCCCAACCATGAGCGGCCGTGCGGAACGAAAAGATGCGCTCCTTCGCCCGGCTCTTCTCTTCGTCGCGCCGCGCCCCGCCGAACGCCGCATCGAACCCGTACTTGTCGAGCGCCTGCTTCAGCCCCTCGGTCTTCATCACTTGCGTATGCACCGACGAACCGGAGTCGAACGGATTCACGCCCGCGCGCACGCCGTCCTCGTTAATGTGCACAATCAGCTTCAATCCCAGCCGCTTCGCCGTCTCGTCCCGGAACGTGATCATCTCGCGGAACTTCCACGTCGTATCGATGTGCATCAGCGGAAACGGCGGCTTAGCCGGATAGAACGCCTTCATCGCCAGGTGCAGCATCACCGACGAGTCTTTGCCGATCGAATAGAGCATCACCGGGTTCGCGAACTCGGCCGCAACCTCGCGCATGATGAAAATGCTCTCAGCCTCAAGCCGCTTCAGATGTGGGCTCCGCGAGCGCGTCGTTTGGCTAGCCGCCGACAAGGTCCAAGAATCCTCGAATACAGGGGGAAAATGGTGCGCATCCCCTATTTGTGCAACTGCACAGTGTCAATCCGCAATCACACGACCGCGACTGTGAAACCTAAGGCTTCACCAAGCCAAGGTCGACTTCCAGCGTCGCACACAGCATCTGCCCCAGCGCAATGTGCATCTCCTGAATGCGCGCCGTTACCGCCGACGGCACCACAAGCGCGTGATCGGCAAGTGACGCCACCGCACCACCGCCGCCGCCGGAGAACGCAACGGTGACAAGCCCCATCCCACGCGCCGTTTCCAGCGCCTTCACGATGTTCGCACTGCGTCCTGATGTTGTGATCCCGATCGCGACGTCGCCCCGCCGTCCTAGCGCCTCGATCTGGCGCGCAAAGATGCGCTCGAACCCAAGATCGTTCCCGGCCGCCGTCAACGCCGACGTATCGGTAGTGAGCGCAAGCGCCGCCATCGCCGCGCGATCCGCTTTATAGCGAACGGTGAATTCGGTCGCGAGATGCTGCGCGTCCGCCGCGCTGCCCCCGTTGCCGAAAAAGAGCAACTTGCCGCCGCCTCTCAACGACGCCGCGCAGGCCGCGACCACGCGCGCGAATGGCTCACGCAGTGCCGCCTTCGTCGCCTCGGCGACCGCGATGTGCTCAGCCCATTCGGAATCGAAAAGCGTCATGGCCGCCAGTTTGGCCCCGGCGGCCGCGCTCCGCAACGCACCCAAAGTGAATTGCTTAATTCAGGGCCAAATGCAGCAAACCCGCCTTCTGGAACAGGTAGGCGACATACCCCAGGTAACCCGCGAACAGCAGCAGCCCGTAGAACCGCCCCATCCGGTTACCGAGAAACATCGGCGGGAACAGCGCCAGCGTTGCCGCAAGCATCACCCACATATCGACGGCCTTGATTTGCGGGTCGATCTCGACCGGCCCGATGACGGACGCGACACCGAGAATGGCGAGAATATTATAGATGTTCGATCCCGTGATGTTGCCAAGCGCGATATCGGGGTTTCCGCGCAACGCTGCAACCACCGAGGTCGCAAGCTCGGGCAGCGACGTGCCCGCCGCGATCAATGTGAGCCCAATCACCGTCTCGGAAATGCCGTTCGCGCGCGCAATCGCAATCGAACTCTGCACCAAAATCTCAGCACCGAGGATCAACAACGCGATGCCGACAATGATCAGCGCAATGTCGATCAACGCTGTGTGTTCGAGCGGCCGCTCCCGCGTGTGCCGCGTCTCTTCCGGCTCCGCCCCGCTCGCGCTTTCCTGCGCGTAGCTGATCAGGATCATCGCAAGCAGCACGGCCAGCATCACGCCACCTTCCAGCGGCCCCAACACAGTCATTCTGAGGGCGAACCAAATGAACAACCCCGCCGCGGCCAACGCAAAAAGACCATCCCGCCCGATCGCCCGCGCCGACACGGTGATCGGCGAGATCAGCGCCGTCAGACCCAGGATGAACAGGATGTTGAACGTGTTCGACCCGACGACATTGCCGACTGCGATCCCGTACGCCTGATTGACCGACGCATTGACGCTGACCAGCAATTCCGGCGTCGACGTGCCGTAGGCCACGATCGTGACGCCGATAAGCAAAGGGGAAACGTTCAATCGGCGCGCAACCGCGACACCACCATGAACCAGGGCCTCTGCGCCCAAAATCAGCAGCACAAAACCCGCTGCGATCAACACGTACTCGTTCATTGCGCTCCCCCAGTGGCCTTGTCACGAACCTGAAAGGGAAGCGCCGCATCGTCAAGCTAGCGTAGAAGGCGAGTCCGAGCCTGGGTCCTACCCCGCCTGCGCGATATAGTCCCGCATCGCATAGCGTTCGAGGTCCGTGTCCTCGATCCGCCGCTTCACCACGTCGCCGATCGAGACAATCCCTATGAGGCGCCCGCCCTCGACGACCGGCACGTGCCGGAACCGCCCGACAGTCATCGTCTCCATGAGCGATTCCGAACTGTCGGTCAGCCGGCAAGTCGCAACCTCGCGCGTCATTACCTCGTCGATCGTCCGCGTGAGCGAGGCCGGCCCGTTTTGCGAGATGGCCTGCACGATATCGCGCTCGGACACGATGCCGATCACTTCCCCCGCCGCCCCGGTCACGACCGCCGCGCCGATGCGCTTCGTCGCGAGCACGTCGCAGACTTGCTGAAGCGTCGCGGTCGGACGCACGGTCTCAACCTTCGCCCCCTTGTGTTTCAGAATGGTGGCAACGGTCATAGTTCCTCCTTCAAAAGGAGAGCCGCCAGCACGTCACGGGAAACGCCGGAGGACGGGACAAACTGGCACAAGGGCTCTCTTGTCGAGCGACGAGCATGCGCCGAATTCGCCGTGTGGGCAATGCCCTCGCTTCGCACTGCACAATCCCGTGAGAGCGGTCACATTCGTCTGTGTACGGAAGCTTCGTAATGATGAATGCGCGCTAGCCGAGCACAACGTTGTCGATCAACCGGACCGCGCCAAAGCGCACCGCGAGCGACACCAACGCGCCCGCCGCGCCGACACGCTCAAGCTCCGCCAATGTCACGGGATCGGCGACGCTCACATATTCGGGCGCGGCACGGCTCTCTTGCCCCAAGATCGCGCTCATGCGCGCCCGCAAAGCCGCAGCGTCGCGCTCGCCGCCCACATACGCATCGCGCACGGCCGAAAGCGCACGCCACAACACCGGCGCCGCCGCCCGGTCTTCCGCCGTGAGCAAGGCATTGCGGCTGCTCATCGCCAGCCCATCCGCTTCCCGCATCGTCGCCCCGGCGATCACCTCCACCGGCAGGTCAAGGTCCCGCACCATCCGCCGGATGACCGCCAATTGTTGTGCATCCTTCTGCCCGAACACGGCATGCGTCGGCTGCACGATGTTGAGCAGCTTCGTCACCACCACAGCGACGCCGTTGAAGTGCCCCGGCCGCATGGAGCCTTCGAGCGGCCGCGTCACCGGCCCCACATCGATCGAGGTCGAAAACCCTGCCGGGTAAATCTCCGAAGGTTCCGGCGCAAACACCACATCGCACCCGGCGCCGCGCAGCATCTCGGCATCGCGTTCCAGCGTGCGCGGATAGCGCTCTAGGTCTTTCTTGTCGTTGAACTGCGTGGGGTTCACGAAAATGCTCGCTCCAACCCGCGGGCAGCGCTCGCGCGCCAGCCGAACCAAGCTCAAATGCCCCGCGTGCAACGCTCCCATCGTGGGAACGAAGCCGAACGGCGCATCGAGCGGTGCGCGCGCCGCGCGCATCTCGCCGATCGTCCTGACGAGTTTCACGGTTCTTCGAAACCCTTGAGCGCTTCAGCGAGCGTCCCCGCCGCAATCGTCGACGCGTTGGCCCGCGTCGGGAACGTACCCGCTTCGACCTCCTCGCGGTAGGTCCGAAGCGCCTCCTCGATCAGGATGCCCACCTCCGCGAACCGCTTCGCGTGGCGGGGCGACCTCTCGAACAGGCCCAGAATATCGTGCCACACCTGCACCTGCCCGTCGCAACCCACGCCGGCCCCGATGCCGATCGTCGGGACCGAAAGCCGCTTCGTGATCGCCTCAGCCAATTCAATGGGGACCAGCTCCAGCACCACGCCGAACGCCCCTGCCGACTGCAGCGCCAGCGCGTCGTGCGTAATCCCGCGCGCGCCGGGCGCATCCTTACCCTGCACCTTGATGCCGATCTGATGCGTCGCCTGCGGTGTGTAGCCGAGGTGCCCCATCACCGGGATGCCAAGCTCAACCAGCCGCCGCACCACCTTCACGACCGGCCCGCCGCCTTCGACCTTTACGGCCTGCACGCCGGCCTCGCGCATCATCCGCCCCGCAGCGTTGATCGCATCGTCGATGCCCGAATAGGTGAGAAACGGCAGATCGCCCACGACCAGCGCCCGCTCCGTTCCGCGCACGACCGAGGCCGCATGGCGCACCATATCGTCGAGCGTCACGGGGATCGTCGTGTCATGCCCCTGCATGACCATGCCGAGCGAGTCGCCGACCAAGATCAGCTGAAACCCAGCCCGCTCCGCGAGCTTCGCCGACGCATAGTCGTACGCCGTCACCATCGCGACGCGCCCGCCGTCGGCCTTCAGCTTCAACAGATCTTGGATGCTGGTCCGCATCGCACGCGCCTATGCTGCAGGTGCTAAATCTGGGCGTATCGTGACGCCGATGCAAGCAAATGCGGCGGGGAAAAGCCCAAAACGGTCAACGCGTTAACGATCCGCGTCGCCCGCATCCGTGGCCGGCAGAACCTTAATCCCGCGCGCCTTCAGCGCCTCGCGCAGCAGAAACTCGATCTCCGCGTTCACGCTACGCAGATCCGCGCTCGCCAAACGCGCGACGGCGTTGAAGAGCGCGGGATCGAGGCGGAGCGCGAACGCTTTCTTTTCCGGCATGACACCTACTGGTAAATCGTGCCCGCGTTGACGACCGGCTGCGTCTGGCTATCCGAGCACAGCACGACCAGCAGGTTCGAGACCATCTGAGCGCGCCGCTCGTCGTCGAGCTTCACGACGTCGCGCTCGGAGAGCTGCGTGAGCGCCTGCTCAACCATGAGGACGGCACCCTTCACGATCGTCTGACGCGCGGCGAGTACCGCCTCGGCCTGCTGCCGGCGCAACATCGCGCTCGCGATTTCGGGCGCATAGGCCAAGTGCGAAAGCTTCGCTCCGTCGATGGTGATACCGGCGATGGAGACGCGCTCTTGCAGCTTCTCCTGCAGCAACGCCGACACCTGGTCCGAGGCCGCCCTCAGCGTCGGCTCGTCGTGCTCGGCGTTGTCGTAGGCGAAATGCGAGGCAATTTCCCGCAGCGCTGTTTCGATCTGGATGTCGACGAACCGCTGATAGTCGTCCACGTCGAACAGCGCACTCGCCGTATCGCTGACCCGCCAAACCACGACGGCCGCGATCTCGATCGGATTACCGCGCCGGTCGTTCACCTTCAGCTTCTCGCCGGTCACGTTGCGCACGCGCACCGAAATCTTCTTGCGCATGTACCACGGCAGCACCCAGCGCAACCCGGGCGTCCGGTCCGTGCCCTTGTAGTTGCCGAACAGCGTGATCGCCGCCGCCTCGTTCGGCTGCAGCGTATAGAAGCCGGGCACCAGCACGAGCCAGCCGATGAACAGCAACCCCGGCAGCAGCAACGGCCAGCCGCTATGCGTCTCCTCGACCGCCATGATCCCGCTGATGAACGACCAAATCGTCGCGACCGTGACGCCCAGCGTGATGAGCAGCATGAGGCCGCCGTTCATAGTCTGCGCGGTGCGTTCGGTCGTTTGCTTCAAGGCTTGACTAGCCATGGCACTCCCTCTTGCGATCATTATGATATCATAATAGTATCGACTGACTTAAAGTTCAAGAGGCCATGTTTTCCCACGCCCGCCAACGGCTTGGACGGAAGCCGCCCGCGCGGCTCCACGCCTTTGAACGCCGTTCAAACGCTCAATAAAACTGTCCCCGAAATAAACGATTGCACCTGACATCCGCCACGTTGCGCATCTCATTGAACGCAACAAAAGACGCGCTGTTCCGATTGCACAACTCTAAATCGCGTGCGGCAATGGTGCGTTGTTGAGTCGCGAGGTATGCGTAACATGACCAGTCACTCCTTTCTGATCGCCCGTCCCGACAAGCGGCCCCTGTTTGCGAGCCCCGACGGCGTCAACGAAA
Source organism: uncultured Flavobacteriaceae bacterium (assembly GCA_964638635.1). Classification (GTDB taxonomy): domain Bacteria; phylum Pseudomonadota; class Alphaproteobacteria; order Micropepsales; family Micropepsaceae; genus SZUA-430. The sequence goes on from CAZXAQ010000001.1 coordinate 8,163, forward strand.
TCGCCCACGCCAGCGATTGGATCCCGATCGGCTGGCTGGCCATGTTCGAACCGCGCGACGTGCAGCTGGTCGAGGAGCCGCCCGAGTCCCACACCTACGACCCGGAGACGATCACGCGCTGCCCGACGCTCGTGCGTAAGAAAGACGCCGCGATCGACATGCTGCAAAAGCGCCGCGCGAAACTCTCGAAAATCCTGCCGCCCTATCTACAAGAGCAGCTCGGCGGTTTGGAGAAGGCCGTGCGCTCCTCGCCCCTGCCCTACGTGCAGCTGGTGGTGAGCGATCTCGACATGTTCGCCTCGCCGGGCTCCGAGCGCAGCCTGCGCCAGCTGGTCTCGACGCTGGATAGCGACGACATGAAGCAATGGCGCAACCTGCTCGCGCACGTCGACACGGAGATGGGCAAGGACCTCACGAAGGTCCAATTCCCCGAACTGAACGGCACCGCCGCCGTCGTGGGCTACCTCCCCGAACAGTTCACCGTTCCGACCAAACCGGAAACGCCAAAGCCGGCAGCGAAGCAAACCGCGAAAGCCAAACCCGGCCAAAAAGCCAAGCCTCAACCCACCAAACAAAAACAAGCCGCCACCGCTAAGAAAAAGCCTTGGTGGAAATTCTGGTAGCACCAGTAATTTCTCACACGATGGCACGATGAACACGATGAGATGAAAGTCGCGCGCCGTAGGCGCGCATATACGGGCACACCTGGCGCTTCGCGCCGAAGCGGCTCTTCATCGTGTTCATCGTGCCATCGTGTGAAACCCCTTCCTTCTTCGCGGCTTGGCGCCTTGGCGTGAAAACGTAGAACCCTGTCACCGCCCGTTCTACGCGAGCCGCACCGCCGACTCGCCGAATTTGGCGTTTTTCCAGCCCCCATCTTCTGCTTGAACGATTTCGTGATTGGCGTTGGCCCTGATGGCGCCTAAAGCAACGCCAACCCCCGAAGGAGCAAGCCCATGTCCGTGCGCAGCATCCTCTTTGCCGCCGTCGCCGTCCTGACCCTCGCGCTGCCAACGCAAGCGAAGGAGTCCCGTGCGAACCTGACCTACGAAAGCGAACACGCGCTACAGAAGCTGTACCGCAGCGAACCGTTCGCCGAGACAATCGCGAGCCACGCCAAAGCGATCCTCGTCTTCCCGGACATCGTGAGAGCCGGCTTCATCTTCGGCGGCTCGTTCGGCCAAGGCGTGCTGTTCTACCCGAACCAGGAAGCCCAATATTACAACTCGCTCTCCGGCTCCTGGGGCCTACAAGCCGGTATTCAAAGCTACGGCTACGCGCTCTTCCTCATGACCGACCGCGCACTCGAATACCTCGACAAGTCCGACGGTTGGGAACTGGGCGTCGGGCCGACGATCGTCATCGTCGACGCGGGCGTCGCCAAGAACCTCACCACCACGACGCTGAACGACGACGTCTATGCTTTCACCTTCGACCAAGAAGGCCTCATGGCCGGCCTCGCAATCGAAGGCTCGAAGATATCGCAGATCGACCCGTGAGGATCGCATGCCTGCTGCGCGCCTGATCAACGCCGCCTTCGTGCGCACAATGGCGGCCTACAACGCCGAAATGAATCGGCGACTTACGCGGCCGCACGAGCGCGGCGCCTCTTGGTGCTCGATCCACAAGACACTGACCCACCTAATGAAGATGTTCGCAGATATGCTGGCGTGGGCGGGGCGGTAGTGGTGATAGTATGTCCGCGCGAGAGCTTGAACCGTGCTCGACTCGACAAACTCGGGGCTACTTGATCCCACCAGCGCCAAGTATCGTCACCTCGGAGCCGCATCACGCTAAGTGTCGGTGAAGAGACTTCCCGGCTCTTCGCTTACGAACTCGATCAAGCAACTTGGCCCGGCTATTGCATCAGCGCCACCGTGTCCCCGGTGGCCAAACCGTCGTCGATCTGCGGTTTTTGTTCGCCTTTGGTGAGGCCCATGACGCCGCCTTGGACGCCGCTCATCAGCGGGCGCACGTCGCGCTTGCGCACAATCGGAAAGCGCACGATCCAAGTCGCTGCCTCCCTTCTTCAGATGCGCGGCACAACGCCCCCGCCACGGGCTGCCATTTGTAGGTTCAAAAGCAATTGCCTGACTGTAGTCGTAGATCGCTCGGTCAAGGTCACCCTTCTTTGCGTACACCAGACCACGCCAGTCGTGGGCACGAGCGCTCGGCGCTAAGCGAGTTGCTTCATTGAAGTCCCTTATCGCCAAATCCAGTTCTTCGTTATAGGAGTGCGCTTTCCCGCGCGCCAGATAAGCATCCGCGAAGTCCGGCTTCAGCCGAATGGCCTCGTCGTAATCTTTGATTGCCCGGCTGATTTGCTGGGCACGGAAATCGAGCGTTTCCCAACGAAAGATGCCGTATTCGAAATAGGCTTGCCCGCGCCGAAGGTAGCACTCCGCCTTCATCGGCTTCAGCCTAATTGCCCGGTCGTAATCCGGGATCGCCAAGTCTTCCCGGTTGTTGTTGGAATGCGCGGTCGCTCGGTTAGCGTAGTAAAGGTCTTCGTCCGGTTCAAGCTTGATCGCTTCGTCGAAATCCTGGATCGCGCGACCATAAATCTTCCTTGCCGTTGTAAGCGGCACCACGGTTGTTGTACGCGGTTGCCAAGCGCGATCTGCTCACGCGACCGGAGCTAATGACGCTTGCGCAGCCCGCGATCACCTGATCTAGCGAGTATTGCGGCTCGCTCCCTTTGCACGCCTTCCAATCGTCGTCATAGTCGGCGTGAGCCACGTTAGCCAGCCCAACGAAGATGCCTAGCGCCAACGGGATGGCAATAAGCCAATTCATGGCCGGTTTCGCCGCTAATGTCACAGCCGGGACATGGTAACACTTCATTGTATCTCCATCCCTAAGGCGCCAGCGCCGCGGTGTCGGCGGTCCCGGCCGTCGTGGCCGTACGTCGTCACGCAGACCGCCTCAATTGCCGATAGCAACTGTACCCCCTAAGCCTCCGTCTATTGATTGCGGATTTTGCTCGCCGTTCGTTAGATTTCTCGTCCTCACGGTCACGTCACTGAACAAGACTCTGACATCGCGGCTCGAATCCGCTCGAAGCTCATCCAAAAACGCCCCGGTAAACGGCGAATTCCGGTCACCGGACTTCACTTCATCGCGGGCGGCCTCGCCGGGACCGGCCGAGAAGACGACAAGCGCACCCTCACGTCGTATCGTTCGACGAGCCAGGCCTCTGTTTTCGTTCCAGAACGTCGAGTTGCGGCAGGCATCGACGACGACGAGACGCAGCAACTTTGCCGAGTTGACCGCATTGACCAGATCATCAACGTTGATCGCATTGTCATCGACATCTGCTTTCGTGCGAATTGAAGCATCCACCGGAATGACCCAGTCATTAGCGTTCTCGGAACCACTCTCACGCGTTTGCTGCCCGTGACCAGCGTACCAAACAATCGCGGAGCGGGCGCCCTTCGCCTCGGTCGCGAAAGCTGCGATGGCAGCTCTCATGTCTTGCTTTCGAAGATTGACGCGCTGCGTCCCAAAGACTTCGTAGCCCATCAGTTTCAATGCGGTCGCAACGTCCTCCGCGTCGCTCGCCGCGTTGGGAACGAGTGAGGTATTGGCATAGACGCTGTTCCCGATCACCAAGGCCACGCGCCGCCCAGTGTGTCTTGCGCGCGCCCTCGAAGCTGTTGCTTGAGCTGCATCTTCAACAATGCGAAGGGTTTGGTGGACATCATCCAAAGACGAATCCAGTTCGTTCGCCTGCCTCAGATCGGCCAGCGCCTTCTCGAGATCCTGCGGCTTTCGCCGGAAATGGGCCACGCCCCGATTGCCCAGGGCCTTTGCGTAGCGCGGCCGGAGATTGATGGCCTCGGTGTAGTTTGCGATCGCACGCACGTAGTCGCCCTGTGCCGCATAAATAATTCCGCGATTGTTGAAGACTTCTGGAATCGGTCGACCCGCGGCTTCCACGGCCCGATCGCAGTCCTTAAGCGCCCGGTCGAATTGACTCAACGCCGCAAAACTCAAGCAACGATTGACATAGGCTTCAGCGAACACAGCGCCCGGTTTCTCGCCAGCTCTCTGGGCGATCGCAACGTCGTAGTCCTTGATGGCCTCCGCGTCGTCGCCCAAATTGTGTTTGGCTGTACCCCGATTGCTGTAAGCGTGCGGATAGACCGGTCGCAAGCTGATTGCTTGATCATAGTCTTGAATCGCGCGCTCGTTCTGTTTCATCGCCTTGTACGCATTGCCGCGGTTGTTGTAGGCCTCGGCGTATTTGGGATTGAGGCGGATCGCTTGATCAAAGTCGGGAATTGCAAGATCAGGCTTGCCTGTTTCGTAGTAAGTCACGCCGCGGTTGTTGTAGAACAACGGCTGATCTGGCCTTAGCCGGATCGCCTCGCTGTAGTCTCGCAGAGCTAAATCGTGCAGCTGGCGCCGTTTGTAGATATTTCCGCGATTGAAGAGTGCGATAACGGTTTCATCGGTTACAGGGCCCACCGCATCGATAACGGCCGTGCAAGCAGCCAGCGTTTCGTCCTCCGTCCAAGACGGCCCGCCCACACAAGGCTTCAGGCGGGCGGAGGGTTCGGCCGCAGCCGGAGTCGGCGAAAGCCCCAGCACAGAACTTCCAAGTGCGAGAAAAGCGCTCAACAACAACACAACGAAAGCGAAGCGCTTCATCAATTGTGTCTCCCTCCTTAAGATCGTCCTCACTGCGCCATGGTATCCGCGTAACGCGCTTGCGCAGCGCGGCAAGCAAGGCGCCTCATCTCATAGCTTCCCCGCCTACCGCTTCGGTGCCGTCAGCAGCTCCACGAACCCGACCGCGTAGTTACCTTTGAGATTTCCTTGGAGCACCGTCGCCGCCGTGTACGCGGCCGACGTGTTCTTGCCCGCGACCTCCTTCAGTTGCCGCCTGAGCGCCGTCGCCCGGTCCGGCGTTACGATCGCGACGATATGGTCGGAGCCGAACGGGCACTGCACCTTCGTCTGATCGAGCGTGTAGTCGCCCTCCATCGCGCCGTCGCCGTCGCTGTCCATCGGGTAGAGGTAGTCGACCGAGCCGTCGCTCGTGAGATCGAACAGCGTCAGGTATTTGAGCGAGGGATCGGAAGGCCGCATAACCTTGGGTTCGACAATCGCCCCGTCCGCGAAGACACCGCCCGCGGGCGTGGCACCCAAACTCACGCTTACCTTGGGCTTGCCGGAGGCGAGTTGCGTCATCAACGGCAACGCCCGCCACTTGCCGAGCACGCCCGATAGCCGCCCGATGTCGGTGACACCTTCAGCCACAAGCGTGCCGCGCCGAGTCACCGTCGCCTGCGCGATATTCCATACGTAGTCGGCGTTGGACGCCGAACTCGCCGCACTCACGGCGGGGATCAACGTAACCGGCGCGTCCGTCTCGCCGTTTGCCCACACGCTAAGCGGCGGCACTGCCGTTGCCGCAGCGGCGGCGATTGTGTTCATCATGACGGCCTGCCGCGCCGGCGCTGCCGCACCGAGCGCGGTGACGACATCCGAACGTGGCTTGTCACCTGTCCAAGCGACCTGCGCCGTTTCGCCGCCAGCCGACGCGAACTTCGTATTGTTTTTCACCCACGGCGCAAAAGTTCCGACGCGCGTATAGACGCCGTACACGCCCTTCTGCGCGCAAATCTGCGAGCCGAACGACGTGATCCCCAGTTGCACCAGGTTTTGCGAACCATCCATCATGAGCAACGGACCGCCGGAATCGCCGTTGCAGGTATCCACGTCGCCCTCGCCGCCCGCGCATACGCGCCGCACGTCGATCGCCCCATACTGGCTGAAGTTTGCAGGCAGCGTGCAGTTCTTGTTGGTGACGACCGGCACGGGCGCGAACTTCAAGATGCTGGACGTCGAGAACGGATCCGCCGTGTCGACCCGCCCCCAGCCGAGAACCCGCCCGCGCGTCGCCGCGAATTGTGCATCGCCGATCGCCGGCGCCGAGACGCCTTCAAGCTTGACCGGCGCAATCGCGGACGCCTTCGAGAGCTCCAAGATCGCGATGTCATTCTCATAGGTCATGGGATTGTAGTCGGGATGCAGGATCACCTTAGCGACGCCGTTGCCGGCCTTCGCCGAATGATACTCGCCGCCGCTGAAGGCCTCGATTGAGTCGAGTCGTATCGAGAACGCCGTCGCCGCAAGTTTTGTCTTGCTGTTCTTCTGCGTGACGCAGTGCCCCGCCGTCAAAATCGCAGTCGGCGAAATCAACGTACCGCCGCACAGCATGTTGTTGGCGAGAACGAAGGCTTGAAACGGATAGTCCCCCGGGCCTGCGTCCTTGCCCCCGATAACGCGCGTCTTGATCTGCCCTGAAGGACACGCCGCGGTCTGAGCTGGAGCCGCACCGGTCATCGCCAAAACAGCCGCCGCTGACATCAGAACGATCTTCTTCTTGCCGAACATTTTCCCCTCCAAGACTTTTGTGAAGCCACCTAATGCGCCGTGCCGGGATCCGCCACGAGCGCTTGAAACAACACTGCGCCCGTCCGCCGGTCGCGCACGAACAGAAAGAACGGCCGGTCGATTGTCATCTCGAACGGCGGCGTGAGTGACATCGAACGCGTGCCGACCGCGGCGGTCGCCGCGGCGCCGACGGCGCCTTCTTCATCGGCCTCGAACACGACGCGGTGCGCGACCTCGCCTACCGTCGCCCGTGCGCGCGTGAGCGCGCGGAAATCTCCTGAGGATCCAAGTGCGGTGCTGAGCCCTGCCGCACGCAGCGGCTCGACCAAATCGCCGCCCCACTCGAGCTTGAGCCTGGGCATCGTAATGCGCCCCGGCCGCTCCTCCAGCTTGCCGTCACGCGCCGCGTTTAACCAGGCGGCCGCCTTGGCCGCGTCCACAGGCAGCGTCTGACCTTGCCGCGGCAGCACGAGACGCAGCTCCACCCCCGCGCCCACAAACGGCAATGCGACGCTTTGCGCCTGGCTATCCTCCGCATAGTCGAACGTGTCTGCCTTGTGCATCATCGGCACCGAAAGGCGCGTCCCGTCGGCGCGCGCGAACGGCTGCGCGCGCGTTGCCTTCGCGTCGAACGGCTCCTCCCACCGGCCGCGGAAGTAGAGCGCATCGACCGCAACGAACACGATCTGACGCGGCAGGTCGTCGATAATCTCCTTGATTCGATTTTTCGTCTTGCCCGCGACCCAGGCGTTGATTTCCCCAACAGCACCCGGCGCGCCCAATGCGGTCTTGTAAAGCTCGATCCCAGCAGTGCGAAAGCGCCGGTTGAGTGCCACCGACCGATCGAGCCACAGCGCATTCGACATCGTGACCTCGACCCCGCCGGCCTCACCAAGCGCCCGCTGCAGCGTCGCCGCGTCGCGCGCCAAGCGCCGCATCGAAGCTTCACTGGCACGCGTCCCAAACAGCCGCGAAAACTCTCTTCGCGACGATCCAGACGCCCCCGCCGCCAGCATTGCCAAGGTCTGCCCCAAGCTCACCGGCGACACCGCGATCGTCTCGTTAGGGGTCGCCGCATGCAGTTTGACCAGAAGCTTAGTTCCCAACGCGTTCGCGACGGGCGTCATCTGCGCGCGCGCCAGCGGCTTCGCCGAGGTCGCCGTCGCGGCAAGCCCGATCAAAATCACCGAAGCCAAAACGCGCGCGTACCGGGTCATAACTTTCTCCCAGAAGATTATCGCCCAGAGCCGGCAAGTCGAGAACCGTACTTGTTCAGCACGGCACGCCGCGTCATCCGTCTGTGACTTCGCGGCACCACACGACCATCGAGCGTTAGCCCAAGCACGCGAGCCCACAAAGCGCCCCTCGCCTCCCACACGAACTCACCTATCTCGCCTATCGACTCGCCTCGTCAGTTGATGAGAGGCTTGCGCCCGCCTTTCGCAGCCGCTACCGGGGCTTCCGAGAACCGGTGACACCGCCATGAAACACCCTGCAACGATTCTGTTGGTGCTGAGTGCCTTCCTCGCATTCATATCGAATGCGCGGGCCGACCTTTCGCCCGAATGGAGAGCCTGCGTCGGCGGCGGAAATTACACACCCGATCAAACCATCGACGCCTGCACTGCAATTATCGCAACCGCCCGGGAGATCAGGGAAAACGCCGCGATCGCGCACAACAACCGCGGCCTCGCCTACAACGCCAAAGGCCTCTACGACGGCGCGATTCAGGACTACGACCAAGCGATCAGACTCCGGCCGGAGTATCCCGATGCCTATAGAAACCGAGGTGACTCCTACTCCAATAAGGGCCAACTCGATCGTGCGATTCAAGACTACGACCAAGCGATCAAGCTAAAGCCAGATTATGCCGACGCGTACAACAATCGTGGCAATGCTTACACCAACAGGGGCCTCTACGACCTAGCGATCGCGGATTTCAATCAGGCCATCAAGTTCGTGACAAGGCTCGGTGTTGCAATACCTTATGGCAACCGCGGATTTGCATACCTAAAGAAGGGAACGCTACGCGACCTCGGCCAAGCGATCGCCGACAGCGAACAGGCGCTCAAGCTCGATCCGAATCTGGCTTATTTTCGAGGTAACCTTGAGGAAGCTCGAAGAGCCAAGGCGGCATTGCTCGCGCAAGCCCATGCCCAAGGTACCGGCGACCGTGTGGCGCTCGTTATCGGAAATGCCATCTATGACAACGACCGGCGGATTCCAAACGCTGAAAATGATGCAAGCGATGTCGCGGAAGCATTGAAAAAGCTCGGCTACACCGTCACGGCCAAAACCAACCTCAGGATCGCAGACATGCGAGCCGAACTCGACCGTTTCGCGAAAACCTCTGTCGGCGCTAGCGCCGCCGTCGTCTGGTACTCCGGCCACGGTCAGCAGATGCGTGAGGAAGGGGCCGAGAACTCTGACGACTACGTTATCCCGGTCGACGCCCTCATCAACCGGCGCGCCGACGTGGCCAAGAACGCGATCCGCGTGGACAGTCTCACCACCTCGGTTGTTGCCGCAAAGCAGCTCCGCCTTGTCATCATCGACGCCTGCCGTAACTCACGTTTCTGGAGCGAAACCCGCGGCGCCACCCGCCGCAACGTCGAACGCCCCGGCGTGCTCATCATCTACTCCGCCCAACCCGGCAACGTCGCGATCGACGACCTCGGTGACGGCAACCGCAACTCCCCCTTCGCCCGCGCCTTCCTGGACTCTCTCAGGGAGGGTCCAAAGCGCGACGTCCGCCTCCTGTTCAGTGACGTCGTGGGCCGCACCCGCAAGCTCACGGCGGGCGACCAATCCCCCCAACCCATCGACGGCCTCGCCAGCGCTGATACAATAGCGTTGACGACACAATGAAAGCAGAATGCTGAGCGGGAAGCGAAACGTATGAGACACTGGGCAACGCTCTCGCTGCAAAGCAACGTGCTCGACCCGACCAAAGGCGAAGGCCGCAAAATTGACGACGGCCTGGCCACTCGGGACGCGGCGGCACCAGTGCCATAGGCGGATTCAAAAACCAGAAGACCGACGTGAGAGCCAAAGATGCGCGCGAACAGCCTTGTGATCCTTCTTTCAAGCCTCGGATTCTGCCTGCATGGCTCCGCGCTCGCGGACACCGGCAACGAGCCATCGCAGAGCGACCGCAGTCCCGGCAAGCAAGGCTTGCTCATTGTCATATCTGACAACCCAACGAGCCCGCTCGCGAAGGCGGCGTCAAGCCATGCAAGTACACACCGTGTGCTGGTCCTCCGGCCGGAAAAAGGCGCGCTCGACGCCGACTTGCGGAACATTCAACGGGCCGCGGACTCCGCGGACACGACGGAAGTCTTGGACAATGTCTCGTCGCTCGCGGCAACGCTGAAGTCCGCCGGGCTCAACCCCGCCGAGATCGCAGGATTTGATCAAGCAACCGTGGTCTCCAACGCTCCCGTCCCGATTGATCTCTTGGACTTTCGCGGCGAACCCCTTGGTCTTCATGTACAGTTCAATCATGTCATCGTTTCCGACGATGCGGCGATCAAAGATGAATTGGCGCGAGGGCTCAAGGAAGAGATAGTACCGTTGCAAAAAATGGTGCTGTTAGCGGCCGCAAGGCTTCCTCGAAACTTTCGCCGCTCCAACCACGATGCCGTCAAAGCGGCACTGTCGGTAGCAGATCGCCTGCCGACAGACATCGTCGTTGCGCCACATCCAAGTCAGAGCCTCGCGCATCTGCAGTCTCCCGAGGCTCAGATTCTTCACATCGACACGCACGGCGCCAGCGATTCAATCCTGCTGGGCACACCGGGCGGGCCCTTTCTCACCAGCGAACTCCCCCAGGTCATAAGGCCGTCTCTTGTTTTAGTTGTCGGTTGCGCAACAGGTTCCAGCGCCCAAAGCTCTGGACCAGTCTTGTTCACAAGAGGAGCGAAAGCGGTGGTTGGCTCTGCGTTTGCATTTAGAAGCGGTGACCCGACGGGAGGCCGTATCGACGACTCGACCTTCTACGACGTGCTTTGGGCCGAACTCCTTAGAGGAAGAACCGTCGGCGAAGCGATCTTCGCGGCGAAACGCGCGCTCCCCAAGAACATCTGGTCCGCCAGCTGGCTTCTCTTCGGCAATTCCAACTTGCGATTTCGCGCCGCTGGAGAGTGAGCGTTGCTTGCAATTCCTCCACCGCCTCACCCACCCCACCGCTGAATCCAACCTCGTCGTGTACTGGAAGAAGATCGGCACCTCGGTTGCGTCTTGAAACCACGCCCAGAGACGCCGAATGACGAGGGTGCAGACAGCTTTGCCCAGACGCCCCGTGTCGTTCGACGGCTTGGAGACATCCAAATTGCTGAAGCTCCCGTCGTAGAAACGACCGCTAACGCTGCCAGGCTGCGCTCGCGCGCCACACCCTCACGCCAATGGACGCGCGGCTTCGCAAACCCCGTTGCACAAACTACACACGTGGTACGGAAATAGAACTCTGCAATTGCGACCCGACTCGGCATTGGCGCCCGCGCCAGCCTAGAATTCGAGAAATACAGAGCCGACCACGATGTGCCGCAGTCTTATGACACTCACGGTGACGCTCATCGCCATCATCACGGCGAGCGGTCTTCCGCCGGCGCGCGCCGATGCGCCCAATGATGTTCGCGTGCTGCGCGACGTCGAAGCCGACTGTCCCCACATCACGTCTGAGCGGCGCGTGCGCAATCTCTATGTCGGCCGCATGAACCGCGCGATCGAACTTGCGGCGGTGGAGGCGGCGCTCGCGAGACGGGCTGCGCGGCTCGGCTTTAACGCCATTCATTCGCTCAGCATCGTGGCCCGCCCGCGCACGGGCGTGCAGGCGAGCGCGGTTGCGGCCCGCTGTGCCAGCGGCGACGAGGCGACGGGCGGTGGCGGTAAGGGCGCTTTGGCCGACATCATCGCCACGGCCGAAAGCGCGCGTCTCTACGAGCTCGACCCGACCGATGCCGTGACGGCCGAGCCCACCATCTCCCACGCGCACAAAAACCTGATGCGTACACTGACGACGGACGAGTTGCGCGCGGCGGCAAACCTCGCCCTCAACGACGCATCATACCATCCGCCAAGCCCGTTCGCGCCCGCGTGCCCGTTCGCGCCGACCGTTGGGATGGAGTTCGTCGCTGGCGGCAAAAGCGCCTGGTGGCTTGTCACACTGCCACGAGGGTCCGGTGGCTGCGGCCCCGACTATGTCGAAGCGATTATGGTGGACCCGCAGACGATCTGGCGCCACGCCAAGCGGCGCGTGTTGACGAAACCAAGCGTCGGCGCGCTTCGTGACCTGGTGAACTAACCAAGACAGAACACTTCGAGGGGATTTGAGGGGAGATAAGAAATGAACAGAACTCTTCTGTTGCTGACAACGGCAGTCTTCTGTGCGTTCACGCCGGCCGCCATGGCGCAAAAGGTTCACGCCGTCCTGATCGCCGACACGAACGACGATTCGATCGGGCCGGGCATCGTCGGCAATTTGAAGCTGATGAAGAGTCTCCTGAACCAAGCCAAGACCGTCGGCCAAATCGACATGGACGTCCACGTCGTGGCTGGCAGCGACTTCAACTGTACGAACATCAACAAAGCGGTTGACGGCCTGAACGTCGGTCCAACCGACACGGTCCTTTTCTACTATTCCGCGCACGGCTACCGCACGCCGCAAACGCCGACGAAGTTTCCGGATTTCGATTGCAAACGCGCGGGCAACATCGCGGATGCGAAGGCCGGGATGTCGGCCACCGTGGCCGCACTTTCCGCGAAGAACCCACAGTTCATTGTTGCCATTGCCGACACATGCAACATCGTGCTCCAGCGCCCGCCGGGCGTGAGCGAACGCTCGGCCCCGCTCGTCGCGGCGGCGGCCTGGCGCCGGCTGTTTTTGCGTTACAAGGGAAAGCTCCTAATGTCGGGATCGTTGCCCGGACAGTTCTCCTTCTATCGCAACGACGAACTCGCGAGCGGGCTCTTCACGCGCCAATTCGTGGACGCGGTCATCGACACGATGCAAAAGGTAGCCGACGAGGAAAATCCGGAACTGGCGCGCTGGTCGAGCGTCTACAGATCGGCCAGCAGGCCTTTCCCGATCGATCCTCCCTACCTCGAACAAGCAATCCAACAACCGCAGGGCGAGAAGGTGCTGAGCGTCCTGCCGAAGTAGGGGAGCCTTCCCCCATCGAGCGAATCGCTGCGGGCTGCGCGCGCTTGGCGGGCGAACCTTCGCCAGCCTTGTTGCGCCGGCGCTACTGGGAGCGACCGATTTGGGTACCCGCGCCGCCAGCCTTTGCCTGTGCCGACAGTCGGTGACACCCTCGTGTGGGGAGATATGTTCATGAAGGCCAACACACGCACGGCGGCTTTGGTGATCGGCGCGTCGGCGGCGCTTGCCGCGTGCAGCACGTCGTCGCCGCTCACGCGCTCGACCCCCGACAATCCGGGCGATCTCACCAGCAAAGTCTACCTCGACACGCGCGTTGTGGTGACGAAGGACTGCGCGATCGAACCGAAGGTCGCGGCGGCAGGACCCTTGAGCGGCTCCACCGGCGGTCCGGTGTTGGAAGCGGCAGGCGGCCCGCTTGCGGGTATCCTCACCGGCATGGGCGGCCGCGTGATCGACGTCGGCATCGACGCACTTGCGGGCTTCATCCAGCAGAAGGCCAAAGCCACGCCGCAAACCGTGACCGGCATGTCGAACACGTACGTCTTCGACAAGGCAAGCGCGAAGGCTGATCTTTATGCCGGCTGCGTGACGCTGGTGCGCGGGCTCATGAACGCGCACCCTGATGCGTCGAACAACGGCAAGTTCTCCTCTTATTGGCAAACGCGCGCGCCAAAATCAGCGGCCTTAGGCCTGCCGCTCGCGCAGGACCCGGCGATCTATCTCGAATCGCACGCGGTCATGTCTGCCGACAGAACCGCGATCAGTTTTGTGCCCGCGTTTTTCTACTACGGCTCGCCGCTCGACGACGGCGGCACCGATCACAAGGCGATCACCGTTCGCTACGATCTGTTTTCGCCCGCGAAAGGCCAGGACCAAACAACGATCTTGGGCACGGGCAGCTTCGTCATCGACGCTGTCGAGCCGCAGACCGAGATCACGGCCGCGGGCTTCGGCCTGAAGCACACGCCTTGGTTCGATCTTCCGCAGCCGCCCGATCCCGCCGCGACCCGATCTTCTCCACCGTTGGACCCCACCAAACCGAGTTGCCTCCCCGCCGCGGAACCCTGCGCGGTCCCGGGCACATTCAGCCCCAACCGCGTGGAAGGCGGCGTCGCTCCTGTTGTGGTCCACATCACGCTGCAGGAAAAAGGCGAGGACAGCCCCTTCTGGAGTTTCTTGGCCGGCATGTTCGATCCCGCGTCCAGGGACAACTTGAAAAGGGACATCCGCGCCATTGCCCTTCCTGACGCCGTGTCGCCCGAACAGCGCGCACAAAAGATGAACGAACGCGCCGCAGCGCAAAAGTCGCAGCTCGCCGGTCAAGAACGCTTGAGCGATCTGCGCGCCAAGATTGCCAAGTTGCAAAGAGAGCTGCAAAGCCCAGACCTCGAACCGGGCGAGCGCACCCGCCTCGAACACGAACTCGCCGAAGCCAAGATCGACCTGCCGCTCGCCGAGTGCCAAGCACGCGGCGAGTGCCGTTAGTCTTGGGGGGAGCGACCCGCCGCCCTGAAGATCGGAAGCCGACCAATTGGCCAAGCCAGCACACGCCCGCGGGGAAAGCCGTGAACCCTTCCTAACGCGACACAAGAATTCGAACCGGCGGCGGTGCCACTCCGCCGCAACGTTAGGACAAAAGCGTACCCACCGATGCAGGGTCGGTTTTCAGGCAAGTCGCGACCGTGCAATGCTGACGCCAACGGCGTGCGAAAAGGGGCCGCAATATGATTGACCGTCGTCAACTCTTGGCCGGATCGGCCGCAGTGGCCTCGCTGGGGTTCGTCTCGCGCGGGTTCGCGGAGCCGGCGTTGGCGCCCGCGGCGCCGCTGCCGCCGATCGACTTGCCTGCGCCCGTCGTCGACATTCACTGCCACATCTTCAACTCGTCCGACTTGCCGGTCTACGGCTTCCTGCGCCAAGCGGTGTTCGAGATCTACGACGATCAAGCGCAAGTCGGCGGCGGCGCGTCGAGGAAATGCGATAACAACGGCACGACGTCGTCCCTCGGGCGTTGGCTGAAGGAAGCGGCGGCCGACGCCATGCGCGACTCGATGAGGAACGCCGTCGCGGCGGCGCGCGAGGCGGTCGACCTGGCCAGCGGACTAGCGGTTGCCGGACCTCCGCAAAGCTCGATCACCGACGACCTCGAGCGCTACTTCGGCGCCAAGCCCAAGCTCGCGACCGCCGAACCGCCGTCGAACTATTTGACCGAGGAGCAGCGCCGCGAGATCAGGACGATGATCGACAAGGAGGGCCGCGAGGCGCTCGCCCGTCAGATCTTGCAGGAAACCGGGGACCCGAATCCGTCGGACGGTTCCCGCGCATTCAAACTGCGCGCCGCCGGAATCGGCGACAGCGTGTGCCACAGCTCCGGCTTCATCTCGCGCCATCTTTGCTGGGCGAAGCGCATGACCGCCGCGCGCATCGAGCACGCGAACGAGATCGCGCGCATCTACGACACGCCCTCCGCGCGCGTGCGCCTGTTCACACCCGCGCTTATCGATTATTCCCGCTGGCTGAACGACGAACCGGTCAGCGACCTGAAAAGCCAAGTGGACGCGATGGAGCAAGTGGCGCTCCACACAATCCGCACCGGCAAGGCGAAGTTCCATGGCTACATCGCCTTCGATCCGCTCCGCGACGTACACGAGGGCGGCCAGGCGCTCGCCTTGGCCCAACACGCGGTACGCGATCGCGGCTTCATGGGGGTGAAGATGTATCCCCCGATGGGCTTCAAGCCGCTCGCCAATGCCGGCGACAGCAACATGACGTTCCCGAAGCATGCGTTGCGCGGCCTGGCGCCGGGCCAGCTTGCCCTTGCGCTCGACCAGCGCCTGGTCGCGCTCTACGCGTGGTGCGCGGCCGAGGGCGTGCCCATCCTCTCGCACGCCGCCAACAGCAACGGCTCGGGCCCCTGCTACGCCGAGCGCGCGGACATCGCGAACTGGCTTGCGGTCGTCGCCCATCCGGCAGCCAAGGACATCCGCCTCTGTCTCGCCCATATCGGCAGTTTCGACGCGGCGCGCGACAAGAACGGTAAGATCAACTTCAATGCGTTGGAGCAGAGCTGGGAATGGCATTTCGGCAAGCTGGTCGGACTGCCAAACGCGAGGAACGTCTACGCCGACCTCAGCTATTTCTCCGAACTGTTGAAGAGCGGACAGAGCCGAGATATCGCCGCCCTGAAGCAAGCGTTCGCGACGTTGATCAAGACGTTCCCCGGCATCACTGACAAGCTGATCTACGGCAGCGACTGGATCATGCTCGACCGCGAACTGAAAAAGGAAGAACACCTGAAGGCCGTCTACTGGTTCCTCTCCGACGTCTTCCGCCTCGCCCAAGTGCCGGACCCGCGCGCGGCGTTGATCAAGGTCTTCTCGACCAACGCGCTGAGGTTCTTGGGGCTTGGGCCGAACGATCAAACCCGACGGCGCCTCACCGACTTCTACCGCAAACACAACTTGCCCAACGCGGACCGGTTGCTGGACGAGTTTGTCACTTAGTAAGCTTCAGCGATCGAGCGGCCAAAATTTGCGACCCAGGGAATCGAGTCGTGAAAAGATTGGGGACTATGGGAGCGGCATTTGTGTGTGCGCTCGCGCTGACCGCCGCAATCCTCGTACCCAATGCCGCACAGGCAGATCGTTCACAAGACTGGGAAGAGTGCGATTCCTTTGGCAACCAAGACGTCGCACGTGCCGCATGCACGCGACTAATCGAGAGCGGCCGCGAGACCCAGGAAGATCTAGCGCGCGCGTACTATCTACGGGCGATAAATCGAGAGCAAACAGCCTGTGAGAATTCCGACGATGCGATCAATGATCTCACCGAGGCACTTTTCCTGAAGCCCAACTATGCCCAAGCCTATGTCGCTCGGGGCCATATGTACCGTTGTAAGGGTGAGTACGAGCGGGCCATCGCAGACCACGACCGAGCGCTGCGCATCGACCCGAAGTCTGCCACAGCTTACTGGGAGCGGGCCATTGCGCTCAGCCAATGGGGTAAGGACGACCTGGCGATCCAGGATTACAACCAAGCCATACGGCTCTCGCCGAACGACGAGATATACTACTACGGCCGCGGCACCGCCTACTTGGCCATGGGCGAGTACGACAAAGCAATTGAGGACTTCACTCAAGCCAATAGTCTCAATCATACCCCCTCTTGGAACAAGGACTACCCAGCAGCGCTGGCAAGTCGCGGATGGGCCTATTTCAAGAAACAGAACTTCGACCAAGCACTTGCGGACGCGAGGCACGCGGCGGAGCTCGCCCCAAACGAGCCGTGGATTTTGGAGAACCTTGCCAAGATCGAAGACGGCAGGCGCGCATGGCTTGCGCGGGCGCAGTCGCAGCCGACGGGACGGCGCATCGCGCTCGTTATCGGCAATGGCGTCTACCGTTCGACGACACCATTGCCGAATGCGATCCACGATGCAGAGGATGTGGCACGGGAACTCAAGAATCTCGGCTTTGAGATTTTCGGCTTCCCGGCCACGAACTTTTCGAAACGAGCGCTGGCCGACGCGCTGGATCAATTCGCGCGGGCCTCTGTCGGTGCCACCTCCGCCATAGTTTGGTACTCCGGTCACGGCCAGCAAAGCAGTTATGCCGACGATGAAAGGAGCCTCTACGACTGGGTCATACCCGTTGACGCCGTGATCAAGCGCCGCGCCGACGTCGCCAACAACGCGTTGCGTGTGGACACGCTGATCAACGCAGTGCTCGCTGCTAAGCAGGTGCGGCTCGTGGTGATCGACGCATGCCGCAACAACACGTTTTGGAACGAGACCCGTGGCGTCAGCCGCAAGAGTGTGGAACGCGCCAGCGTTCTCATTGTTTACTCCGCCCAACCCGGCAACGTTGCCATCGACGACATCGGCGGGCGCAACTCCCCCTTCGCCCAGGCTTTCATCGAGTCCCTGCGCGCCGATCCGAAACGCGACGTGCAAAAGCTGTTCGATGCCGTGGCCGGCCGCACCGCGCAATTGACGAAAGGCGAACAGCGCCCCCAACCGATCGGCGGAATGGGCACCGGAGAGATCACCCCGCTGGCGCCGTGACGCGATCGACTGCGAACTGCCACGCAACCCGCCGTCACCATTTCCACGGCAGCAAGCTTTCGAAAAAGCTGAGTTTCTTCTTCGCAGGCGGTTCGGTTGAAACCGGGGTGGATACGATTGGCGCATCCCCCTGCGCTGTCTCCACCGGCGGCGTCGCCTCCGCGTGCGGGGTCTCGACCGGTGGCGGTGCGGGCCGCGCCGCGAGCCCGAACGCCGCGCGGAACTCGGCCGCGTCGCCCGGAAACAAGTTCGCATCGACCCGCCCCACCATACCGCCGCCCATGACGCTGGCCTTTTCCGTGAACTGCCACAGGCGCCACGAATGACGCGCCATCACGCGGGGCTTCAACTCTTTGATCGGAACATTGGGCTGCGAGAAGATGCGCGGCCCGTAGTCGGCAATCCAAATCGGATAAGCCTCGAAGCGCGACGACGTCGGGATGTTCGCCTTCCACCACGCACGCGCCGTGTAGATGATCGGCTTGCGTCCGGTCGCGGCTTCGACGATCTCGATGAATCGGGAGACCTTGGCCACCACCTCGTCTTCCTTCAGGTCTTGCCAGCGGTCGTGCTTATCGCTGTCCATGTCCCACTCGACATCGACGCAGGGCGGCAAATCCATCGCGTCCAACGGACCCATCCGCGTCAGGAAATTCCGCGCTTGAGCTTCGACGTCCGCGGTCGCCGACAGGAAGTGATAGGCCCCGCGATAGACCTCGCGGCCGTCCGCGCGCAGCTTGCCGAGCGCCTTCCATGTGCGCTTGAAGCGCCCATCATACATGCTCGTCCCTTGCGTCGCCTTCGCGTAGACGAACACGATCTTCTGCGCGGTGAGAACGTCCCAATCGATCGGCACTTTGCCGTCTTCGTTGTGATGCGACACGTCGATGCCATAGACCGCATCGCCCGCGTCATACGCGAATTTGAATTCCGTTGATGGGCGCGCGGGCAACAACTTGAACTCTTGCCGCAGCGCATACTGCGCAAGCTCGGCACGCGACATGTCGCCGGACAGCGCCCGCGGCCCGTCGGCCACGACCGGCGCCGAGGCCCCGGCCGCCACCGCGACCACCGCTATCGTCCTCAAGAGAAATTTCCGCAACATGCCGCCCCTCCTGCACGTCGTTGGCTCCGTCGCGCTAAAATCTACAGGATCGAGCGCGCACACACTGCATCCAAAAGGAAATGCTCAGCAAAATTCGCGCATTAGGCGCACGGCAGCACGCGCTCTACTCCACCTGAGCGAGTCATCGCCGGCCTCTGCGAACGTGCGCTCCAACCCAGCGACAGTTAGTGTTGGCAGCACGAGGGCAAAGCTCGATGACGATCGAGAGTATCTAATAGCTAGCGCAGAGACCTGAGGCATGAGGAATTTGGCAATCACAAGGACGGTGCTCGGCCTGGTGCTGAGCGCTGTGTTACTAGCGCCCAAGACCGCGCAGGCGGAACATTCACGTGATTGGGAGCTTTGCGAGTCTCACGACGAAGACGTGGCAATAGCCGCCTGCACGCGCATCATCGAGAGTGGCCGCGAGACGCAGGAAAATCTTGCGCGCGCGCATTATCAAAGGGCGGCGGCGTATGACAGCAAAGACGATCTCGACCGTGCAATTGATGACTACACCCAGGTTCTGCTTTTGCAGCCAACCTATTCCGACGCCTATTTCTTTCGCGCCAGGGTGTATTTTCGCAAGCGCGAGTATGACCGCGCCATTCTAGACTTCAGTCAGCATCTACTGCTGAAGCCGGACGATCCGACCACATACACGTACCGCGCTCTCGCCTACCACAAAGCGGGCCACTACGATAAGGCGATTGACGACTACACCAAATCAGTCCTGTTGAGCCCAAAGTGGCAGTTGCCCTACCAAGGCCGTGGGGACACCTATCTCGACAACGGTGAATACGACAAGGCTATTGGCGACTATGACGAAGCCATACAGCTTGTCGGGGGCAATTGGCCTTACGTATTAGGCAAGCGCGGCTGGGCCTACTTCAAGAAGCAGAACTTCGACCAAGCTATTGCGGACGCCAAACACGCCGCCGAGCTCGCGCCAGCCACACCTTCGATCTTGGAAAACCTCGCCAAGATCGAAGAAGGCAGGCGCGCCTGGCTCGCGCGGACGCAGTCGCAACCGACGGGACGGCGCGTCGCGCTCATCATCGGTAACGGCGTCTACCGGACGACGACACCGTTGCCGAATGCGATTCACGATGCCGAGGATGTGGCACGGGAGCTCAAAAAGCTTGGCTATGAGATTTTCGGCTTTCCAGCAACGAACTTCTCGAAGCGGGCGCTGGCCGAAGCGCTCGACCAGTTTTCACAGATCTCGGTCGGCGCCACATCGGCCGTCATTTGGTACTCCGGCCACGGCCAGCAAAGCAGCTACGGTGACGATGAAAGGGCGAGCCTCTATGATTGGATCATTCCCGTCGATGCCGTAATCAAGCGCCGCGCCGACGTCGCCAACAACGCGCTTCGCGTGGACACGCTAATCAACGCAGTGCTCGCCGCGAAGCAGGTACGGCTCGTGGTCATCGACGCCTGCCGCAACAACACGTTCTGGAACGAGACCCGCGGCGTCAGCCGCAAGAGCGTGGAGCGCGCCAGCGTCCTCGTCGTCTACTCCGCACAACCTGGCAACGTCGCGATCGACGACATCGGCGGCCGCAACTCGCCGTTCGCCCAAGCGTTCATCGAAACGCTGCGCGCCGATCCGCGGCGCGACGTGCAAAAGCTGTTCGACGCGGTCACCGGCCGCACCGCGCAGTTGACGCAAGGCGAACAGCGCCCCCAACCGATCGGCGGCCTGGGCACCGGCGAAGTCACCCCCCTGGTACCCTGAGATGGCGGCAAACCAAGCTCGCGAGATTCGCGCCGTGCGCGCAATGCAGTGCGGTCCTTACGTCGATTGGGGGAGCGCGGAGCGCGCATCAAAAAGTGCAATCCAGCTGCCTAGCTTCTAAACTAAGACGCGGCACTTTGAGGAGGTCCGACATGCGTGGAATTGTTCTTGCTGCGGCCGCGTTGATTGCGGCGTTGTGCGTTGCTTTTGCAAAACAGGTTCTCGTCAGCCAAGCGGGCGAATCCGGCGCCTTCTTCGACCGCGTGAGCGCAGTCCTCGATCGCCAGTTCGGGACCGCCAAGCCGGCCGCAGTGGTGGCCGCCGCGCCGAGCCCGCGCAGCGACGGCGGGCTAGCCCCGGCCGCCCCGATTCCACCCGAACTCGCCGCGGTGTCGAAGCTGACCGCCGAGCAATACGCAGCCCTCACCCGCAGCGAACTCAGCGCCATGAAAGCCGACCTGATCCGCGACGCCGAAGACCGCGACCGCGACGGCTTCTGGATGGACGTCCGCCTGAACGCGCTGTTCCTGGTGTTGGGGCTCGTGTTCCCGATGATGCTCGCGCGCATGAGCGGCGGGCGCCGCTGACATATCGGCCGCGAGGAAACGCCCAATGAACCCATCCAACAAGACACTATCTACGCCGCATTCCGATCGGCGCCATCGTCATTCTCACAAGTGGGGGCATGTTGCCCGCGGTTGCACGGTCGCAATCGACCTCGCGCTGCCGTTCGCGCAAGCGTTCCTGGCTGAGATGCGCAAAGGCGCCAAACGCGACGTGCGCCAGCCGATGAGCGGCGTCCAAGGTGGCGTCATGGGTCTCACCAAAGGCGAACAGAGACCGCAAATCGACGACGGGCTCGCAACGGCGGATACCGTGGCCCTCGCGCCGTGATGAGAAGACATGGGGGAACTCTTATGAATCGGATTGCTGCCGCACTCTTGGCGCTAGGCGCCTTCGTCTGGATCGCAGGCACCTCTCGCGCCGGCTACGACGACGATTGGAAAGCGTGCAAGGGCAGCGAGCCCGAATTCTCGATCGATCAGCAAATCGCCGGCTGCACCGGCGTCATCAATTCGGGGCGGCCGAGCCAGTCGCGATTGGTGAGTGCCTACAACAATCGGGGTTTGGCCTACAACGCCAAAGGCGAGCATGATCGCGCGATTCAGGATTATGACGAAGCCCTCAAGCTCGACCCGGACAAGGCCTCCACCTACAACAATCGCGGCGTCGCCTACGGCGACAAGCGCGACCACGACCGAGCACTCCAGGACTTCAACGAGGCTATCAAGCGCGAGCCGGATAACACACTCTATTACAGAAACCGCGCGCAGGAGTATGAAGGGACGAAAGAATTCGAGCTGGCGATCGCAGATTTCGATCGGGCGATCAAGCTAAAGCCGAGAGAGGCCAGTTACTACGATGAACGATGCTTTGCCCATTTTGAATGGGCCGCTTCAAAATTCCCCGCAGGCGAAGCTCGCGAGCGGAAATTGGACGAGGCCATTCGGGATTGTGATCAAGCGATCAATCTGAAGCCGGACAGCGCCGATGCGTACGAGACGCGCGCCAGGGTCAATAACTTTCGGGACCAATATGATCGCGCAATCAGTGACATCAGCGAAGCCATACGTTTGGAACGCGGCAGCAACTTTGTGCACTATTTGTTTCGCGGAATCTTTTACGAACGCAAGGGCGATTACGAACACGCCGTTGAGGATTACACGAGTGCGATTGCGCTCGAACCCAACAGCAGTAGCGTATTTCTGTATCGCTGTCAGGCGCACATGAAGAAAGGGCGCGCCAGCGACATTGACCTTGCCATGGCGGACTGCGAGCGGGCCGTCAAACTTTCACCTGACTGGATCGACGCCAAAGAGGGATTTTCCCGGGCGCGCAGTGCGAAGGAAGCCTTGCTCGCCCAGGCCAATGCCAAGGGAACGGGTGCGCACATTGCACTTGTCATCGGCAACAGCACGTACCTCGCCGCGCCGCCGTTGCCGAACGCGCGCAACGACGCGGAGGATGTGGCGAAGGAACTCGAAAAACTCGGCTACAAAATCTACGGCTATCCGAAGACCGACTTCACGAAGAGCGAGATGACGCTTGTGATGGAGGACTTCAAGAAGGCCTCCGTAGGCGCCGCGGCCGCGGTCGTCTGGTACTCCGGCCACGGCCAGCAGATGACCGAGGAAGGATCCGAAGTGCCGAACGACTGGGTCGTGCCGGTGGATGCAAAGATCTCGAAGCGCGCGGAGGTGGCGCCGAACGCGATCCGCCTCGACACCCTGAAGATCGCGGTGCTGGCCGCCAAGCAACTCCGCATGGTCGTGATCGACGCCTGCCGCAACAACCCGTTCTACACCGGCACGCGCGCGACCCGCGGCATGGGCCGCTCGCCGCCGACGCCGGGGGTGCTGCTGATCCAGTCGACGCAACCCGGTAACATCGCCCAAGACGGCGACGGCCGGAACTCCCCGTTCGCGCAAGCGTTCCTCGCCGAAATGCGCAAGGGTGCCAAACGCGACGTGCGCCAACTGATGAGCGGCGTCCAAGGCGGCGTCATGGGCCTCACCAAAGGCGACCAAAAACCGCAGATCGATGACGGCCTCGCGACCGCCGACACTGTGGCGCTGGCGCCGTGATGGAACATATACGCAAATCTACATCGCGACTTTGCTGACGCGGCTGAAGCTAGGGGATGTTAGTGGAATGAAGCGCTTTTCAACTGCGGTACTGGTGGCGTTGGCGGCGGCGGTTCTGCCCGCTCAAGCTGACTATGATGAAGACTGGCGGGCCTGCGAAGGGGAAGAGCCGGAGTACTCGCTCGATCAGCAAATCGCCGGCTGTACCGGTGTCATCAACTCTGGCCGGGCGAGCAAATCAAGACTTTCTAAAGCGCACAAATACCGTGGCATGGCGTACACGGACCAATTCAAAGTCGACCGCGCGATCCAGGACTTCGACGAAGCGATCAAACTCAACCCGGACGACTCGGCGGCCTACCACTACCGGGCCTGGGCCTACTATCTGACGGGTCAGATCGACCAGGCAATCCGAGACTATGATGAGGCTATTCGTTTGAGCCCGGGGGAAGCAGAGGCTTATGTTAACCGGGGCCTCGCGCGCTGCATGCGGGAATTCGACGGTGCGCTTGAGGACTTCGCAAAGGGGATCAAGCTGGAGCCAAACGCGAACAACTACTTTGGCCGAAGCCATTGCTACAAAAGGCATCAACAATACGACCGAGCAATCGCAGATCTCGACCGCGTAGTTGAGCTTGAACCCAAAAACGCTTCCTTTCGATCGGCGCGTGCGGAGACGTATGCAGCGGCGGGCGATTTCGCTCGCGCGATCGAAGACTACAGCGCGGCAATTCGTCTACAGCCGGGTAATCCGCTATACTTCGGACACCGCGGAGATGCTCATTTCGGGCTCGGTCAATATGAGCGCGCATTCCAGGATTATGATCAAGCGATCAAACTAGGCCCCAACAATTCGTGGCTGGGATATTTGTTTCGGTGCAGGGCGTACTTAAGGAAAGGAGGGCTCGCCGAGTTCGACCAAGCAATTGCGGATTGCGAACATGCACTAAAGCTTGACCCGGCTTTAGCGGCGGCCAAGAGCTATCGTGACGAAGCCCGTGCGGCGAAAGAGGCGTTGCTTGCCCAAGCGAATGCTGCTGCAACGGGAGCACGCGTCGCGCTCATCATCGGGAACAGCGTGTATTTGAATGCTCCACGTTTGCCCAACGCGCGCAACGATGTGGAGGATGTGGCAAACGAACTCAAAAAGCTTGGCTACAGAGTTTTCGGCTTTCCCGAGACGGACTTCACCAGAAGTGGCATGATACTTGAGATCGAGGCTTTCAAGAAAGCGTCGATCGGTTCGGCGGCCGCTGTTGTTTGGTATTCCGGTCACGGGCAGCAGATGGTAGAGGATGGGGCTGACTTCGCGAACGACTTCGTCATCCCGATCGACGCGAAAATCGACAGCCGCGCCGACGTGGCGCGGAACGCCATCCGCCTCGATACGTTGAAGACTGCGGTGCTAGCCGCCAAGCGGTTGCGTATGGTCGTGATCGATGCCTGTCGTAACAACCCATTCTACACCGGCGAACGTGCGAGCCGCGGTATGGGCCGCAGCCCGCCGACGCAAGGCGTCTTGCTGATCCAGTCAACCCAGCCCGGCAATGTCGCCCAAGACGGGGACAGCAGGAATTCTCCGTTCGCAAAGGCATTTCTCGCCGAGATCCGCAAAGGCGCCAAGCGCGACGTGCGCCAACTCTTCAGTGCTGTCCAAGGCGGCACGATGGGCTTCACTCGCAACGAACAAAAGCCCCAAATCGACGACGGTCTCGCGACCGGGGACACCGTGGCGTTGCTACCATGATGCAAGAAAGCGCATCACCCGTGCGGAAGTGGCTCGCAGTCGCCGTGGTGACCGTTGCCGCCGCTCTCTCGCCTGCGGTCGCGCAGACCCCGCAAGATCTGGCCTGCGCCAACGGGACAGATTCCGATCAAAAAATCCACGACTGCACGGTTGCGATCAGTTCGGGCCGCTACAGCGGCGCCG
This sequence comes from uncultured Flavobacteriaceae bacterium, assembly GCA_964638635.1. Classification (GTDB taxonomy): domain Bacteria; phylum Pseudomonadota; class Alphaproteobacteria; order Micropepsales; family Micropepsaceae; genus SZUA-430. The sequence goes on from CAZXAQ010000001.1 coordinate 33,211, forward strand.
ACCTTGCGTGGGCCTACAATAATCGCGGAGCTGCCTATAACGCCAAGAGTGAGCACGACCGCGCGATTCAAGACCTCGATCAAGCGATCACGCTGCAGCCTGACTATGCCGAAGCCTACAAGAACCGCGGCAACGCGTACGCCGACAAAGGCCAATACGACCGCGCGATACAGAACTACAACCAGGCGATCAGGTTGAAGCCGGACTATGCCGTTGCGTATCGCAACCGCGGTACTGTCTACGCCGAACAGAGCCAATACGACCGCGCCATACAGGACTACGACCAAGCAATCAGGCTGAAGCCGGACTATGCCGATGCCTACGTCGATCGCGGCAATGCTTACAACGGCAAGGGGCAATACGACCGCGCGATCCAAGATTTCGACCAAGCAATCAAGCTGAACCCAAACTATGCCGGTACCTACAACAACCGCGGTAATGCCTACCGCGGCAAGGGGCAATATGACCGCGCAATCCAGGACTACGACCAGGCGATCAGACTAAAACCGGACTTCGTCCTTGCGTACAACAACCGCGGCACTGTCTACGCCGAACAGGGCCAATACGACCGGGCCATACAGGACTACGACCAAGCAATCAGGCTGAAGCCGGACTACGCCGATGTCTACGTCAATCGCGGCAATGCTTACAACGGCAAGGGTCTATACGACCGCGCGATCCAAGATTTCGACCAAGCGATCAGACTGAAGCCAAATTCTGATTGGGCCTATAACAACCGTGGCAATGCCTACAACGGCAAGGGTCAGTATGACCGGGCGATCCAAGACTTCGGCCAAGCGATCAAGCTGAACCCAAACTACGCCGGCGCTTACGACAATCGCGGCAATGCTTATAACGGCAAAGGCGACTACGACAGAGCGATCCAAGACTTCGACCAAGCGATAAAGCTGAATCCAAACTATGCCGGTACCTACAACAACCGCGGGAACGCCTACCATGGCAAGGGTCAATACGACCGCGCGATCCAAGACTTCGACCAGGCGATTAGGTTGAAGCCGGACTATGCCGGCGCATACAACAATCGCGGCAACGCCTACAACGCCAAGGGCCAGTACGATCGCGCAATCCAGGACTTCAACCAGGCGGTTCAGCTGGATCGGAGCGACGGCAAATACTGGGGTAACCGCGGGTTCTCCTATCTCAAAAAGGGCAGTCTCCGCGATCTCGATCAAGCGATCGCTGACAGCGAACAGGCGCTTAGGCTCAATCCAAACCTAACCTACGTGAAAACTAACCTTGATGAAGCAAAGAAGATAAGAGAAGCCTTGTTCGCGCAAGCGAACGCGCAAGGCACCGGCGCGCGCGTGGCGCTCGTCATCGGCAACGCGAACTATTTGGCCGCGCCGCCTTTGCCGAACGCGCGCAACGATGCGGAGGACGTGGCGAAGGAACTGAAAAAGCTCGGCTACAAGATCTTCGGCTATCCAAGAACGGACTTCACGAGAAGCGACATGCTTCTCGAACTCGAAACTTTCAAAAAAGCCTCCATCGGCGCTTCTGCCGCCGTGGTCTGGTACTCCGGCCACGGCCAGCAGATGACCGAGGACGACGCCGAGACCCCGAACGACTGGGTCGTGCCGGTGGACGCGAAGATTGCAAAGAGCGCCGAGGTGGCGCCAAACGCCATCCGCCTCGACAGCTTGAAGATCGCGGTGCTGGCCGCCAAGCAACTCCGCATGGTCGTGATCGACGCCTGCCGCAACAACCCGTTCTACACCGGCTCGCGCTCCACCCGCGGCATGGGTCGCAGCGTGGCCATGCCCGGTGTGCTCCTCATCCAATCGACCCAACCCGGCAACATCGCCCAAGACGGCGAAGGCCGGAACTCCCCGTTCGCGCAAGCGTTCCTCGCCGAGATGCGCAAAGGCCCCAAGCGCGACGTCCGCCAACTGATGAGTGGCGTGCAGGGCGGCGTCCTGGGCCTGACCCGAGGCGAACAGAAACCGCAGATCGACGACGGGCTGGCGACGGCAGACACCGTGGCCCTGGCGCCGTAGGAACCCGGGACCCGAGAAATGAAACACACCGCAACGATTGCACTGCTTCTGATCGGCGGCAGCTTCTTTCTCGCCAGTCCAACAGAGTTCCCGAGGGCCGCGCACGCCCAATCGGCGCCGCGTTGCAGCTACGAACAAGACGTCACCAAACCTCAAGACGTCATCACGGCCTGCACCGCTACCATCAACGCCCGCGGAAAGACGCCAAAAGACCTCGCACGCGCCTATTCCAACCGCTGTGCGGCGCTGGGAGAGGTCGGCCAACCTGAGAAAGCACTGGCGGACTGCACGAAGGCGATCGAACTCGATCCGACGCTAGGTGAAGCCCTTCGCCGCCGGGCAGCCATAAACCTTGATCTCGATCAACCAAGCCGTTCTATCGCCGACAGCACCCGCGCAATCCAACTCGATCCGACCGACTACAAGGCCTATAACAACCGCGGCAATGCCTACCGAAGCAAGAGCCAATACGCCCGCGCGATCCAGGATTATACCCAAGCGATCAAACTGAGGCCTGACTTTGCCCGCGCCTACTACAACCGTGGCATTGCTTACCGACACGAGGGTCAACATGACAACGCGATCCGGGACTACACCCAAGCGATCAAACTAAAGCCGGATTTTCCCGACGCCTATAGCAATCGCGGGATTGCCCACGCGGCCAAGGGCCAATACGACCGCGCGATAGCGGACTTCAACAAGGCCATCTCGGCCCCGAACAGGCGCGAACCGGCATTGGACTTCGGCAATCGCGGCTATGCCTATCTGAAGAAGGGCTCGCTGACGGACCTCACCCAAGCCATCGCTGACACCGAACGTGCGCTCAGGCTTGATCCAAACCTGCCCTTCGTACGAGACAACCTCGAAGAGGCGCGTCGCATCAAAGAAGCCCTACTCGCGCAGGCGCACGCGCAAAGCACCGGCGCACGCGTCGCGCTCGTGATCGGCAATGCCGTCTACGACAACGACCGGCAGATTCCAAATGCCGCAAACGACGCGAATGACGTCGCGAAGGCGTTGGGGAACCTCGGCTACAAAGTCACGATCAAAACCAACCTCAAGATCGCCGGCATGCGCGCTGAACTTGGCCGCTTCGCCAAATCTTCCATCGGCGCCGATGCCGCCGTCGTCTGGTACTCCGGCCACGGCCAGCAGATGCGGGAGGAAGGCGCGGAGAACGCCGACGACTACGTCATCCCGGTCGATGCGCAGATCAACCGCCGCGCCGACGTCGCCAAGAACGCGATCCGCGTCGACACCGTCACGACCGCGGTCACCGCGGCCAAGCAGCTCCGGATGGTCGTGATCGACGCCTGCCGTAACTCGCGCTTCTGGAGTGAGACCCGCGGCGCGGCGCGACGTAACGTCGAGCGGCCCGGCGTGCTCATCATCTATTCCGCCCAGCCCGGCAACGTCGCGATCGACGACCTCGGCGACGGCAGCCGCAACTCCCCGTTCGCCCGCGCGTTCTTGGACGCGCTAAAGGAAGGCCCGAAGCGCGACGTGCGCCTCTTGTTCAGTGACGTCGTGGGCCGCACACGCAAACTCACCAACAACGACCAATCCCCCCAACCCATCGATGGCCTCGCCACCGGTGACGCCATGGCCTTGGCGCAGTGAGATCGAGATGTTGAAACCGCGAGCGCACCTCATCAAGCCCACTACAACAATTGCGCTGCTTCTGAGCGCCTTGCTCGCGCTCGCGAGCCCGGCGCGAACCGATCGTCTTTCCGAAATTCTGCCGTGCGTAAAGGGCCATACCGACGATGAAACAATAGCTGCGTGTACCGCTATCATTGCAAACCCGAAGAACTCGGAAGACGCCCCGATCGCCTACTGGAACCGCGGCCTAGCTCACTCCAGCAAAGAGCAGTACGATCGCGCGATAGAGGATTTCAGCCAAGCGATCAGGCTGAAGCCCGACTATGTTGAGGCCTACAAATCTCGCGCGGCTGCGTACAGACAGACGCACCAATACGATCGCGCAATCCAGGACTACGATTACGCCATCAGGTTGAGCCCAAACGACGCTGACCTCTACAGTGACCGCGGCACCGTCTACGGCATCAAGCGGCAATATGATCGCGCAATCCAAGACTACGATTACGCCATCAGGTTGAGCCCAAACGACGCTGACCTCTACAACGACCGTGGCACTTTTTACGGCATGAAGGGGAAATACGATCGCGCGATCGAGGACTTCAACCAGGCTCTGTCCCTCAACCCAAACGAGTCTATGGCCTGGGCCAACCGCGGCTTCGTCTATCTAAAGAAGGGAACGCTGCGCGACCTTGATCAGGCAATCGCCGACAGCGAACAGGCGCTCCGGCTCGATCCGAATCTAACCTACGTCCGCGGCAATCTCGACGAAGCCCGCCGCGCGAAGGAAGCCTTGCTCGCCCAAGCAAACGCGCAAAGCACCGGCGCGCGGGTCGCACTCATCATCGGCAACAGCACCTATCTCGCCGCACCGCCCCTGCCCAACGCCCGCAACGATGCGGAGGACGTGGCGAAGGAGCTCGAAAAACTCGGCTACAGAATCTTCGGTTACCCGAAGACAGACTTCACGAAGAGCGAGATGACGCTCGTGATGGAGGAGTTCAAGAAGGCCTCCATCGGCGCCGCGGCCGCCGTGGTCTGGTACTCCGGCCACGGCCAGCAGATGACCGAGGACGGCGCCGAGGTGCCGAACGACTGGGTCGTGCCGGTGGACGCGAAGATTTCGAAGCGCGCCGAGGTCGCGCCAAACGCCATCCGCCTCGACAGCTTGAAGATCGCGGTGCTGGCCGCCAAGCAACTCCGCATGGTCGTGATCGACGCCTGCCGCAACAACCCGTTCTACACCGGCTCGCGCTCCACCCGCGGCATGGGTCGCAGCGTGGCCATGCCCGGTGTGCTCCTCATCCAATCGACCCAACCCGGCAACATCGCCCAAGACGGCGAAGGCCGGAACTCCCCGTTCGCGCAAGCGTTCCTCGCCGAGATGCGCAAAGGCCCCAAGCGCGACGTCCGCCAACTGATGAGTGGCGTGCAGGGCGGCGTCCTGGGCCTCACCAAAGGCGAACAGAAACCGCAGATCGACGACGGGCTGGCGACGGCGGAGACCGTAGCGTTGGCGCCGTAGGGATGGGAGATTGAGGAGACCGTTATGAAGACAACAACTGTTATCATGCTGTTGCTCGGTGCCCTCCTCGCACCGACGGGCCCGGTGCACGCACAACCACTGGCGCGCTGCACCTACGAACAGGGCGTCACCAAACCCCAAGACTCCATCGCCGCATGCACGGCCGTCATCAATGCCGGCGGCCTAAGCCGAGAAGATCTCGCCCGCGCCTATTCAAACCGTTGCGCAGCCCTCGGTGACCTTGGCGAACATGAGAAAGCGCTATCGGATTGCACGAAGGCGATCGAACTCGATCCCATCGCCTACAGAGCCTACTACAACCGCGGCCGTGCCTACGTCCCCAAGGGCCAACTCGACCGCGCGGTCCAGGACTTCGACCAAGCGATCAGGCTGAAGCCGGACTTTGCCTTCGCCTACAATAAGCGCGGACTTGCCTACCACTACAAGGGTCAACTCAACCGCGCGATCCGGGACCACGACCAAGCGATCAGACTGAAGCCGGACTATGCCGAGGCCTACGTGAGCCGCGCCCTTGCCTACTACAAAATGGGCCAATACGACCGCGCAATCCAGGACTACGACCAAGCGATCAGGCTGAAGCCGAACGACGCCTCGGCCTACGTGGGGCGTGGCCTTGCGTACGACGACAAGGGCCAACCCGACCGCGCGATCCAGGACTATGACCAAGCGATCAGGTTAAAGCCGGACTACGCCGAGGCCTACGTGGGGCGCGGCCTTGCTTACGACGACAAGGGCCAATACGACCGCGCGATCCAGGACTACGACCAAGCGATCAGGTTGAAGCCGGACTTTGCCGACGCCTACTACAATCGCGGCGTTGCCTATGCCGGTAAGGGCGAACTCGACCGCGCGATACAGGACTACGACCAAGCGATCAGGTTGAATCCTGACGACGCCGAGGCCTTTAACGGCCGCGGCGTTGCTCGTAATCACAAAGGTCTATACGACCGGGCGATCGAGGATCTCAACCGCGCGCTGCAGCTCAACCGAAGCCATGCGAAAGCTTGGGGCAACCGCGGCTTCTCCTACCTCAAGAAAGGAACCCTGCGCGACCTGGATCAGGCGATCGCCGACAGCGAGCAGGCACTCAAGCTCGATCCGAACCTCACTTACGTTCGCACCAACCTCGACGAAGCGCGCCGCGCGAAGGAGACGCTGCTCGCGCAAGCGGCCGCGGTGAAGAACGGCCGCCGCATCGCGCTCGTCATCGGCAACTCCGTCTATGCGAACGAGGCGTTGCTGCCGAACGCGGTTCACGATGCGGAAGACGTCGCCGCCGCGCTCAAGAGCCTCGGCTACGAGATCTTCGGCTATCCGAAGGCGAACTTCACGAAGGCAGACCTGGAACGCGAGATCGAGAGCTTCCGCAAGGCCTCGATCGGCGCCACCGCCGCCATCGTCTGGTACTCCGGCCACGGCCGCGAGGCGCTGGATAAGGACGACCCGAACTCGCGCGACTGGATCATCCCGGTCGAGGCCGTGATCAAGACCGCCGAGGACGTGGGCAAACGCTCCGTCTCGCTCGACACGTTGAAGACCGCCGTGCGCGGCGCGAAAGACTTGCGCCTCGTCGTGGTGGACGCCTGCCGCGACACCGCGAGCTACACCGGCTTTCGCGGCGCGACCCGCTTTCGCGACCCGGACAAGCTCGACGGCGTCGTCATCGTCTACTCGACCTCCCCCGGCGATCGCGCCCGCGACGGCCAAGGCCGCAACTCGCCGTTCGCGCAAGCGTTCCTCGAAGCCGTTCGCGCCAAACCGAACGCCGACGTTCGCCTTCTCTTCGCCGACGTGGCCGGCCGCACCAAGAAGCTGACCGGCACCCCACCCCAACGCCCGATCGTCGAAAGCGGCCTCGAAACCGGCGACACCGTGGCGCTCGGACGGTAAGATGCGATCGAGACCAGGGGCAAGTGCCGTGAAATCCACCGCAATGATCACACTGCTTTTGAGCACCCTCCTAGCGCTCGCAACTCCTGTGCGCGCCGAGCCTTCGCCCGAATGGCAGGCCTGCGCAGGAGGTATCGGTTACACGTCCGATCAATCGATCGCTGCCTGCACCGCGATCATTAACGCTGGGGCCGTTGCCAGCAAAAAGGACCTCGCCCGCGCCTTCGCCAACCGATGCGCGGCAGTGGTGACTGCCGGCGACCCCGAGAGAGCGCTCTCGGATTGCACTAAAGCGATCGAACTCGATCCAACGCTCGGAGAAGCCTACCGGCGTAGAGCGCTCTGTTATTACAATCTGGGCAAACCGGAACTTTCCATTGCCGACAGCACACGAGCGATCAACCTCGATCCGACCGACTACAAGGCGTACACCATTCGCGGCAACGCCTGGGGCTTGATGAAACGCTACGACAATGCGATTGAGAGCTATGATCAAGCTATCCGGCTGAACCCGGGCTTTGCGGACGCATGGAGCAACCGCGGCGCGGCCTACGAAAAGAAGGGCCTCTACGAACGCGCCATCGAAGACTTCGATCAAGCCATTCGGTTACGGCCAGACTTCGCCAACGCCTGGTTCAATCGGGGGCACGCCTACCGCACCCGGGGCGAGTACGAACGCGCGATTCGCGACTACAATGAAGTCATCCGCCTCCAGCCGAAAGACGCTGGCGCCTACAACGACCGCGGCCTTTGCTACAACAAGTTGGGCCAGTACGACCGGGCGGTCCAAGACTTCGACCGGGCGCTCGAGCTGAGACCGGACTATCCATTCGCCTTGAACAATCGCGGCGTTTCCTACAACGGCATGGGACTGCACGACCGGGCCATCGAGGACCTAGATCATGCCATCAGGCTGAAACCGGACTACCCAGAGGCGTACAACAACCGCGGCATTGCCTACGCTGAAAAAGGCCTCTACGACGGCGCAATTAATGACTTTAGCCAGGCCATTCAGTTGAGGGCGAACTTCCCCGAAGCCCTCGGCAACCGCGGTTTCGTGTACCTCAAAAAGGGAACGCTCGGCGATCTCGACCAAGCGATTGCGGACAGCGAGCAGGCGCTGAAGTTATCTCACCCGAACCCGACCTACGTTCGTACAAACCTCGAAGAGGCCAAAAGGGCCAAGGACGCCCTGCTCGCACAGGCGAATGCCAAGGGAACCGGTGCGCGTGTTGCCCTCATTGTCGGCAACAGTACCTACTTACACGCTCCACGACTGCCGAACACACGCAACGACGTGGAGGATGTTGCGACAGAACTCAAAAAGCTCGGCTATCAGGTCTTCGGTTACCCAAGGACCGACTTCACCAGAACCAGTTTGTTGCTTGAGATCGAAGCTTTCAAGAAGTCCTCTATCGGGGCTTCGGCCGCCGTCATCTGGTACTCCGGCCACGGCCAGCAGATGCTCGAAGAAGGAGCGGAAACGCCGAACGACTTCATCATTCCGGTCGACGCTAGAATCGACAAACGCGCCGATGTCGCGCCGAATGCTATCCGTCTTGACGCCCTCAAGATCGCGGTTTTGCCGGCAAAGCAATTGCGCATGGTGGTCGTGGACGCCTGCCGCAATAACCCCTTCTATGTCGGCTCCCGTGCCACGCGCGGCATGGGCCGCAGTCCGGCAACGCCGGGCGTACTGCTGATACAATCCACACAACCCGGCAACATCGCCCAGGACGGCGCCGGCCGGAACTCGCCATTCACGCAGGCCTTCCTTGCCGAACTGCGCAAGAGCCCCAGGCGCGACGTACGCCAACTATTCAGCGCCGTCCAAGGCGGCGTCGAGAGCCTAACCCGGCACGAACAGAAACCGCAAATCGACGATGGCCTCGCGACGGGGGACACAGTGGCAATGGCACCCTAATCCTGGACAAATATCTCTACGACGAGGTCGGCACATACGGCGTTCGTGTTTAGCTTCATCTTGGCACTTGCCGCCGCGAACAGCGTTTGCAGGAGAACATCGAGCTGGGTAAGCCGAACAGCGAAGCAATCGAACTCGAGAATCGCGCGCAGCAAACGTTGTGGCGGAACCTAGGCGGGCGCGCACTCCAAAATCGCAGTCGCCAACGCCGCCGGCCACCCGGCCACGACCAAGGCTCGGTGACATATTGCCGAAGGCGCGCGCAGCGCCTAGGCTTGCGCCTGCGGCTCGCGAACATCAACCTGCGAAAGGCACACCATGAACAGAACCGGCCTTCTTGTTGTTGCGGCCCTCGTCCTCGCGGCGGCGGCCTATTGGTACACGACGCAGATGAAGCGCACCGAGGCGCCCCCCGCTGATCAGCCCGCGGCCACCGCCGCGGAAGCAACGCCGGCACCCACCGGTACGGCGGAACAGCCGGAAGGCAGCCCCGCAGCCGATCCCGCGCCGCCGCCAGCCGACACCACACCGCCGCCGGTCGCGCCCGACCCAGCGCTCGCCCCCGCGCCGCCGCCGAAAGACCCAACGCGGCAATAGCGGCACAGCCGCTGTCTGTCGCTTCCGACCGCCCGATTGACCGGATCAACACGAAATCAAGGGGCGCCGCCTCGCTCGGCGCCTCCGGCAGTTGTTGGCGCACTCGCGTTTTGTGACACCGGACCTTTCTTCACCGCACGCCAAGCTCACCGACGCTCTCGGGCACATAACGGCCCTCGTTTAGATTCTTCGCAAAGAAATTGATCGGTGGCTCTTCCGAGATCAGCTCGTAGGCGAGATAGCGCCCACTCTGCAAATCATGCACAAAGTGGCCGGCAATGCCGCACAGCGGGACATGATAGAAATTCACAGTCATGAGTTCCTGAAAGCGCCACAACTGCCCCCGCCCGTCATACGCTTCGGCGCCGGCTACGACATAGCTGTCCTCGTCGATGTGGAAGACCCTGCGCGCATAGATGTGCCGCGCACTCGGTTTCAACGTCGCTTCGACGTTCCAAACCCGATGCGCTTCATAGCGAATTGATGCCGTATCCGGATGTCCCGGCTTCAAGAGCGAAACGTACGTCGTCTTCAGCAAGTCGTAGTCGTTGTACGGAATGTACGCGACCTGCCGCCCCTTGTTGGACCAGTCGTAAGAATCCAACCTCCCGTTGAACCCGCCGAACTGATCCCACGTCGCCATGCCGTCCGTTGAGAAACCAGGGTTGTCGTAACCGATATCGGGAGCTTTCCGAACCCGCCGAGTGCCTGGAGTATACGACCACGCCTTCCTGGGCGCGATTGCGGCGTTCAGCGTTTCATGAATCAGTGTGACATTGCCCGCCAAGCGGGGCGGCTCGATGATGTGCGCAACATAGAAATAGCTGAGATTTTCCAAGTCTCCGATGGTTCGGGCCGCCGGATCCGCCCACCGCACGATGGCCTCGTCTTGCACTCTCATCAGGCTGAACTTTCCACTCGTTTGGACCGGCGCGGAGGCGAACTGACGTGTCCACTTGTGCTCGTTGAAACGCAGCTTCACATTCCACATCAATTGTTCGGCCGTGGGGTTACGAACGGGAAACGGCAAACCTCTGATCCCACTCGCGACGCCGTCGCCGTTGGACGTCAACGCCGAAACCAGGGCATTGACGTCATCCGCGCTGTAAACCGATTGCGGAAGCGCACAGTTGCGGCGCGAAGGATAGATGCGCATCGTATAGGTCGGGTATCGCTGAAACAGCGCCTTGTGACCATCCAACACATGCGCGCTGAACTTCGCCAAATTCGCCGCTGTAATCGTCACCGTCGGCCGGTCGGCCGGAAACGGATTGGGCGGATGTTGTGAAGCGGGGTTGAACGCGGCCGCCGAACGCCCGACCCCCCCAGTCCATGGCGGAACGAGCCCGTCCGGCGAGCCGGCGCGCAACGAGCCCATCGGCGTTAGCGGCCCAACGGCGCCGGATGCCACTTGCTCTGTCGGCCGCGCGGCCTGCGCGTCGGGTGCGCGAAAGCGGAACTCGTAGTCCGAAGAAAAACTCACAAAGGGCACTTGCTTCTGCGCGGTTGCGTCCTTGACTCGCTTCGTCACCTTGCGCAACACGGTTTCGATCGGGTCGCTGCTGCCGGCAATCTCTTCAGCGAGCGCATTCGCGTAGGGGCTGTTGGGGCCCGCGCCGTCGGCGGCAACGTCCCCGAGAGCCGTCGCGAAGCCGATGACGGTGTTGGGAGCGTCCAAGCGGGCAAGGCCGCGCTCGGCGCCGCGAAAGCCACGGGTGAAGGGATTGTTGCGGCACGCGTCCAAGATGACGATGTTCAGCCGACCCTTTGCCGTATTCATTTCCCGAACAACGGCGTCGACGCTTATGGCGCCATCCTCCAAGTCGATGTCCGACTCCATTCTCGCGCCCGTCGCCACTAGCCAATTGCGCCCTTCGACTTGCATGCCGTGGCCGGCGAAATAGAACATGCCGACCACATCCGGCCCTGCAGCCTTGAGCTTCTTTCCGAAATCGACAATTGCTTGGCGCATCCGTTTGCGGTCGGCATTCTCGACGATATCGACGGCGAATCCGACAAGGCCCAACGTCTTCGCCATCAACTGCGCATCATTCACCGGATTCTTGAGCTGCCCAGTCTCCGGCCCATAGGCCGCGTTCCCAATGACCAGGGCGACCCGCACTTCCGATGCGGCATGTAACGAAGGCGCGGACCACAAAGCGGTTCCTGCAACAATAAGCGCGGCGAGCGCAAAGATGGCCAAAAGCTTCTTCATCGTTCCCCTGTACACCGCGCACGAGCGCACGGAAGCCTACTTTGCTTGCTCGTTCGACGGAAGGTGCACGGCGCCCCTCCATCGCCACGCGAACTGTCGTACCACACGTTCCCCCAACGCATGCCCAGCCCCCGCAATGCAGCGGCGGCCTCGCTGCTGGCGTAGGGGTCGAAGTGTGCAGATGCAAAGAGGCAACGAGGCTAAGCGCCCTCGCCACACGGGAACCACTTTAGTCGCCCCGACTCCATGGAATCTGCGACGTACGAAATGCCGCGCGAAGACCGAAGCGACGTCAATCCAGTTCCTGACCGATATCCCGGATGGCCTCCGGCGTGTACCGGCTTTCCTGCAAATCGTCAGCGAAGAAGTTAATCGGCGGCTCTTCGCCGATCAAATCCGTCGCGAGGTAACGGCCGGAAAGCAGATCGTAGACCATGTGCCCCGCGATACCGCACAAAGGAACGTGATAGTAATTGACGGTCATCTGCTCCTGCATGCGCCAGAGCTGGCCCCGGCCGTCGTAGTTCTCTGCCGCGGAAATCATGTAACTGTCCTCGTCGACGTAGAAGACACGCCGCGCGTAGACGTGCCGTGAGCCTGGCTTCAGCTTCGCTTCGACCGTCCAGACTCGGTGCGCCTCGTAGCGGACAACGTCTTGATTGATATGGCCGAGCTTGAGCAGATCGACATACTTCGCATGCAATACCTTGTAGTCGTTGTAGGGGATGAACGCGGCGCGGCGCCCCTTGATACTCCAATCGTAGCGATCCATCGCGCCGTTGAAGCCGCCAAAGCTGTCCGAGGTGGACATCCCATCGATATTATTTCCCGGATTGTCATAGGCGATATCCGGCGCCCGACGCACCCGGCGTGTGCCGGACGAATACGCCCACGCCTTTCGCGGATCGACGGCGGGGTTTGACGATTCGTGCACCAGGATCACGTTGCCGGCAATGCGCGCGGGCGCGATCGTCTTCGCTATGTAGAGGTAAATGATGTTGTTCAACTCGCTCACCGACCGGACTGCGGGATTGGCCCACCGCACAATCGATTCGTCTTTCGTGGTGACAAGGTCGTACGAGCCGTTCGACTGGACGGGAGCAGTTGCAAATTGTCGCTTCCATTTGAAACCGTTGAAGCGCAACCGTGCGTTCCACATAATCTCTTGCGCGGAGCGATTGAGCGGGAACGGCACGCCCATGATGCCACCTTGGATACCGTCGCCGTCGCTGGTGAGTTGGCTGATGTCGGCGTTGGCCCGTGTGGCAGAGTAGACGTAGAACGGGGTCGCGCAGGTGCGGCGCGTCGGATAGATCTTCATCTTGTAGTCGCCATGCGCCTTCAGCATGGCCTTGTGACCATCGGTCAGATAACCGCCGTATTGATCCGCATTGTCACCGGTAACTTCGAGATAAGGCCTGTCGACAGGGAACGGATCCGGCGGGTTGTCTTTCCGCGGATCAAACCGAACGCCCGCCGGCGGCGCAGTGAGCCCGCCGGACCAGTCGGGAATCCTGGCGTCCGTAAGCCCAGCCTTCTCCGCGCCAGCCGGCGTGAGGCGTGCACCCAAGTCGGACGATCGCGCCGGCCGCCCCGCGGGCAGCCCCAGATAACGGACGCTGCGCGACGCCACCACTCCACCGCTGGGCGGCGAAGACGAAGGTGCGGCTTGTGTCGCGGGCGAAGTTGACGGTTGCATGAGTGATGGCTGCGGGCCGGACGGCTGCTGAACGGGAGACTTCGCTGCGGCCTGGCGCCTTAGTTCCGTAATCTTGGCCTGCGCCATCCTCGCGTAGCGCCCATTTGGAAAGGTGCTGTAGAACGCCTCCCACTCCGCTAGCGAGGAGTTCGGACCCAATTTGCGCCAAGCCTCAATCTCAACTTCATCCTCAGGAACCGGCGCGCGGCTTGACGAAGGTCCCGTAGCGGCGGGGCCCGCGGGCCTCGCCGCAAGCGCGCGGAAGCGAAAATCATCGCGGTCAAGCGAGGAGCTTACGAACGGCCGCTGCGTACTGCCGGTTTCGACCTTCACGCGCGCTGTCACCTTTACCATCAGCGTTTGAATCGGGTCACTGCCCGAGGAAATCTCCGCCGCCAGCGCACGTGCGTAGGGGCTGTTTGCGCCGGCGCCATCGGCCGCGACCGCGCCCGGCGCCGTCGAATACGCGACAACGCTGTTGCTCGGCGCCTGCACCGGCGCCAGGCCGCGCTGGACGCTGCGGAACGAGCGCGTGAACGGGTTGTTGCGGCAGGCGTCCAGAATCACGATGTTGAGCTGGTTGCGCGCGAGATCCATCACTTCGAGCACGTAGTCCGCGCGCACGGTTTCGTCTTCCGCGTCCGCTTCCGTGTTGACGACCGCGCCAACCGGCACCAGCCAATTGCGCCCGCCCGACTGAAACCCATGCCCCGCGTAGTAGAAAATGCCAACGGCCGAGGGCCCGGCGTCAGTAAGGCGCTTGCCGAAATCCTTGATTGCTTGACGCATCGTCCTACGGTTCGCGTTCTCGTACCGGACGACCTGAAACCCGACGCCGCGCAGCGTCCTGTCCATCAATTGGGCATCGTTGACAGGGTTCTTCAGCTGCCCGATGTCCGGCCCGTAGTTCGCGTTGCCGATGATAAGCGCTATCCGTGGCTCAGCCGCTGCCTGCTGCGCAAACAAGAGAGTCCCAATGAGCGCGAGCGCAGCGACAGTCTTCTTCATTGGCCCCCCAAGACATGCACGACACAGTAGCCACCTAGCTTATCCGGCAACACGACACAGTGAAAGATTGGACGCGCCGTTCGTGGCACACCGCCTTTGGGGGAGGCGCTGCTACAAGCGTCTGTCGCATTGCATCTGCGAGCACGAGTTCGCTCGACAGGTGAACCACGGCGCCAGCACGACAAGCGAGAGGCGCGTGCGTCACGCGTAACGGCAAGCGCCGCGCGCGACATCGGCGCCGCAATTCGGATTGCCGATGACAACCGCAATGCGTTGCTCCGGAGCCGCTCGACGGCGCAAACCACAACGCGGCACCAACGGCAACAAAATACCAGAAGCGCAAACGCCAAGACGATCTTCTTCATGGGCGCCCCACCTCTGCACGAGATGCAGGGGAAGCTTGACAACACCACGCCCGCGCGAGTGAGGACGAGCGCCACTCGCCGCCCGGGGGAGAGGTTGTGCACGGCGCGGGGTCGCGTGCCATAACAAGTCCCCGACCGTGGAGGAGCTTCGTCCGTATGCTCAGCCGACCTGATTTGCCGACAAAACGTAGACTCGCGTTCGCAAGATTGGCGTCGATGCTCGCCGCAGTCGTGCTCGTGCTCGGCGCGTTCATGGGTCTGCGCGCCTTCGCCGCCACGCAGGCCGATCATGACGGCTGTTCGCTTCAGACCGCGGAGCCCGATATCGACGCGGTTATCGCAGCCTGCTCCGCTGTGATCGCCGACCAAGAGCACGAGCGCCAAGAGGATGTGGCGCTCGCCTATGTCATTCGCGGGACGGCGCAGTATATCTATCGAGAATACGACAAGGCCATCGCCGACTACAGCAGCGCCATTCGCTTGAAGCCCGACCTTGTCATCGCCTACTACAATCGCGGTATCGCTTACCAGGAGAAGGGTGACTGGGATCGCGCGATCGCCGATTACGACCGCGCGATTCTCCTCTCGCCCGACGACTTGGTCCTCTACATCAATCGTGGCCTCGTTCGGGCGGCCAAAGGCCAACTGGATCTTGCAATCGCCGATTACGACCGGGCGATCGAACTGAGCCCGAACTCGGCATTGCCTTACAACAACCGTGGCGTCGTCTATGCACGGAAAAATGACCACGTCCGCGCGATCGCCGACTACAACCGCGCTATCGAGCTCTTCCCTGGCTATGCGCACGCCTGGTTGAACCGCGGACGGTCCTACTTCGAACTGCACGATTACGACCGGGCTGTTGCCGATACCAAACAGGCGCTTTTGATCGATCCGTCGTCCAATCTCGCCAGAGAGAATCTAAAAGAGGCCGAGGACGCGAAGGCGGCGTTGCTGGCCCAAGGTCAAGCCGCTCCGACCGGCAAACGCATCGCGCTCGTCATCGGCAACGCGATCTACCAGAACGCACCGCGGCTGCCGAACGCCGCGAACGACACCGACGACGTCGCGGCCGAGCTCAGGAAGCTGGGCTACGAAGTCTTCGGCAGCCCCAAGACCGATTTCACAAGGACCGAACTCACCGCTGCAATCGAGGCTTTCAAGCGCAAGGCCGTGGGCGCGGACGCGGCAGTCGTCTGGTACGCCGGCCACGGCAAACAGATGCGCGAAGAAGGCAGCGACGCCCCGCGTGACTGGGTCATCCCGGTCGACGCCAAAATCAACAGCCGGGCCGATGTGGCGACCAACGCGCTGCCGCTCAACCAGCTCCAGCTCGCGGTGCTTGCCGCCAAACGGTTGCGTCTCGTCGTGGTGGACGCCTGCCGCAACAATACGTTTTACGGCGAAGGCCGCGGCACCCGCGGCCTCGGCCGGCCGACAAGCTCACCGGGCGTCTTGGTGGTGTACTCGACGACGCCGGGTGACCAGGCCCAAGACGGCCAGGGCCGCAACTCGCCGTTCGCCCAAGCCTTCCTCGAAGCCGTACGCGCCAAACCCGGGGCCGACATCCGCCAACTTTTCGCAACTGTGAGCGGCCGCACGAGAGACCTAACCCGCGGCGAACAAAAGCCGCAAACATTCAGCGATCTGAGCTCCGGCGACGCGCTAACCTTGGAACCGCGATGAAAGCGATCGCAAACGCTATAGTCGTCGCCGCATCGGCACTGTGCGCCGCCTGGCCGGCCGTGGCGGCGCCAGACATACCGGAGTGGAACGCTTGCCGGGGCGTGCCCTCCTATTCGGCCGATCGAGCGATCGCCGCATGCACTGCAATCATCGAGCGAAGCGGCGCCGATCGCGCCGCCACAGCGGAGGCTTTCGCCCGCCGCGCCGCCGCCTTCTTTTTCAAGGGCGAATTTGACAGCGCGATTGCCGATGCCGACCGCGCGACGGCTCTTGCGCCGGACTATTGGTACCCGATCTATACCCGCGCGCTCGCCCGCGCGGCGAAGGGCGACTACGATCGCTCGATCGCCGACTTCGACAGGGCAATCGCGCTCCAGCCGAACGACTTCGGCGGTTATCATGCCCGCGGAATCGTCTACCGGGACAAAGGCGACCTCGACCGGGCGTTGGCCGATTTCGACCGCGCGCTTGCGCTTAAGCCGGACTTTAGGCCCGCACTCATGGATCGCGCGAACGTCCATCGCCTGAAGGGTCAATACGACCGCGCCATAGCCGACTACGACCGCGCGATCGCGCTCAAGCCCGATCAGGCGGACGCCTACGCCGCGCGCGGCCGGGCAAACGTCGACAAAGGCGACACCGATAGTGCGATTGCCGACTACACGAAGGCGATTGCGCTGAAACAGGCCTTCCCCGAAGCCTACGCCGGCCGCGGTGACGTCTACTACAAACTTCGCCAGTACGACCGCGCGATCGCCGATTACACGCAAGCCCTCGCCCTCAAGCCCGACTTCGCCGACGCCCTCATCAGCCGCGCCGACGCGTATGACGAGTTGAAGCAAACCGACCGGGCGCTCGCCGACTACGACCGCGCCATCGCGATCAAGCCCACCGCGCGCGCGTACTACAATCGCGGCAACCTGCACGGCGACAAAGGCGACAACGACCGCGCGATCGCCGACTACACTCAGGCGCTCGCCCTCAAGCCGAACGATCCTTTGGCGCTCAACAATCGCGGCAACGCCTACCTCGAGAAAGGCGACGCCGACCGCGCGATCGCCGACTTCAGCCGCGCCATCGAACTTGAGCCGCTATTCTCAACCGCGATCAACAACCGCAGCCGCGCCTATTTCGCCAAGCAAGACTACGATCGCGCCATCGCGGACGCGCAACGCGTTATGAGCATCGACGTCACGCTCACCGGCGCACAAACCAATCTAAAGCAAGCCCAGGATGCCAAGGCGGCGCTCGCCGCCCGCGCACAGGCTGAGCGCACGGCAAACCGCATCGCCTTGGTCATTGGCAACGCGATCTACGCAAACGCGCCGCCCTTGCCGAATGCCGCAAACGACGCCGACGACGTCGCGGCCGAACTGAAGAAACTCGGCTACGAGGTGTTCGGCAGCCCGAAGACCGACTTCACGAAGGCCGAGCTTGCGGCCATGATCGACGTCTTCCAACGCAAAGCCGTCACTGCGGAGGACGCGGTCGTCTGGTATGCCGGCCACGGCAAAGAGATGCGCGAGGCCGACAACGAAGCGCCGCGCGACTGGATTATTCCGGTCGACGCCAAGATCAACAGCAAATCGGATGTCGCACGCAATGCCCTCCTGCTCGATAAGCTTCAAATCTCAGTGCTGGCGGCGAAACGTTTGCGCCTCGTCGTGGTCGACGCTTGCCGCGACAACACGTTCTACAGCGACAGCCGCGGCGCGTACGGCTTCAACCGGCCGGCCAGCTTGCCGGGCGTCATGGTGGTCTACTCGACAGCCCCCGGCGACCAAGCCCAAGATGGAGCGGGCCGCAACTCGCCCTTCGCCCAAGCTTTCCTCGAGGCCGTGCGCGCAAACCCGAACGCCGACGTGCGCCAACTCTTCGGCACCGTCACTGGCCGCACGAACGCCTTAACCCGCGGCGAACAAAAGCCCCAGACCTTCAGCGATCTAACGATCGGTGACACGTTGAGCTTAGCCCCACGCCAGTAGGCAAGCCGCGATGGAAAACATCTACCGCGGCCTGAGCCGCCACCACATGTGCCGCGCGCCGGCTTGCGCGTTCAAGCCCCAATCGACGAACGCCGCGGCGGGCTTCGCGTCGCGTAGTGCGCGGCACTTCGGCGAAGCGAACGTCTTCGAAAGCTGGACCCGCTCCCTCTCGCAAGCCTTGTCGTCGAACACATCGTCGCCGAACGCATAGACGAACGAATAATTCGCGAAATTCGTTGTCGTGCCGAGCCCGCAAGGGGGCGTGACGAGGTACACGACACCTGCCTCGCCGCTGAGATCGGCCTTGCCTTGGCAAATGCCCACGCTGGCGACATTACCGAGCGTCGCCTCGGACAGCGTCTCGTAGGCGATCTTCATAAACGGAATCGGCGTTACCTTCCTCACCTCCGCGTCCGCGGATTCGATAATCCCCATCCCCACGCTCTTGCCGCCGGCCGAGGCGACGAAAATGTCGTACGGGCCCGCCTTGTAGCGATCCCAATCGACGTTCGCCCGGCCGCCGAGCGATGCTTCCCGCGAAGACTCTTGCGGCTGCCCGAACGCCTCGACATAGCGCGCCCGAGGCGTGCTCGGCGTGAGCCCGCGGATGCGGTCGACCCAGTCCGCAGTGGTGACGACTTTGGGCCCCGTCTCGCGGTGCCCCGGCACAAAGTAGAACTCCCGTTGCCCCAGCGAGCCATAGACGAACGGTTCTTGGCCGTTGCGCGTCGCCGCCAACACGTCGTCGCGCACACGCCGGAACACGAGGCCAACCTCGACGCCGGGTTCGACGATTCGCGCGGCAAAGGCCTTCGCATAGGGACTGTTCCCGCCCTCGCCGTCCGCAGCCGTCGACCCCGCCTTCGCCGCGAACGCGACCAGCGTCTCGCCGCCGGGCTCGATCGCCGCCAGCCCGCGATCGCCGATCGCGCGCTGGCCGCCGGCAGCCTTCATGCGCGGCACGAACGGATTGTTGCGGCAGGCGTCGAGCACAACGATGGAAATACGCCGCGCGCGCTGCGCAACCGTGATCGCCGTCTCCGCCCGCACGGCTTCGAGGTCGACATCCGCCGCGTTCGTCAGCCGCGCTTCGACCGGGATCAGATAGTTGTTCCCCGCGACCTCAACCCCGTGCCCGGCGTAATAGACGACCGCGACATCGGCGGTCGCGGCGGCCGCACCGAATTTGAGCAGCGCCTGCTCCAGCCCCAGCTTATTCAAATTCGTGTAGAGAAACGTTTCCTGAAACCCAACCTTCTTCAGCGCCGCCTCGATCGTGCGGGCGTCGTTGATCGTGTTCTTGAGCGGCGCGACGTTCACGTAGGCCGAATTTCCGATGATGAGCGCAACCCGTCGCTCGACGGTCGGCGCCCCGACGCCGGTCGCAACCGCCGCCGCCACCAACGCCACACCCAAGACGACAACGGCAAGTCCCCGCCACATCCCAAAGCCCTCCGATCAGGCAAGCGACGTTAGCACAGCCGCACTATATGAGACCATCGCCGTCACATCGTGGCCCCGAATGGCTGCAGCGCGATAGTCACATCGCAACCCATTTCCACACGCGCCCAAAGCCATCGCCGTTCGTGCTTGAGGCGAGCGCCCGACCAATTGCCGCGAAAATGCCGCCGCGCGCTCGGCCGTTACTCGCGCGCAAAGGGTGCGTGACCGTCGCTCCGGCCGCTTGCGAGCCTCCTCCGACCGGACCCATGATCTCACCGAAGGGGAAATCGAGGCGAATTGCAGATGAAGGCGGAGAGCTCGCTGCGCAAAATGCCCACGTGCACGTACGTCCGGGGAATGTCATCCCCGGCGCACTTCACTTTGACCGCCCTCGTCATTGCGCTCACTCTGCTGGCGTGGTCGGCGATAGAGGTTCACGCGCAGGGACACCGAGGCGAATGGAAACCGTGCGAGGACGGAGCTCCCGACGAGAGGATTGCAGCCTGCACGCGGATTATTCAGAACGCGCGGATTGACAAAAAGGAATTGGGCCTTGCGTATTCTTTTAGAGGGATTGCGCATTTCCGTAAGAACGAGTTTGACGCCGCGATCGAAGATTTCTCCCGCGCCATTGAACTTGACCCAACTCAGTCATACCTCTTTGGTGTGCGTGGACAGGCCTATCTGAATCGCGCAGCTTGTCCAAATTGCGATCACTACCTTGATCTCGCGCTGGCGGATTTCGAACGTGTCATTGCGCTCGATCCTCGATCTTCACACGGCTATTGGGGGCGCGGTCAGGTTCTGATGTCGCGCGGGATCTTCAAAAAGGATCAGTCGGCTTGGAGCGAGTTCTTCGCGACCATGGAGCGTTGCCTTGCCAATGCGAAGGACAAAGCCGTTTGCCTTTCTCTTCGCGCTTCGGCTCGCGTTGTCCGTGGCGAATCCGCACTCGCCCTCCCCGACTACGACCGCCTGATCGATCTTGAGCCCACAGCGCAACACTATCGGGAGCGGGGTTATGCGCTGATGAACGCGGGGGAGCCAGACCGCGCACTCAAAGACTACGATCGCTCCCTCGAGCTCGACCCCAACGACAACGTCTCCTACGGTCAGCGCGCGGATGCGCATTTCCGGAAGGAAAACTACGACCAAGCGATCGCCGACGCGAACCGGGCGCTTGCCGGCGACCCATCCTGGTCATATCCCGCGGACACGTTGCACAAGGCACAAGACGCAAAGGCCGCCCTGTTGGCCCGCGCGCAATCCGCGCCGACAGGCGCACGCGTGGCCTTGATCATCGGCAACGCCCACTATCTGAATTCGCCGCCGCTTCCGAATGCGGCCAACGATGCCGAAGATATTTCCAAGGCGCTGCAGGGCATCGGTTTCAAAGTCTACGGCTATCCCAGGACGGATTTTCTGAAACTGCAGATGCAAAGCGAAATTGACGCCTTCAAACGCGTTGCCGAAGGAGCCAGTGTCGCGGTTGTTTGGTACGCCGGTCACGGGAAGACGATGACCGACGAGGCGCGAAGAGAGCCGCAAGATTGGCTGATCCCCGTCGATGCGCGTATCAACAAGGCGGCCGACGTCGCCAACAACGCAATCCAACTTGACCTGTTGAAGATCGCAGTCTTGCCGGCAAAGGGTTTGAGGCTGGTCGTCATCGACGCCTGCCGCGACAACACGTTCTATGACGGTACGCGCGGTTCGCGCGGCCTAGACCGGGGCACACCGAACAGCGGCGTTCTGCTCGTCTATTCCACGGAGACCGGAAAGCTCGCGCAAGACGGCGACGGCCGCAATTCGCCGTTCGCGCAAGCGTTCCTGGAAACCGTGCGCGCCAAGCCAAAACTGGACGTGCGCCAGTTGTTCAGTGCCGTCACCGGGCGCACCCGCGAGCTGACGCACGATCAACAACGTCCCGAACAGATCAGCGGCCTGACGACGCCGGACACTTTGGCGTTGGCGCAGTAGAATTCGGCCGCCCTCACGCCGGTGGCGATGATATGGAGGTCGACCGAGACGAAACGTCGCCAGGCAAATACGGGGGCGCATTCTTTCCAACCGGCAAGTGCGCTTTCAGATGCAGGAGCCACGCCGACTCAGAAATGGGGCCCGACCTGGGGCCGCCCCCCGCTGGCATCCAAATTTCGCAGATTTCGGGGTTGACTGGCGGAGCCGGAGGGAGAAGAGAGACAGAACCTAACAGATTGATTCCGTTTACCTATTTTCCATCCGTGCACTGACGATGGTAAACTATTGTAACAGACAATTGGCTCAGCGTGACAGCCGCGGTACGTAAACGCAACCCCACTATACAGCGCACGCTTATGAAGGGCATCAACGGCATGGGTCCTGCGCCCTTTCCGCGGGTGCGTTTAAGTCCCTCCCCGCCAACGCACGCCTTGTACAGAGCGTCGCCGGATGAACCTTCCACCCGCGCTAAGCTGTGGCGGCGGCCAGGCGAGCGGGCCGATGACGCACACTCACGAGGTACGGGGCCCAAGACCTACTCGCCATTACCCCAGGACGTGGTCGCCGCGTAGTTATCTGACGGCCCATCAACTACCAGTCGCTAGCTCAGGCTAGCGGCATTAGAGGCGTAGCGGCGTCGCTAGCTGAGCATAGCGACACATAGCATTGGCGAGCTGGATCTGGCGGGGCGTGCGGCACTCGGGCTCAAAGAGGTCGGGCGATGCCACGAGTACGCAAAGGCACTGCGCACGCGAGGTCGCCACGTTGAGCCGGTTGAGGCTATAGAGGAACTCCATCCCGCGGGGAGCGTCCGCCGGCGTTGACGTCGCCATTGAGTAGATGACGATTGGCGCCTCTTGCCCCTGGAACTTGTCGACAGTACCGATCCTTGCACCGCGCAAACGCTCCTTCAGCGCAAACACCTGCGCGTTGTAGGGCGCAATGATCAGGATGTCATTGAGCGTTAGTGGCTTCTCGACGCCAAGCTTGTCGACCCACGTCGGCCTGCCGCGGAGCATTCGTGCGACAAGCTCGCAGATGGCGCCCACCTCTTCAATCGATGCGTTCTGGTTTCCGGAGTGAGGCACACTCATGAGGCGCAGGCCGCTACCACCGTACGGACCTTGGGCCACAACAGATTGGCGCTCCAGCCCTGCAACTGGGCGAAGGCGTCCGTCATAAAACGTTTGAGATGTGAAGCGGCAAATTTCGGGGTGAAGGCGCCAGGTTTCGCTTAGAAACAGGCCGGCCCCGGCAGCGATGGTCTGGTGCGGTCCAAGGATATGCGCCAGAGCTGAAACGTCCGTGCCATCGGGATGGCTTCCCTGGGTCGGTTGGTCCAGTTGCTGAGGATCGCCCAAGAGTACAAGCGATTTGCCAGCCCGCGAGATTGCAAGCACGTTTGCGAGCGACATCTGCGCGGCCTCGTCGACAAACAGCACGTCGACGGATTCCGCGGCGTCCGGGTGTGCCCAGAGCCAGGAGGTCCCTGCAGCGACTCGGTGCGAGCTATGCAACGCATCAAACACGTCAGCGTTCGTCGTCGTCAACGAAAGCCATGCAGGCGGATCATCATGGCCCTCAAGGTCACGAACCTTCTGGATCGCGCGGATCTCCTCGCCGTCTTTCGCGGCGGCGCGTGCGACTTCGTCCAAGAGGTTTCGGATGACCTTGTGGCTGTTCGCCGTAATGCCGACCCTCGCCCCCTCTCTTGCGAGTTTCAGAACCATGCGCGCTCCGGTGAACGTTTTACCGGCACCTGGCGGTCCCTGAATCGCCAGCACATCGCCGTCCAAATCGGACGCGACCGAGAGTGCAACATCGAGAGCCGGGCGCCCTGGCTCATCGCGCGCAGAGTGCTGCATTACAGTCGGCGGCGCGCGCAGCAGCAAGGAACGCGCAGGCGATGCAATATTGTCAATCTCGACGCCGTTGGCCGCGACATCCTCTCCAACACTTACGAGCGCGTCCCTCAACACGTTAGTCGGCACGTCGTCAAATACAAAGGCGGCGACAGGATGCACATCGGCCGTCTTGATCATTTTCTTGATGTCGATAGTGCGCGCCTCGAAATCGATCGCCTCAACGCTACCGAGCGGCTCCCCGCCGGCGCAGCGCAATTTATCACGGTCACGCAACTCAATCTCTTGCGGCGGAAAGTGATAACGATGCACGGGCGCTCTGCCCGTCCCACCAACGGGACCTATGAATTCCAAGCCCGAGACTGCGGACCGCTCGTCCATCAAGTCTTCGGGCACGAGATCGCACAGTCTGAAATACTCCCACCAGTTCGCTTTCTTTTCTCGCCGGTGCCAATCGAGGATGTTCGCCAACACCCATCGCGCCTGCTCCGCCGACCCGCGCTCAGAAATATCAGGCGAAATCCCGTCAATCAGCCTTGCTTGGATCGCACCGACCCGCCTGGTCCATTCACTAACGTCCTCGCTAGCTGCGCCTTCTCGCGGTAGAGGTCGGTCGATTTGGGAGCCTCTGGCGATTTCGTCTGCACGGATCGCCTCGAGCCAACGACGGAGAGCGTACGTCGAGATGCAATCGTCCCGATTGTATCCCTCTATCGCGGCCCGTTCGGCGGGATCTGCCTCAGCTGCGTCGCCGAGTTCCAGGCGCGACTGCATGGCGAACAGAGCAACATTGGCATCCCTCAGCGGCACCGTGCGCGCGAAACCATAGAAGGCCTCAAGCCGCTTAATCGAGTAGCTTTCGACGCCAGCTCTAATGCTTCGACGCACGATGGTGTAGAGATCCACCAAGCGATCACCGCGGAGGAGTTGGTCAACCTCTTCCTCGCGCGTGGCGTAGCGGCCCATCAGCCGCTTCAGCGCCCCCGGTTCGTACGGCGCATAGTGATAGATGTGCATGTCCGGGTAGAGCTTGAGGCGCTCCATTAGCCAATCGATCAAACTTTCGAACGCGCGCTTCTCGTCGGTCCGCGTTAGCGCCCAGTCCGCCCGGTAGTGCAGCCCCCCCGCATCCTCGTAGACACACCCAAACAGATACTCAAGCCCGCTATCCCCGATGAACGGATCACCCTCCAGATCGAAAAAGACGTCGCCAGCCGACGGGGTCGGCAATCGTGCCAGACCCTGCCCCGGTTCCATCGGGAGAACCTCATAGATCGGCCGTTGTTCGTCCCGACTTTGTACTTGAACGCGCGCTTGCTCACGAACTCGCTCGTAGCTTTGCGCGCTGCCTCTTGCGGGTTTCCATGCCAACGGCACTGGTGTTGTACTAAGCGCCGCCATCGAATTGATGCCGTGCTCCCGCAACTCTGCGATCTGGAGCGCCGAAATATTCGCCACAAGACAAAGGTGATCGTCGGCTCGGCGGCGATCCTCGCAAAGCTGCGACCAGCGACAGACATCGCAATGTGTCTTGGGATCGGGGTACGCCGGCTCAGTTTCTATGGACGCAGTCATCCGTTCGAGACGCAATCGCACATAGTCGAAATACGCGCTGAAATCGTCGGTCGCATAGGTCTCCGGGTGCTCCAGTGTCCGAGGCGTTACGACGTGCATGAGCCGTGGCGTGGTACCCTGCACAGACGCCACCAGTTGGGAGTACAGGCTCAACTGCAGGATCGTGCCCGCCTTGGTCTCCCGGGCGAGCTTTGTATCAACAACCTCGTAGCCCCACTTCCCGAGCTTTGTTGGCACATCCACACGCTGCAAAATATCAGGCCGACCTTCCCAACGGCCATGCGCTAGTGCTCCTTGAACAATCACCTGAACCCCCCGATGCATCGCAGTTCGGGTTTCTTCGACAGCTCTCGGACCAACGCCCATGCTGTCGATGGTGTGGATCTCCCGTCCTGACGCCTGCAGCTGGTGTACGTAGCGTCGCTCGTGTTCGAAACCTCTCTCGCGTAGGACATCCAGCGAAGGGTCCCAGGGAGCATCTGGCTTGGCGCAATGTCCGCTCGCGACTGCCAGATCGAGGGCGGTCAGGCGCTGGCAAGCCAAGTGATTGACCAAGTCGCTTGCGGTGAGGACAAACGAAAGACCTTCCTTGCGCATGGCTCAACCCACACAGGTTCTCAACTCTGAGAAGACTGTCACCAAAAATGTATCGAGCGCAAGTAAGCGTGGAACTAGCCCGTTTGCATTCACGTTGAAGCCAGCCACTTGCCGGCGCCTGGGGGGCCTCTTCACTGAGCTTGGCCGAAGCCGAGAGCTGCAGCAGCAGCGGACCATGTTCAATAGCCTTGATGTCCGTAGGCTCATCGGCGTTCCACTCGAATTGCTCCGACACCACCTCGGAGGCCCCCGCCCCGGATGCCTGAACGAAGAAAGTGGCGAGTAACAATAGAAACAAACCTTTCAGCATCCTATCCCACACAGCTTCGCATCTCAGAGGCGCTCGTCGCGCCACTTGGCGCCCAACCCGAGTCTCTGACAAGAGTTGTAACACCCTACAAACGGTGAGCCTATCATCACTGCCTGACAGCGATAACGACGTATAGCACTCGAAGGATCGTAGAGCCCCTTACCGAGGGGGACGCTGGTGCTTGCCAAAGAAAGCCGAATGGCGTTCATTCTGCTTATCACCTTCTCGACCGCAACGCCTCCCCGGTACACACGCCGCATGACCCTGTCCCCATTTGAGATAACGATTTTAGTCCTCGCACTGGTGCTCGTCGCCGCAGTTCTCTTCGCCGTGGTCCGCCTCGCGCAGCGAGGGCCAGCGCCCACAGAATTGCTCGCGAACTTCGAGCGTGCGCTTGAGGGCAAGCACACTGCTATGCTCCGCGATCTCAACGCTGGCCTCGCGGGTTTGGGAGACCGCATCATCGGCGGCAGTGCTGAACGCTCCGACCAACTGCGCACCACCATCGACCAGCAACTGGGTCAGACTCGCGACGCGCTGCTCACCCTACAGATCTCAATCAACCAAGAACTAGCCGCGAACCGCGAAGCACTTTCCGCCGGCGTCGCGGAATCTCGGCAGAGCCTGCTCACACAACTAGGCGAGCACCGAGAGAGCGTGTTAGCGCGGCTAGGCGAGATGCGAAGCGAGATGCTGGAAAGGTCCCTCTCCGCGCTGGCCGAGCAGGCGAACACGCAGAACGAGGCTATACGCGCGCTGTCGCTGCAGCTTAACGCAAGCGTGGAGACGCTGACGCGCACCACCGACGCCCGCCTGGAGCAGATTCAAGGCCGCGTAAGCGAGCGCCTCGATGAGGGCTTCAAGAAGACCAACGAGACCTTCACCAGCGTCATGACGCGTCTCGCCACGATCGACGAGGCGCAGCGCAAGATCGACGGCCTCACCACCAACGTCGTGAGCTTGCAAGAGCTGCTCGGCGACAAGCGCTCACGCGGAGCCTTCGGCGAGGTGCAACTCGAGGCGTTGGTACGAAACATACTGCCGCCTACGGCCTACGCTTTGCAGCACACGCTCACCAATAACCATCGTGCCGATTGCGTCCTGTTCCTGCCGGAGCCTACGGGCAAAGTAGCTGTAGATTCAAAGTTCCCGCTCGAGAACTATCACCGCATGTTTTACCCGGGAGCGGCCGAGACCGAGCGGCGCGAAGCGCAGCGCCAATTCCGCGCCGATGTGAGGAAGCATGTGGACGATATCGCAAGCCGCTACATCGTTGAGGGCGAGACCTCCGACGGCGCCGTTATGTTCATACCCGCCGAGGCGGTGTTCGCCGAGATCCACGCATACCACGCGGAGGTCGTGGACCACGCCATGCAGCGGCGCGTGTGGATCGTCTCGCCCACGACCATGATGGCCGTGCTCAACACGGCGCGGGCCGTAATGAAGGACGTTGAGACACGCCGACAAGTGCACGTCATCAAGGACGAACTGGGCAAGCTGGGCAAGGACTTCGTCCGCTTCGAGCAGCGCATGGGGAAACTCGCCGACCATATCCGCCAAGCCAACGACGATGCCCACGACGTTAAGATCAGCAGCGGCAAGATCGTGAAGCGCTTCCACCAAATCGAACGCGTGGAACTGGACGCCCCCGGCGACGTGGCACACTTAGAGCAGGCGCTGGCCGCGCCCGACGACGACGCCGAGCCGGACACTGCGTCCCCGTCCGCCTGATGTTCGCCGGCACCGGCCGGCGTACAAGCGGTTGCTCAACCGAGTGCTGATCGGCGATATGTTGACCGAGTCCGATCCTGCGCTGTAGTCCGAGGACGTGCGAGCAGCCTCGCCTTGACGGACAACCAGGCAGTGACTACGGCGACGACGCCCTGCGCACCCCTTCAGGTATCAATCGAGTGACCTTGCCCGACCAAGAGACACGAAGGGCCGACTTGGCACGCGTCGCGGCCACGTGAAGCAACGACCGGTACTGGTTGTTCATGTCGGCCTTGTCCGCTTCATCTACCGCCGCATTCAGCACACCGGCCGGCGGAAACGTGCCTTCCGACATGAACGGGATCGCGACCGCAACGAATTCGAGCCCTTTGGCCCGGTGCATCGTGGCAACGCGCACACCCTCGGCTTTCCTGTCGTCCGCGGCCCCTGCCTGTAGGATGACCGCTGGTGTACCGGCAGCAACAAGACTTTCCCGAACTCGCTCGGTTCCAGCGCGCGTGCTGCAAAGCACGCCAATATCCGACAGCGAGGTGCCGCCCTTGCCGAGCTGCCGAACCCACGCCCCCAATCCATCCAGCTCCTCAGCTTCGGATCGGCAGGCAACAAGCTCTGGCGCCGGTCCCCGCATCAGGCTGATATAGCCCTGGAGCGTGTCTACGCCCTCGTCGAGATCGTCGACGCTTACACCTTCGAGCACCGAAACGGCCCAAGCCCTTATCTCGTGGGTTGTCCGGTAGTTCAACTTCAAACGATGCGAGCGCCCTCGCACATTGATACCGCAAGCGGACATGCTCGCCTTGCGCCCGTAGATGCGCTGGTGTGCATCGCCAACGATGAAAATCGAGTCCGGGTCCCGGGTGCTGCTATCCGGCATGATTGCCCGGATAAGGCGAAAAGCGAGCTCGCCCATGTCCTGCGCCTCATCGACCACCACCGCCGCATAGGGCAAGTTGGGAGCCTCAGACGCGAGGATCTCGGTCGCCTCCCGATAGGCATCATCCGGCTCCACAAGACCGTCTGCGATCATGCGGGCGCGGTAGTCCGCAAAAATCTCCCAGAGTGCGGACCGCTTCTTTCGATCCAGAGGGGTTCCGCGTCCAGATCGGGAGACTTTTAGATACGCCGCCCGATCCGTGACGCCTTTGGCCTGCACGATTTGCGCCCATTCGGCTTTCACAAACGCCTCGGATAGTCCTTCAGGCAGGGCGTGATCCCGCAACACGTCAGACCACAAGGTGTCGAGACGATTCCGGTCTTCTCCGAAATAGGCCACGCGACGGGCAAAATTCTTGCGCTTGAGGAACTGGCTCACCCAGCGATCCAGATTGACAACCTCGATCCTCGGCGGATTGCCATCCAGATGCTCGGGGCAAAGGGTTTTGAGGTTGGCCTCGATGTCATGGGCTAGGTTCGACGTGAACGTCGTGACGAGCACGCGCTGGCCGACCCGGTTGGGGTCGCTGGCGATCCGGTCGGCAAGATGCTTTGCGCGGTGCATCGCGACAACAGTCTTGCCGGTGCCGGCGCCGCCGCGCGCCATCACGGGGCCCTTGACGTCCCGATAGGCGATCTTCCGTTGTTCGGGGTGCAGGAATACCCGCCAGCCTTCAAGGCTGCCCTCGAAAAAGCGACGGAGCTCGGCCTCGGTTTCGGGAATGAAGATCGTTTGACGGCTTTCGTCGGTCTCGATCAGCTTCCCGAAAGTGATGTCCTCAGGTTTCGCTTGCGCGGTATCCTTGGACGGCGCGGAGCCGATGAGTGCATAGACTTCCTCGTCGCTGTAGCCCGCAGCGAGGCCGTACAGAACCTGGAACGTGGTCGTGTCGAACCGGTCTTCCATGCCTTCCAGTTCGTCCAATGAGCCGATCGCCCGCACGAGCGGCAGTTCTTCGTCGGTGACGCCCAAGGCGCGAAGACGCTTGTCGGCGACCTTCGCGAAAAGGCGGGGCGCTTCGGCGTGCTTCCGGTCCACCCTTTCGGACTCGACCTGGATCTCCTCCACTACTCGGATTCTGTTGGTTTGTGGATCAAGTTTGACCCGCCTGCCTTCTGCCCACTTGTAGGCGCTGTCGTGCTCGTTGACATGGACAAACATGATGTCCCCGCCTACGACAAACGCGATGGCCCGATACCCCTGGTCGACACGAAGGGATTTGATCGAGCTGTCTTTGGCGCCCTCTACCGTCTCGAGATTGAGGCCGTTGCTCGAAGGGTCGCTCATGTAGCGGGTCATCATCTCCATGAATTTCGCCGTCACGCGATCCGGCAGCTTGCGCAAGCTTTTCATGCAGCCGACGTCATACGAAACGCGCATAGCCATAGCTCTGCTCATGCCTTCGCCCTCTCCAGCGCCTTCAAGATCTTCGCGACAGCCTCCGACAAGCCGTCCCCTGATGGATCAAATGAGATAATGGTCCAGTCTGTATTCCCCAGATCGCGCTCTGCGACGGCCACGCGGCCATCAGCCCATCCGAACTCCATCATGCCCACGACGCGACCGCCGTGGACGATGTCGTTACCAAGTAGATCCGGTCCCGGAACCGACGCGGCCACCAGCGCGTCGATCAGCGGATGGAATGCCTCTTCGCATAGCGATCGCGCCTCATCCCATGCTCCTGCCCGCCCATCGCCGCCCGTACTTGCGCTGGCCGACATGTCGGGCGGAGACAAGGTCTCCAACCCCTCCAGCTCAACGTGCAAGCCGCGCACACCCTGAAACAGATTTACGAGACGCCAAAGACCGCGCCAAGCCCGGGTATAGCTTTCGCGCGCGGGTGGCGTGTCGCCCGGAGGCGGCAATTCGCCCCTCAGGAGCACACGTAGATCCTGATGCTGCAGCTTCCACTCTGACAGGGAGATTTGCTGGCAGGCCATGTAAAGGTCGAGCCCTCCGTCAGCGACATGCTCCGGCAGGCCTGCGCTGAGAAAGTGTTTGCCGTCAGCCGAAACGCTGGCGAAGCGTGGTAGCGCGTCAAGTTTTTGTCCTGTGCCGATTATACTCCGGAGCAACACCGAGATTGCAGCCAGGGCATCGTCCGTCTCGGCATCCAGAACCCGCCGGAATAGCGAAAATGCGTCAGACGTGCGCAGCAGCTTGATCTCTTCGGCGACGGTTCCAAGATCCGGGTGGGCAAGCACCCTCCCTAATCGGCCGCTCTTGTTGGCATCGAACGATTTCTCATCAAACGGGTTCAGCGGCGCCGTAGGGACCTCGTCGAGGTCCTTCCACGCCAAGGTCCAGACATGCACTTCTCCTTGGCGGATCATGGTCAGACGGTCGAGCAAGTCGCGATCAACCGTTTCGGCGTGGTACTCGATCCCGTCCATTTCTACGATGATCGGCTTGGATGAAGAGCGGCCGACCGGGGTCATCAGGAAGTCCACACGCTTGCGAGGCATGCCCCTGAAGCGTGTTTCAACATTAACCTGCGGTTCAATCGTCCAGAGACGCTGTGCGTCCTTCGTGCCGGCTTTCAGGATGAAACCTCGACGACCGCCAGACAGCACTTGCGGAACCAGCGAGGCCTCACCGTAGGCTTTGGCCAACGCGCCGAGGAAACGTTTCTCCAGCGCGCTCTCGACCATCGCGCCGCGAATGGAGTCGTCGATACCGGCTTCGGTTTGCGTCAGGCTGTCCCATTTCTGTAGGATCGCCTCCATCAGACCCCGAGCGCGTTCGCGGTCTGGCTCTCCCGGCCCGAACTGGGACCGATAGGACTTCACACAACGGTAACAACCAGTCCGGCCGTCGCGCGAGCACGGACAGTCCCGCAGCGCCTCAGCAGCCCGCAGAATGATCGCCTTCATCGTTTCAGGGTGCTCCCCGATCTGCCGGAGATAACCGGAGCCACCGGGGACCGCGTCATAGAGAAAGAGGCTGCGGACCGTCGTCATGCCGTCGAGCTGCGCTTCGACGACTGCTGAGCGGATGTGGTCAACCTTGCCCGCGAAGTAACGGCGCATTCCGAGGTTGATGGCCGCAACGAAGCTCTTGATGTCGTCGTGGTCGATATCGCCGATCACGGGGATCACCACGCGGATGGCTTCCGTCGAGAAGCCGCGCATAAGAAAAACCCGGGTCTCCCATTTCGTGCGAGGCATTCCCTTTTCAGTTACGGCCTTGCAGCGAGGCGGATGCTTCCCCGGGCTGTCGCCATCGGACCTCGACGTCTGGAGCGTGCCGCAGTGGCGACAGATCCGGAACGGGTCGGCTGGACGGAGATCACCAGCGATCCTCGGCCCCAGCCTCATCGGCGTCTTGCGCCCAAAGTTGAAATCCCGGAATTGGCAATTGGAAATGAATTCAAATCCGAACGGTGTCCCTGCTTCTTCGCGCGTGAACCAGGACGCAGATATATCTTCTGGGCCATAGGACGGCACCATCGCGCGATCGAACTGTTGCTGCTGCCGCTGGTCCTGATCTCGGATAGCGGCCCCCTCCTCACTGTTGATCGAGATCACGGATTTCAGCATGACCACTTCGTGGCGCGAACCATTGTCTGCCCACATCTGGTCGTTGCACTTCGGGCAGGTCGAACTGCCGACATCTTCGTGGTGCGGGCTGACAAAGGAACACGCCTGGCAAAACGTCCACGAGGTCAAGTCGTTCTTGCCAATCTCCAGACGTTCGATCCGGACCTGCCGGCCATTCGCATAGAAAAACTGACCCGGCGCGAATTCGGTCAGTGCAGAACTCGCGGGCCGCACATATTCAAGATAAAGGAGGCCGTCCTCGTCGCGAGCACCTTCACTTCGGCGCGACAGGATCGACGTGAGCTTCACCCCCTCTTCTGGGAACGCATAGTTCGGTAGTACGCCCTTGTCGGTGAGGAATTTGAGCACGGAGACGTCTTCAATCCCTGTGCGTATCAGCCGATTAATCTCGGCCTTGTCTTTCGCCAGTTCGGTTTCGAGCCGCTCGTATTCCTGGTCGGTAAATTCCGCACGACGACGCCTCAGTTTTTCCTGTTCACGAGTGACTTCATCCCGTTTCTCGATCAGTCTCGCGCGCTCGCTAGCCGCTTCGTCAAAGACCGAACCGATGCGCCATGCGATGGATCGATTGCCATTGGTGGTGAGGTATTCTCTCACGCGCGCAGCAACCTCTGGACGCTCCTTTACGTCCGCAGGCAGCTTCGACAGGAAGGCTTCGGCAAGCTCGCTCCCGCGCTTTTGCACTAGGTCGAGCCACTCGACTGGGAAACCTGAGGAGACATTCTCCCTCCGCCGACGCAGAACGTCACGAACCTTCCCGTAATCGCCCCCCTCTTCCGTGGCAGCGACATAGGCATCGAGTGTGAATGCAGTGACCTGACGCAGCAGCACTGCCTCGGCCGCCAGGAAGACGCCCGGGGGACGGACCTGAGCCGCCAACATCGGCATTGGATCTTCCCAGAACTGAAGATCGTGCGGGCGAGACGTGGCCAGCACCATGTTCAGGGCATTACCGTCCCGTCGTCCGCTTCGTCCCATGCGCTGCACATAATTTGCCTCTTCGGGCGGAACGGAGCTAAGCAGCATCGTGGACAGATCGCCGATGTCGATGCCCATTTCGAGCGTCGGCGTGGCGGAAATCAGGTTAGGAGACCAGCGATCTTCGCCGTTGATAAACCCTGTCTCGATGTGCAGCCGTTGATCCGTTTCCAACAGCCCTGTGTGTTCGACCGCGACGACCCGATGGTTCCGGTCCGAACCAAGCGACCGCATCAACGCAGGCCTTGCCACTGTGGGCTCGGCCTTGAATCTGCCGCGGCAGCCGATGCGGGTACATGGCATGCCATCGAGCTTTTCAGCGCTTCGGAAAGTCATGGTCTCGCGGCGACGACAATGCGTGCAGACCAAGGTCGCCGCCTGTCCGGAGACCCAGATCTTCGCCGGATCCACCAACCAGCCGTGTTGGCGAGAGCCTTCCGGGCCATTGACCCTGCGGATGACAGCGTCCGCTTCGAGCCGCTGCAACGCTGCTGAATAAACCAGGTCAGGATCGGAGCCGATTTGAAGAGATGCAGGGCCCAGCGTCCGGAAGAGCCAGTCGCGGTACCAGTTCGCCGCGTGGCTGCGCGTAACGTCCTCAAATCCAGCGGCGGCGACTCCCAACGACACGGGGAGGGGCGACAAACCGCGGCGATGATCTGGAAACGGAAGTGTCCTGGTTCTTCCGAGACCTAGTTTGGCGGAAGAGGCGAACCAACCTAACCCGCGATTGTCGCTCGAGCCGACTGCCAGCTCTACATAGGAATGGGCGACGGATCCCTGTCGGCGCATGCGCTGCAGCACACCGGCAAGGAACAGAAGAATCTGGTGCGGATCGATTACGCCAGCGGCTGGCACCTCATTGTGCAGATGGCGGGACAATTTCCCTGCCGCCTCTTGTAGGAGGTTTACCGGCACATCTGCCGACGCCAGTCCGTTCGCTTCCAGCGTGTGGCTGAAGTGCGCACGGTAGCTAAGGTCAACGAAAAATTCCCATCCCAACCGAACCCGCAAATGCTCAAGGAAGACTGGATCAGTCACTGGCGTGCCGTTCAGCACGAGGTCCTGATAGGTTTTCCGCCAGGACTGTTCGCGGGCGATGAATTGTGCCGTGAAGTCGTCGCCGCCCATCTCGTCAAGATACTGTTGAGGCACGGATCTGATCACGTCATTGAGCGTGAGATCCTTGTTGTCGGCGGCCACGAGCGCCTTGAACAGCGCCTTCTGCGAGACGGAGAGCGCGTTGCGGGTTTCCGCAATGGCCGCACGATGTGCGGCGTCCTGAACCGAATCCGAGAACATGAGGAAGCGCGGCTTCGCTGTTGGGTCTTCCTCGTTTTGCGTGGAGGTGTAGAGGGTCGAAGTGATGCCGGCGGTCAGGCGCGCGGCGCGCATGCCGAAGAGCAACAGACCCTGGACGTGACCGCATGCGGGACATGTCCGGTCGATATTTCCATTTCCGTCCACCGGCGCATACATCCAAACCGGCGCCGCCGCACCGTTGGCGTCGCCAACTCCGAATTCGATGGTTTCAGCGTTCAGGGTTCCCTTGACGACCTGCCCCTTCCCGCCTTGCAGCTTGCCGGCGCGCTCAATGCTCTCATGGTAGAACAACCGGAGTTCGCCGCCGCCGCGGTCTTCGAAGAACTCCTCATAAATCTGATCCAGAGGCGCCCAGCAACTCGACGATGAATTTTGCATCCGTCCGATGTGGGCGGTTGAGCCGCAGTGATTGCAGTTCACGATTGGCAGCATTCGCCTCAACCGCAGCTGATCAAGATCCAGCGCGTGGTGCAGGTCCACTGGCGTCAGTTTGCCATCCGGTGCTTGCTTCGGAAGGCTCGCAACCATGCGGCCCATTTCGCGGATCCAAACCTGCAGGCGCACGTTGAAGAGCGGGCGCAAGGCCTGCGGCGTACCCGTTCGCGCCCAAGCCACCAGCGACACAACCAGTTCCGCGAGTGCACGATGGGCTGTCGGATCCCAATCGCGTAGCGTCTTGACCTGTCCGAGTGCAGCGGCAATCTCGTCCAGCGATACCGGACGTTGAGCCTCATGGATGATCTTCAGGACGCGCTGGCAGAGGCTGTGTTCAAGCAGTCTCTGCCCCAGCGACAGGCGCCACGAAGCGTCCACAGGGTCCTTGGTATGGAATATGGCCAAGTCGGGGTCACGCTTGTCCGGGAAAAGGCAAATCGCCAGTCGACGCGCCGCTCCGGGTTGGTCGAGGTTTTCAGCCTCGGCGATCGCCGTGACAACTTCCTCGGGCTGCAGACGGTCGAAGTATTCCGGCTCCCGGAAAACCTCCGGAGGGGCCTTTCGGGTTTCACGGATGACCGCGCCGTCATCAAAGTGTTCGCCGAATATTGTCTCGGCGTAGCCGCGCAAGGCGACTGCCGCGTCGACGCCGGATCCCAGCGTGGCAGATGAGCCGACGCATACCAGATGACCGTCGGGTGTCCGAAGCCGATGCTTCAATCGTCGCAACAACAAGGCGAGGTCTGCGCCCTGCGCCCCGTCGAAGGTGTGCATCTCGTCAACCACCAGGAATCTCAAAGTGCTTGGCGCATTTGCCTGCCAGAGCTTCCTGTCCTGGCCCCTAAGCAGCAAGTAGTCCAGCATCTTGTAGTTCGTGAGCAGGATGTCCGGAGGCTGGCGTCGCATCGTTTCGCGGTGCGTGATTATGCTGTCCTCAGTGACTTCGTGCGTCGCGTTCTTTGGTTCTGCGTCAGCGTAAATCCCCGCGCGCACGCCGCTGAGAGCCGGGATCGACGTAAGCGCAGTTGCAAGACGCCGCGCCTGGTCGGTCGCAAGGGCGTTCATGGGATAGATCAGGATCGCCTTGATGCCGGGCTTGCCCTTCTGCTGCCGGCAATGGTCGAGGATCGGCCAGAGATATGATTCCGTTTTGCCCGATCCCGTGCCCGTGGCGACCAGCGTCGATCGGGGCTTGTCGCCGCCGAGGCGCTCGAACGCTTCCATCTGGTGCTGGTAAGGTGCAAAGCGCAACGGAACCGTGGGAAAGGGTTGGCGCCATGTCCCCTCGCCTGCACCGTCGACCTGCCGGAAGGGCATGTCGACCGAGACCCACGGCCCCTTGATGAAGTTTGCGGGTGCGTCGAGGAAGCGCTCGACCGAACCGGTGAAGGCGAGGCTGGTCGTGTTCAGCGTGCCGTGCACGAGCTCGCGCAGGCTCTCCTCGACATGGCGGCCAAGCAGGATCGGGTTCATGTCAGGCCGCGCCTCCGGCCTTCAGGCGCTCGAAATGTGCCCAGGCGCGCTTGTAGTCCTCGATGCGGTCGCAGGTGGTGAAGGGCCCGACGAAGCGGCGGGTGACCTTGCGCGGTCCGCCCGGCTGCGTGTCGTCCGTGACGACGCAAGAGAGCTCCGCAGGCTTGGAGGCGAGGATCTTCTCCCACGCCGAACGGCCCGGGCTCTTGCCCTTTTCATCGAGCCAGCCAACGCCGGGCAGGCCCTTGGAGCAGGTCCAGACGATGCGGCCCTGCTGGTCGTACCAGGTCCCGGCCTCGTTCTCCTGCAGGACCGGGAAGTAGATCCGATAGATCTCGACTAGCTGGTCGAGGCTCAAACCCAATGCTTGTGCCACGAGAACATCGATCTCGACGAGCGCCATGCGGCGGGCGAATTCAGTCCTTAGGCCCGCAGTACGGTTCCACTTTAGCGGGCCTTGAACGTTACCCTCTAGAGATAAGCGTCGATCGGAGGAGGACCACGGTTGCGCAGACAGTTTCGGGGCGCAGCTATTCCAAAGATCCGCATACGAGGCGGTCAAGCACGTCAGACGGAGAACCCGGTGACGTGCCGTTTCGTCGGCGTCAAACCACGGGAATGATTGGACGTCCTTATCGTGGAGGTTCTGCTTTCCGCTTGCCTTCAGGTAAAAGTCGGCAGCGATCGAATGGAAAAACGCGCACGCTGAGAGTAAGTGGGAATCACCGCGGAAGGCGACACTTTCTACGCTGTTGACGTGCGTGGCCCCTTTGGGAATAAGCGCATTGATAAGACTTCTCTCACTGTTGAGGTTGATCATGGCCCGGAACGCGACGCGGTAGAAATCCGCATGGGTCTTGCTCGGATCCCAGCGGCAGCGGGTCATGCGGTTGCGATACTCCGACTTGCTGACCGCCGGCGCGTAATTGGTGCGTGGCAGGTAGTCGTCGGGGGCCAGCGTCAGGTCGATGATGTCGTAGTCAGCGTTCGTGCGCGCCACCCTTCGCGCCGTCTTGTAGAGCGGGTTGCCGACATGAAAATGAGGGCCCTGCAGGATCATTTCATCGGCAGGCCTGAACCCGGTCTGCCGCTTGATCGTGCCATCCTTTTGCGCGCCGACTTCGTGCCAGTGGGCGGACATCTGCCACGACGCCGAACTGTCATCGATAGCAGCCGAGGAACCCGCGCCGGCCGCCATCGCAGCGTCGAGCTTCGGGAAGCGGGCCATCTTCCGGAAAACATCCAGCATGCCTGTCGAGTAGGGCTGGATGAACCGCGCCTCCTCGACCGGAACGGCGTCTCCTTCGGACAGGGCGTGAATGACCGACAATGCGTCTCGGTCGATCCGCACGATGCGATCGCGATGCCCGCGCGTATCCCAGTTTCCGTCTCTGCCCTTGATCCCGGGGACATCGCCACGCCCCTCTTGATCGGCATACGAATCCTCAATCTGTCGAGGCAAAAACGCAAAGCCGAACTGATCGAAGGAGATAGCACTGGGACTTCCGCGATAAATGTTAATGCTAAAGCGAACATGATCCACCACCTCTGAGAAATTTTTAGATGTGATCTTGTTGCTGTGGTCGAAGTGCTTTGCGATGCGGCCGTACCAGTGCCGCCGAAACGCACCAGATTTCGGATCGCCTAAATGCCCATCCTGATGGATCAGCGCCGCGTAACCTGCTGGCGCCGTCAGGCGGAAGGCGAGGTCGATGAAGCAGCGATAGAGATTGTTTGACCCTCCGCCTGCGAAAGGTTGCATGACCTCGGACGAGGTCACCTCCATCGCCCCGCGCACGGAGGTGAACGCTTGCAGGAACCGCTTTTCACCCTTGGCCTTGGACAGCGCTTCAGCAAGGATCTTCTTCACCGATGATGCTGGCAGGCCTGCATGGAGCGGATCGATATCTGCGAGTACGTCGCCTTCGTTCCACGAGGGTTTCGCCCAGGGCGGGTTGCCGACGATCACGTCAAAGCCGCCGCGCGCCTTCATGACGTCAGAGAAGATCAGGTCGTAGTGGACGAAACGCTCACGCTCGGCCACGTCCACTGCAACCTTCAGCCACTCGGACGTCTCGATGAGGGCCTCGACATTCGTCTCGCGGAACAGGTCGCGGCGGGCAGCACTGGCCGCCTCCGCCATGCCGCGCGGACGTCCCGGCTTCTCAAGGGTTTCGAACAGGTCCGGCGAGGGGTTGGCATAGTCATCAAGGCTGGGCGCCGCGAGCGAGCCGTCGGCGGCAAATCCACCTTCGAGGATCATCGCCATGCCATGGAGGAACTCGGCACGTCCCGGCAGCAGGTTCGCCTTGTCGAGCGGCCAGAGCCAGAGTGCGCACCACGCGTCCATCGCCGTCTTCAGGCGCTTGTAAGGCAGCGTGTTGGCGGCATGGTCGGCGCCGGTCAGGCGGGCGCGCAGGCTTTCCTTGCCCCGGAAGTCGAGCCGCTTGTTGCCCGGCATCACGCGGTCGGGCCACAGCGTGATCTCGTCATTGGCGTCCGCGCGGGTCCGGGCAAGATCCTCGGCCACCTGGTCGAACAAGGCTTCGGTGATGCGGCTGAGGCGCTGGAGAAGTTTCACCTCGTGGGGCTCAAGCGCCTTGAAGAAGTCGCTCTTGCGCCACGCCTTGATGCGCTCCTGCGCCTTGCCCGCGAAGGGGGCAATCGATTTGTCCTTCTCGAAATTTGCCATGTCGCGCGCGGGCAGCAGCCACTGCCAGACATGCCCCTCGGGCAGGCGCCTGCGCCAGCCGATCTCCTCAGGCTTTGCCGTCAGCCAGAGGTCGGCCTGCTTCTTCGCGGTCAGCAGTTTTGGTTCATAGGATGCCCGTCGCGCGCCGATGAGCGAGTTGCCGGCATGCAGCTGGTCGCCGAACCAGGGCGAGAATTCGCTCGCATGCAGGCCGTTCAACCAGAGCGAGATGGCCCCGAGCTCGACCGCCACCGGGTTCAGGTCGACGCCAAAGCAGTTGCGGTCGGCGATATAGGCCCGGACCTTCTGCTTCTCGACCACCACCTGCTCCTGGGGGATGGTGCGGCCCGTCTCTTTCTGCTTGCGCTCAAGGTAGATGTCGGCGAGCTGGTTCGTCGTCTCGACAAGGAAGGCCGCCGACCCCATCGCGGGTTCGAGGATCTTCAGGTCCAGGATGTCGTCGGCCTTGAGGTCCTTGCAGCGTTCCATGAGCGCATGCTTGACGAGCAGGCGCGCCAGAGGTTCCGGCGTGTAGTAGGAGGCTGACTTCTCGCGGTCGCGGCCGGCCAGACGGTAGATGAAGGTGCCCTTCGGATAGACCCGTGCCTCGGCTCCGTTGAAGACGACATCTTCGCGCTTGAACTCGTTGATGCGGCTGCGGGGGACGAACCAGCTGGGGGCCAGCGTGTCCACCTTGTCGCGCCGGAAATCGTCTGCGGTGTCTTCGCCGTCTTGCTCGTTGACCGCGTCGTCGTCGTCCTCGTCCTTTTCATCGTCGCTGTCGCCCTCGTCGGCTTCGGCGGCGCGTCCCTTGCGGGGCTTCAGCTCGATGAGGTCCGTCTTGGCAACGACGCCCGTGAACGAGATCAGCGTCTCGTAGACCGCGCCCAGCTGGCCGATGCCAAGCTTGGCGTAGGAAATGCGCCCCGTGCCCTTGCCCGTGGATCGCAGCGACAGGAGGCGGATCACCTTCTGGATCGCCTCGTTGCGCAGGCGCAGGCTGTTCAAGAGCGGCGTGCTTGCCGGGTCAAGCAGCGCGACCTTTACGACCGGCAGGCGCAGGACCTCGTTCTCGCCCTTGTAGAGGAGATCAAGCGTGCGCTGCAGGCTTTCCCAGAGATAGGTGCCCTGCCGGTCCGTCGGGGTACGCAGGGGCACAGACTCCAGCTCGCGCAGCGCTTCGAGCGAGTAGCCCGTCGCATAGACCGGGTTCTTGAGGTCCAGGATGTTCAGCCGCGGATTGGCCTCGGCATAGAACAGGAACAGGAGGCGGTACATGTAGCGCAGGCATTCAAGCGAAAGCTCGGGACCGTCGATCCAGACGTCGCGCCGGCTCTTGTCCGGGAACGTGCCGGGGTACTTGCCACCGGTCACGTCGAGGACCTCCTGGCCCAGGATCTCGATGGCGTCGCGGACGGTCTTCTTGAGCGAGGTCGTGACTGCGTTTGCGTTGCGCTGCGCCTCCTCTTCCAGCCGGTCGGAGATGGGCACGCCCTGCTCCGGCACGCGCGCCTCGCGCGAGATCAGGCACGCCATGACCGTCAGCGTGTCGCGCTCGGCGCGGCTGAAGATTTCCTGCAGGTCGAAGCGCAGGACGGAACGTGCCGGCCATTTGCGCTTGTCGACCAAGGCGATCTGGGACAGACCCAAGACAAGTACATGTCGCGGGCCGTCTGCTAACCCGAAAACACCTTCGGCCAGAACTTCCTCAAGCGGCCGGTCAACCAAGGCGGCGTCTTTCGCGTCAGCAGGAAACTGATCTTCCGAGAAGCAGGACCCGAGTGGGTCCGCGGATTCATCGGCGAGGTCCGGTATTGGCGTGTCGAAGATCCACAACGCGTCTCGCCCAGCTCCATCGACAGCCCGACCAGCGATCGGAACAAGCGGGTGA
Organism: uncultured Flavobacteriaceae bacterium; assembly: GCA_964638635.1. GTDB lineage: Bacteria > Pseudomonadota > Alphaproteobacteria > Micropepsales > Micropepsaceae > SZUA-430. The sequence goes on from CAZXAQ010000001.1 coordinate 74,527, forward strand.
CCCTCCATTGCGGTGATGTGCACGCCGCGATTCCATTCGTAGCCAAGAGCCGTCACAAGCGCGAAATGCAGATCGTGCGCCAGTTCGGCCTGGCGTTCACGATCTGACGTATTGCGCAGTTGGCGTAGCGACGCGACGACCTTTGCGGACATCCGCGACAGACGCTCCACCGGGTGGGCATCGGGCGGAAGGCCTGACCAGCGCGCCGTGATGTCCTGCAGTTCGTCCTTCAGAACATCAGACAAAGTGCCGGACGGGAAAAACTCTGCTTCGTTTTCTATACCGATGAGATCCATGACTAGCCCACGAACACAGCTTTGACATCGACATGGGGATTGGGATCCTCGACCATCTCGCGGGTACGCTTGAACCACTCGGTCCAGTCGTCGAAGAGCTGGCCGACCTGCTTCTCCTTTTCCTGGCGCAGCGTGATGCGACGCTTTTCCAGCCCGCTCAACGGCGATGCGTCCGCCGGCAATGCGAAGCTGAGCGAAAGCTGCTCTTTGAAGCGGACGCGGAGCTTTTGAAGTCGATCAAGCACAGCATCAAGACCGGCGCGGATCTCCTTTTCCCGCGTCTTGCGCAGGTCCACCAGGTGGGTCTGGAAGATGTCCACGGCTTTAGCGACGACCTCCTGATAATTGTCGAAATCGGTCTTGGCGCGATTGGGCACTTCTCCGGCGAGGCCTGAACGGGCGAGAAAATCGTTCACCTCTTCGATGCGGGCTTTCTTGCCGGGTGCGTCAACAATGACGGCCCAGCGATCGACGATCGGCGCACCGTTCCTGTTGGGTATCGCCCCATGCAGCAGCACTGCGACCTCGCCTTTGGCGAGCCGGCCCGGCAGAGGTGCGAGGGGGGCCGCGTGATCCGGGAAGAAAGTTTCCGTCCGGTCAAAAAACCAGCCAAGGATGGGATGACCGTCCCAAAGGTATTGCGCCGTCGGCCACGCCATCGCCTCCATGCGTGCTCGCGTGATTGCGCCGTTGATAACTTCAGCCTTGTCTGTCAACTCGATGATGCCGCCTTGGGCAACAGCCTCCTCGGGCATGTAGCGTTCGTCCACGGCGCCGTCGGTCGCGTATCCCAGGCTGTCCCTGGCCAGCATGTCCGCCGGTACAGTGAGCCTGATCTCTCGGTTCTTTGCGTTGAATGTTGGCGCCTTCTCGAAGAGCCCCTCCTCGGGCATGGCAAGACGCTGGAGCATCGCTGTGGCGTAGGTGAATGCATCCGGAAACAGTCGGGGTGGCGCGCCGTCTGCCTCCAACGCAGGCTTTGCCGGCGCTTCAGGTGCACCGGCGTATTCGCCGAACAGCGCGGCGTACTCGTCGTCGAGGCTCATGTGCTTCTTCACCTCGGCAGCACGGCCATCCATCTCCGCCTCGAAGGCTGCGGCGCCCTCGCCGCCAGCAACGGCTGCGGCCACCACCGCTTCCTCACCCTCGACGTCACCAGCGCCGAGGAAAACTGCAGGATCGCCAACTCCCTTCTGGGCGGCTTCATCCTTGTCCACGAGCTTTTCGAGTACCCACATCTGGCGGACCTTCGGGTGCGAACTCTCGGCCACGAAGTAGGTGATTATCGGCGCGCGATCCTGCCCATAGCGATCGATACGGCCATTTCGCTGCTGGAAGCGGAGAAGCGACCACGGGAGGTCGAAATGGATGAGTCTGTGGCACTGGAAGTGGAGGTTCAGGCCTTCCGACGCCATGTCCGAGGCGATCAGCACGCGCAGGGGCGAAGCCTTCTGACCGAAATCCTCGATGACCTTCTGCGTGCGGACATCTGCCTCGACACTGCCGCCATCGACACGCGCAACCTGCTCGTCGGTCAGGCCCAGATCTTCTTTCAACCGATCCGCCAACCACGCGACGGTCGCGATGCGCTCCGAGAAGATAACCAGTCGGTCACGAGGATCCTTGCCAGACCACTTGATGTCCCGGATGAAGCGCAGGAAGTCCTGGTACTTGCTGAACGCCGCCGTGTCGATCGCGCGGACTTCTTCGGCCAGCGCCTTCAAGCGGCCGAGATCGGCCGGCGTGCCGTTCGCCGTGCCCTGCTCAATTCCGCGTATACGCCGCTCCAGTGTCTCTGCGCACGCGACCGGACTGGAGAAAATCGCTTTGGCCAAGGTCGTGCGGAAAAGATCGATGGCCTTCCCCTTCTTCACCTTCTCGTCCAGATCAAGCCGCAGCTCGGCGATAGACTCGTAGGCGCGTTCCTCTGCCGGACTCAGAGGAAATTTTCGAGGAACGAGCTTTCTTGCCGGTACGGAATTACGTAGGTCGGCGATGACTTCTGGTGAAAATCGGAACCGACGAACGACAAGATCCTCGATGTCCTTGCGCTGGAGGCTAGACGGGTTCGGCACGCGCGTCGGGTCGAGCATCTCGACGAGGCTCGCGAAGCTCTCCTGAGAGCCGTCATGTGGCGTCGCCGTTAGCAGCAGCAGGGAATCCGTACGCCGGGACAAGAGCCTAGCAAGTTTTGCCCGATCGGCTGTGTTGCCCGTACTGCGGGCACGGTTTGCAGCGTTGTGGGCCTCGTCGATGATGATCAGGTCCCAATACGAGCCCTCGATAGCGGCCCGCATAGCCCCATCCTTCTTGAGCGTGTCAATGGAGATGATGGAGCGGTCGAACTGGTCGAAGACGTTGTAATGGGCGGGTATCTGGTTCCGCATGCGCTGGATAGCGGCGCTGTCGAGGCGGGCGAGAGGAATGGAGAAGCGCGTCCAGAACTCCTTCTGGAACTGCGTCAGCATCGCTCGCGTCGTCACTACCAGGATCCGGTTGGCTCGTCCCCTCAGGATGAGCTCTGACGTGATCAACCCGGCTTCAAGCGTTTTGCCGAGGCCGACGTCGTCAGCAATCAGGAGGCGCACGCGGTCCTGCCCCAGCGCCATCTGCACTGGCAGGTACTGGAACTTGAGGTCGTCAATGGCCGCCTTGCCAAGCGCCATCGGCTTGCGCGAGGTCGTGGGTGTGTTGCGGAAGGCAGCTTCGAGATAGAGCTTGGTGTCCATCAGCCCCGACGAATTATCGGGTACCAGCGTGACCTTTGCGGGGTCCAGAACTTTCGAGCCGGTCTCGAGATCCCAGATGAACTGGGACTCCTTGCGCCGGGTGATCCCGGATAGCCCGCGGCAGCGGACAATCCTGTATCCGCGGCCGGTTAATTCTGTGGCGAGGACTTTCCATCGAGCAGAACGAACCTGAAGAACTGATCCAGGTTGCGGCAGAGGCTGCATGATATCACCTGACGACTCTGGGACACCGTAGATTCACAACATTCTTTTTGGTTTGTCATGTGCTTCTGCTCCGCCAAGTTCCATTTGGTGATCGTTTCCCCATGATGGCCGAGTGACGCGCCCGTTTTTTGAACGGGACCCAAGGTATTGTCCGCCGTCGAATATCTTGGAACAGAAGTAGTAGCGGCTCAGAGGACGGCATCATTCTCGGTCTCAGTGTCCGATAAATGAAGAATATCGGACAGGGGTAGGAAGCCGACGATTGTTCACCATTCCGCGTCGTCAAATCGCGTACCGAGCGAGTCACTGACCACGAGAACGACACCTCGTTATACGGCTTCATTGCAAGTCGTCGTGTGTCTCGACGGTCAACAGGCTGAGGGCGAGTAGATATTGCTTCAGGGCACAAGGACGACAACAGCAATTGGCCAAACGGCATAACGAATTCCGCTCGACAGTTCATCGTCGGTAGGGCGCCTTAGTTGCGAGACCAAGGCTGTTTCGATGTCGGCAATGTTGGCGTCAACCTGCAAACCCATCGGATCGCGAACCCGTTGCGATGACTGAACGGCTCGAACGACGGACGCGCGTTGGGCGCCGTCAAGTTCCTTCAGCTCCTGCCCAGAAGCCGTCGCAAAGATGCGAAGCTTGACGTTCCGTTCTGACCAGCGACCGCTTTCTTGATGGAGTACATGTTGAAGGAAGGCAAAAACGATAGTCGGTTTTCCATCGCCCCCCAGGAAGTCGAGGTCCTTCGGACGCGCAACAAACGCGGCGCCAGCTGGCCTGTCAGGGGTGAATGACTCGCGGAGCGCAGACTTAATTTCGTCCAGATTCATGCCGAGCGCATGCACTTCTTTTCCGTCATAGCTTGCTGCTCGCAACCCGCCAGTGTCCCCGCAGGCGTACAGTCGATCTCCGATCAGGATCGTCGGTACGTTTTGCTCCACATCGATAATCTCGTTGTCCTTGAACTCGAACGTCGCAAAATGTGCCTTCGCGTCATCTTTCGCGTAATCATACTTGACCAAAAAGGCCCCCACATCCGCCCAGTTGGCCTCGCCGGCGTTTGCCGAAAGGATATCTTCCGCCTGTTTGCGATATTCCTGGTCGAAGTTATTCCAGGATTTGAAGCCCTCAGTCACGAGCTTGCCAATGGTTGCCGAGGCTTCAGCGTCGATCGTTCCTGCCGTGGCCGCGTTGCCGAGCAGGTCTTCCAGTTCCTTTGGTGGCACTACCGACATCACGCGGCTGAACAGCGTTTCAAACTGTTCCGGGTCCATGTTCATGGCAACTAAAGCAAGCTTCTCGCGCGCGATGCGGTACATGTCGACTTCGCGACTTCCGCTGGCGACCACAGTATCGACAATAACTTTCTTACGCGAACCGAACCTGTGGATGCGACCAATGCGCTGCTCCAACTCCATGGGGTTCCAAGGCACATCCAGGTGGATGAGCCGTCGTGCTTTCTGCATATTCAGGCCCTCGCCACCCGCCCGAGATGAGACGAGGAACTGCGGGCCGTTGTCGGCCTGAAACTCCGCCACTTGTTTCATGCGTTCTTCATCGCTTTGGTTGCCGATGATCAACGAGGGACGACGTCCATAGCGCTTTTCAAGAATGTCCGCGACGAGTGTTACGGTCTCGACCGGTTGCGCGAACAGAACAACCTTTTCACCCTGCGCGCCGTCGATCAGCCTGCAAACCTCTTCCCATTTCTTGCGTGCCGCATCGCTACTAATCAGGCCGACACCTTCATCCAATAGAGATGCCAGCATTTCTGGATTGGGGCGCCAAACGGCGTCTTCGTCGTCCTCTGCGTCCTCTTCTGGTTGCGCATCTGGTGTGTTGAGACGAACTTGCTTCAGCATCCGTTGATAGAGCGCATCCAGCGCCTCGTCCCTCGCGCCTCCGCGATAGGGGCGCAGGGCCTCGAGCGCATTGCGAAGTGATGGGTTGTCAAGCGTCCAGTTAAGGCGCCGCATACCAAGGCGCGTCAGAAACCCAAGGCCGGCATGTACGCTCGACGCCGCCCACTGTAGCGCCTGGCCTTTTGCCCATCCGGTTGCACGACCAGCACCGCCCTGCTGGCTGTTGCCCTCATAAAGGATGCCTACGCGCTGATACCAGTCTTCATATGGCTTGCCCAGCGACACCACGACGGGAGAGCGAATCTCGCGGGCTGGAAATAACGGGTTTCCGTTCCAGTCGCGTACGCGATCCTTGGTGCGGAAGATGACTCTCCCCGCCGCTCCCGATATCTCCTTGGGGCTATCAGACAGCAGTCGAAGCACATTCTTGAACCGTCCTTGGTGTCCTTGGTGTGGCGTACCACTCAGCAAAATGAGCCGACCTTCTGTGGGCTGTGCGGCCATGAGTTGGGATACCAACCGATATGCCTGGTTTGGGCTGCCCCCTTCGGGGTCCCAGTCGGACAAGTGATGACATTCGTCAACGATCAGAACGTCCCAGGGACCGCTACTTGCGACCCGTGCGAGGTTTTGATCGAACACCGCGCGATGAATGCTGGCGACTACAATTCTGTCCTCCTCGAGGCGAGCGTCGCCTGCGGGCCCGGCGACCCACATGCGCGCGTCAATATCTAGCTTGTTGCGAAACTCATTGGTTACGTTGCGAACCAGACGCGCTGGCGCAAGATACAAAACTCGCAAGGATGGAGTGCGATCGATTAGCTGCCGGACGATCAGCCCCGCCTCAATTGTTTTGCCCAGGCCCACTTCGTCGCCAATCAAGACCCTTCTCAGGTTTGGATGGTCGAGGATGTGCTGCACCAGACTGACCTGATGGGTCAGTGTTGCGGCCTTGCGCGCATCGAGCCGCCTCTGTGGATCTTCCGCAATCAGAAAGGAGGCGTAAAGCGCTCCAAGGGTTCTGCGGCTTAAGGAAAGCCAGTTGTCCGGATCCGCAAGCACCTTATTCTCGGTAAGCTTTGCAGGCGTCGGAAGGTTTGTCGTTCGGCGCGTGTCGACCGAGGATTCAAGCAGCGGCGGCTGACTGTCGTTCAAGCACAGTCGGCGCGGAAGACCGACCAGATCATGCGACAGAATTCCGAAGTCGTCTATCGTTCGAAGAATCGCCCGTCTGTAGCCATTGTAGTTCACCAACATGTTGTTGTTTGTCCTTCCGGGTCAGAAACCTGCGCCACCTTCGGTTCCTAATGACGGAGGTGCCGCAGCTAGCAGCCTGTTCGCTTCTCCAAGGATGCTCCCCTTACGCTGCGCATCTGATCGTTTCACGCGGTCTTCGTGGCGCTCGACGATCAGGTTGGCTGTATCCTGGAGCGGGTTACCGCCTTCCTTGAAGGCTTTCTCGATATCAAGCCGAACCTCTGCAAATTTCTGGTTGAGGATCCTCGTCGCGGGCACGCACGCCGAGTCGGTGGTTTCCTCGGCCAGCGACTTGAACATATCCAGGATGCGGTGTTTGACGCCGGCACCGATATGATCGCCGTCGGCCACAAACCGTTCACACCTTGCCTTTATGGGTTTGCGAATAGTTGCAGTCAGGTCGTTCTTCACTTTGTCGCGAAGCTCATCGACAGCTTCCTTTCCTACCGCCTGCATCTGTTGAGCGAGGGTGGCTACACGGTCCTTCTGCGCTTGCAGAAGTCTGCGATTAACCGTTGCTCCGCCATGTTCTTCCGCCCACTCGCAAAGCTCCGTCACCATCTGCGATATGTCGTCAGCGAGCGCTGAGGTGCGGTTTCTAATCAGCCTGAGCAGTTTCTGTCCCCAGACCGCAGCCATTGGTTCCTGGAAGTAGCTGCTGATGTCATCCGGCAGATTGATGTGCGTGCTGCCAAAAAACGTTCCACCACGCGTGACAGCGGCTCTAAGCGTCGCCCAATGTGCGCCGCTTAGCCGGCGAAGGTATTTTTCTACTTCCTTCCGCGCCTCAATTTTGGCTTCAAGCACTAGCCCTTCGATTTTGGCCGGCACAGTCTCCTGAAGAAACGTGCGAAATCCGCTGGCCCGAAGGCCATATTCCTCCTTCTTTTCGGTTAGGACGCCGGACAACGCGATCTGCAAACGCTTCGCTTCTTCTTCAGCCCTGTCTTCGCGCTCCCATAACGCCTGGATCATTTCAATCTCAGCTATTGCCGCTTTGGCCAGCCGAGCTGTTATCTCGTCAGTCTTCGCTCTTCGCGTCTGGCGCTCAGTGGTGGCAAGGTTTCTAAGGCTCTGCTGCAATCCGGGGATGCCCGTGTCATGCAACGTCTTGAGGAACGGTCTGTCTTCGTCGTCGTCAGCAAGTATCTTGTTGAACTCGGGTGCTGATACGGGATGTATTTCGAGACCACCAAGGATTGTTTGCCGGGCCTGTCTGCGCGCCTCGGTGACATCTGCGTTGCCGCTCGATCCGATTTTCGCAAGCTGCTCAATAATTTGCTGCTGCATCCGTGGCTTGAAGGCCTCGACGAGCTCGCCGAAGACTTCCGATTTCCTGACCTTCTCACCGCGGTCCCTGGACAATGCCCACTCCGTCTGGGTCACGTCATCGACGCGGGTTACGGCGATCATCAACGCGCAGGGATCGCTGGACGGATCGTCTGCAGCACCTACCAATCTATCCCAGTAACCGCTGGTGCGCAGGAGGTCGACGGTCGCCTCTGTCGGTCCCGCCCGGTCCACCACAAGGATGACCCCACGCGCCTTCTGCTTGATGTAGCTTCGTGTGACGTCGCGGTAAGAGTCATTGGCGATGCCGACACCCGGCAGGTCCACAAGCGTGATGCCGACATTCAACAATTCGGATGGCCAGCCAACCGATATGCGCTCGATCAGCGGAGACAGAAAGCCCGCGGCATGGATCTTGAGGTCCTCGTCAAATCCTTGCGGGTCATTGCCCTGCGTTCGCTCATAGCTTCGATCCGCCTTCTCCTGCTTGAGGACTGAATGAATTCGCTTCAGGCGCCCTAGGTCTTCGGCGTAGGGGCTCGACTCCCAGTCGGGCTTCGGGGCGCCGGCCAGTCGCAGTGCACCAACAAGATAATCGAGCGGCTTGTTCGCAAACTGGTCACCACAAACCATGTGGCGTGCCTGCTTAGTCAGCGCTTCTATCCTTTCGGACTGTTCACCTGGCGCTCCGCCGGCACTTTCCCCTGGTCCAGGCACGGCGCCGGTTTCGAGTGCCTCCCGCAAGTCCTCGTTGTCGAGGTTCGCCCTGATGTCATCCGGTATGTCAGGCGATGCTGTGCCCTTGGTCGCAGCCTTCGCTAGGCTGGACTGGCGGAAGGCCAGCGCTGAAACCAGCTGCCAGAACTTAACGCTGGGTTGGTACACCACCTGAAACCAGGGTTCCTTGCTATAGCGGACCTCGGTGGCTTGCGCAGTCAGTGGGCCGATGCCGCCCGCCGGCAGCACTTGGCGATTGCCTGCTGCGAGTGCGTTAAGCAGCGTACTCTTGCCAACGCCTGAGTTTCCCAGAAAACAGATCGTGACTTCATTGGGTTGAGCTATCAGCCGGTTGAGGCGCGCCAGATCTCCCAACAGCGGTGGCAGGCGGTCCGGAGCGTGCTTTTCGAGAAAGGGCTTGGCCTGCTTTTCGAACCACTCAACCAGATCGGCTTCGTTCATTTTCGCGTCCTATTCATTCAAGACTCGGTGTCAATGACGTGCTCCCAAACAGTCGTCCTGATTGTTGGACCACACAAGACTGTCGGTCGTCGGATATTATAGAACAAAGGCGTTGGCGGCTTAGTGAAGGTTCTGGCTCATACCTTACTTCAGTTTAGGCGGCAGCTCTGCAATGATGCAAGCGCCTGAGCTTTATCGCTTTGCGTTAGATTCTCTCCCTTCGAACTAAAATGGTTTCGCAACGGGCGAAGTGTATGTCAGCCGGCGTTAAGCTCTTCAGGCTCTCGGTGTTGCGGCACTTGGCGGAGTCGCGTTCGGCAGCGGCCACCTAGCTGCGGTCGCATCGAATAGTGCATGCAGTAGTTTTGGAGAAAGCGGGGAGAACGACTCGCGCCAATGAGGAAATCCATCATGGCCGGTCAATTCACTGCGGAAGCTAATCATCGCGTTTGAGCTGCAGATGAACTTGGCGACGCTCAAAGCTCTCGAGGACGACGCATGGCGGATGAGTCACTGCGCTTGGAGCGCTTTCCGCAGCTCATTCATCGCAGCAACATCAATGGTGCGCTGCCAGTTTCCCTTCCCACACGTCTCCACCAGACACCGAACGCGGAACCCACTCAGCCCCGGCGTCGCCTTCGCTCCGGATCGGACAGGCGATCCCATTTGCCGCGCCATGCGGCGCGCTTCGTCTTATACGGGTACCAACGAAGGCCGCCGACAGAGACCACAAGCGTGCCCTTGCGGTGCCTCCCCCACTTGTCCCAGACGACGATTTCGATACCTCGATTGTTCAGCCAAACGGGTTGCCGCACCTTCATCCGCGCCCAATTCGATGCCTTGCCTTGTGCCATACCATATCCCCGACCCGATTTGGCGATGCTAGTCGCGACGACAAGAGTTGCCCAGTACGAGGGTTGGTAAACGCGATCGCTTGCAGCACGGATCGCACTACGAATTAACATTGCAATCCCCCAACAACGTCGCGAGTCTTCGCTCGACAAGTACCCGCGCCTCCAATGGGACGGCGTCTCGCCGCGGGCGGCGCTATACTCGGCCCCTCAAGAATCGCGAGAATACACAGACATGTCTCCACGGCCCTTCGCCAACACCCCGACTGCCGACCTTGTGAAACGAGCGCGCGATGCCGCCGCACGGAGACCAACCGATTTCGATACACTGCTGCACTGCTGGGCGGAGGCCAAGTTCCGTCACCGAAGTTTGAAAACCCTGATGGCGTTGCGGGCGCAGTTCGACAACGTGACTTTTCCTCGCCCGCAAAGGTTCCAATCAACGTCGATTGAGCCACCAGACTGGTACTTGGACGCCTATGCAGCCGCGCGATCGCTGCCGCGCGGCCGATCGCTCAAGAAGAACCGCCGCGTCTATGTGCTTCTGCTTCGCGGACCGCCCGGCGCTCGCGACGACGAGCTTGGCCTCTATGTCGGGGAATCCTATCTGACGGCGGAAGCGCGCCTCGAACAGCACCTCGCCGGCGTTCACGCGGCTGGCGTCGTCAAGAAACGCGGTATCGGCACATTGCTTTCCTTTTGCCCGCACCTCGAACACCTTTCGCAGTACCACTCAAGGCGGCTGGAAGCCGAGTTGGCCGCGCGACTACGAAACGTGTTCGAGGCGCACGGGCTACCGCCAAAGCGCGTTCAGGGTGGGCACTAGCCAACACGGTAGGTCCCGACGCGGGTCCAACCGGCCGCGATGGGACAGGATCAGGGTTCGCCACCTTTCCGACAAAGCCAATACTGGGCACCTGCCCCGATAAACGCTTCCGATAGATCCCGTTCCAACCGGAAACCCGCACGGTGCAGCGCATCCTGCACCGTCTGCGCCGGCCAGTGCCGAATGTGGAATTTGTCCTTGAACGTCTCCCACGCGCCGCTTCTTAGAACCCGCGTGTCTTCGACATATTCGAAGATGTTCCCATCGACCGGCTTGATCACGACCTTGCGCTGCACCGTTCCCGACGTGCGCGTTATCGACGCGAAAACCTCGCGGCTCGGCACATCCAACAACAGCCGGCCGCCAGGCCGAAGATGGTCCGCCGCTGCCCGAAATGAGGCCAAAAGCCCATCCTCATCCAGCACATAGGCAATCACCGTGAAAACGCACGTCGCGAAATTGAACGAGCCGTCGCCCTTCGCCTCGCGCATCGGTACTTGAACTGTGTCGATCGCCACAAGCGCTGCATCGGCCTTCCGCTTTAGCACGACGAGCATCTCTTTCGACGGCTCGACCGCCAAGACCTTGTAACCGCTCTTAGCGAGCGGAACCGCGAGGCGACCGGTCCCCGCCCCGAAGTCGACGATGCGCGCGCCAGGAATTGCATTCTCGCCAACGACCTTCAACGTTGCCTCAGTCAGCGCCCGGTAGAACGCACCAAAGGTCTGTTCATAGACTTCATCATAGACGTCGGCCCAACCCGAATGGGGGCCCCCATCAATACCATTTGTCATTCGAGCACCAGTTCCCCGCGACGCGGCAGATAGAACACCTGCCGCCCCTGCAGAATCTCGTTGCCAACGATACCGCCGGCGCCTGCAATCATCAGTGTCATGCCCAAGAGAGTTGGCAATTGCCCGCACCTCACCGTCCGCGCCGCAGCGCCAAGCCGAACGGGAACCGAAAACGTTTCGGTGTCGAACGCGCCAAACCCAGGATAGAAATCAGCCAGCGGACCGGCCGGCGGATGATCGCGAAGAGCATCCGCTTGCCAATAAGACACCTGCGCACCGGTATCGAAGAACATCGACACCGTTTCGCCCGCGACCGTCACGTCGACAAGGGGCACGCCCATCACGAAACGCAGCGGCAGACCGGCACTGGTCGGTGCAAGTCTTTCGCGCGACACCTCCGCAACCCCGCCTGCCACGTCAAGACGCCAATCGAACCGGTTCAGCACGTCGCCACCTAGCAAGCCATCGGTCCGCCGGTGCACGAGATCGGATAGTGCTTCAGACGTAAGCCCCATGAACGCGGAACTGAGCGGGCAGTCCTCGCCGTCAAGCGACACCGAGCTCGCAGTGCCAAAGCTCTGCGGCGCCCCGGTGTCGAGCAGAAAGCTCCCGTCACCCACCTGCAGGAACAGGTGCCCACCGTCGACCACAAGTCGCAGCTCGGTGCTCATTGCAGATCGCCTCCGCCATCGTCATATGTTATTGTACATAGATGCGACGGCTAGGGCCGCGCGCCGAAATTCGATGGCTCAACGCCAGGAGCATCGTCGGATGTCATTGACATCCATCGATGTCATCCTTATATGTCGCTTATCGCCGGAAATCCAGGCGACTGCGAACCCGTAGGCCATCTCATGCTGTCCAAAGACACCTCTCCAACCTGGAAGGACCGGTACCGCGCCGCCGCGGACTGGACGATGGACGATTTCCTGCACGTCGCCGGGCGCATGCTGGAACGGCTCGGCCTCGGCGATCGCGACGTGCCGAACGAACGCCTCGTCCGCTTCTACGCCGCCGAAGGCGCGATGACGAAGCCGGCGCGCGACGGCCGCGAAGTGCGCTATGCCTACACGCATCTGGTGGAATTCCTCGTCACCCGGCTGCTCCTCGCCGACGGCTGGCCGCTCGCCAAGATCGCCGCCCTCATCGCCGCACGCGACCTGCCCGCGCTCGAAGCCATGCTGCCGGACGCGAAGCGGCGCGAAACCGACGCCGAACGCGAAATCGCCGCCATCAAGAACAGCCTCGCGCAGAAGCGCGCGTCGCGCGGCGCCTTGGACGACGCGACCGAACCCTATCTGCCGCATCTCGCCCTCAAAGCCCAGCGGACCATGCCCGCCACGGCCGCCACGACGATGCTCTCCGTGCAGGAAAATTTGGCCACCACGAAAGGCCGCTTGGACCGCATCCTCGCGGACCTCGCCCCCGATCACACGGCCGAATGGCGCGAGACGGTCACGCTGAACCTCACGCCGTGGTGCCGCGTCACGCTCGACGCCGACGCCGTCGCGCGCCTGCCGCACGCGGGCGACGCCCAGCTCGGCGAAGCGCTCGCGCAAGCGCTGCGCGAACACCGCTTGACTCGCCGCACCCGGCGACAACGCCCCTCCGATCCGGACACGGACGGAAGCGCAAGCCGAGGGCCGTGACGCCGTCACCGCCTGCCGCCTGATCGCCCGAACTATCCGCTTTTACCGCCCGGAGATTGTCTCCGGCCGCAACCGCTCGCCCGGCGCACGAAACGCGTGCGTTCACACATCTATAGGAGAGGAGTACGAACCCATGACCGACCTGACCATTCTCATGACCCCGCGCCGCGCCGCCCTCGAAGCCGGCCGCCCCAACACGCTCGACGTGCTCGTGCGCGTCCAGGCGCCCGCCCAGCCGAAGGCGGCAGCCGCGCGCACCCGCGCCGACATCAACCTCGCGCTCGTCATCGACCGCTCGGGGTCGATGGACGGCAAACCCATCCGCCACGCGGTGAAAGCCGCGCGCCACATCGTCGATCACCTCGGCGCAACCGACCGCTGCGCCATCGTCGTCTACGACGGCGAAGTCAACGTGCTCGTCCCGGCAATCGGCGCGGACGACAAGACGCGCTTCCACGCGGCGCTCGACCGCGTCACCGCACGCGGCTCGACCGACCTGCATGGCGGCTGGCTCACGGGCGCCGAAACGCTCGCGCCGTTCGCTGCGGAAACCGGCATCGCGCGCGTGCTCGTCCTCTCGGACGGCAACGCGAATCAGGGCCTCACCGACACGGCCGAAATCGTGCGTCAGGCCGAACGGCTCGCCGCCACCGGCGTCACCACCTCGACGCTCGGCCTCGGGGCGCACTTCAACGAACACCTGATGAGCGAACTCGCGCGCGCCGGCCGCGGCCGCGCCTACTACGGCGAAACCGCGGACGACCTCATGGGCCCGTTCCGCGAGGAGTTCGACCTCCTGAACGCGATCGCCGCGCGCAAGGTCGCGTTCACGCCGCGGGCGACGCCCGGCATCGGCGTCGAGGTCCTGAACGACTACCCGCGCGACGCTCAGGGCCGCTTGGCTCTGCCCGACATCGCCTGGAACGCGGAAGCCTGGGTGATGCTGCGCCTCACCGTCCCCGCGCACATGCTCACCGCCGCGCGCATGATCGACGTGCTGTCGTGCACCGTCGCCTTCACCGATCTCGACGGCAAACCGCACGCGATCGGTTCGGGCGCGCTCAGCCTGCCGATCGTGGACCCCGCGGCGTTCGGGGCGATCGCGGAGGACGAACTCGTCGTCCGCCGCGCCACCGAACTGCGCGCCGCCGCGATCCAGATCGCGGCCCGCGAGGCCGCGCTGCACGACAACTGGGACGAGGTCGAACGCCTGCTCGAAGAGATGAGGGCGCTGGGCGTGGACCATGCGTGGATCCGCGAACTGCACGGGATCGCGCGCGACATCTCCAGCCGCCGCGACCGCATGGCGTTCTCGAAGGAGACGATGTATGCGGCCCGCTCTTTGCGTCACCGGATCGCCGCGCTCGAGGAATCCGCAACCCTCGACAGCGACGACAGCGAACGCGCCTACATCGCGCGCAAGCTGCGGCACGGCAAAGGCCGCATGCACTGAACGTCCGGGCGGGGATCTCAATCCCCGCCCGCGATCGGGCGTCGTCTAACGGTAGGACAGCGGCCTTTGAAGCCGTGAATCGTGGTTCGAATCCATGCGCCCGAACCAACATCGACAATTGCGCACGTGACGATGCGCGGAGAGCTGGACGTACGCAACGCAACAGAAACACAAGGGGGCCGCATGTGGATCGCACTGAACGACGGATTTTTCTCGATTATCGAGTCCAAGAAGAACAGCCGCAAACTTGTGGTTCGGGCACGCCTACGCGGCGACCTGGAGCGGGTATGGGGCGACGAGATGAAGCGCGAGGGTGTTGCGGTAGAAGAGACCCCGTTACGCGACTACCGATTCCGTACTGTTTTGAGCCGCAAGGCCGTTGCCGCCAAAATTGCGGAGCGCTTGGCCAGGATCAACTATTACAACTTCAAAGCGTCTGTCGAGGATGAGGATCTGTCCAAGATGTATGCAAACATCTGGCAGGCTGCCTACGAGCACCAGGAAAAGACGTGATGAAGCGGCGCCACACGTCACAAACCTCAAGCATCACGCTTGGGGGCCTTGCCGAACTCTACGGTTGATGCGTCAACGCCCAGGAAGAAAGCGAACCACCATGCCCGACCCCGTCATCGTCTTCGATCTCGAAACCGTGCCCGACCTCGCCGCCGTGGGCCGGGCGCTGGGGCTCGGGACCGTTTCTGACGAGTCCGAACGGCTTGAACCGCACGGCCGACGCGTCAGCGGAGGACTCGAGACGACGGGTTATTTGGCGAAGTTCCGCGAGGAGCCGCGTTAGCAGGGGAAGGAACCCGACGGCGAGTGTTCCAAGGCGCTCGGCGACGCCCGTAGGTCCGCAGCGAAAGCCCAAGGGAATGGTCTCACGAGGCGACGTAAGGCGGGGGCGCCTATCGTCGGACGCGGCTCTGATTGATGTTGGCGGCTTCCCAAGCTCGAGTCACAGGCGGCGACAGAGACCGCGATCGCGGCGAGACGGGCCAAAAACAACCCTGAGCTGTCACCGCTCCGCACTCCGTTCAGGGTCTGCAATACTGCTGGATACGGCCCGTTAAAGGGCGTTCTGCGTGATCCCTTCTCATCATCAGGACGCTCGCGACGAGCTTCACGAGCGCCTTGCTGACCATGCACCGAGCGAGGCCAACATGATCGCCACCGGCGGGAGGGAACAAACCGTGTCCTGCGCCACATGCCCATCGCAGTGTGAGACCTGTTATCAGCTCACAACGATCTTGTGTGCGCTGGAGCAGGGAGCCCGCATCACGGCTCCTCTCGATTTGACAGCAACCCATGAGCGCGCTCGCAAAGCATTTGAGGAACTCGGCGAGCACCCCGAGCGTGTCAACCGTGCTGTCTTTGAAGAGATTCTGTACCAAGCCGTAAACGAATACGTTCGTGGCGATGAACTTCCACGGATGGTCAGATCGCTCGGCCTGCGCTTTCTCGGGCATCTACGCGCGTGTCCTCAGCTACGGCCGCACTGGTCGCTTCCACAAGCCGGAGACCCGCGATCGAAGGATCTGCTCGCGATCTCCGCATTCGAGATAGCTCAAGACGTCCTGATGTTCGACGAGGAACGACGTGTCTACAGGGGTTTCCAACCGGGACGCCTGACTTCCTCTGGACTGCCGGTGACCTTTCTGGACCACGCATTCTGGTACGGGCGAGACAGGGTTCGTCGCGAAGTCGCGAGAGAACTCGGTATAGATGCCAGATTGACCGATCGAAGAGCCATCCGCCGACACGGTGGGGTCTGGAAGATGATTGCGGAGGGGAAGGCTCAACCTGAATTCACCTCAATTGAAACGACTGACGCTCCGTCGGTGAACTGGCGCCCAGGTCTGACGGAGCAAGAAACGGCGGAATTGAGGAGGACATGGGAGCAGCTCGCAGAACGCGAACAGGGCGCACGCCAACAGCAACGCAGCGCATTCTCGTGCGTGATGGGGGTGCTGCGTTCGCCCAACGCCGAGCAAATGCGCATGTCGTCTATCCTCGAACGAGTTGTCGGTCTGGACCAGTCCCTCGGCTCAGAGCAAGTAGCAATCGTGGCAAGGAAGGTTGCGGCGCTCTGGCCATATCCGAACGCCGACACGTGGATCCGTAGATTCGTGATACCCTTCATGCACGGCCTGGCATCCATTTCCGCCGAATGTCGCAAGGCGCTTCTGAATTTGTGCGACACGCTCGACCTTCTGGCGCACGCATACGAGTCCGCCGGTGACAAGGCCCCCCCACCGGCGGAACAACGGTGCCAAACGCGCGTCTTCTATTTGCTACCCACCAACATGGTGCGCGACCTGCTCGCGCGCCTTCCCAATATCTCATCGACTGAGGAGACTTCACTATGACGGCGCACAAATTGATGGAGGGAGTTCCTTCTCCGGACGCCGAGAAGAAAGGTCTGGCGAAAGAGCCAGAGAATTTGACAGATCCCGTTGATGATGGAGGTCCGTCGATGGCTGATCTCTTTTGGGCACGGGATACATTGGCGTGCATGGACACCAGCGATACCGACATCGCTCGTGCTACCTTGATCTTGTCGCACGAGAAAGGTCAGGAGTTTCTGCGAATTGATGCCGACGTCGAAGCAACGATGCGCGAGTCCTCTCTGTCGGAAGAGCAGATTGGCCGACCGCTCGACTGGGAAGGGTTTGGCGGCATCGCTGTCGTAAGAAGAACTTTCGTGCCACCAAAACCCCGATCCGTCAGATCACAGGACCGTGGCATATGCACCTTCAGCGCGCTGGAAGACTGGGGTGAGCGCGATAGGGGAAGCAGCCGCGATCTTTCTCCAACATTCAAGGCGCTCCGCTTTTGCATCGATGGTCGAGAAGCCGAGTTGTTGCCTTCCTGCAGAGTGCGCGAGGCCATGCTCATTGTCCTTTCCGGCAGATGCACTGTCTCTCTTGAAGGCGGCGGCCATGTCGAATTGGGCGACGGGAATCACCGGACGACTTGGATAGGCACATTGGGTGGAGGTTCGCCTTGGGTACCACGCTGCTTTGTAGCGCCGCACGGCGGCAGTGTAACTGGGCTCTTGGTGCTCGCAAGCGAGGGTGGGGTTCGAACAAGTAAATCCGGCGATGGTCATATTCGGATCGACGAGGAACCCACGACTGATGCGCGACTTGAGGCGTTTCGATCGGGCTCCACCCGAATGGGTGTAACCTGTCCGTATCCTTTCTCTGTCTCCGTCGGGAACGAAGCGCATGAGTGGGTGCGTATGTTACCTGAAATTCCGGACCTTGCGACCTATCCGCATTTGGAGGGCGTGACGCTTGGCAATCTCTCAGCGCCTAAGGAGGATCCGGCCTGGCGCAGACTGATTGCCGGTCCGAGGCGAAAGCGCGTATCGCGCTTGATCTATCGAGTTCTCGAGCTTCCCGCAGGTGGAGCACTTCGGGAAATCAGCTTGGCAAAGCACGCCGGTGCCGAACTGATTGTACCCATCGTCGGCAGCATCACGGGTTACTTCGCGGGTCGAGGCGCCGGCGAAGGAGAAAGCCAGCACGTCCGCTGGACAGCCATTCATGGCGGTTCGCCGGATGCAGTAAGAGCGTGGGCCGAATGCAGCTCCCACCGCAACGGACGCTTCGAGCCCGATATTGCAATGCTGCAGTCGGCAGAGGTTTTTCACGGGTTCGCCACCCGTGCGACGACGTCGATCGCTTTGTTTTTTGGTATAGCCAGCTTGGATTGGGTCGCTCGCAAAGAACCGATGCGCGATGCGCGAAGCGAAGTGAGGCGAGCATGAACGACCGCACGCATACGGCAGTTCAGCGTGCACTCCACGGCTCACTGATCGATCGCGCTCGGTGGGGACTTGGAGGTAGCCACACCGTTGTCACGTATCCGCCACTCGACTCGTTGGAGGATATTCGCGAGCCGAAGGTGATCGAAGAGTCGATGCTGCCGGCGGAAGACCTGCACCTTTATCTGCACGTCGCATTCTGCGAGTACGTGTGCCATTTCTGTGCGTACGCAAAAACGCTTGCGCCCATAGGCGACAGCAGACCGGAAGTGCTCGACTATATTGCCGCTCTAAGAAAAGAAATCGATCAGCGATCGCATGTCATAAGCGCATCGAACATCGCATCCATCTATATCGGCGGCGGCACACCTACCGTTTTGTCGGAGCACGCTCTCATGGGCTTGGTCGAGCATCTATTGGCCGTGACCAAGTCAATGCCCCAGCATTTCTGCGTGGAGACGAGTCCTCAGACACTCGCTTCGCCTGACGGAGTTCGAAAGCTTATCCGTCTGAAGTCCTGTGGCGTCACTCGCATCAGCGTTGGAGTTCAGACCTTTGACGATCGTCTGCTGCGTCGATATCGCGGGCATGGTCAGGATGCTCTGTTGCGCAGTCTCGATCAAATCCTGGGATTGGGGTTGGACGTCAATCTCGATCTAATTCAGGACTTGCCCGATCAGAGTGCTCAGTCGATTGAGAACGACATTATCTGGCTTGGCCGCCTTAGGCCGCATCAGGTGACCTGGTACACACTGCGTCCCGAGGAGGAAGCTCCGTGGCACAAGCTTCTTGTGCGAGGCTCGCTGGCTGGCGTGCCCGACGCTGCAACAAGCGCCAATCGACGCGTGCACATCAACCGGGCGATGAGGCAACTAGGATACGCGGCCAGGCCGGGAGGACGGTTTTTGCGCGATGCCGCCTCCGAGGACGTCTTCAAATCGGTGCGCGGACGCCTTGAACCCACGTTGTTAGGGATGGGCGCTTCAGCCTATTCCCACGGGTGGGGCTGGTTCTTCCGCAACGTGACGGATCACCGGATTCGAAACGGGATTCGCGAATACGTACATCGGATGATGACGGGAAGCTCGCCGATTTGGCAGGGCTCTCCTATCGACGAGTCGGAGCGTAAAGCGGGGGCGCGCGTGGTCGCATGTCGGACCGTCGTGCACGAACAGCTCGTGTCGGGAGATGATCCCGACGCGCAGATGGCGCGCGCGGTTGTGAATGCCCTTGCCGATGCGGGTTTGATGGAGAAAGGCGACGACGGATGGTCGCTGACAGAAGCCGGACGAGCGTTTGAGGAAGAAGTCGCCTCGCTATTCTATAGCGGCAAGGTTCGGGAACGGTTGCTGAAGGTGGGTAAGTACTGGGCTGCACAACCTGGCAGCGCGTCTGCGGCACTGTTGGGATTAGACCGTGCGTCAAAGATCGGAACGGATCTGAATCCGATTGTTGCCGGCGGAAAGGTGGCACGCCGACCGGCTATGTCTCGGACACCTCATGCAGCTCGATAACATCGCGGACTAAGAACACGCCAATCTCCCGACAGGAGCCCCAATGACTAAGGCAGACACTTCCCAAGCGCGGCCCCTTCCACCGGTTCCTCGGCTTTCGCCGACTGTATTCGGCGCCACGGCGATTTTTACTGCGTTGGCCATCGGATCAGGGGAAATCATGTTCTGGCCGGCATTGGTGCTCAGCAACGGGGCCGGTGTTCTCTGGATAGCGATCGCCGCTGTCGCGCTCCAATGGCTCGTAAACGTCGAAATCGCTCGCTATAGTCTCGCCACCGGGGAATCCATGGTCGTCGGAGTCGCACGGCGCGCACCATGGCTGGGAGTCGTTCTCCTGCTTGGGGCCACGATTCCTTGGATCTGGCCCGGCTGGATTCGCTCAGGCGCTCAGCTTGCCGCCGCGGTCCTCCATGAGCACGAGCCTTACGTCTCGGCGGCCATGCTCGCGTCTTGCACATTAATTCTGTCTTTGCCGAACCGGGTCTATGCGCTTGTCGAATTTCTTCAGTCCGTAATGCTGCTCGGAATTCTGCTTGGCGTCGTGGCATTGTTCGCCATCGTCGCGTCTTCGCAGGGCGGCATCGATCAGTTCGTTGCCGCGTTCTTGAATTTCGACGGCGCACAAAGATCGCTGACCGACCTGGCGGGCAAGGAAGACACGGCGTACTTCGCGCTGCTCGGTGGGGTGGTGTTTGCCGGTGCCGGCGGCATTCTGAACATTGGATATGGGCTCCTAATCTGCGAGAAGGGGTTCGGTATGGGCGCCTACTCACCCAAGGTGACCGGCCTTCTCCGCAGCGGCGGCCTTGACAGTGACGACGGCCCCCTTGAGTTGGAAGACAGTTCGTCGAACAGAGCGACATGGCGTCAGTGGCTGCGTCTCGTTCGGGCAGAGCATCTCATTCTCTTCTTCGGCGGCAACGTCGCGTCGATCATCTTTCTCTCTGCAATTTTCTTCATGCTCTTCGCCGGGGTGGATTCGGGCGCTAGCGGCGTATCGCTTCTCGTCAGCGTGTTCGAGCGGATGGGAACTATCTACGGGCAGCCCGTTGCAGTCCTGTTCGCAACCGTGGGCGTTCTTGTGTTCTATACTTCCGCGCTCGGCATTCTCGATTTCACGTCGCGAATTGCCGCGAGCATCCTTCGGACGTTGATAGGCCAAGGTGGGCCCACGGTCAGCACGTGGTTTCACATCGCCGTTTGGGTGCAGACGGCGAGTGCGGCAGCCTTGATCTTCATCGACCCTCGTCAGCCGTTCTGGTTGCTGGTGACAAGCGCAGTTCTGAACACGCTCGTCATGGCGGTCTACGCATGGGCCATAGTCTGGCTCAATCACGTGTCGCTGCCTGCGTTTGCGAGAGCGCCGATGCTGATCGGTGCGGCCCTGATCGCCGCAGGCGCTCTCTATGCTTCGATCTTCGCGTTCACGCTCTCTAAGCTTTGGTAGCCGGTCGCCGCCGCAAGCATTCCGTAGCGAACGGCAGTGGAAGCGAGCCTCTGACGACTCGCCGGAAGACGGCACCGATCGCTTATTGGGTGCTCTATGGCGGGGCGTCGTGTCCATCCTGATGAGTTGAATTTGGGGAACGCGCGGCGCGACGCCTCCGGACATCATGCCCTGCACAATCGGGTTTTAAAGACCCGAGCACGCGATCCCTTCTAGTACTGCGTTAGCTCCTGCTCGACGAGCGCGGAGCGTCACTCCGGTTAAAGCTGGCGCATCGTCGCCCCTTCTATCGAAATGACGGTAGCGATCATCCGGCGCAAGGCGCCGGCGCGCTGCCAGTCTTTGAGATCGGAAACATTATGGAGCAACGCTCAAACGTGGTCGGCATCCGCCGACTCGAAGCCGTCGAACTCGACGACGACCTTCAAGAATTGAGAACCGTACGTGTGTCAAGCGAAACGGCGAGAGTGATTTCGATTCTATCGCGCGAGATCGCGACCCTCGGCGGACCGGATGCGACCGGCGCTCAGTCGTTGAGCGCAGCGGTCGCACACACGGTCTACGCGACACTGGATGCAGAACAAGCGTCGATCATCGACGCCTACCGGCGGGGAGAGATCGCAGCAGTCGTGTTCGAAGACTTGGACCCGTTGGACGACGATCTCGTCCCGGACGTGTTGCCGCCGCACGACACGCTGCAAGCGGATACTGGGACTATCCAGCTTGCCGCCAGGAGCCAGCTGCTCCTGTCTTTGGTCGCACAACGCGCGTTCGCCTACGACATCGAGAATGCGGGGAAGGTCGTGCGTCTGGTCGCCGACTTCACCTCGCGCCATGCGACTGAGCGCAGCGTCCACCCGACGCCGGAGGTTTCTCGTTCGTCGCACAGCGGCGCCAATTTGGGTGCGCATACAGAGGGCCCGTATTTTTCGACGCAGCGCGTTGTGGGCACGCATTCGCCGGCGCCGTCATCGTTGATCCTGACGGCGCGATGGAATCCGGCGGAGGAGCCCACGGCGATCATGCCGCTGAGTCCGCTGTTGGAAGCGTTGAACGGCGCGGAGGCACTCGCTCTAAGCCGGCCGACGTTCCATTTCTCGGTCAGCGACTCTTACCCGGAGGGCACCGATACGCCCGAAAACGTGCCGTTGCTCGATTTCAGCCCCGAGGGCGTGCCGTTCATTCGTATGAACATGCATCGGGCGCGCCCTTCGCACGGCGCACCGTCCTCGTCTCGGCGCGCGTTCAGCAAGTTCAGCAAGGCGATCGCGACTGCCGTCACGACGAAGATCACGCTCAACCCGCGAAAGACGCTGCTGATCAACAATAGGCAGTGCATGCACGGTCGCGACGCCATTGAGGACGGTCGACGGCTTCTCATTCGGCTTTTCGGTTACGACCTCGGCGTCCGCGCCGTGGCCGTCCAATCCGACCCTCTCGTCGTTCGGGGCTAGACTTCAAATGGTTCAGAATCTCTATCTGATCGATCCGCAGTTGGTGACGCTCGAAACGGAGGTCGCCGATATTCGACAAGCTCCGGGCGGCAACGCGCTGGTCGCTCTGCGTCAGACCATCGTGCGTCCCGCTGGCGGCGGCCAGCCGGCCGACCGTGCCTCGCTCGTTATCGACGGTTGCCGGCACACGATCACCTCGATGCAGAAAGCCGACGGAAAGACGTGGCTGGCGTCACCAACGTTGCCCGCCGGGCTCTATCGGGGCGCGCCGGTAACCTGCAACATCAACGAAGTGCGAAGGCATCGCCTGACGCGCTGCCACAGCCTCATCCACCTGGTTATGGCGGCGCTGCGGTGGCTCATACCCGGTTATGAGAGTCGCGGCGCCGAAATCGACGAAGACGAGCGAACCTGCCGCCTTTGGTTCGCGGCAGAAAAATTCCATCCGGTCGACGACCTCTCCAAGGTCGATCGGTATGCACGTTCACTTGTCGCACAGAACTTGGCGATCACAGTGACCAACGTCAAATCGGTTGATACGGCGAAGTCGTTGTATCCGCACTGGCGGGTGGACCCCGCGCTCGAGCTCATCGGCAAAGTCAGGGTGATCGAGATCGCTGGCGGCATCGATGCGAACCCCTGCTCGGGCACGCACTGTTCCAACACCAGTGAAATCGGGCCCTATAGCCTGGGGCCGCTCCAGCGCCGCGTCGACGGTACGTGTTTCGAACTCATCGCTGTTCGAGAAGAGACTTGGCAGTATTGGTACGGCGAGGGCGTCGGGGATTGACCGGCTGGGGTTGCACGATGCTCGGTGCTCGCCTTCGGGCGCAGCAATCCCTCGTTGTCAGCGCTGCCGAAAACACTGGCAGGCAGTCCGTAACCTTCGAGGCCGCTGACGCCGCTGTAAGAATCGCGCGGCTGTCTTCGCGCACCTCGCCGACAGAGTCCGCGTGCCGGACGGTCGGAGCACCAGTTGATGGCGGCGCAGACGGGCGTCTCGGTCATCTCGGCGGCAAGCTCCGCGGGCGCATGAGACTTAGCCCAACGGCTTGATCGCGGCTCAGCCGCGACGCACGCCCCGTGCAACGGCTAAGCTCAAGCAGTTGATCGACTCGAACGTCGCTTGTGGCAGCGGAACGTGTACGGTCGGTGAGACGATCTGCCGAAACAAGCTCAAATGAGCTTGACGAGAGTCGGACGCACATATGCGCCAAGGGCTTGAATCGACCGATGTCCGGTTTGCCGGGCGATGAGGGTTGCATCAACGCCAGATAACGCTGCATTTGTGGCGAACCCCGCTCGCAATGAGTGTCCGCTAAAACGGCCATATAGTCCCGCACGATGCGCCCAATGCTGGACGGCGCGTGCGACAGTTCGATCCGACATTCGTCGTCCGGAAGGTGTGATGAACGTTGGCTCGACGACGTTCGCGCCCTTTGCAACGCGTGCCCATGCGCGCATTGCCCCGGCGGGACAGAGCGCGTCAGTTCTCGCAGGAACAAAGACTTGCCGTCCTCTTCCCGTCTGGTCGGTCTTGGAGCGACTGATCGAGAGCAACAGACCGTCCGGTCGTTCTTCGATGTCCCGCCATTCGAGCGCGGCAATCTCGGATCGCCGCAAGGCAGCAAAGAATCCTACTAACAACAACGCTCGATCTCGAAGCGCACGGATGCTTCCATCCATTTCGCCGCAAATCCTGCTGAGGTCAGGGAGTAACAGCGGCGTCGCTTGGCGCGGTGTAGTTTCGTGACGGCGGACGATACCCCGCATCAGGCGTGCGATCAGGTCTGATTTCGTCGGGTCCTCGACGTGGCCTGCATGCGCATCAGCGAGAGCGGCGAGCCGCCGCCTGAGCGTGCGCGCGTTAAGCACCTTGGTGTGCGCTGCGAGGTAGCACGCGATCTCGTCGCGCGAACTTGGGATCCTGCCGCCCCATTCACGAAAGTGCTTCAGGTCGGCTGCGTATGCGCGGCGGGTGTTGTCCGAGTGCGCCGCCAGCAGATACTCGGCGACACTTGGATCAAGGCTGGCGCCTGCGTTATGCAATCGATTGCGATCGGCCAACTGTTGGCCACGGTCCGATAATGTTCGTTTATCGGACACGGGGTTAAGGACGTGATCCTCGGCTTCGCCGGTCATTCGGCACCCCGTTCGCGACTGGGCTGGGTTGTTTTCAGAGCCTCTTTCCAGGCAGCGATCCTTGCCGGCTGGAGGGCCAGGATGTTTGCGTCGATCCACTCGCGGATTTCGTCGTGGCGCCTTGGTGGAAGCCCGGTCGAGGTCAGGTCGGCGGCGTGGGCTCTAACCCGGAGCCGTTCGCCTGCGGGCCAGGTCAGCCGGTTGGCCAGAACCGCGGCCTCCCCGTTCCAGAGCGCCATAGCGACTTGGGTGGCAGTATAGGAGGGTCGTCTCAGGAACGACCCTATCCAGAGTCCGACCGCGCGGCGGCCAACGCGGGTGTGCAGGGGATCGAAAGCGTAGTCGGGGATACCGCCGATGTCGTGGTGGCGCAGGGCTTGAGTCTCGGTCCCAACCCGACAACCTTCTTTCCGCCAAACGAGCCAAAGCAACGGCAACACTAGAGCTAGCCGATCGCGGTTACGAGCTTCGTGTAGGCTACAGGCGTCGATCAGGGTTTCGGGGACGCCGATTTCACGCAAGCGCCTGAGGAGATCGACAAGAGCGAGTGGATCCGGCGAACCGTCGCCGCCTACTATTATCGAGGCCACGAAAACCCGCTCGTCGAGCTGATTGTCACAGTTGGCCACGAAATCGATCCGCCTGCGCCGCGATTGCCGCGCAAGTTCCTTGGACCGCCCAGGCGTAGGCGGATCGTACCTCAAGACAGAAAGTGCATGGTCTGCGCTTCGGTCCTTGATGGCGCAACAGGCACTGGTCAGGACCACGTCAAGCGCGTGTGCGTCACCACCGACTTGTCGCCGCCACTGAGGGCTCCTGGCGACAACAACGACCTCGGCGGCTAGATTTGGATCGCCAAGGCCGACATCTTCGAGCGCCACCACCGCGAGTCGGTGCCACAGGCGGCGCGGATCCCTCCGCAGCATCTCGTGACCGGCGCGTCTGGCGGTTCCGAGGTCGTTTCGCCGAATGGCCTTCTGTAGCGCCGAGGCCAATAGGTAACCGTCTACGCAAGGAGCGACTGTTTCAGGAGGCGGGTGAGCGTTTGCTAGCTTGTAGGCGTCGCGACGTGCGTCGAGCAGACGATCAAGGGCGGTGGGAAGCATATCGGGTCTCCGGATTTTGGGACCCGATCAATCGTAGCTTGAACCTACTTGCAGGGAAGCAAAAGCCGAAGAAATACGAATTGAACTCGACGCAGCGCAACCTACTCCCTGCAACCAATTGCGATGGTGGAAGAGCGGTGGCAATACAGCGGCGGAACAGAACTCTAGGAAGGCGTGATGGGAATTCGAGACCAAGAGAACCAACTTTTTGCGGAGTGGAGTCGCGACCGCGAAGGGTTCATCTACGATGGATTGGTCGACGAGGCGGCATACATCTCAAGCCGACCAAAGCTGTTGTTCGTACTCAAGGAAGCGAATGATCCAAGCGGTAGCTCTTGGGACCTGAGAGAGTTCGTTCGAGAGGGCGCGCGACCGCAATCATGGGACACTGTCACAAGATGGGTCGAAGCGATCCGCAAACTGCCAACGGAACTACCGTGGTCCAACTTGTCAGAGATTACGAAGGATCGACGACAAAATGCTCTGCGAAGTATCTGTGCGATGAATATCAATAAGCGAGCGGGGGGACACACATCGAACCCGGCTACCCTTTGGCAAGCGGCGAACACCGACCGAGCAATGATCAAAAGACAGCTTGCCATCTACGACGCAGACCTCGTGATTTGCTGTGGTACGACTGACCTGCTTCAGCTAGTGATCGGCGATGAAACCCCGTTAGTATGGCGCGAAACATCGCGGGGAGTTCGATTTTTCGAACAATCACCGTCCAAGTTCGTCATCTCATATTCCCATCCCACGGCGCGCATCGCATCAAATATCCTCCACTACGGAATCGTTGATGCGGTTCGCGAGATACTTCACCCAAGGCAGTTCTAGATTTGAGCGTCGGTAAGTTGGAACTCCATTCGGATACCGAGGCGTCGGGTGATCGCGCCGCCATGGAGCGTCGATGGACAAAGGGATCAGCGAAGGAAAGATGCTGCATATGAAGGAACATCGGCGCGGTCGCTGGACAGGCGTGAATTACGGACTCTTATCAGAGACTTAGCGGAACGAGTCTGCGTGACGTGGCGAACCGCATTTTACAAATGTTCCTTCGCGCAACCGGCCTAATCAACGCCCCTATAGGCTCTGAGAATCGCACACCTCTTCCGGAGGCCGGCCGTCAGTTCCTCGAGGCTGTGTCGCGGGTTGGTGCCGTACTCGCGGGCGTAGTGCGGCGGCAAGAAACCAACGTCTAGCCCAAGGTGCTCTAGTCGCTTTACAGCCCGGCGGAAGGAGCTCTTGTTCCAGGGTTTGCCGTTCGGCGCAGTGATGTTGGTGAAAACATTGAGGTCGTTGATAAACTGCCACGACGCTGTTGCTCCACTTCGTCGCGACTTGCGCAATACAGGAAGGATCGCCTTGACCTTCTTGTCATACGCTTTCATCCGAGCCCGCGTTGCGGCACGGGTTCGGTTCGGTGTGGACCCTTCGGTTACAGCCGTACCATAAGGACGCATTGCCCCCTCCTCACTTCGAGTCGATCCCCGACGGAACGCCCTTTGTATCCGCTGCCAGTTGTGCCGGTAGCATTTCGGCTTTCCATTTCACGCGCGCCGCTTGCACATCCGGATGGTTCCGATCCAGGCCCAGGCGCTTGATCAGCCTTCTCGCACTTGCGGGGTACCACGAGCCGCCCTGGGTAGAGGGGATCGATTGGGCGTTCAAAGCTCGAGCGACCTGCGTTGGCCGACAATTGCCGGTTGCCATGATCGAAACCACGTGGAACCGCAACTCTAACGCTCGGGACATCGCGTTCAGCTTGTTCTCGACAGCGCGCGCAGATGCAGCACGTCCCCAGACCGTTCCCTGCGCCCTGGCGAGGGCGATTCCTTCGCGGATTCGGTAAGACCGAAGCGACTTTGCCGTGCACTTGGATGCACAATTCTGAACAGGTGAAGATTTGCTCATCTACGCGGCCACCTTCATTGCCCACTGCGGCTTGAACAGGCCCATCGCTTCGACCGTTGCGGGCCACAGCGCCCAGACGTCGGAGGACTTGAACCAGTCGACGGCGCCGGACGCCAGGGCCTTGCGGTATCGGTTGCGCGTTGCTGATGGAAGCTGAGCGAGAGCCACACCGACGGTCAGGTTCTTGGCCGTCTGGCCGAACATGAACCAATGATGCGGCTGGATGCCGCCAGCAACCGGTGGCATCTCGATGATCTTCAACGACGAGAACGGGTTGGGCAGTGACTTCATGTGGGAGAGCAAGCAGCTCTTTCGAATGACGGCCTCGATACGGGTAACCGGAGGGCCAGCCACACACTTTCCGCCAGACTGCTCGGCCGCTTTATCGTAGAGACGGATCCTGCGCTGGCTTTTGGGCGTGCCCATGTAGATCGTCTGCAGGCGGCCCTCTCGGGACCATAGAGTGTGCTGCATAGGGTACGCAGAAACGACATGCAGTTGGTCGAGATCGGCACCCATGAGATCAAGGGCCGCGTCGATGCGGGTCGTGTGGCCCTTTGCTAGTAGCCAATCCACACCGTCCGGTAGGCAACCTGCAAGATCCGCACGCAGTTCGGCGATACCGTCAGGCCCGAGTTTCGCCGGATTCAGGTCCATACGAAACAGGGGCTTTCCGCCGGTCGGACCGATCTGCAGGAAGACCTTTGCCTTGCTCGGGCCATACAGCTTCGTGAGGTTGTGTGTGTACGGTTTATTGCTCTTCGGCAAGACCGTGAATTCATCCTTCGACGCTGCCAGTGAGTAGGCAGCGCCTATGATCTCTTTACGGAGGACCTGATCCGTCTCGTTTCCTACAATAGTAATTCGGTCAATACATAGGCTGAGATCAGTAACACTCGCGGTCTTGATAGGGAGTATGGGCTTATTAGAAGTGGGGGCCAGTTCAATAGTCGGGGTTGCATGCGCTTCAGTTGGCATCGATTCGTCCTCTTCATCATGCTGGACGAACTCGCTCTCGGGGCCCGCCAGCGTTTATCACGCTTGCGGCTCGATCCTTCCGTGGCCCCCGCAGCAAAATCCCTACAACGGCGCGATAGTGCGCTCAAGATTAAAATACGGGGACATGAAAAAAACTACAGCGTTAAGCACGCGCCACTGGCTGGCCGATCTGAATCTTGTACGATATCTTCTCGATACTGGCTGCAAGCATTCCAACCGCCGGCTTCGAACCGTAGATCGCCGTCACGCTCGTATCCGCGTGTCCCATCAAAGCCTTCTTGATGACCTGGCTAACTTCACTTGCATCGCACGCGTCCGCAAAGTTGTGTCGGAAGCTGTGGAATGCGTTCTTCTCACGCTTAATGCCGATGCTGCGCAGGTACCGCGCAAAATACTTCGAGAAATTGTGGCTGTAGTAACCGTCCTTGCCCGGTTTGATGTCCGGGAACAGCCGCGTGCCCTTCGACTTGGCTTGCATGGCCAGGACATAGTCGATGAAGCCGAGTGCCTTGAGGGTCGGGTGAACCGGCACGCGGCGCTCGGCAGCCGCCGTCTTGAGCTGCTTGCGAACCTCGCCTTCGCCCTCTTCCGCCCGCGAGACATCGAAGCACCATACGTCGTCGATCATCTGCACGTCCGTCGCCAGAAGTTGCACGATCTCGCCGAGGCGCATGCCTGTGAACAGCGCGATGAGGGGAATCCAGTACTTACCGTCGCGGGTGACGACGGTCCCGGCTTTCGCTCGACGCGCGCTGCTGTGGTGTCCCGCGTACTGCGGCGACGTGAACAGCGTTTTGAGTTCTTCGAGCGTGAACGCGTCGCGCCGGTTCTTGGCGTCGCGCGGCGGATTAAGGGTGAGGTTGCGAACGGGCGAATGATCCAGGTAACCCTCCCCAACGCACCAAGCGAAAAACGCCTTGAGCTTCGAGAAGTACTTTGCGGCCGTGGCTAGTTTGAGCTTTCCGACGTCTGCACGCTCGCGCATCGCTGCAAGAATGTCCTTGAGCGGCTGACCCTCGAATTCCTTCTGTTTGACGACGTTGGCCGGCAGGTCGCGCAACGCTTCACGGTAGGTCCGTATGTCCTCGAGACCGATGCCCGTGATCGGCTGCTGACGGTCGTTCAGCTCAAGGAACCAGCCGAGCACGCGCTTGTTGTCGAGCTTCGTTTTGTTCACCCAGTCGTCACGAGATTTTTCGAGGACATAGCGGTCGGCCAGTTCGCCCAGGCTTGGACCTGCGGCCGCCGGCATCGGATTTGGAGGTCTTGCCGGGGGTGGCGCCGCTTCGCGGGTTTGCGCGGATGGCGGCCTGAAGCCAGTGAACAACGGATCACGAACTTGGGTCTGATCGTAGTCGCCCGAGAACAACGCGATCTCGATCCGCGTCGCTTCCACCCGCGCACGAAGCACGGCGTGAAGCAGTCTTTCGATGTCGTCACGCGACCAATCGACATCTATGATCCCCTCCTTCGCCAGCACGTCGCTCGTCATCTGGCGCGTCACGAGATCGTATTCGCGCGAGACGAGGCCCTTTCGCAGCCGTCGCTCAACGTCCTTTAGGCGCTGCAGATCCCGCTCGACTTCGTCGGGGTCTCGTCGGCGAAGAATGAGTAACCCTGGGAACCCGAACACATCCGAGGGCTCGGTTTGATATTCGCTAACCGGAGCCGTACGGGCGGCCTCTCTCGCCCGTTCGAGCGCCCCTTCGAGGTAACGGGTGGCAAGCCCCGTGATCTGGTCGTTGCTGAGTTCGGGCATATCTCGTGCAATTGATTGCACACGCGCAATGGCGAGCGCGGCGTTCAGACACCTGAGTTTAGCAAGCTCGCGTTCCCGTGTTCTTAACGAGAACTTCCATTCCGTGCGTTTCAGCCGTGCGCGAAGATCACGGGGCACGGCCATGCGAAGCCAGAACACGCCGCCGCGGAAGGTGAGATATGACGTGCGGGACCGAGCCAAGGCGCCTCCGATGGACCAGTGAATTGGACCATCGCCAGCACTTCCGCTTTAACGCCTCTTAAACCTTGAGGAGTTTCAAAGGCTTGAGGCGAAAGTGGCGGAGCCGGAGGGATTCGAACCCTCGATACGGCTTTTCAACCGTATAACGGTTTAGCAAACCGCCGCCTTCAGCCTCTCGGCCACAGCTCCACACGCACCCGCGCCGAACGCGGGGGCGCCTTTTTGCCCGTAACCGTGCGGAGATGCAACCCCGGCGGACCGCTCTATTTCGGCTTGACGCCGATATACCCGATGATCGCGGCGGCGCACCCGATGCCGATGACGACGCCCGCGGTCTGCCCAACGATCTCCAGCAGGGCCTTGGGATCGGTCGATTGCCCGGCCATCCCCAGCATCACGAAATAGAACACGATCGCAAGCCCGATCAGTACCCCGCCCACGATCACCAACCGCCAATTTTTCTGCCGCATCCGCCCCTCCGGTTTCGGGGACATCTTAATGCGCCGCCCGGCTCAAGGCAAATACTGCATGCTCACTTCCGTGGCGACGCCGCCGTTGACCGCAACCCACACCGGACAGCCGTCGCCCGGGCATTGATTGTATGTACCCGGGTTGGCGACCATGTCCGCGTACGACGTGGCCTGGTTGTCGATGTTGCCGTCTTTGTCGTGCGTCACCCGCAGCGCTTTCGCATTCGGCGCGACCGGAATGGCCCGCACCACCGCGCTGTCGTTGGCGATGAAGAAGTCGTTCGGCGGCGGCGACTCGTCGTTGTGCGCCGTCGCGGCCTTCGCCGCCTCCGCCCCCGTGAACATGCAGGCGGCATCGAGAGTGAGCGTTGTCGCCGTCCACGCCTTCGCATAGCCGAACCAAATCCCATCGGGCAGCGGCCCATTATCGGCCAGACAACCCGACCCATCCGCCCCGTCGGCCGCCTTCGGCATCGTAGGAACTTTCGCATAGGCGAACGGCGCACCGCCGGTCTGCACCTTCGGCGCTTGCGGCTGCTGTTGCTGCTGCGGCGGCTTCTGCTGCTCGCAAGCGGCCAGTACGAGCAGAACCGGAACGGCGAAGACGATCGCTCTCATGGTATGCGCCTCCCGAGCGCGACCGCACTCTAGCGCCTCAGGCGCAAACGGTCGATTCACCTCGCAAGCGAGCGCCGCCGCACACGATCCTCTCAGAGGCCCGCGGCGCCCAACCTCACGGCGCGGTCGGCACAACCGTGTTGTTCGACTGGATCAACTCCCGCTCGCCGCCCGCGCCCCCGCCAGCGACGCGGCAGGTGACGCTGCCGGGATCGATGCTCCGCTCGAAGTTGACGTAGACCGTGCCACTGTCGACGCCGGCCATCGACCGCGGCAAAGCCGTTTCGAGCGTCGAGGTGTAAAGGCCGGAGGAACAAACGACCGATACGATCCGACCGCCAATCCGGCTGTTGTTGCGGATACTGACCGCAAACCCCGGAACGCCGTCGGCGCCGGCGTCGGGGACGGCGCGCGTCGCATGATAGTCGGGTGCGAAACCTTCCGCACTCGTGCCCGCATAGCGGCCGTCGCGGGAATAACTCACCCAGTAATAGCCCTCGCCCGTTCGGCAACCCATATCAACCTTGTGATCGCTGTTTTCATGCGCAAAGCCCATGAAGATGGCGCCCTCATGCGTGCACCAATTGGTGAACATCCTATAGTTGACCCGCTGGTAGTATTGCGGTTCGCCGAGCCAGTTGTTTTCGAAGCGGTCCACCGCGATGAGGTCCGGCGAGCGGCAGATCAGGTCTGCCCAGCCGTCACCGTCCACATCGCCGAAGTGCAGCCGGGCGCCGGCCGCCGTGCACCAGCGGCTGCTGCTCTCCCAGCGTTGAACGAGCCCGCGTGTGCTGCCGCGAAGCTCGCTCACGGCAAGCCATGTGTGCTCGGTCGTGCGATCCACGCAAAACGCGTCAAGGAACCGGTCGGGGTTGAAGTGAACATCGACGCGCTCCGCCCCCGCATGCGTGCACCACGACGTGGAGAGGAATTCCTGCGCGCGCGCCGGCAGACTGAGCGCGAACAACGCGGATACGGCCACGATGATCAAAAGGCTTTGCAAGCGGTTCACGACGATGTCACCCGAGTCTGCTGCGTTAGAAGCCCTTGCTGAAGGTTGCGAAAACGGTTGTGTTCGTTGCACGGTCTTGAGCGATCGTGGTGCTGACGCCGATGTTTGCGTCAAGACCGAACAGGTCCGCGCGCACACCGGCCGTCGCGGTTCCGTAGCTCCGGTCGAAATCCAAGCCCGGAACGGCGTAGGGCAAGCTGCCCACAACCGACAGCGACCGCGCGAACGCTTCTTTGTCGTTGTTCGCGAACTCATGGTCGTAGGTGGCCTTGACATACGGTGCGAAAGAACTCGTGACCTCGTATGACGCTTGATAGCCGGCGAACCCGATCAACGAACTGAAGCTTTGATCCGGATAGGCCAATGCGGTCGACAAACCGGAATTGCTCTCGCTGTAGCCGTCCACGTCGATTTCCTGCGCGAGCAGGCCGACGACCGGACCATGCTTGAACGGACCTTCGCCCATGCTGAAGCCGCCGTTCACGGCAAGGCTGACGTTGGAGCCGTCGGGCGATCCGGAGTGCGTGCGCGTGACGGGACCAAGCTGCACTTTGCGGTCGACGTCATAGCCGACCATACTGAGGCTCAGCTGCGCGTTGACCCAAACCTGATCGCCGTACCAACCGAAGAAAGCGCCGAGGCTGATGTCGCTTTGTTTGAAGTCGCCGGCGTTGTTGCCGAAGTCGTAGCTGCCGTGGCCGAATCCGGCGAACGCGCCGAAGACCGTATTGCCGCTGATCCAATCCACGCCGCCGATCGCGCCTGGCGCCGTGCCGTCGTAGAGTTCGCCGTGGTCGCCGTCAGCGGATTGAATGTCGGCGCGGCCGTCAACCCACCAACGCATGCCCTCGCCCGCCGGCTTACCGCCAAGATGTGCGGCGACACGCTCGGCGCGAGCGCGGCCGATAACCTGTTCGGAACGCGGCAACACCGCGATTTGGCGCGGCGCTTCAAGTGCTGAGAGGACGAGCTGCGACAGCATCTTGTGCGTGCCCGTCGTTGGGTTCAGGCCGTCTGCGAAGACGTAGGTGTCCGGAGCGGTTGGATCAATCAAGTTGGCTGGGCCGCACGTCAGCGAGTTTGCCGTAATTTGGGGCTCACACGCCGTGCCGGTGAAATTTGTGAAGCCGAACGCGCCGGGGTTCGCAACGATTTCGTCCATGAACTTGAACGCGTCTACGGGAATCACGCGCAGATTGTTGCTCGCCAAGGCGCTGAACAACGAGCTGTTGTAGAGCGTCGAAAGAGCCGTGGCCTCCGCCTGCGCTGTTGGGCCAAGCGCGCGGAAGGCCGGTG
The DNA here is from genome assembly GCA_964638635.1 of uncultured Flavobacteriaceae bacterium. Classification (GTDB taxonomy): domain Bacteria; phylum Pseudomonadota; class Alphaproteobacteria; order Micropepsales; family Micropepsaceae; genus SZUA-430. Next base: position 108,648 of record CAZXAQ010000001.1, read on the forward strand.
TCACACCGAGATCCGGAACGTTCACAACGACAATATAACGCGCACCGGCGTTTTGCAGCGTACTGACGATACCGACTTCCGAAGCGATAGAATTCGTAAGGTTTGGAACGACGGGAAAACCGAAATCAGTGACCAGGTGCACATCGCCCATCCCGCCCCAGACCGTATACAACGCGCTCGGATCCGCGCGGCCGCCGTTCGTGGTGAGGTAGCTATTCATTTGAGTCGTGAGTGAAGGAATCGGACCCAGAGGACCTGTGGTGTTAAAGCCGACCAGAGCGCCGCCGCGAGCGCCACCGGCTGCATAGTTGGTGCCGGTTTGTCCATTGCCGTTCGGACCTGCGCCCGTGCCGTAATAGTCGGCGACCCACTGCGCCCAAACGAACCCCGGATTGGTCGTGAACTGACCGGTAACCGGACGTACGGCCAACGGCAGCAGCGGGTCGAAGAATCCGCCATCGGTCAGACTATCGCCGAAGAACACGGTTTGCGTATAAGGGCCGCCGGCAAGCGCCGGGCTGGCCGCCGCAAATAGAGCCGCACCAATCAAGACGTTACGCATGTTTTCCCCCCGGTAACTGCGACGTTCAAAGGCACGTCGCATTCGCCCGCTCACGCTGAAGAGCGAATCTCCCAGCGAACGGAGCAATCGAGCCCGCGAGCCCCCTCGGGGTCATCATCAACAGTGACGATGCCCGCCACTTTCGTTGATCTGTTGCGGCATTCCGGTTCGCAACCGCGAACATCCGAAGCCGTTCGCGGTCATCATCAAAAGTGACGATGCGCTCCTCTCCTGGCCAGTGGCGCGTCGCGCCGTCTTAACGTAGTTTCCTCATCCGAGCGGTATCGGTCGCGGAGGACGGCGTGTCCATCGAAACATCGATCTTCGAAGCCGCGCTTGGCGAGGATGGCTACCGGGCGCTGCCGAGCCTGCTCGCGCGGGAGATCGGCGGGCGCTCGGCCATTGTTGTCGAGCAGGACCCCGCGAAGGGACCGCCGTACAGCGAAGTCTACAACTACTATTCACCGGCCTTCCGCGAACGCTATCACGCCGGGGGGTACTTCGCGCACGATCCCTGGGCGAAGGTGTTCCTGAACCCAAGGTGCATCAACCAGGTCTTGAACTTGGATGCCTATGTCAGCGTGGAGACATTCAAGAAGAGTGTGGTCCACAACGATTTTGCGCGGCACTTCGGCGACGACACCGCGCACTGCATCTCGTATGTCTTCCCGGTCGCGGATGGGTTCGTCGCGGTCGGCGTTCAGAACGGCGACGGACAACCGTTCGACGAGCGGGCCGTCGATCGGCTGCGCCAGCTCGCGCCGCAGCTTCGCAGCACGTTTGCACATCGCGCCGTCGCGCGAGAGGCCGCGGAACATTCGGGCCTGCTGGAACACGCACTCCATGGGCTCGGAACGCCGCTCTTGATTGTCGATGACCGCATGCGGGTTCGCTTCGCCAACCGCGCGGCGGAGCGGGTGTTCGCCGACCGGACTGCGCTGATCTGTACCGCGGGTGTTCTGAGCGCCGTGGACGCGAGCGAGAATGACGCGTTGACGGCAGCCATTCGAAGCGCCCTCGGCCCAAAAGACGTGCAACCGGCCTATGTCGGGATCGGAAGAAACAAGCTTGCCACGCCCTTGGTCGCATCGATCACGCCAAATGCAACCGCGGCCGGGCGCTATGTCACGATCTTGGTGCGCGATCCGGGGACCAAGCAAAAACCCGACAGCGCGCTTCTGAACAGTGTCTACGGTCTGACCGAAGCGGAAGTGGAAGTCGTCCGCCTGCTCGCCATGGATTGCTCGCCCGAACAAATCTCCGATCTGCGCGCCGTCAGCATTGCGACGGTCCGCACGCAAATCCGCTCGATCTTGAGCAAGACCCAGTCGCGAACCCTGGCGTCCCTGATCGCCCTCGCCAACAGACTATCCGCCATCCACACGAAGTGACCGCCGGACCGCGCGACGTCGCCGTCAGTACGGCACCACCACGTCGGCGGTGTCCCGCGCGGGCGCGATATGCTCCGAATAGTTCTTGAGGTTCACCTCAACCCAAACCGTTTGAAGAACGCTCAACCGGTGCTCGACCGGAACGGCGTTGAGCGGATGCGAAGGATCGAGGCCCGCAACGCGCAGCACGCGCGCTTCATAGCGTGCGCGAGCGACCTCAAGATCCGTGTCCAAGAACACCTTGAAGTGAAGCAACCCGGCGATCTCAGGCGCGAGCGCGACCACGCCTTCGAGAATGAGAATACCGCCCGGTTCGACCACCATCTCGGCCGCGACGACATCGTTGGCGGCATGGTCGTAGACGGGAACGCGAACCGCCTCGCCCGCACGCATCCGCGCCACATCGCCGACAAGCCGCGCAAAGTCGAAGCTCTCCGGAAACCCCTTCCGATGCGCGAGGCCTGCCGCCTGCAACACCGCATTCGACTTGAGATACCCGTCGAGCGAAATCACCTGCGCCCGCAAACCGCGGCGCGCGAGTTCCTCGGCGAGGCTCGAAGCAAACGTCGACTTCCCCGCCGCAACCCCGCCGGTGACGCCGACCAGGAACGGCGCGGAGCCCTTCGCACGCTCGGCGATCAGTGCGGCGACGTGTTGGATGGGGTCGTTCAATGAGGCCTCGTTCGCTGAGCCAGCGCGTCCGTTGCGCCGAGGTTCGTTCTAGCCGCGGCCCGCCACATTGTCACCGGCACTTCTTGGAGGCGGGACACCCCGCGTTTGACGAGCCTACAAATAGGTGACTAAATGGTCTCATGTTGAAGAAGCCGAAAGCGGCCGACCTCCCCTCCGCCGACCAGGCGGTTTGGGCGGCGCTATCCGATCCGACACGCCGCGCATTGCTCGATCGCTTGGCGAACGGCCCGCTGTCGACGACGCAGCTGACCGCCGGCGCCGCAATGACGCGCTTCGGCATCGCCAAGCATCTCAAGATTCTCGAAGACAGCGGGCTGGTCGTCTCGCGCAAGCATGGCCGCGTTCGCTTGCATCACGTCAATGCGGCGCCGCTCGTGCACCTGAACAAGTGGCTTTCGCCCCGCGCGGCGGCTTGGGCGAATGCGGCCAAGAAGTTTTCCAAATCTCTGGAGGAGGATTGAAGTGACAGAGCCACTGCCCGTGCGTCCCGTGGGCGCGATCGACATCGCCCTCGAATGGGAAGTGCGGGCGCCGTTGCGCCGCGCGTGGGAACATTTCTTCGCGGCCCCGCAGACGTGGTGGCCAGGCGAGTTCCGCGCACTCGGTACAGACACGCAAATGACGTTCGCCCCCGCCGTCGGAGCGCAACTGATAGAGCGGAACGGCAAGGGCGCGGCCCTCGCTTGGTACACGGTCTTCGCGCTCGATCCGGAACGATCCGTCGACATGGAAGGCTCGCTCGCGGCACGATACGGCGGACCCGCAAAGTCGCTTATCCACATCGAGTTCGCACCCGGCAAATCGCCCGACCGATGCACGATCAAAATGATGGACTCACTCTTCGGCCGTCTCGGCCCCGAGATGGCGCATTCAGTCACCGAAGGCTGGAACGCGATCCTGGGAGCGGGATTCGCGGGAAGCCTAAAGCGATAACCGAACCTGCCGCATGAGCGGCAGCGCCCCACGAACCTCACCGGGGAACAAAGAACCCTGGGACCGCGAGCGTCCCCGCCCGCTCCTAGAGCTTCGCGGCGTGCCCAAGAGTTTGTGACGTGCCCCCGATCCTCAGGGTGGAGCGACCAGCTCAGCGAGCTTGGCTGCAACGTCTTTCATCGTTTCTTCTGCAGTGCTCAGGCCGCTTCGAGACGCCAGCAGGGGACTGACTTCGCGGAGGGCTTCATACGTCGTCTCGTGTACAACGGGAACGAGCCGCTCAAGTGCGAGGAGCGCCGAAAGTTCTTTGTCGGCAATGCTCTCGGTCGGGAGGCGGCGCAGAAGCGCAGGGGTTACCAGCACGATCCCGATTCTCGAATTCGCCAAACCCTTGTCGATGGCGCGCAACAACGGCACGCCAAGGCTAACATCCTTCTCGCTGAACCAGACTGAGACACCGTGAGCCTCTAACTGATCGTGAAGCTCCTTGGCAGCGCCCTGCCGGTCGTCCCACGCGTGGCATAGGAAGACGTCGCGAAGGTCAGGCAGCTTCTTCGCTAACTCCTCAACGCTGTCGCGGACTGGGGTGAGTGCCGACACCTCGGTAGCTGTATAAAGCAACGACGAACCGGCTCGCCCCCAACGTGGCCTTACGCTGCGACTGGACCCTCCGCTTCGGCCACTCACGCTCGGCGAGTAATAGGTCGTTGGGCTTGAGTAAGACGGCGGAGAGTAAGAACTATGACTGTAGCCGCCATAACGGCTACCGCATGCGGGGCAGGCTGCTCGGCCGCTTGCGGTGTGATGGCCACGTACAGGTGCTGTGCATCTAGCCATGTGGCTCTGACCAATTATTCCACTTGCTGTTCGCCAACAATCTACACTTCGCGCGCTCGTGGAGCAGTCTTGATTCGCTTGCGCATAAGGGGTGCATGGCCGAATTCTGGGGACAAGAATCTAGGAGTTACGGGGACACGTAATGATCTTTCCGGCGAGCGTTTGTTTGGGGCCTCAAGGCCTGCCGAACAGCTGCGCGCGCAATTGATCGGCGTGAACGCGTCTGGCTCAGCCCGCATCGCTTCGAGGCGCCGGTCCGTTTGACATTCCCAAGAATTCGTTCTATATTTGTTCCTTCCCGTCGTGCCCGCCTCCCGGGCGCGATCGCGGCTGCGACTTGACATGGTTGATCACGAACCATCGCCCCGGCTCGAAGCGGCCGGTGAGGCTGGCGCGAGAAGTGCGCCCTCGCGCGAAGCCAGGTTTTGGGGGGGCGCACTTGGCTGTTCTAGACCTAACTCTCGGGTACATGGGGTTGTTAGCTAGAATTCTGACCGGGGTCCCCCTCCCCCGCGTCCACGCGCTTATCCGAACCCACGGAAAGTGGCCGCCCCCGGCGGTCAAACCGTCTGGAAATCGAGCCGGTACGCGTACCCGCGCATCACGGGGGTGTAGGTCATCCGGCCCCGTCCCGCGCGCGCCTGTTCCTCGAACCACGCGCGCACCTCGGGCCGGAAGCGCACGTGAAATTGGTCGAGCCACGTGCCCAGCATCTTCTTGAACCATGAGGGCATCCCCTCCTGGTTCCCAAAGTCGACGACGTGGATCGTGCCGCCCGGTTTCATCTGCTTGAAGCCGTGCTCCAGTGCCTCGCGCCAATCATCCATCATCGAGAGCGAGTACGAATAGATCAGCCGGTCGAACGGCCGCGAATGGCCGAGGACCACCGGCGTGAAATCGGTCGACAACGCGGTCGCCAACTTGATGCGCCCGCTCAAGCCCGCGCCCGCGACGGACTCACTCGCCGTCTTCAGCATCTCGCTCGACGCGTCGATCCCGTAAAGCGTGGCGTTCGGGTTGCGCTTGGCGAGCAGCACCAGATTGCGCGCCGTCCCGCACCCGACCTCGCAGATATGGTCCGTCGCACCGACCGGCAGTTCTTTGATCAGCTTGTCGCGCCCGAACAGATAGTACTTGCGGGTCAGGTCGTAGATGTACCGCTGATGGCGGTACATATTGTCCATCGCCGCATGGGCATTCGAATTCATTGCGGCGCCTTCAGGCTGTACACGTGGAAACCGCCGTAAATCGACGAGCGGTCCTTCTCGAAATAGGTCGCCGCGTCCTCGGCCTCGTAATGCCAGCGGCCGATGACTTCCGCCGGAAGCTTCCGCTCCAAGGGCGAATCCGGGCCCGCCGTGCGGAAGATCACCCGCGCCCCCGGCGCCGCCGTCCGCGTGATCTGCCGCCATAGCGCGGTGATCTGCTCCTCGTTCATCCAGTCCTGCGCGTCGAGCAGCACGTAACGATCAAGGCTCGCGGGCTGCAAACCGGCGAGATAATCCGTCATCGACGCCAGGTGCGTCTCCACGCGGTTCGTCCGCTCGCGAACGACCTTGTATGTCTGCTCCTGCAGATACGCCGGAACCGCCCCGCGATCTTCCGTATCGTAGCGCCGGCCGAACGCCTGCCACGCGAAGTAGTTCTCGGTGATCGGAAAGTCGCAGGCGAGCTTCTCGATCCGCCGCCGGATCAACCCCGCCGGATCGCCGCCGGACGCCTTGTTCAACTCGTCGTACTGTGCGGGCGGAATGCCCAGCGCATAGAACGACACCGGCATCTTCGACAACGCCTTCACGAGCTTCGAATCGAACAAGGGCGCAATCGTGCGGTTGAAAATCGCGCGCTGCTCCTCCGGCGTGCGCGCCGTCAGCATCTCTTTCAGCTGCTTGCCGTGCAGCCGCGCCACCGTCTGCAGGATGCCCAAAAACCGCCCGAGCAACCCGTAGCGATAGAGGTTCCGCGCGAACATATTGATCCGCCGCCCGCGCAGCGGAATCCATTCCTGCCAATACTTGCGCGAGGTCTCGTCCAACCGCTCGACCAGGAAGTTGTCGTAGTTCTCGCGGTTGCCCTTCGTGTTTGCGTAGCCGAAGAACTGGAAGAAGTCCTCATACGTCGGCAGGTGCGAAAGCGCCGCGAGCTTTAACCGCGTCAGCGCGATATGGTTCGGGTTCAAATCGACCGCGATCACCTTCGCCGGGTTCGCGGCCAGATAATTCACCACGTTGCAGCCGCCCGACGCGATCGTGATGATGCGGCTGGTGGGCCCAATCCGGAGTGCCGCCATATCGACGTCGGGATCCTCCCAAATCTGGTTATAGACAAACCCTTGGAACATGAGCGTGAACAGCCGCTCCAAGACGCCGCGCTTTGTGGTCACGCTGTGGTTGACCGCGGCTTCTTTCAGAAGTTTGTTACCCATGATGTGGCGCTGGATTCCGATTGAAAAAGCGCCTTCTGGGGCGACCGCGAAGCGGTACCCTGTGGCGCGAACCAGTTACTTAATGCGGGACCACTAGGCTTGCAAACGCGTCACCCGGCCAGACAAGGCCAAAAACCACCGAAATCCCCTACGGCGAGCAAGCTCACGCTCTCGGCTCCCGTGTCGCAGGCGCTCCTGACAGCCCTGTTGGCCCAGGAAGAAGGCGCCTCGCTCGACAACGCGCTCAGCCGCGCGCTGAAAACCGCCCGCGACTTACAGCCCGCGGATCGCCGCAAGGTTGTGCAGAACTTGTACGAGGTCAACCGCCGTCGCGCCCGCCTCAATTGGCACTTGGGCGAGGCGCATTCGCGCCTCTCGCCGCATCATCTCTTGCTCGCGTTCGCCGCGGTCGAATCGGGCGGCGAAGCGAAGGGCCTGCGCTACAGCGACAACGACCTCGCCTTGGCGCAAGCGCTCGCGCACCGCAAGCTGAACGATCCGCGCATGCCGGAGGCGACGCGTCTCGAGTGCCCGCCGGCCTTCGAAGCCGCCCTCCGCGAGGCGCTGGGACAAGACTTCGAAAAAGAGCTGCAAGCCTCGCTCGACCCGGCCCCGATCGACCTGCGCGTCAACCTCCTGAAAACGACCGTCGAAGCAGCGCGCAAAAAACTCCGCAGCGAAGACATCGCGGCCCGCCTCACGCCGCACAGCCCGTGGGGCCTGCGCGCGGAGCCCGGCGCCAACGTCTCGGCGACCGAAGCCTTCCGCGACGGCCTGATCGAGTTCCAAGACGAAGGCTCGCAACTGGCGAGCCTACTCGCGGACGCGAAGCCGGGCATGCAGGTGATGGACTTCTGCTCCGGCACCGGCGGCAAGACGCTAGCGCTCGCCGCCACGATGCAGAACAAAGGCCACCTCGTCGCCACCGACATCAGCGAAACCCGGCTCGCCCGCGCGAAGCTCCGCATGAAACGTGCCGGCGCCGAAAACGCGGAACGCAAACTGCTCCCCGCCGTCGACGACAAGTGGATGAAGAAACACTACGCCCGCTTCGACCGCGTCTTCGTCGACGCCCCCTGCTCAGGCACCGGCTCGTGGCGACGGAACCCCGACGCCAGATGGTCGAAGCAAGCCGCCAACCTGAGCGAGCTCACCGCGCTTCAAGACGCCATCGTTACACGCGCCGCAAACTTCGTGAAGCCCGGCGGATATTTGATCTACGCAACCTGCTCGCTGTTGCGGCGCGAAAACGACGACCGCGTCGAACAGTTTCTGAAGCAACGCAAAGACTTCGAACGAATCGACGCCCGCACCGTTTGGCCGAAAGACCGCACCTGGCCCTGCGGCGACGATCAAGTCCTGCGCCTCTCGCCCGCCCGCCACGGCACCGACGGCTTCTTCGCCGCGGTTTTGCGGCGCGTCACAATTCCGGCATAGTTCGACCCGACATTTGGGGACACCAGAGGCACCACATGCGCCCACCCTTCTACCTGCGCCAGTTGAAGCGCGACCTCGACACCTGGATCGCCAAAGGCCTCGTCGACCAAGAGAACAAAGAGGCGATCCTCGCCTCCGTCGGCGCCGGCGGCCAAGCACGCACCATGGACGTCATCCTCGCCGTCTTCGGCGTGATCCTCATCGGCGCCGGCGCCATGTCGTTCGTCGCCGCGAACTGGGCCGCGATGGCCAAGCTCGAGCGCCTGATCGTGCTCTTCGGCAGCCTGTGGGCCGCCTACGCCATCGCCGGCTGGTTCCTAAGCAACACCCGCGGCGCGATCGGCCAAGCGTTCGTGCTCCTGGGCGTCATCCTCTTCGGCGTGAACATCCACTACGTCGCGCAGACCTATAACATCCAGGCCCACTACCCGGACGGCCTCCTGCTGTGGGGCGTTGGCGCCATCCTCGCCGCCGTCGCAGTCCCCTCACGCGCCGCACTCGCGCTCGCGCTGGCCTTGGGCGGCTGGTGGACTTGGCAAGAGAGCCAACCGTTCGAGTACCACACAAAGGCCGCGGTGCACTTGCCGTTCCTGATCTACTGGGCCGTCTGCGCGGCAACCGCCTGGTACATGAACTGGCGCCCGGGCGTACACCTCTCGGCGCTGACCCTACTCGGCTGGCTCGTCATCAACTTCGGCGCGTTCCAACGCCTGCTCGGCTGGGGCGATGCCGAGGTCCTCACCATCTACATCTTCCTGCCGCTCGCAGTCTGGTCGCTGATGCAGCTTCTGGAGCGCAACGACGCGAACGGCCTCGCGCTCTCGACCGGCCACTACGCGTTCTTCGTCTTCCTGCTCGCCTACGGCGCGCTGCAGATCCCCGACAACGAGCAGCAGAACCCGTCATCCACTTGGCTTGCCTTCGCCGCGATCATGACGGTCGTCTCTGTCGGCGCCGTCACGCTCGGCTTCAACCGCAAAACGTTCTCCGTCCTCGATGTTCTCGGCACGCTCTTCGTCTGCATCACGACGATGGCCTATATCTTCCTGGTCAAGCAGTACGACGACAGGCTCGACGTCGTCTTCCTGATCTTCGCGCTGATCGTCATCATCTGGAGCATTCAGCGCGGCGTGCGCCTGCAGGACCGCTTCGTCATCAACTGGTCGACCGTCGCTTTCGGCCTCTGGTTCCTCTACTGCTACTTCGAGCTGTTCGAGGGCCTGCTCGATCAATCGATCTTCTTCACCGTCGGCGGCATCCTCTTGATCCTGATCAGCTTGACGCTTGAAACCGTCCGCCGCCGCCTCGTCGCAGCGGCGCCTACGCCTAAGGAGGCCACGCCATGATCTGGGCCCGCATCCTCCTCGTTGCCGCCGTGCAGACGATCGCGCTCGTCTACATGATCGTGGACCGCCAAGCGACACTCGACGCCGCCCGCGTCGTGACGCTGAAGGTCGCCCCCGTCGACCCGATGGACCCGCTACGCGGCGAGTTCGTGATCCTCACCTATGACATCTCGCGCCTGAAGCCCGCGGACCTCGACGGCGAAGACACGTTCCAAAACGCCGACACGATCTACGTCACGCTGCAGAACAAGGGCGAAGAGTGGGCCGCCGTCGCCATCGGCCACAACCCCGTCGCGGCACCGGGCGGCGTCGTGATCAAGGGCACGGTGAACTACGTCAACGAGTTCACGGTCGACACGAAGACCACGACCGAACTCAACGTCACCTATGGCATCGAGAGCTTCTTCGTCCCCCAAGGCAAGGGCCGCGAAATCGAACAGGAACGCCAGCGCGGCGACCTCACCGCCGACATCGCCATCGACCCGAAAGGCCGCGCCGCCATCAAAGCGATGCGCCGCAAGGGGCAGGTGTTCTATGTCGAAGGCATCCTCTAGGGGCCGCGAACCGCCATGGGCCTCGACACCGTCGAACTCGTCATGGCCTTCGAAGAACGGTTCGCGATCACGATCCCGGACGAAGACGCGGAAAAGATCGTCACGCCGCGCGACGCAATCGACTACATCTACGCACGGGTGAACCACGCCGACGCGAAAACCTGCCTGACTCAGCGCGCCTTCTACCGACTACGCCGCAGCCTCCAATCCGAACTTGGCCTTGAGCGCGCAGCCGTCAAACCGGCGACGCGCCTCGCAGCGATCATTCCTGTCGCCGGCCGGCGCGCTGCCTGGGAGCGCCTCCGAAACGGCGTAGGCGCGTCGGCGTGGCCCGATCTCCATCGATCGCGAGCGACGATGCTCGCAAACGCAGCCGGATCTGTCGCTGTGGGGGCAACCGTTTGGATCGCTACGGCCCCGATGCTTCCGATCTTCTACGTGTCGATCCTCGCCATGTCGGCGTCTGTCGCCGGCGCCGTATTGCTGACGCGCGCCACCGAGCACTTGCGCATCAACTTCCGCACGAACGAGACAGTCGGGCAACTTAGCGAATTCCTACTCGCCAACGAGACGATGAAGCTCAAGCCCACAGTAGAACAAGGTTGGTCGCGCGAACAGGTGCGCGCCGCGGTGCGCGCTATCATCATCGACCAATTGAACGTCGAGCCGACATTCAGCGATGACGCGAGTTTCGTCGACGATCTCGGCATCGCCTGATCACTCCCGCCGAAGCATCCTTTGAGCTACGATTTGGGACAGGAGCGGCACAGCGAGCACCGTGCCGATCAAGAAGAACGGCAGCGCGTAGAGAAAACGGTCGGCGTGAAACGTCATCGTGCTGGGCGGGTCGTAGAACGTCACGAACGTTGCCAAAAGAACAGCGCCCTTGCCGACATAGGGCCCAAGGGTGAGCGGCGCGAGTGCGGCGAGGAAAAAAGGCGCCGCCAAAACGAGAGAAGAGACGGGCACTTTCCCGGACACCAGGATCGGCAACAAGACGAGCACCGCGCCGAAGAGCAATGAAGCCGCGCGGAGGAAGAGGATTCCGAGGTCTTCTGACGTCATACGAACACCTGCTCGCGCAGGATAGGCACCGAAAGTGAAGCAACTCTAAACGCGCGCCAATCCGCAGGCGCACAACCGCGCTACGCTGGCATCGGCGCGCATTTCGTGCCGCACGCGAAGCGGCTTTACGCTTCATGCGCGAATGCCGACTCGTTGCCCCATTTCCAAAAGCGAAAGCACGAACGCCTTTGTTTCCGAACGGCAACAACGAGAATCCAAATCGATATCGATCGCATCGCCTGCGTGCGTTCAACCGCGCGTTTTGATAGCCGTCCGCATCTTCAATTGGGGGAAGCGATGCAGTTGCTGAGTGCAGTGGACATGGTCCAGCTTGAGTTGTTTGCCGTGGCCACTTTGGTCGCCGCCAGTCTGTTCTCTATGGGATTCGTGCTGGGCCGCGTGTCGAAGCGCGCCGGCACCGTGAAGGTCCCGCTGGAAGTGATCCACACTCTCGCGTCCGCGCGCGGCGGTTTTCGTGCCGTGGCGGCGCCCGCGCGCGCGAAGGGCGTCAGCGACAAGGTCTTGCACGAAGTCGAGGCGGTCCTCGATCACGTCCGGCACGAGAAGGACTTCAAGAAGGCGCAAGAATACACGCTGCACGAACTGGAGCGGATCGCGCACGACCACGGCAACTCGCCCGAACTCACCGACCTTCACGACAAGGTCGAACACGCGCACGACAAACACGAAATCGAAGTCGCGCTCGAAGAGTTCATCGAACACGCCAAACACTAGACGAACCGCCGACAGACGAGCACCCGGAACCCCTGACCCGCTGATCCAAAACCGGCGGCGCTGATCGACGCGCAATTCCGGAAAGCCGGTCATGAACAGGCCCCGGTCGATGCGCCAGCCGTTGCGGGTCGGCTTTGGCGAGCGCTGCCGATGGTTTAGGGACACGATTCGATGTCGCCGGATGTCCGGCCGTCACGGAATTGCAACGCTCGCTCACTGCGCTTGTCGCACGGCGGCGGCGCAGATCGTTTAAGGTCGCTTCAGGTCGCTTAACTACGCACTTCGGACGGCGCGGCGTAGTGTTTTCTCAACGGCAATCGAGCCGGAAATTGAGGAGAAAACCCATGAAGAACGTCACAGCCCATTCGCTCAGCATCACCTTCGCCGGCTTTGTTCTCGTCGGTTACTGGGCCTTCTATCTGGCCACGGTCGTCGCCCCCCGCGTGGTGTAGCGGCCAGCGGGTTGGGGGCGCGAACGGCGCGCCCCTCCGCCCCCCGCCTTTGTCCCCATGGTTTGACAAAGCAGGCCCTCCGGTGAACCTGGACCGACACACCTAAGACTCACCGGCGGAGGCATGCACGTGGCGACGACCCAGGAGCTTCTCGACAAATTCGACCACGTCGTCGTGTTGATGATGGAGAACCG
>CAZXAQ010000002.1:0-119485 GCA_964638635.1 uncultured Flavobacteriaceae bacterium
TCTCCGACGACCAGAAGATGCTGAAGGATCAGGCGCGCAAGTTCCTGACCGAGAAGTGCCCAACGAAAGTCGTGCGCAAGATTCTTGAGAGCGACGAGCCGTTCGACAAGGCGCTGTGGAAGCAGATTGCCGAGATGGGGTGGCTCGGGACCGCGATCCCGGAAGAATACGGCGGGCTTGGGCTCGGGCATCTTGAGCTTTGCGTGATCGCGGAAGAGTTGGGCCGGGTGGTGGCGCCGGTGCCGTTTTCGTCGTCGGTTTATCTCGCGACGGAGGCGATCCTGCTCGCCGGGAGCGATGCGCAGAAGAAGAAGTATCTGCCGAAGCTCGCGAGCGGCGAGTGGATCGGCACGTTCGCGGTGGCCGAAGGTCCGCAGCCGCCGAGCCCGAAGACTGTGAAAGCGGCGCTGAAGGGCGGGAAGCTCGACGGCACGAAAGCGCCGGTGCCGGATGGCGACGTCGCGGACTTCGCGATCGTGCTGGCGCGCACCGGCGAAGGGGCAGGCGAGCGTTCGCTGTCGCTCGCCATCGTCGATCTGAAGAGCGCCGGCGTTTCGCGCAGGGCGGTGAAGACGGTGGACCCGTCCCGCAGCCAAGCTGAGTTGACGTTCAAGGGTGCGACGGCAGAGGCGCTTGGTCCGGCCGGCGAAGGTTGGGATTTGGCGAAGCGCGTGTTGGATCGTGCCGCAGTGTTAATGGCGTTCGAGCAAGTTGGCGGCGCGGATGCGTGCCTTCTCATGGCGAAGGACTATGCGCTGAACCGCTATGCGTTCGGCCGAACGATCGCGTCGTTCCAGGCGATCAAGCACAAGCTTGCCGACATGTATGTGCTGAACGAGTTGGCGCGGTCGAATGCTTATTTCGGTGCGTGGGCGCTGTCGACGAACGCGGCGGACTTGCCGGAGGCGGCGGCGGGCGCGCGGATCAGCGCGACGGATGCGTTCCATAACGCGTCGAAGGAGAACATTCAGACGCATGGCGGCATGGGCTTCACGTGGGAGCTCGATTGTCACCTTTATTACAGGCGTTCGAAGACGCTGAGCCTCGCGCTCGGCGCGTCACGGGTGTGGAAGGACCGATTGGTCACGCACCTTGAGAAGAAGAACGTCGCTTAATCAGCCATTCGAACGGAAAGAACGATCCCATGGATTTTAACGATACACCGCAAGAAGCCGCCTTCCGCGCCGAAGTGCGCAGCTGGCTGGAAGCGAACGCGAAGCCGAAGTCGGCGATCGGGTTCTCGGCCGAGAACCCGCGGTTTCAGCGCAACGAACAAGAGGCGCTAAAGATTGCCAAGGCCTGGCAGGCGAAGAAGGCTGAGAAGGGCTACGCCCGCATCACCTGGCCGAAGGAGAACGGCGGCCTTGGCGGCACGCCGATGCAGCAGGTCGTCTATAATCAGGAAGAGGCGAAGTTCGATGTGCCGTCGGGCTTCTTCGAAATCGGCCTCGGCATGTGTATTCCGACGGTCACGCACTATGCGTCGAAGGACGTCGCGGCGCGCTATGTGAAGCCCGCGCTCTACGGCGAGGAGATTTGGTGTCAGCTGTTCTCGGAACCGTCGGCGGGCTCGGACGTTGCGGGTCTCAAAACCCGCGCGGAGAAGGACGGCAACGACTGGGTGATCAACGGCCAGAAGGTGTGGACGTCGGGGGCCCACTATTCCGACTATGGCATTCTGCTGACCCGCACCGACCCCACTGTGCCGAAGCACAAGGGGCTCACGATGTTCTATCTCTCGATGAAGTCGCCGGGCGTGGAAGTGCGTCCGATCAAACAGATGTCGGGCGGGGCGAACTTCAACGAGGTGTTCTTCAACAATGTCCGCATTCCGGACAGCCAGCGCCTCGGCAATGTCGGCGATGGTTGGTCGGTGGCGCTGACGACGCTGATGCATGAGCGGCTTGCCGTCGGCGGCGGGCAGGGCGGCAGCGGGCCGGACATCAAAGAACTGATCGGGCTCGCGCGCGAGACGGAGCTTGAAGACGGGCCGGCGATCAAGAACGCGTCCGTGCGCGAGAAGATCGCGGAGTGGTACGTGCGCGGCCAAGGTCTGAAGTACACGACCTACCGCACGCTGACGGCGCTCAGCCAAGGCCGCGTGCCGGGGCCTGAGGCGTCGATCGCGAAGGTCGTCGTCGCGCCGAAGATGCAGGACCTGTCGTCGTTCGCGATGGACCTCGAAGACATGGGCGGCGTGATGGTCGGCGAGGATTCGCCGCTCATGGGCGCGTTCCAGCAGTCGTTCATGTGGGCACCGGGTCTGCGCATCGCGGGCGGTACGGACGAGATTTTGAAGAACATCATTGCGGAGCGTGTGCTCGGGCTGCCGGCGGATATCCGGGTGGATAAGGACATCCCCTACAACAAGCTGCCGACGGGTCGGTGAGCCGCCTGCAATGACGCCCTAAACTGATAGCGGAGGTACGGCCGTGAAGTTCACGTGGTTCAACTTGATGCCGTGGCCGTATCTCCCCGACGACTTTCGCGAGAAGCATCGTTCGGTTTGGGTCGACATCGACTCGCGGCTCTTCGACGCCGAGAAGAGCCATGAGGTCTACAACACCTACATGGACCTGCTCGAGTACGCCGGCACGCTCGGCTTCGACGGGATCGGCGTCAACGAGCATCATCAGAACGGCTATGGGTTGATGCCCTCGCCGAACATCATTGCGGCGGGGCTGGCGCGGCGCACCAAGGATGTGGCGCTGGTCGTGCTCGGGAATTCGATCGCGCTCTACAATCCGCCGGTCCGTGTCGCGGAGGAGTTCGCGATGCTCGACTGCATCTCCGGCGGGCGGCTGGTCGCGGGCTTTCCGGTCGGCACGTCGATGGACACGAACTACTGCTACGGACAAGTGCCGGCGCTGACGCGCGAGAAATACCAGGAGGCGCACGACCTCATCATCAAGGCTTGGCGCGAGCCCGATCCGTTTGCGTGGAACGGCCGCTACAGCAAGCTGCGCCACGTCAACATTTGGCCGCGGCCGGTGCAGAAGCCGAACCCGCCGATTCACATTCCGGGCGGCGGGTCGGTCGAGACCTATGACTTCTGCATCGACAATACCTACTCGTATTCCTACCTCAGCTTCTCCGGCTATATCCGCGGCAAGGCTTTGCTGCAGGGATATTGGGATCGGGTGGCGCAGCGAAACGCGCCAGATACGTCGCCCTATCGCGCGGGGTTTGCGCAAACGATTTGCGTCGCCGACACCGACGAAGAGGCCGAGCGGCTTTACGCGAAGCATGTGAGCTACTTCTACAATCGTTGCCTGCACGTCTATGGCGGGTTTGCGGATGCGCCGGGCTATCGCACGATCAAGACGATCCAGACCGGCGCGCTGTCGCAGTATGCGCCGCCGATCGACGGCTACGCGCACCTTACCTGGAAAGATCTGATCGACGGCGGGCACGTCATTGCGGGAAGCCCCGAGACCGTGCGGCAGCGGATGGAGGACATGATCAAGGGTCTGCGCGTGGGCAACATCTATTGCCTCATGCATATCGGCGACATGCCGCGCGAGAAGGCGATGTATTCGACGAAGCTGTTCGCCGAGAAGGTGATGCCGAAGCTTCGGAACGTGTTTCCCGAGTGCGAAGGCGACGATCGCTTCTGGTGCAACCCGATGAAGGGGCAGGTGGCCGCGGGGCGCCTGCCCGCCGAAGCGGACGCTCTGCGTCTGGCGCGCGCGTGAGGGAGGCGATCATGCAGCTCAAGACCGTTCAGACCCATCGCGTTCCGGTTCGCTACTACGAAGGCGGTAGCGGCGCGCCGCTTGTGTTCCTGCATGGCGCGGGTGGCATCTTGCCGGGCGAGCCGTTCCTCGAGAAGTTGGCCGCCACCTATCACGTCTATGCGCCGCTGGTGCCCGGCTATGGCGACAGCCAAGAGTGCCCGGCGCTCCGCGACATGCTGGATTTCACGCTGCATACGCTCGACGTTGTCGAGGCGCTGGGGGTGAAGAACCCTGTCCTCACCGGTCATTCGATGGGCGGCATGATCGCCGCCGAGATGGCGGCGCTGGCGCCGAACGATTTTTTGCGGCTGGCGTTGATCGCGCCCGCAGGCTTGTGGCTCGAAGCGCATCCGATCGCCGATCTCTTCGCGATGCTGCCCTACGAGTTGCCGCCGTATCTGTTTCACGACGTCGAGATGGGCACGAAGCTGATGACGGCGGGCGTGGCGCTCAACGATCCCGAGTGGCTGAAGGGATTTCTCGTCACCAACGCGCGGCAGATGGGAACGGCGGGGAAGCTGTTGTTCCCGATTCCGGAGCGTGGGCTTAGCGAACGGCTTTACCGGATCAAGGCGAAGACGTTGTTGATCTGGGGCGCGAGCGACAGGTTGATCCCGCCGGTCTACGGCGAGGCGTTCAAGAAGGGGATCAAGGGTGCCACGCTGACGATTATCCCGAAGGCGGGGCACCTCATCACGTTGGAGCAGCCGGACGAACTTGCCGGCGCCTTGGCGGCATTCGGCTGAGGTTAGTCCCGCTCGGTGATCAGCTTCATCAGATCGCGGTTGATGAAGGTGAGCGCGCCCGCGCTTGTGCGCATCGGCAGAAACTGACGACTATTGTCGTTCAAGAGGTCTTGCAAGCGTTGGCCGGACTTGAAGACGTAGAGTTCGCCGCTCAAAACGGTGCCGTCCGTGAGTTGGACCACGGCCGGCACGGCCTCTTTCGTCGCGCGCGTGCTGCTCAGCGTCGTTCCCGCATTGTAGCTCTTCATGGCGTCCCCCAATGTCCCCTGGTTCGGCACAGGGCATTGTGAACGTCTGCGGTTAAGATTTCCTGAGCGCGCAGTCTACTTCGCGGAAAGCCAGCCTTTGCGGCTGCCGTCGAGGTCGATCGTGAACGTGTTGTTGCTCAGGTTACAGTCGCCGAAGCGCGTGTTCGCGATCTGGGCGTCCAGCTTCTTATATTGGATCGAAAGCGTGTAAGTGCGGTGGAACTTGCCCTTCTCAACGTCGGCGGCCGGTGCCGCGAATTCGAAACGGACGGCGACACCGCTGTGCGCGGCGATGCGGTCGAACGGTACGCTGGCGACGACGCGGCCCTTCTTGCCGGCGGCGAGGTCGTCTTCGGTGACCACGACGGACTGCTCGCCCGGCTTGCCCATGAACGCTTGGTCGCCGATGTTGCGCGCGCGCATGACGAACGGCCAATGGAAGATGCCGTCGCTCGAAACCCAGGCGCTCAGCCGTTGCACGCGGGTGGCGCCTGCGGGCGGGCGTTGGGCGATGTCGACCTCAAGGAAGCGATCGGCGGCCGGGTCTGCGCATGAGGGCACGAGCGGCTCCAGTTGCGGCAGGATGACGTGAGCCGGGATCTTTATTTCGGCCGCGTGTGCGGCCGTGCAAGCCAGTGCGACTGCGGTTCCCAATACCAACGCGTACTTCATGCGATTACCCTCGACTTTTGTTGCAGCACGCCGACGCAAGTTTCGACGGTGATTTTCACGGCGGCAATCAACTGCGCCTCCGTCAATGTGGAGGCGTGTGGCACAGAGTGCCCCTCGGCCGCAAGCCGCGCCACCTGCGTATCCAGATAGGGGACATGGATGAATCCGGCGATTTTGGGGCCACCTTCGCGGGCGGCCATCATCAGACGATAGAATGTGAGGTTGCAGAGATAGTCGCCGGCACTGTTGGAGGGACTGACCGGTATCTTGGCGGCACGCAGCGCAGTTTCGATTTGCGCGAGTGGCAGACCGGTCGGGTGTTGCGCGGGGCCGCTTTCGACGACGCAAGCGTCGGCGGCGCACGCGCCGGTGTGATCGGGCCGGTCGGTCGCGACGACATTGTGCGCGGTTGATTCCAGGATCACGCCGGTCGCCTTGGCGCTGAGGCCGAAGGCGATCGCGATGTCGGGGCGTACCTCGGCGAGCAGCGGTTCCATCTCGCGCTCCCAAAGGTCGAAGCGGACGGGCAGGGTGCGGGCAAGAAGTTGCGCGCCTTGCGGCTGCCATTTCTGACGCTGCAATTCCTCGATGGCCCAAGCGGTCGGGTTCACTGGCGCGCCGGGGAAGACGGAGAAGCCTGTAATCAGCACGCGCATACTGTGTTGGTCTCGTGTCACGACTTCATGAAACCACGAAATTCCGAGGGGGCAAAGTCAACCTCTCTCAACCACGTTTGCGCGCGGGTTTTTTCGCCGCAGTTACGTTGGCCCAAGCCGTACGCAGCGCGCTTTCGGCTGCCGCGCGGTCCGCGTGCTCAAAATGCAGCCAGGTCGCGCCCTTGTCGCCCCAGGCGTTCGGGATGCGCTGGAACATCTCGGGTTCGGCCGACGTGAGCATTTCTTGTTGCTCCGGCGTCAGCTTGACCATGGCGCGTCCTTCGCTTTCGGACAGCGTCGCGAAAATCTTGCCGCCGGCGCGAAACGACGCGCGATCGAAATGCGGCGCTTCACTGGCGCCGCTTTGTGCGAGCGCCAGTTTGCGGAACGCGGCTGCGGTGATCATAGCACCTGTTAGGGCGTTACGACGTTGAAGTTCGGCTGGGTCGGATCGATCAAGGCGACCAGTTCGCCGTAGAGGCCGCTGTTGCCGGTGACTTTGATCGCGCCCGTCGCGGTCTTGACCGTCAGCGGAACGCCGCCGAGCAGCGTTTCGAGCATGTCGGAGCGCTTCATTGTGGCGGTCGCGTCGGCCTTGTCGTCCTTGATCCCTTCTTCGTGGATCATCACGCCGTTCTCGACGGTGATCAGGTGCGTCTCGTTCACGTCGCTGAGCACAAGGTTGATCTTGAAGGCTTTGCCTTGGGCACGATCGGCGTTGAAGCGCACCGCCGCGAGGTCGAGCATCATCGATGTCGGTGTTGCGCGGATCAGCGCCAGGCTGATGCGCTGCAGGCCGGCGTCGACGACGCCGTGCCGCAACTCTTGCGCGCCCGTCAGGTAGATGTTGCGCCAGGTGCCCGCTTCGGCCCGATAGCCGAGCTGCGTGTAGACGTCGGCTAACATATCCTTCGCCTTCGTGTTGTTCGCGTCGGCGAAAACGACATGGTTGAGCAGCATCGCGGCCCATCTGTACTCGCCGGCCTTGGCGGCCGTGTCGGCCTTTGCGATGACGGCGTCCGCACCGCCCATCGCTTCGACGTAATGTGTACCGGCGGCGACGGGCGGCAGCGCGTTCAGCGAGGCCGGATTTGCGTCGTACCAACCGATGTAGCGCTGATAGACGGCCTTCGAGTTGTGGCTCATCGTGCCGTAATAGCCGCGATTGTACCACTCACGCGCCAGCACGTCGGGCAGCTGCAGCTGCTCGGCGATCTCGGTCGCGGTCAGCCCGTTGTTCATCAACCGCACCGTCTGATCGTGGAGGTATTTGTAGGCGTCGCGGTGCTTGGTCAGGAAGTCCTTGATCACCGCCGTCCCAAAGCGGGGGATGCCGTGCGCTGCGAACATGACGTCGCTCTGGTCGGCGTAGAGCCGGATCGACTGTGTGAGGTAGTCCGACCAGTCTTTCGCGTTGCGCACCAAGGCGCCCCGGGCCGGCAGGAGGTTATGCATCGTTGCATTGGCGTTTTCCGCCATGAAGAGCGCGCGCATGTCCGGCAGGAACATGTTCATTTCGGCCGGCGCTTCGGTTCCGGGCGTCACCTGGAAGACGAGCTTGACGCCGTCGATGGTCATCTCGGTTCCGGTCTTGGATATGATGTCCGTCGGCGCGATGAGCGAGATTGAGCCGGTCGAGAGCCCGGGCCCAAGGCCCGACGTCATCTCGCCTTCGATGCCACGGGGCAACGTGACGCCGAATTGGAAGCGCGCCCGGCGCGTCATCGCGGGACCGGCGATGACGTTTTCGGAGATAGCATGCTCCATGAAGCCGTCGGGCGCGATGATCTTCACGCGGCCTGCCTTGACGTCAGCTTCGGTGACAATGCCGGCAACGCCACCGAAGTGGTCGCCGTGGCTGTGAGAATAGATAACCGCCAGGATGGGCTTGTCGCCGACGTGCTTCTTGACGAGGTCGAGGGCCGCTTTCGCGACTTCGACGGTGGTGAGCGGATCGACGGCGATGTAGCCTTTGTCCGTCTCGATGAAGGATACCGTCGATACGTCGAAGCCGCGCACTTGGTAGATGCGATCCGAGACTTTGTAGAGGCCGTGCTTCGTAACCAGTTGCGCTTGCCGCCAGAGGCTCGGGTTCGCGCTTTCCGGCGCTTCGCCTTTCAAGAAATCGTAGGACGAAAGATCGAATACGATCTTGCCGCTCTCGTCCTTGATCTTCGGGTCTTCGCGGGTCGCGATGAAGCCGCGGGCGGCGAAGTCGAAGTCCTGCTTGTTCGCGAAGGGGAGTTCCTTCAGAAGCTTGTCGCGCGCTTCTTTGGTGGATGTGGTCGCTTCGGCGACGACGTCTTTGGGGATGCTGGGGGCGGGCGCACCGAGAATCATCGGCAACACGCCACGGAACATGTAAGCGAAGCCGATCAAGACAAGCGCCGTAACGCCAACACCGATGGCCAAGCCGCGGAAGAAAGAGCCCATATCGCGTCCCCTTGGAGGAATTGTGGGGTGAGGTTAGCGGACCGTTACGTCCAGGGGAAATCCTATGACCTGCGACGCTACGGCGCCGAAAGGATTTTGGGTCACAATTGTCTGGGGCCGGTGGGGTCGCCTAGGTTGCGGCAGAGTTCTCAGGGTGAATCGTGTTTCGGATCGTCAAATACCTTCTGATCTTTGCGGCGGCGCTCGTGGCGGTTTCGGCCGTGATCGCCTACAGCGGTAACACGCTTACGGTGATCGCTTGGCTGTGGGGGCCGAGCCACGGGTGGGACCTCACGAAGAAGGCACCGACGCCGGACTACGCGGATGCGGCGATGTGGGCGGCGTGGCCGGGACGGGAGAGCCCGGCGCAGTTCGCGCCCGCCGGTGTCGCCAACCCGGTAGGCGAGCGCGCGGTCGACGTGTTCTTCGTGCACCCTACGGGCTATCTGAACGGCGGCGACTGGAACTCGCCGATGAACCCGTCAAGCCGCACGGAAGAGAATACCCGATGGATGATGGCCAATCAGGCGAGTGCGTTCAGCAGTTGCTGCAACATCTATGCGCCGCGCTATCGCGAGGCGTCGCTCTACCGGTACCTGAGTGCGCCGCCTGATGTGGCGGAGAAGACGATGGACTTCGCTTATGCGGACGTCGTGCGCGCGTTCGAATACTATCTCGCGAACGAGAACAAGGGGCGCCCCTTCATCATCGCAAGCCATAGCCAAGGCACGACGCATGCGTTCCGTCTGATCAAAGAGAAGATCGACGGTACGACGCTTCAGGCGCGTATGGTGGCGGCCTACCTCATCGGAAGCCGGGTGCGAAACACCGAGGCGAACGACTTGAAGTCCATCAAGGTCTGCGACGGCCCAATGGAGACGGGTTGCCTCATCCATTGGGCGACGTACGGCGAGGGCGGCATCGTGCGGCCGGACATGCAGGATCTGGTTTGCGTCAATCCGCTCAGTTGGCGCCGCGATGGTACGCGAGCCGAGGTCGAGCTTCATCAAGGCGGGGTTGCGCAGAGCGGCGTGTTTTCGATGAAGCTGTGGGGCGATGACGCGCCACAAGGCACGGTGTTCCAGCCCCTGGGCGCGCCGGTGCCGAAGGTGACCTGGGCGGAATGCAAAGACGGGATCCTTTGGGTTGCGGAGCAGACGGAACCGCCGTTCGCAGCGCTTGCGCTGCCGGAAAAGAACTATCACGGCCTCGACTATCCGCTGTTCCACATGGACATCCGCAAGAACGTGGTGGAGCGGGTGAGTGCTTATTTGCAACGCGCTTTGGGCGACGGCCCCGCGGCCGCGAAGTAGGCGCCCTACCGCGTTCGCTTCATCCAGTAGACCATGTTGTCCAGCGCGAAGGCTGCGTGGTCGTTGTCGCGTATGTGAAACGCGATGTCGTGCTCGCACGACGTCTTGACCGTGGCAACGTTGGCGCCGAAGCCAAGCGCATTTGCGCGGGCAACGGCGGTCGCAGCGTCGCCGGCCAGGCCGCCTTGGAACAGGCCGGGGGCGGGCACGTCGACGAACGCGTAGTTCGGGTTCGTGCAGGCCAAAAGACCGGGGGCTTCAATGCGATCCGGCGCGAACGTGACGGTTTGGCCGACATAGACCGCAACCGCGTCCTGGTCCGGTACGAATGCGGCGTCGACCCACGGCGCCGGGTCGGCACGCTCGATCGCCCACCGTCCCATGAACGGCTGGTCGGCGCATGCCGCGAGGCCGAGCGCGAAGAGAATGGCGGCGACGGCGTGCTTCACGCGTTTCTCCTGGGCGTATGAGCCATAGTGGTGGAGCCCTTAGGCCTGCGCAAGCCGTCACCATTCGCGGTACTTCAGCTTCTCGGCGAATTTTCGCTTCTGCATGCGGCCAAACCGTTGATTGCGTGCATGCGCCTCCGCGAGGTTCTCGGAGTTCCTAGCCTCTTCGCGTTGGAGCTTCTGGTAGCGCTTTAGGCGGTCTGCATCGAGCGCGCCTGCTGCGATGGCCGCTTGAATGGCGCAGCCGGGTTCATTCGCGTGGCTGCAGTCGGTGAACCGGCAGGCGGCGGCGTGTTCCGCAACATCGGCGAAGACTTCGTCAAGGCCATCCGATACGTCGACGATTTGAAGCTCGCGCATGCCCGGTGTGTCCATCAGCCAGGCGCCGCCGGGTAGGCGGTGGAGCGAGCGGCCGGTGGTCGTGTGGCGGCCGCGCGCGTCGTCCTCGCGGATCCCGCGGGTTTCCTGCACGGCGATGCCGCTCAGGCTATTGACGATGGTCGACTTGCCGACGCCGGACGAGCCGACTAAGGCAATCGTCTGGCCCGGCGCGACCCAAGGCTTTAGGTACGTGGCCGCCTCGGCCCCACGCGCGTCGAAGGCCTCGACGACCAGCCCCGGCATCAGGCGGCGTGCTTCGCCCGCGTAGCTTGCGACGTCGGTCGCAAGATCCGCTTTCGTGATGACGACGACAGGCGTCACTTCGGCTTCGGCCGCCAGCGCGAGATAGCGCTCGAGGCGCGCGGTGTTGAAGTCTTGATTTGCCGACGTCACCAACAGCAGCGTGTCGACATTTGCCGCGATCAGCTGGATGCGTCGTCCTGTGCCGGCGGCTTTGCGCTTGAAGACGCTCCGCCGTTCGAGCACGCGGACCGGCCGCGGCGCGTGCGCCTCGGCGAGCAGCCAGTCGCCGACGGTGGCGGGGTCCTCGTCATCGCCCGCGAGCGGTGGCAGGCGCCCTTCGAAATCCGGGCCCGCAACCTCCAGCGCGTCGCGATGAACGGCGAGCACGCGGACCGGCCGGGTCGTCGCGCGTTCGGCGTCGGCGAGTTGGCGTTCGAAATGGCTGCTCCAGCCATAGTCCTTCAATGTCAGTCGATCCGCATGCGGATCATGCTTTTTCTCTGTCACAGCGGTAGGTTCCGATAGCGAGCGTTGCCGCTCGCGTGAGTGTGCTTTGAGCGCGCGCGAAGGCGCGTGCTCGAACAAACGGATAGGGCTGAGACGGGAAGCGTGGCGCCGATCAGGCGCGGTTCAACACGCGGTCAGCCCGCGGGGACACGACGGCAATGGGCATATGTCTCTCCTTCGGCTGGCGGTTGCGATTTGCGGAAGATAGGGGATCGGCCGTGCGCGTTCAAGCGCACGGCCGCAACACCTAGCGGCTCTTTGATTTGAGCCAGTTCGTCACGGTTTTCACCAGCTTGGGGTGGAAGACCGGTGCGCCGCCGGATTGAATGCGCTGGAAGCTCGCGGCCTGCGATGGGGCCTGGAGCAAAAAGTGATCCATGTCCGGGAGTTCGATGTACTCGCCGGATCCGGCGCGTGCGGCATTCGCGGCCTCGACGATGGCCATGCTTTCCTCGCGGCCCGTCACAAAGTCGGCCGCGCCATAGAGAACGCCGACATCGACGCCTTTCAGCTTCAACCAGAGGTCGGGCAGGTTTTGCGCGGCCACCTGCTGCATGAAGGCGTCCGATGCGGGGTAGGCGATGAAGTCTGCGCAGTCGGGTCTTGCCTTCAAGATTTCAGCGCGCGGGGCGCGGTCGATGAGATGCCGGTGGCTGCACCATTGTTTCTGGGCCATCTGCGCGCCGATATTGGCCGGCGTTTCGCCGCCAAGTTTCAGCTGACGGCGCGTGTTGATGAGTTCGTACTCGTACCAGGTGACGCCCAACGTCTCGAACACGAACAGGCCTTTGACGGGTTCCTTCAAGGCTGCGAGCGGGCCCGTAACGCCGCCCATGCTGTGACCGAGGATGAAGACGCGCGACGCGTCGACGCCCGGCAGCTTTTTGAGCGCGCGCAAGCCGGCCGCTAGTCCGTCGACCTCGGTATCGAGATCGACCTCGGCGCAAGGCTTACCGGTGCTATCGCCCATGCCGCTCTTCTCGACGCGCATCGTGACAAAGCCGGCGCGCGTGATCCCGTACAGCAGTTGGCGGTAGGCGTTCTTCTCGTCCAACGGATAGTCGATCGAGTAGCAACCGAGACCGCCGGCGAGAATTACCGCGGGAAGCCGACCGGATGAGCGGGGGCGGGCGACGACGGTGCGGCGTACGCCGTCATTCGTCGTGACCGCGCCGTAGGCGATGTCGAGGTCGGTTGCGGTCTCGAACGGCGTTGCCTTCACTGCAACGCTGGTTGTGGCGCGGGCCGCGTTGCGGACGTAGCCGATTGCCATCATCTCGCCGACCTTTTTGCTGCGGATCACCGCAGAGACGTCGGCCGGCGAGCCGATGCGTTTGCCGTCAAGCGTGACCAGAACGTCGCCGGCCTTGAGGCCGGCGGCGTCACCGGTCAAACCCGGCTGCACCTGAATGATCAGCGCGCCTTCGTCTGGGGCGAGTTTCTGTGCGCTCCGAACGTCGGGCGAAAGCGTGTTCGCCATCGCTATGCCGAATGCTGCGCGGCGCGGCAGATCGGCGGCGTGGGCCGCGGTTGTCAGCAGAAAGACGCCAAGCGTCAGAAGCAGTTTCAACGTCGTACTCATTCACTTACCCCTTAGATCAAATCGCGCAGTGTGATGGTCACGTCGCGCGTCGTTGTTCCTGTTTTCAAGCGCAACTGAATCCGCGTGCCCGGTGCGGTGGTCTTCAAACGCTCACGGAGTTCGACGAGGAAAACCTGCGTCGCTTCCGTTCCGTCAACGGCGGTCACGATGTCGTCCGGGCGGATGCCGGCTTCAGCGGCGGGGCTGCCTTCGACGACCGACATGACCTTGAACCCGCCGTCGCCCAGCGAGAGCCAGAGGCCGCTGCGGTCGAGCGGGTCGGGTGCGGCGAATGAGGTGCCTGGCGCCATGAACATGCGCTTGCGGGTGTAGTCGAAGACGATGCGGAAGCGTTTGAAGATACCGGTGCCGATGCTGCCGGCGGCGTCGATCGTCGCAAAGCCGCCGGTCTTGAGCAGCGGCATGCGGGTGACGATGCCGTTCAATGTGTGGGTGTCGATTGTGAACCCGCGAACGCGCGTCACGTCGGCGGGGATCGGTCCGCCGATGCCCCAGCCGGTGATGAGAGAAATCTTGTTGTTGTAAGCGGTGCGGAGTTTGTGACGATCGACGAAGGGGACGAAGAGCGTCAGCGACGAGCGATCGCCCGTGTCGAGGATGAATGTGCCTTTGATGCCGTCGACGGTTGCGGGGAGGGCGGGGATGCCGTCTACGAACTGCAGGGGCTTGGCCGCACCCAGGGTCGCGCTTGGAGTCCAGGTTTTCGGTTCGCTGAATGTGAGGGCCGCTTTGTCGTAGTTGATGTCGACGACGAAACGCTCGAACAGTTCCTGGCCGACGACACCGTCCAGGTGGCGGAAGCCGATGGCGCGTCGAATGGGTTCTAACGAGACGACGCGGAAGTCGTGGCCGCTGATCGTGACGCCGGGGAGACGCGCGTCGTGGACCGGGGTGCGCCAGGCTTGTTGCCGTTCGGCGCCAGCGCCCCAGGCGGGGCCGTCTTCCTCCAGCTTGAGGCCGAGTTCCTTGGCCACGCCCGTGTCGAGGATGTTGCTGCCGCCGGTGTCGAAGACGAATTGGTATGGTTTGCTGCCGTTGATGCTGACGGGGACGAAGATACGGTTGTCGATCAGGGTGAAGGGAACGGTTGCGCTGTTGCCGTCGGTTAGCTCTATGGTTGACGCGCGGGCGGCGGTACTTGCCACAAGCAACAGCAGGAACAATCTTACGTGACGCAGCACATGCCACCTTGGGAACCAGCGAATTGCGGGCGAAGCTGGGCCATGGCGGGCGGGCGATCTAGAACCAGAATTGCGTCTTGGGACACCATCGCGTGAGAAACAGGCGGCTCAGGTTCGGCGAGCACTACGGAGTGGCGACGTTGCGCCGGACCGTGGGACCGTTGCGCGTGTGGGGATTCGAACATGTGCCGCACTGCGAGATTCCTGCGCACCGGCATGAACGGGCGCATATCATTTGCATTTTGAGGGGCAGTTTTGCGGACACCGACACGGCCGGGCGGACCGAGTTCCAACCGGGCGACGCTGTACTTTATCCGCGCGGGGCGACGCATTCGACCCGTATGGGCGCGGAAGGGTCATTGAGCCTGGTGGTCGAGTTCGAGGCGGACGACCTGCCGCGTCTGCTGCCGGACAACTTCACCCAGTTGGGCCGCAGCCATGTGCTGCGCGGGTGCAATCTGGACGCGCTGGTCCAGGCGTCTCAGGGCTCGCAGGACGAGATCGAAGACGCGGTCCGGTCGCTCCTCGCCGAGTTGCCGCGCGGGACGGCCGAACTGCCCTGGCTCAGCACGGTTAAGGCGGAGCTCGATCGCAATCCGATGCTCGAACCGGACGTCGGAGCGCTGGCCGCTATCGCCGGGCGGCACCGGGCGCATCTGATGCGGGCGTTCCGCCAGCACGTTGGCGTCACGGTCGGCGAGTACGCTCGTGCGCGTCTGGTCGCGCGGGCCGGGGAGGAGTTGCGGCGGGGGGAGAAGGCGCTCTCGGACATTGCGCTCGCTCACGGATTTGCCGATCAGAGCCACTTTGCGCGGACGTTCAAGCGCTTCATGAACATGACGCCGGACGCCTATCGCAAAGCTCACGCGAATACGACAAACGCGTAGCCGAAGTGATGGGTGCCGCACGGCGCCACGCATAAGCCGCAATCGCTGCAACAACGTCCAAATCGCGGCGTGATCGCGTCGTTTTCGGCGCGCACTTCTCAACCTCGCGAACGGATTGGACCAACCGTTCAGCTGAGGGATTTCACCATGAAACCGTATCTGCTCTCGCGCGGGGGCCCTTGGGGCTCGCCGGGCGTTTTGTTGCGCGCAAGCTTGATTGCGAGCGCGGCTATCCTAACCGCCGTTGCGGTCGGGCCTTCGAGCCTCGCCCAACCGGCGGCTCCCGTGCAGCCGGAACCCGCCGTGCTCGTCACCCCCGACGACATGCACACGGGTGCGCTTCTCCTGAAGACGACGGAGGGCGGCAAGTTTCTGGAGGCGCCGCGCCTCAAGACGGACGTCGCGATCACCGTCACCGGGCCGACGGCGCGGGCCGTCATCACGCAGCGCTTCGAGAACCCGTCCGATAAGTGGGTCGAAGGCGTCTACGTCTATCCGATGCCGCAGAACGCGGCCGTCGACACGCTGAAGATGCAGGTCGGCGACCGGTTCCTGGAAGGCCAGGTGAAGGAGCGTGTCGAGGCACGCCAGATCTACGAGAAGGCGGCGGCCGAAGGCTACAAGGCGACGCTGATCGAACAACAACGGCCGAACATCTTCACGAACTCGGTCGCCAATATCGGGCCGCACGAGACGATCGTCGTGCAGATCGAATACCAGGAGGCCGTCCGGCTCGACGGCGACAAGTTCCAGCTGCGCGTGCCGCTGGTCGTGGGGCCGCGCTACATTCCGACGAACGGCGAGCCGCTGCTCGTCGGCTACACGGACGATAGCGTGATCGTCGCGACGAATACGGTCGTGAAGGACGCTGACAAGATCACGCCGCCGGTGATCCATCCGAAGTACGGCAAGATCAACCCCGTGTCGCTCAGCGTGAAGCTGAAAGCGGGCGTGTCGCTGGCCGCGGTTGAGAGCGCTTACCACACCGCCAAGGTCGAACGCCCGGACGCGCAGTCGGCGACCGTCACGATTGACGGGAACGTGCCGGCCGACCGTGACTTCGTCTTGAACTGGAAGTTGGCGCCGAATGCAATGCCGCAAGCGACGGTGTTCCGCGAGACGATCGGCACGGACAACTACTACCTGGCGATGATCGTCCCGCCGGCGGGGACCGCAAAGGTTCGTCAACCGCGCGAGGCGATCTTCGTCATCGACAACTCGGGCTCGATGGCGGGTGAGTCGATGCGGCAAGCGAAGGCGGCGCTGCTGATGGCGCTGACGAAGCTGAAGCCGGAGGACAAGTTCAACGTCATCCGCTTCGATGACACGTTCGACGTGCTGTTCAAGACAGCCGTGCCCGCGAACGAAACGAACTTGAAGGTCGCGACGAACTTTGTGAGCGGGCTCGACGCGAACGGCGGCACGGAAATCTACGCCGCGCTGCAGGCGGCGCTGGCCGACCTGACGCCGACCGATACGGCGCGCTTGCGGCAGGTGATCTTCCTGACCGACGGCGCTGTCGGCAACGAAGACCAGGTGTTGGAGGAGATCGGCAAATCGCTCGGCCGCTCGCGCCTCTTCACGGTCGGTATCGGCTCGGCGCCGAACTCGTTCCTGATGGAGCACATCGCGTCCCAAGGCCGGGGCACGTTCACGCATATCGGCTCGGAGTCGGAAGTCGTCGATCGCATGACAGAGCTCTTCAACAAGCTCGAGAGCCCCGTGATGACGGACTTGCGCGTGGCTGACGGCGTCAAGCTCGAAACCTCGCCCAATCCGATCCCGGACCTTTATGCGGGAGAGCCGGTCGTGCTCACGGCCGTGACGGGGTCGCAGTCGGGCAAGGTGAACTTGACGGGCCGCATGGGTGCGACGCCGTGGACGACGACGCTCGACCTTTCGACCGCGGTCGAGGGCAAGGGCGTGTCGAAGCTTTGGGCGCGCTCGAAGATCACCGGCATCGAGTCGCTGCGCTACAAAGGCGGCAACGAAGGCGACATCGACGCGGCGGTGCTGAAGGTGGCCCTCGACCATCACTTGGTGTCGCGCTTGACGAGCCTGGTTGCGGTCGACGTGACGCCGAGCCGGCCGGTCGGCGAAGTGCTGAACAGCCACGAGATGCCTACGAACCTGCCTGCCGGCTGGAACTTCGAGAAGGTCTTCGGCGAAGACCCGTCGAACCCGCTGATCAAAGCGTCGGTCGACGAGACGTTGCTGCAGAAGCTTGCGGGCGCGGATAAACCCGTCACGGCGACGGACGCAGACGGCGTCGCGCTGCCGCAAGGCGACGCGGGGACCGTGCTTCAGTTGGTGATCGGCCTTCTGTTCCTCTCCTCGGGGATGATGCTGCTCCTCTCTCTCCGCAAACAGAAAACCTAAGTCACTATTGCCCTTCTCCCGCGGCAACGCGGGGGAGGGGACCACATAAGGGAGAACGACGATGTTGGCACCGGCTGAAATTCTGCAGATGGAAGATTACGAACACAGTTCCAAAAGGTTCGTCATGGCCGGGCTTGACCCGGCCACCCAGGGCAAATTAGTCGACCGGTCGAACTTCGGGCACGCGGCCCTACGAACCCTGGGTGGCCGGGTCGCGCTTCGCTTGCCCCGCCATGACGAGTCTTTTGTTCTGGGGCGCTTGTCGTCGGTTGCGATGCTTGCCGCTTTTTGTCTTATGGTGGGCGTCTACTTCGTTGGCCACGCCGCCTACATCCAAGCAAAGGCCGTCGTCGCGCAGGTGTTGCTGGAGCAGGCGTGGGAGACAACGCTGGCCACCGGCAAGCCCACGAAAGCTTGGGCTTGGGCCGACACGTGGCCGATCGCGCGGATTTCGTTTCCGTCGTTGGACCGGTCCGCCGTCGTGCTGGAAGAGGCTGGCGGCGAGGCGATGGCGTTCGGGCCCGCGCATGTGGCCGCGTCGGCGAAGCCCGGTGCGAACGGGGTCAGCGTGATCGGCGGGCATCGCGACACGCATTTCAATTTCATCAAGACCCTGAAGGTCGGCGACGAGATCGTGATCGAGACGCCCGCGCACACGACGGTGCGCTACCGCATGACGGGATCGGCGATCGTGCATGCGGGCGCGTCCGGCATTGCCACGAAGGCGAAGACGCCGCGACTCGCGCTGGTGACGTGCTATCCGTTCGATGCGGTCGCGCGCGGGCCGTTACGTTACGTCGTGTTCGCCGAGGCTAAGTAATCGACAACGCGCGGCGCTTCATGCTTATTCGCGCGCATGCATCCGCTCGACAAAGACACCATGCTCGAACGTCTCGGCCCGGAACGGTTCGCCGGGCGGACGGGCACGCACTATTCGAACTTCAACGGCACGTTCGGCGGCTTCACGGCGGCGGTGCTCTTGCGCGCCGTGTTGGACGATCCGCGCCGGCAGGGCGTGCCTGTGGCGCTGACCGTCAACTATTGCGCCGGGATGACCGACGGCGGGTTCGAGGTCGTGGCGCGCGAGCGGCGGACAGGTAAGTCGACGCAGCACTGGTCGCTGGAACTGACGCAAGGCGACACGGTCGTGGCGACAGCGAGCGTCGTGTGCGGGCAGCGGCGCGCGGTCTGGTCGCATCATCCGGCTGAGCCGCCGCACATGCCGCCGCCGGAGCAGGTGCCGCCGTACACGAACTTCAAGCCCGGCGGCTGGACGAGCCAGTACGAGATGCGTTTCGTCAAAGGCGCGCCGGATTGGAATCCGCGGGCGGACGACGATATCCGCTCCGCGCATTCGCAGCTCTGGATGCGCGACGCGCAGGAGCGGCCGCTCGACTATCTCTCGCTCGCCAGCATGAGCGACGCGTTCATCATCCGCGCGTTCCTGGTGCGCGGAAAGTTCGTGCCGACGGGAACGATCACGCTCACCACATTCTTCCACGGCAACGAGGACGCGATGCGGGCGCAAGGCACGCACCCGCTGCTCTGCACGGCGGATGCGCATTTGTTCGCAGACGGGTTCGCCGATCAGATCGCGCATTTGTGGGGCAAGGACGGACGGCTGCTCGCGACCAGTACCCAGATCGTTTGGTACAAAGAATAGCGCTCCCGCTCGTCCTAGCGGATTGATCAATAGCAAGAAATTAGCTATTTTCCGGATATTAAGGAATTTTCGGAAGGATGCAATCCGATGGGCAAAGTACAAAAAGTCTCGTCCAGCGAGTTTGCGGGCAAGTTCGGCCACTGGTCTTTCGCCGCGCAGTCGGCGCCCGTCATGGTGACCGATCGCAAAACCGGTGTGGTCAAAGGTTATTTTATCTCGGCGGACGAATTTACAGAGTACATGCGAGTCCGGGGCAGGCTGCCGAAAGCGGTGTTCGCCTGGGAGATGAGTTCCGATTTGGCGGCGGAACTTGAGAAGCCGCTGCCGCGCGACTATCCAAAGCGTGGCGCGGCAAAGCGAAAGTGAGACGGACTATCGCAACCCCGCCAGAAGTCGGCGAGGTCGTTCCGTACTGGTATCTCTGGCGTAGCGAGTTCGACTCAGGAGAAGAGTCGGGACGCAAGCTGCGGCCATGTGCTGTTGTCGCCGCGATTAAGACGTCGTCCGGTGAGACACCTGTCGCGTTGTTGCCAGTGACTCACGCAGAGCCTCCCGCATCCAGACGCGCTGTCGAGATTCCAGCGCTAGTAAAGGAAAAGTTGGGCTTGGATGCCGAACGCTCTTGGATCGTCTGTGACGAGGCCAACGAGTTCGTCTGGCCCGGGTTTGACATAGCGAAGACCGCGTCCGGGCACCCAAGCTACGGATTTCTGCCGCGAGGATTGCTCGCTAAAGTACGCTCAGAGTTTGTGGCCGCACGACAGGACGGACGTCTTAAGTCAGTCGAGCGAGACGATTAGGCACGATGCAAAGCGTTGCGATCATCGGTGCTGGCCCCGCGGGGCTGATGGCGGCTGACGTGTTAAGTGCGGCCGGCCATGCCGTCACCGTCTATGACCGCATGCCGTCGGTGGCGCGGAAGCTGTTGATCGCTGGGCGAGGTGGATTGAACCTAACGCATTCGGAGCCGTTCGAGCGGTTCGTGTCGCGTTACGGCGCCGCGGTGCCGCGACTGCGGCCGATCTTGGAGGCGTTCCCGCCGGAGGTGCTCGTTAAGTGGGCGGAGGGGCTTGGGCAGCCGACATTCGTCGGCAGCAGCGGGCGCGTGTTTCCGAAGGCGATGAAGGCGTCGCCGCTTTTGCGGGCGTGGCTCGCCCGGTTGGCTGCGCAGAAGGTGACGATTAAGACGCGGCACGAGTGGCGGGGATGGGACGATAAGGGGCGCCTCGTGTTCGAGCACGACGGCGCTGCCGTGCATGTCGAGGCGGATGCGACGATCCTCGCCCTTGGAGGCGCGAGTTGGCCCCGGCTCGGTTCGACCGGAACGTGGGCGGAGATTCTGCGCAAGCGCGGCGTCACCGTCGCGCCGTTCCGGCCGGCGAATTGCGGCTTCACGGTGACCTGGAGCGAGACTTTCCGTTCGCGCTTCGAAGGCGCGCCGCTCAAGAACATCGCGCTTTCGTTTCACGGCGAGACTGTTCGGGGCGAGGCGGTCGTCACGCGTGCCGGGATCGAAGGCGGTGCGGTCTATGCGCTGTCGTCGGCGCTGCGCAACGCACTCGACCACACCGGGCACGCGACGGTGATGGTCGACCTGCGCCCGGACCTGACCCATGCCGATCTTACGGCAAAGCTCGCACGCCCGCGCGGCGGCGACAGCGTGGCGAATTTTTTGCGCAAGACGCTCGCGCTCGCGCCGGTCGCGGTGAATCTTCTCCGCGAGGCGCACGGGAAAGAGTTGCATCTCGACCGGCCGACCCTCGCGCGCCATATCAAGGGCGCTCCGATTGTCCTCACCGGCACGTCACCGATCGACCGCGCGATCTCAAGCGCCGGTGGCGTGGCATTGGACGCGGTGGACGACAAGCTGATGCTGAAGGCGGTGCCCAACGTCTACGCCGTGGGCGAGATGTTGGATTGGGAGGCGCCTACGGGCGGCTATCTTCTGCAGGCCACATTGGCGACGGCGGTTCACGCCGCCAAAGGCTTTGGGCGAAAGGATGGGTCATGACTGATGCATTAGAAATGAAGATTCGCCAGATGCACGCCGCACTGACGGCCCTGAGTTCTCAAGACCTCTCGCGCGTTCGGGTTGATGTTGGTGTTGATGGTAGCCACCAATACTTAAGCGTCGACTTCAACGATGCGTCGAGTGATGTGGACCGGGCAAATGCTGCGTCGCTACTGACAGCAAATATCGCGTCACTCAAGGATCACCTGAAAGTATGGTGCCGAAGCAATAACAAGAATTTTGAGGGCGACAAACTCATCGACAGCAACAAGAGCGTTGCGATCATTCATGACCTTTGGAACATGGATAAGCATGCGGAGTTGAGCCGTCCGCCGCGATCAGGCCACAGGCCAAAGCTGAAGGGCGTCCGCACGTCGCTTAGGCTCACGACCGGCACATCGCCCGGCAGTGCCACCGTTGTCACGTTTGATCCCCGTACGGGTAAGATGAACACAAAGGCGGCTGGCGGCGGCTCTGTCGCACTTGTACTAGATGCCGAAGTCGTCGATGAGTTTGGGACTAGGCTCGGAATGTTTCGTACGTTGTGCGAAGAGGCGGTTGAGGCCTGGTTGCAGATTCTACGGGCGGCTGGCGTGCCGATTCCCCTGTAGCTTACCTGCTTGGAACGACCTCAGCGGAGGTGCTCCACTTCCGTGCGTCGTTCGTATCGCGGCACAAATACGACGGTCCGCGCGTGCGGCAGTAGGCGACGCGGCCGGTTTCGAGGCCGAGGATGAGGTCGTCGCCGTCTTTGATCATCAGGTAGAATGTCTTCTCGTCTTTGTTGATGTAGGCGGGGCCCTTGTGCCAGTGGATCGAGGAGACGCTGTGCGGGAAGGTTTCGATTTCTTCCGCGGTGAAGATGTCGGCGAGTGTGTAGGTTTTCACCACTTTGCCGTTCGCCGTGTAGAGCGCGACGGCGGTGCCGTAGCCCTTGTTGTGCCAGTTATCGAGCGTGACGAGACGGCCGTCGTTTGAGACGAAGAACTCGACGGGGGCGACTGGATTGAGAAGCGTGGCACGTGCGGTCGGGCGATAGGCGCCGGTTTCGTCGCGGCGAAAGAACTCGGCGGTGGCGTACACGCCCTTGGAGGCACCTTTGAAGCCCTGAAGGTCGCCCCAGTTGTTGCCAGGCGTGATACGGACGAAGTGGTCGCGTGAGACGCTGAACACTTCGCGCGTTTGCGGCGAGGGCCAATCGTCGGCGGACGCGGTGCAGAGCGCGGACAAGAGAACGAGCGCCAAGATTCGTGTGCGCATTGGACCTCGAAGCGATATCGGAGCAGGCCGATCCTGGGCTGCGATTGTGTCATGCGAGTGGTGCCCAATCCCTATTTCTGAGACCTTGACTTGTTGCTTTTGTTCCTCATTTGTTCTACTCTGTTGCGGGACAACAAGGGCCCAATGCGTCAATGACCCCCGGAGATAGACCCGGGGCCCGGCCATGGCGGCCGAGCCGAGATTTGACGGGCGTCAGCAGCGGATTCGCTGCCTAACTTCCGGGTACATGGGGTTGTTTGCTGAAATTCCGACGGGGGATACCCCCTCCCGCCGGTTCGCGCTGGGAAATCCCTTGGTTTTCGGGGTGGTGCGCTGGCCCCTCGGGGCCGTGGGCGGCTAGATGCGCCGGTCCGGAGTTGGAGCCCCATGAGTCTTGCTGCAGTCGCTGAACTCGAGCCGAAGCGGCAGGTGCTGAAGGATGTCTTCGGCTACGACGGTTTTCGCCCGGGGCAGGAGCGGGTCATCGACGCGCTGCTCAAGGGGCGCAATGTGCTGGCCGTGATGCCGACTGGGTCGGGGAAGTCGCTGTGCTTTCAGGTGCCGGCGCTGGTGATGGGCGGGTTGACCGTCGTGGTCTCGCCGCTCGTCGCGTTGATGCAGGATCAGGTGCAGGCGCTGAGGCTCGCAGGTGTCGCGGCGGATGCGATCAACTCGGCGCAGTCGCGGGAGGACAATGTCGAGGCGTGGCGGCGTGCGGCGTCGGGCGAGACACGGCTGCTTTATATGGCGCCGGAGCGGTTGATGACGGAGCGCATGTTGGCGGCGCTGGCCAAGCTCGACGTGCGGCTGATCGCGATCGACGAGGCGCACTGCATCTCGCAATGGGGCCCCGCGTTCCGGCCGGAGTATCAGGCGCTGACGCAATTGGGGACCAGGTTTCCGGATGTGCCGATTGCGGCGCTGACGGCGACGGCCGACGAACTCACGCGGGCCGATATCGCGGCGCAACTGTTCGACGATAGGGTGGAGACGTTCGTGCTCGGCTTCGACCGGCCGAATATTTCGCTGGCGGTCGAGCCGAAGCGAGAATGGAAGCGGCAGATGCTGGCCTTCGTCGAGGCGCGGCGGCGCATGAGCGGGATCGTCTATTGCCTCTCGCGCAAGCGTACGGAAGAGGCGGCCGAGCTGCTTTCGGAGAACGGCATCAAAGCACTCGCCTATCATGCGGGCATGGACAAGGAGACGCGCGAGGCGAACCAGAACGCGTTCATGACGGAGACGGGGCTCGTGATGGCGGCGACCATTGCGTTCGGGATGGGGATCGACAAGCCCGATGTGCGCTTCGTCTTTCACGCCGATCTGCCGGGGAGCGTTGAGGCCTACTACCAGGAGTTCGGGCGGGCGGGCCGCGACGGAGCAAAGGCCGAGGCGCATATGTTGTTCGGGCTTTCCGACATCCGCATGCGGCGCATGTTCATCGACCAGGAAGACGCGGGCGATGATCGCAAGCGCCGCGAGCACCAGCGGCTCGGCGCGCTGATCGGCTATTGCGAGGCGTCGTCGTGCCGGCGGCAAATCCTGCTCGGCTATTTCGGCGAGAAGGCGGCGCCTTGCGGGAATTGCGACGCGTGTCTGGCGCCCGGTGAACTCGTCGACGCGACGGCGGACGCGAAACAGGTGATTGAGACGATCCGCGCCACGGGTTCGCGGTTCGGCGCAGTTCACATTGTCGACGTGCTCATGGGCGCGCAGAACGAGCGCATCCTTCGGCTCGGGCACGACAAGCTGCCCATGTACGCAGCGGGCAAGCGGTTGAAGCGCGAAGAGTGGCAGCAGCTGATCCGGCAACTGGTGGCGGCGAATTTCTTGTCGCTCGACATTGCGGGCTATGGCGGGCTGCAAGTCGCCGAACAAGGACGCGCGTTGCTGCGCGGCGATGGGACGTTCCGGCACCGGCCGACGGTGCAGCCGCGGCGCTCCGAGCGGAAGGCGAAAGCTGCAGCTGCGGCCGCAGTTCTGACGGATGCGGAGACGACGTTGCTCGATGCGTTGAAGCAGCTGCGGCTCCGGCTTGCCAAGCAACGGCGCGTGGCGGCCTACGTGATCTTCTCCGACAAATCGCTGATCGACATGGCGGCGCGGAAGCCTCGGACACCTGACGAATTTGCCGAGGTGCATGGCGTCGGCGCCGCGAAACTCAAGGAATTTGCGGGGGTGTTCATGGCGGCGATCGCCCGGCACCAAGCCGAAACGTCTGCTACTGTGGAGGGCTCGCTGCAGCGCGTCGGCGCGGAGGAGGGGCCATGAGGTTGATCGTTGCCGTGCTGAGTTTCGCGCTTGCGGGCGTCGCCTTCGCCGACACGCAGGGGCGCGTGCAAAGCGATCCCGGCGTTGCCTGCGCCGACTTCAAGCCGCACGAACTCTGTTTCGAGAAGCCGAAAGACGGGATCGCGCGCGCCGAGTACCTGTCCGAACCGTTCTACGCGATCATATTGAAAACGGTTGAACGCTGCAGTCTTGCGGAACCGGAGCGGTTGCAGGCGCAAGCGTTGTTCCCGCGGAACAAGGTCTTCGGGACGCGGTTCTATTGCGGCGAGGATATCGAAGAGAACATCAGCTACACGAACGTCGACGAGAAGCACGGTTTCCTCGCCGTCTACGCCGGCGCGACGATGGCGGATGCGAAGAAGCTGATGCACGACGTGGAGGCTAGCGGCCGCTTCCCTGGCGCCAACATCAGAAAGATGCAGGCAAAGCTCGTGTATCCTTAAGGGTGCTGAGTCGACGGCAAAGGTATGAGTATGACGGTGAAAGCGTTTGTTGCATTTGGTTTGAGCGTGCTCCTCGCCGCGGCGGCGATGGCCGACCCCGATCCGGCCGTCGCGCGGATCGACAAGTTTCACGACGCGCTGCTGGCGGTCATGAAGGACGGGCCGAAACTGGGTGTGGAGGGGCGGTACAAGAAGCTCGAAGCGGACATCGATGGGCTGTTCGATCTTCCCGCCATGACGAAGGCGACCGTCGGTCTGCCTTGGGCGAAGATGTCGGCAGAGGAACAGAAGGCGCTCGTCACGGCGTTCCGGCGCATGACGATCGCGAGCTATGCGCGCAACTTCAACGAGTTCAAGGGCCAGAAGTTCGTGACGGATCCGAAGACGGAAGACCGCGCGCCGGATCGACTCGTGAAGTCGCAAGTCATCCCACAGGGTGAGAAGCCGGTGAACCTGGTCTACCGCATGCGGGAGAGCGGCGGGGCGTGGCGCGTGTTCGACGTGATCTACGAGTATGTCAGCCAGCTCGCGACGCGGCGGGCGGATTTCAAGTCGACGGTCGCCAGCGGCGGCGCGCCGGCGCTGGTCAAGAAGCTCGACGAGATCAGCGACAAGTTGATGAAGGGCGCCTAACGCCGCTCCGCGAGCTTCAGAAGCGGCGGTAGGACGAACAAGACGACGAACAGGATCCAGAGCAGCGAAATCATCAACAGAGCGCCCATGGAGGAGGTGCCGGGATGGCTCGAGAACCAAAGCGCGCCGAAGCCCGAAGCGGTGGCGCCGGCGCTGAACATCACGGCCCTGGTTAAGGGCGAGCGCAAGAGATCGCGATTGCCGGCGCGCCAGGCCATGACGAAGTAGATATCGAACGCGACGCCGATCCCGAACAGCAGCGGCAGCGCGATGATGTTCGCGTAGTTCAGTTTCAGGCCGATGGCGACGCAGGTCGCGAGCGTGAGAGCGCCGGCCAGAACCAGCGGGATCAGCGCGAGCATCACGTCTTTCACGTTGCGCAGCGCGAGCGCGAGGATGAGCGCGATGACGAGGAAGGAATAGACGCCGGCATCCGTGAACGCGCCGGTGATTGTGCGGCCGGATTCTTCGAGCGAAAGCGGCACGCCGACGGCTTGGGGCGCCACGGTTTTCACGGCGGCGACGAAGCGGACGAGGACCGCGTTGTCGGTCGGATCGCCCTTCGGGTAGATGCGGACGCGGACTTGGCCCGAGGGCGCAATGAAGTCGCGGGCGATGTCTTTGGGCAACGTCTCGAGCGTGACGGGCTCGGCTTGCAGGAGGCTGCGGACGTTACCCAGAAGCGTGGGCAGGCCCGCGGTGATGAGGCTGGCCACCTTCTCGCGCGTTGCCTGGTCGGCGATGGCGAGGCGGCTCAGCGAGGCGGCCAGTGAGCGCGCGACGGCCTTGGTGCTCGGCGGTGCGGTGCCGGCAGCACGGTCGAGGGCGGCGGCGGTCGCGCTGATGGCCGCGACGGTTTCGGCGTCGGTCGGGGCGGGCTTGGTGACGGCGGGATTGAGCGTCAGATCGAGCAAGAGTTGGGCGTCGGCGATGAGGGCGAGTTTCTGCTCTTGGTCTTGCGGGATCAGGTCGTCGATCGTGACTGCTTTGGCGACGTCCGGGAGTTGGCGCAAACGCGCTGCCAACTTCGCGGCTTCTTCGCGGGTGGGGGCGAGCGTGTCCATCGCGTTCGGCGAGCGGTCGGGATCGTGCGCGAGGTCGAGCAGGGTCGCGATCGACTCGGCGTGGCGGGAACGCAGGTTCAAGAGGTTGAAGTCGAAGGCGAGGCTCGGCAGCAACGTGACGGCGGCGACGCCAAGTGCGAGTGCGATAGCTGCGAAGAGGCCGGGGAGGCGGAGCAGCGTGTGGTCGAGGGCACCGAGTGCCGCGAAGCCCGCTTCCTTTGCTTCGCCCTGCGGCGCGATGAGTTTGATGAGGGCGGGCAGGAGCGTCAGGCTGAGGAGGTAGGTGATCAGCATGCCGGTGCCCGCGATCAGGCCGAGTTCGGCGACGCCGCGGTAGCTTGTGGGGAGGAAGCCGTAGAAGCCGGCGGCGATCGCGAGCGCCGCCAGCGTCAGCGACGGGCCGATGACGCGGGCGGCTTCGACGATGGCGGTTTGAAGGTCGCCGCGGTCGTGGCGTTCGGCGCGGTAACGGACGCAGAATTGAATGCCGAAGTCGACGCCGAGGCCCACGAACAGGGCGACGAACGCGACTGACATGATGTTGAACGCGCCCACGAGATGGAGGCCGAGCGCGGTGGTGATGATAAGGCCGCTTAAGATGGTCGCAAGAACGCAGACGATGAGGCGCACCGATTTGAGTGCGAACCAGAGCATCAGGACGATGACGCCGATCGTGGCGGAGGCGATCGGGATCGCGTTCTCGGTCAGCGTTGCGAATTCTTCGTCGAAGATCGGCACCGGGCCGGTGAGGCGGAGCGTGACGCCGTTCTCCGGCGTGAGGCCGAGTTGGCGCGCGGTGGTGCGGATGGCTTTCGTGGGCTTGGCGCCGGGTTTGAGCGTGCCGAAATTGAGCGCGACGAGGGCTTCGATGACGCGGCGGGTTTCGCGGAGGTCGGGCTCGCCCTCCATCATCATCTTGCGCCAGGAGAGCGGCGCGGGCTTGCCGTCGAAGTACGTCTTCAAAGCGGCGTCGAACTCGCCGATCGGGCGTTCGAGGCGGTCGAGCGTGATGGCGCCGCGATCGACGCCCAGGAGTGCCGTCGAAACGGCGTCCATGGCGCCGCGCAAGGTGGGGTCGGCGGCGAGCGCGCCTAGAAACGGCTGGGCGGCGATCAATTGTTCGGTCGCGGATTGCGTCTGGGCGAGCGGCAGATAGAGGAGGCCGTTGCGTTCGAAGAACGGGCCGCCGCCGGGTTGGCGCAGTGAGAGAATAAGGTCGGGCTGTTTGGCGAGTTCGGCGGAGAGTTTCGCGGCGGCTTGTTGCGCCTGCTCCGGTGTCGCGCCGTCGATCACAATCAGGATCATGTTCGCGGGTTGCGGGAAGATCGCTTTGAAGGCGGCTTCCTGCTTGCGCCACGGCACTTCGGGCGAGACGAGTTTCGTGGTGTCGGTGTTGATCGCGAAATGCGTGGCGGCGAAGTAGAGGGCGAAGGCGGTTGCGGCCGCCGCCGCGAGCGCGATCACGGGGGCGATGCGGACGCACAGCCTGGTGCACGCGGCGATCAGAGATGCCAGCACAACGCGCCCCTCGCGTTTGAGTCCCCGTGCGGCCATATCGCCCGAGGGGGTGCTTCAAAGTCAACGCTGGGGCGGCTATAGAGCCCGAAACGTTAAGGATGACGCCATGACCGCCACACCGCCCGACCGGCTTTCTGCCACGCCCGGCAGCCCGTACTACAACGAGGAACTGCTGCAGCGCGGCGTCGGCATCCGGTTCAACGGCACGGAGAAGACGAACGTCGAGGAGTATTGCGTCAGCGAAGGTTGGGTCAGGCTCGCCGCCGGGAACGCGCGCGACCGCAAAGGCAATCCGATGACGATCAAGCTCAAGGGCGTGGTCGAGCCCTATTTCAAGGATGAAGGCGCGAGCTAGCGGCGCACGTCGAGCGAGCCGTCACTCATCGCGTGGTGGACGGCGTCGGCGCCCAGCGTCAGGAAGTCGCCGAAGAGCGAGTGCTTCAGACATGCCGCGGCGTGACCGAATTTGAGCGTGTCGGCATCGCTCATCCCGGTGAGCAAACCGTGGATGATGCCGGCGGCGAACGCGTCGCCGGTGCCGACGCGGTCGACGATGCCGGAAAGCTCGACCGGTGCGACCTCGTGCGCGCCGCTGCGGGTGTGCATCTTGGCGCCGTAAGTTTGGTGGTCGACAGCCTGCTGCGTGCGGGTGGTGTAGGCGACGCGTTTGAGCTGCGGGAACGCCGTGAAGGCTGCGGCGACGGCAGCGTCCGAATTCGGAAACGTCTTTCGCAGCACCAAGCCGATGTCGCGTTCGTCGCCGAAGATGATGTCGGCGGTCTCGAACAGTTGGCGCAGAACACCGGGGGCTTGGTCGCGCCAGCTTTCCCAGAGTTTCGAGCGATAGTTGCC
Source organism: uncultured Flavobacteriaceae bacterium (assembly GCA_964638635.1). Classification (GTDB taxonomy): domain Bacteria; phylum Pseudomonadota; class Alphaproteobacteria; order Micropepsales; family Micropepsaceae; genus SZUA-430. Next base: position 29,169 of record CAZXAQ010000002.1, read on the forward strand.
GTCGAACGAGATCGCAAGCCCGCGGTCGCGCGCCCCGCGCGCCATCACGATCGTCGCGTCGGCGCAGTTGCGGTCGAGTGCGGGCGTGACGCCCGAGATGTGGAACCAGTCGGCACCGTCCAGCGCCTGCTTGTCGGCGCAGAGGTCCGGGTTTACCGCAAAGGCCGATCCGGCGCGGTCGTAGAGGATTTCCGATGGGCGGCGGACGGCGCCCGGTGTGTAGAAAAAGACGCCGAGGCGGCCGGGTGCACGCTTGATCCGGCTTGTGTCCATGCCCCAGCGCCGCAGCTCGGCCACGACCGCGTTGCCGAGCGCCGTATCGGGGACGACGGTCAGCATCTCGGCCGCGTGTCCAAACGAGGCGAGCGCAACGCCGACATTGGCTTCGGCGCCTGCGAAGGTTGCCTGCAGTTCGGCGGACTGGAGCAGCAGCTCGCGCCGAGGCGGCGCGAGGCGCAGGAGAATCTCGCCGAAGCAGATGATGCGTTTGGTCAAATGGCGCCCTCGCCGTGTCGGTGGGCATCGTTAGCACGGAAAACGCCCTGTGCCGATGCGGTTGTGCGGCACTGAAGAGTGGGACAAGCTGCACGTTCGACGGTCTGGAGGACGGTTCTCATGAATGACGACATTCGTGCCTTGGCGCGCGCCCGCTGGCGGGTCGCGATCGGGCTTTCGGCCGTCGTTTTCGTGCTCTATTTCGGCTTCATCTTCGCGGTCGCGTTTGCGAAGGAGGCGATTGCGACGCAAGTGGTGCCGGGGGTGAGCGTGGGGATCCTCGCCGGCGCGCTCGTCATCGTTGGGGCCTGGCTCACGACGTGGGTCTATGTCGCGTGGGCGAACCGGCACTTCGACACGAGCCTCAAGGCCATCAACGAGAAGGGCCGGTCATGACCGTGACGCCTGCGACCAGCCTTGGGGAGCCGAACCTCACCGCCATTCTCTTCTTCTTTGCGTTCATTGCGGCAACGCTTGGCATCACCTATTGGGCGGCGCGCAAGACGAAGACGACCGAAGAGTACTTCGCTGCGGGACGTGTGATTAGCGGGCGGCAGAACGGATTTGCGCTTGCCGGCGACTATATGAGTGCGGCGAGCTTCCTCGGCATCGCGGGGATCGTGTCGCAATCGGGGTTCGACGGCTTGATCTATTCCACCGGCTGGCTCGTCGGGTGGCCGATCGTGCTGTTTCTGATTGCGGAGCCCTTGCGCAATCTCGGCAAGTATACATTCGCCGATGTCGTGAGTTTCAGGCTGCGGCAGACGCCGGTTCGGGTGGCGGCGGCGATCGGCACGCTTGCCGTGGTGACGTTCTATCTGATCGCGCAGATGGTGGGTGCGGGCAATCTGATCAGACTGATGTTCGGGATTTCGTACGAGGCCGCTGTTGTGGCGGTTGGCCTCGTGATGCTCGCTTACGTGCTGTTCGGCGGCATGCTCGCGACGACGTGGGTGCAGATTGTGAAGGCGGTGCTGTTGCTCGGCGGCGCGGCGGTGCTTTGCGTGCTGACGCTGGCGCAGTTCTCGTTCGATCCGAGCGTCTTGTTTTCGAAAGCGGCCGAGCTTTACGGTGCCGAAGTGTTGGCGCCAGGCAAGCAGGTGGCGAACCCGTGGGATGCGATCTCGCTGGGGTTGGCGCTGATGTTCGGCACGGCCGGACTGCCGCACATTCTGATGCGCTTCTACACGGTGCCCGACGCGAAGGCTGCGCGGCAGTCGGTGTTTTGGGCGACGGGTCTGATCGGCGCGTTCTATCTGATGACGTTCATTTTGGGCTTCGGTGCGATGGTGCTGGTGGGGCGCGAAGCCATTATCGCGGTCGACAAGGGCGGCAACATGGCGGCGCCGTTGTTGGCCGAGGTGTTGGGCGGCACGGGGTTGCTCGGGTTCATCGCGGCCGTCGCGTTTGCGACGATTCTGGCCGTGGTGGCGGGTCTCACGTTGTCGGGCGCGGCCGCGCTCAGTCACGATCTTTGGGTGTCCGTGCATCGCAAGGGCGATGCGCCGCGCGAGGAACAGCTGATGGTCGCACGCGTGTCGACGGTTGTGCTTGGGATTGTCGCGATCGTTCTTGGCATCGTGTTCAAGGGCCAGAACGTCGCCTTTATGGTCGGGCTCGCGTTCGCCGTGGCGGCATCGGGGAATTTCCCGGCACTGGTCCTCTCGATCTTCTGGCGAGGGTTCACGACCGGCGGGGCGGTTGCGTCGATCGTCACGGGCACGGTGGCGAGCTTAGCGTTGATCGCGATCTCGCCCACGATCATGGTGGACCTGATGGGCGGAGATAGCGCGATCTTCCCGCTGAAGAATCCGGCGGTGGTGACTATTCCGCTCGGATTTGCGGTGGGGATTTTGGTGTCGCTGATCGCGCCGGAGGACACGGCGCGCGCCGCCTACGATGCGAAGGAGCGGCGTATGATCATAGGGGTCGAGTAGATGTTGGAACTGGTGATCGCGGCCGCTGTCGCTTCCAATCCTGTGGTGGACGGACAGATTATTCCGAAGGTGCGGGCCGAGATTGCGGCGGCTTGCGGGAAGGCGCCGCAGATCAGCGTTTCGTGGAGCGATTTCGGCGAGGATGCAAGTGGTGCTTCAGCGCTCGCTAAGAGTGGGCTTTCGTTCGTCGGCGCGGCGTTTGCGAGCGCGTGCAAGGACGCGACGCTTAGGGCCGAGGTCGGAAAGCAGATTTCGACGGTGGTGTTGCGGCAGGCTTACGGCGCGACGGAGCCGATCCTCTACATCAGCAAGGGGACGCTCTACATCGAGTATCTGTGGGTCGCGAATGATCCCGCGCCGGATGCAGCGTTTGTGACGAGCGAGTTGAAGGATCGGTTGCGCGGTGGCGAGCCGGAGGCGCCGTAGGAATCCCGCCTCCCCCTTGCGGGGAGGCGGACTGACACGATCAACCGCGGTCGGTCAGCACGCGGCGGCATTCGGCTGGTAGTGCATCGAGTTTCATCGGTTCTTTCGGAACGTAGGTGCCGGTTTTCGGTTTCATCCAGGAGCGATCGTCGAACCAGGATTGCAGTTCGGCGCCGCAGCCGTCGCCTTCGGGTGGTTCGTCTTGAGGTTTGCAGTCGCCGCTGCCGGCGGGGCAGGCGAGGCGGACGTGCATGTGCGAGGCGTGGCCGGTCCAGGGGCGCAGCTTGCGTAGCCACGAGCGATCGCTGTCGGTCGTGCGATCGCACATTGCGCGTTTGATTGGCGGCGAGATGAAGATGCGCTCGACCTCCGGGGCTTCGGCGGCGCGACGAAGCAAAGAGTATTGGGCGTCGCCGAAACCTTTCGTCACGCGTAGCGTGGCGAAGTCGACGAGCGATGGCGGATCGAAGCTTTCGCGTTCGGCGGTCGAGAGTTTGCGCGCCGGCATCGGCGTCAGCCAGATGTCCGCGTCCAGGCCCACTTGGTGCGACGTGTGATCGGAGGGCAGTGGCCCGCCACGGGGCTGCGCCAGATCGCCGACCAGGAGGCCGCGGTGACCGTCGGCAGCGACCCGCTCGCCCAGCGTGCGCACAAACGCGATCAGCCCCGGATGTCCCCACGCGCGGTTACGCGAGGGATGCACGACTTGCCAATTCGCGCCGTCGAGAGCGAGTTGTGCGGCACCGGCAAGACAGCCCCGGGTGTAAGAGCCGATCACCTCGGCTGTTCCGGGCGTCCCTACGCGAACGGCCGCGAAGTGACGCGACGCGGGCGCGTCTTCGGGAAGCGCGAGGGGCGGTTGTTGCGTTTGTGCGGTGGGTGCCGTGGCGGCAGGCGGTTTGCTTTCGCAAGCGCCAAGACCAACGATCATGCACAGGATGGCTGTACGGACGGCGGCGGACATGGAGGCTCCTGGGGCGAATCCGGGGGCGGAAATATCAGCCCGGTTCGTGGCGGAAGCTAGGCCAAGGAAGTTGTCCACCCCCGGAAAACCCACGTCTTTGCCGCAGAAGCGAGGGGTGGTCATCGATGGAGGGTTCCGCTACAACCCGCGGCTTCTTGGCGGCGCGCGTTGCGCCCCAACTTTGACGAGCCCGCCCGATGACCGCGTTGTTTCCCGTTCTCTTGACTATTCAGATCGTCGTCTGCGTTGCGATGATCGGCGTCATTCTTTTGCAGCGGTCGGAAGGCGGCGGGCTTGGTTTGGGCACGGGTGGCGGCGTCGGTGGATTGATGACCGGACGCGGTGCCGCGAACGCGCTGACGCGTACGACCGTCATTCTTGCGACAATCTTTATCACGACGTCGATCGCGCTTGCGCTGGTGGCCAAGGCGACGCGTTCGTCCGGCCCGCTTACGCCGGGTACGGAAGGCGGATTGACGACACTGCCGAGCGGAGCGCCGCTGCCTGCGCAACCGTCGCCGACGCCGCAACCGGCACCGGCGAATCCCCCAGCCGTTCCGGTTCCCGCAGCGCCTGCATCACCGGCACCTTCCGGTGGACAACCGGCGCCTGCCACACCGCCTGCGCAACCGAGCGGTGGTACGCCGTAGCGGATTTCCGCGCTCGTTAACGTGCCTGACGTGCCGTGAAACGCGTTCCACAGGTCCGCGGAAAATTTTCTTGTTTGCGTTTTCTCTTGCTGGTTATGGTGCAAGCCCATGGCGCGGTTTATCTTCATCACCGGCGGCGTGGTCTCCTCCTTAGGAAAAGGTCTCGCTTCTGCGGCACTCGGCTCGCTTCTTCAAGCGCGCGGGTTCAAGGTTCGTTTGCGTAAGCTCGATCCGTATCTCAACGTCGATCCGGGCACGATGTCGCCGTATCAGCACGGCGAAGTGTTCGTCACCGACGACGGCGCGGAAACCGATCTCGACCTCGGTCACTACGAACGCTTCACCGGCGTGTCGGCGACCAAGGGCGACAACATCACGACGGGCCGGCTTTATCTCGACATTCTGACGCGCGAACGGCGCGGGGATTATCTGGGTGCCACGATCCAAGTGATTCCGCACGTCACGAACGCCATCAAAGCTTTCGTCGTGGACAACACGGACGACGTGGACTTCGTGCTGTGCGAGATCGGCGGCACGGTGGGCGACATCGAGGGCTTGCCGTTCTTCGAGGCGATCCGCCAGATCAAGAACGACTTGGGCCGCGGCCAAGCGCTTTACATTCACGTGACGCTGGTTCCGTATATCGCGGCGTCGGGCGAACTGAAGACGAAGCCGACGCAGCATTCCGTGAAGGAGCTTCGCTCGATCGGTATTCAGCCGGACATTGTGCTCTGCCGGTCGGATCGCGAGATTCCGGCGGACGAGCGCGGCAAGATCGCGCTGTTCTGCAACGTGCGACCGTCGAGCGTGATTCAAGCGCTCGACGTGAAGACGATTTACGAAGTGCCGCTCAGCTATCACGCGCAGGGACTTGACGACGAGGTGCTGTCGATCTTCGGCATCAACGATGCCGCTGCACCGAAGCTCGATCGTTGGAAGACGGTCGTGAAGCGGATCAAGGACCCCGAAGGCGAGGTTAAGGTCGCGATCGTCGGCAAGTACACGGGGCTGCTTGATGCGTACAAGTCGCTGAACGAAGCGCTGACGCATGGCGGCATCGCGAACAACGTACGCGTGAAGGCGGAGTGGATCGAGTCCGAGATCTTCGAGCAGCCGGGACATATTCAGGCGCTGGAAGACGTGCATGCCATTTTGGTGCCTGGCGGGTTCGGCGAGCGCGGCACGAAGGGCAAGATCGAGGCCGCGAAGTTCGCGCGCACGCGCAAGGTGCCGTATTTCGGGATTTGCTTTGGGCTGCAGATGGCGGTGATCGAAGCGGCGCGCAATCTGCTCAACATCGAGGATGCGAGTTCGACGGAGTTTGGACCTTGCAAACATATTCTGGTCGGGTTGATGACCGAATGGATGCAGGGCAATCAGCTCGAGAAGCGCGCGGCGGGTGGCGATCTGGGCGGAACGATGCGGCTCGGCAAGTATCCGGCGCTGTTGAAGCGCGGGAGCAAGGTCGCCGAGATTTACGGGACGACCGAGATCGAGGAGCGCCACCGGCATCGCTACGAGGTGAACCTCGACTATCGCGAGGCGTTGGAGAAGGTGGGCTTCATCTTCTCCGGCATGTCGCCGGACGGGCTGTTGCCGGAGATTTGCGAGCGCAATGACCATCCGTGGTTCATCGGCGTGCAGTATCACCCGGAGCTGAAGTCGCGGCCGTTCGAGCCGCACCCGCTGTTCGCGAGCTTCATCAAGGCGGCGGTGGATCAGGCGCGGTTGGTGTAGGGGTTTCGCGGCGCGCGTTTGGCCCCATCGAGTCAGAACGTGGAACACGAAGGCCACGAAGGTTGCACCAAGCGCCACCAAGACGCTGAGGGTGCGGAGTGTCCTGCTGTCTAATCACACTGCCTTCCGGGCGCGAAGCACCCACGTGAACTTTGGCGCTTGAGCCGCGCCGCCGGATGAGCGCTTCGCGCCCAAGAATTGTCTGGTGGCTAGACCGCAGGATTCGGCGACGCCGCAGCGTCTTGGTGGCGCTTGGTGCAACCTTTGTGGCCTTCGTGTTGCACTTTCTGACTCGATAGAGCCCGCCACGCTCAAGGCTATTGCACCGCTTGATGCACGGCTTTCAGTGTGGTGAGCAGGTCGGCGGCGCTGCTCAGCGGTAGGCAGCTGGGGCCGTCGCACAACGCTTTGTCGGGGTCGGTGTGGAACTCCAGGAAGACGCCGTCGGCGCCTGATGCGACCGCTGCTTTGGCGATGACGGAGACGCCTTCGCGGCGGCCGCCCGTGGAGGCGCCGCTGGTGCGCGGGTCGGCTCCCGGGAGTTGGACGGCGTGGGTGGCGTCGATCGTGACGGGGACGCCGAGCTTTTGCATTTCGCCGATGGCCAGCATGTCGACGACGAGGTTGTTGTAGCCGAACGACGAACCGCGTTCGCAAAGCACGATGTCGAGTTTCGGTGCTGCCTCGCGCGATTTGGTGATGATGTTCTTGCAGTCCCACGGGGCCAGGAACTGCGCCTTCTTCACGTGCAGCCAGCCGCCGGCCGCTTCGGTTGCGCGCGCGGCGGCGACGACGAGATCGGTTTGGCGGCAGAGGAAGGCCGGGATCTGCACGATGTCGGCGACGGCCGCGACGGGCGCCGCTTGATCGACTTCGTGGATGTCGGTGGCGATGGGCACGTTTAGTTGCTTCTTCACTTCGGCAAGCATCGCGAGGCCGTCTTTCAGGCCGGGGCCGCGGTAGCTCTTGATCGAGGAGCGGTTCGCTTTGTCGAAGCTTGCTTTGAAGACGTAGGGCAGGCCGAGTTTCGCGGTGACCTCTTTGAGGTGACGGCCGACGGTCAGCGCCAACTCCAGGCTCTCAAGGACGTTCAATCCGGCGATGACGAGCAGCGGCTGACCCGCGCCCAGCGAGATGTTCCAACGCTTCAGGTGAACGACCGACATTTCACTCTCCCGGCTGACAGGGGCGCATGGGTAGCACCGTGCGCCCCGGCCAGGCTAGAGCGGGAAATGCGATCGTTAAGCGCCTGTCACCAGGGCCATGAGGGCACCTACCAAGGCGCCGATAATCAAGAGAAGCGCCGCAAGGCCCTGGACCATGAAGCCCGTCGAGCGCTGATCGGCGGCTTTGGTGTAACCTTGCATGTACATGACGCGGCCGATGATCCAGACGAGGCCCACGGCTGCGACGATGCGCGCGTCCCAATAGGCGGCGCTCATCCAAAGCGCTGCTAGGAAGATGGGCAACCATTCGAGCGTGTTCATCTGTACACGGAACACACGTTCAAAGTCCGGGTTGCCGGTGATCGCCGGCGCTTTGACGCCGTGCTTCTGGCGGGCGGCACCAACCTGGATGCCCATGTAGGAATACAGCAGCAACGCCGCGACGGTGACGAGAACGATCCACGGTGACATTGATTTCTCCCCTCAAGGTATCGGCCGCTCCGACGCAAGGGCGACTCGCTGCGGCTAGGCTAGAGGGGTTGGCCGAAAAAAGAGAGGGGTGGGCTTTCGCGGGGGCTGCGCTTTCGCTATGACGCCCGCGCAAACGTTAAGGACCAAAACCGCCCATGACCGCCATCATCGACATTCGCGGACGCGAAATCCTGGATAGCCGCGGCAATCCGACCGTGGAGGTTGATGTCGAGCTTGAAGGCGGGATCGTGGGCCGTGCGGCGGTGCCTTCAGGGGCTTCGACGGGCGCGCATGAGGCGGTCGAGAAGCGCGACGGCGGCAAGCGCTATGGCGGCAAGGGCGTCGAGCAAGCGGTGGCGGCGGTGAACGGCGAGATCTTCGACACGTTGTCGGGGATGGAGGCAGAGGCACAGCTCCACATCGACCGGACGTTGATCGATCTCGATGGAACGCCGAACAAGAGCCGGTTGGGCGCAAACGCGACATTGGGCGTTTCGCTTGCGGTTGCGCATGCGGCGGCGAAGGCGCGTGGACAGGAGCTCTTCCGCTATGTCGGCGGGGCGAAGGCGCATGTGTTGCCGGTGCCGTTCATGAACATCATCAACGGCGGTGCGCATGCCGACAATCCGATCGACTTTCAGGAGTTCATGATCCTGCCCGTGGGCGCGCCGACGTTTCGCGAGGCGCTGCGCATGGGGGCGGAGGTCTTTCATGCTCTGAAGAAGGCGCTGAAAGATGCCGGGCACAACACGAATGTCGGCGACGAAGGCGGGTTTGCGCCGAACCTGAAATCGGCGGACGAGGCGTTGTCGTTTGTCATGCGCGCGGTCGAGGCCGCGGGCTACAAGCCCGGCGAGCACGTGAAGCTTGCGCTCGATCCCGCGTCGACGGAGTTTTTCAAGGACGGCATCTATCATCTGGAAGGGGAGGGCAAGAAGCTGGACTCCGGCGCGATGGCGCGATTCTATGAGGATCTGTGTAAGCGCTATCCGATCGTTTCGATCGAAGACGGGATGGCGGAAGACGATTGGGCGGGGTGGAAGACGCTGACCGATCTGGTCGGCAAGAAGGTTCAGTTGGTTGGCGACGATCTGTTCGTGACGAACCCGAAGCGGCTGCGCGAAGGGATCGCGAAGGGTGTCGCGAACGCGATCCTGATCAAGGTGAACCAGATCGGGACGCTGTCTGAGACGCTGGATGCGGTCGAGGTCGCGCACAAGGCGGGATACAAGGCGGTGATGTCGCATCGCTCCGGCGAGACGGAGGATACGACGATCGCGGACCTCGCGGTGGCCACGAATTGCGGGCGGATCAAGACGGGCTCGGCGTCGCGGTCGGACCGGCTCGCCAAGTACAACCAGCTGCTGCGCATTGAAGAGGCGTTGGGCCCGTCTGCGGTTTACGCGCAGCTTTGATGTCGGGCGACACGAAAGCTCTGGAGGCGAAAGCGCGGACGGGCGACGTGGCGGCGCAGTTTGAGCTTGCCGTGGCTCTTGACCGCGCGGGCAATCGAATTGTGGCGACGTCGTGGCTCGAGGCCGCGGCGGCAGGCGGCCATGTCGAGGCTTTGGCGCTTGTTGCCGTGCGCGATCTGCAGGGGATCGAGACGCCGCCGGCGCCGGCGCGTGCGCGGGAACGGTTGGAGCGTGCGGTTTCGCTCGGCGGCAACACGGCGCGGCGGCTGCTCGCGTCGTTGGTGGCTACCGGCGGCTTTGGCGTGCCGGATTGGCGGCGCGCAATGAGCCTCACCATCGATGCGGCGCGGGCGAACGACTGGCAGGCGTTGAGGCATCTTGCTTTGCTTGTCGAGATGGCGGCGCCGCGGTCGCCGCTTGCCGAAGATCTGTTGCTGCGCGCGGGACTGATGGGGGACGGGCTCTCGGGGTTCGCCATCATGCGGCGGAAGGAAGTGCATGGGCGGACGCTGGCGCCAGAGCGCGCGTTCAGCGCTTGGCGGGAGGGGATGCAGAAGATCAGGCATCCGCTCGCCGACCGGGTCGTTGGCGTTACCGCCGGGCCAGTGGTGACCAAACCGCCGGAAGGGTATCCGGACTTCGAAAAAATCGCGGAGCTGATCAAAGATCCACCGGGGCTGTCGTTCAAAGAGCCGTTAGCGGTTAGCGATCAGCCTTATGTGCGCCGGTTCGATGGTCTTCTGACCGTGGAAGAGTGCGAGTACATCATCGGGCTTTCGTCGCGGCTGCTCGCGCCGGCCAGCGTCATCGATGGCGCGGCGGGGCAGGGCAAGCAGAGCGGGTTGCGCACGAACAGCGTCGCGGTGTTCTGGCCGGTGCAACAGGACATCGTTCTGCATGCGATCAATCTGCGCTTGGCAAAGGCGGCTGGATTGCCGTTCGAGAACGGCGAGATGATAAACATCTTGATGTACAAGCCCGGCGAAGAGTATCGCGCGCACTTCGACTTCTTCGCGCCGGAGATTGCCGCGGCCGACCGCAGCGGCCAGCGCATTCGCACGCTCCTCGTCACCCTGAACAGCGGCTACGGCGGCGGCGAGACGCATTTCATCAGCGCGAATATGAAGTTGAAAGGCGAGGCGGGCGACGCGGTTCTGTTCCACAATTGCGATGCTGCAACCGGTGCGCCGGATCGCGCCACGTTGCACGCGGGGCTTCCGGTGACGAGCGGTCAGAAATGGCTGCTGTCGAAGTGGTTTCGCGAAAAGCCATTCGTGATCTGAGCGGCGGTTAATTCGGCTTAACTCAATTCCGCTTGCCGGAGTCTGGCGCTTGTGTTTCGATTCCGGCGATGGACGAACAAGCGACGATGGCGCCGCGCAGCAACACGCGAGGGGTGGGTTTCACCCTCGTGATCATCGCGCTCGTGATCTATTTCGGCTACTTCGCGATCTATGGGAAGCACGGGCTCGTCAACTGGATCCGGCTGCAGGAAGAGATCGCGCTGAAGCAGGGCGAGCTCGACCGCACGAAGGCGGAGCGGGCGGCGCTTGAGCATCGCGTGCGGCTGCTGCGCCCTGAGAGCGTCGATCCCGACCTTCTGGAGGAGCAAGCGCGGGCGCGGCTGGGCCTCACCCAGGGCGATGAAGTCGTCATCCTGAAGGACAAAAGGTAGGCTGTTGCAGCGCAGCACAGCCACGCGCCTTGCGCCCACTTGGGGCGGACGGTACAGGAACGCCCGAGGACCAAAGGATACACGCACGAATGGCGAAAGCCGACACGGCCAGCCGCGCCGCCGCGCCTGCGAGGCCCAAGCCCGCCAAGGACGAGCTGCTGCGTTATTACCGCGAAATGCTGTTGATCCGGCGCTTCGAGGAGAAGGCGGGACAGCTTTACGGCATGGGGCTGATCGGCGGGTTCTGCCACCTCTATATCGGGCAGGAAGCCGTCGTCGTGGGCATGCAGGCCGCGATCGGCGAGGGCGATCAGGTGATCACCGCGTATCGCGATCACGGGCACATGCTCGCGTGCGGCATGGACCCGGCCGGCGTGATGGCGGAGCTGACGGGGCGGAGCGGCGGCTACTCGAAGGGCAAAGGCGGCTCGATGCACATGTTCAGCCGCGAGAAGAATTTCTTCGGCGGACACGGTATCGTTGGCGCGCAGATCCCGCTCGGGACGGGGCTCGCGTTTTCGAACAAGTACAAGGGCACGGATCGGGTGTGCCTCACCTATTTCGGCGACGGCGCGGCGAACCAAGGGCAGGTGTACGAAAGCTTCAACATGGCGGAGCTTTGGAAGTTGCCGGTCGTTTACGTGATCGAGAACAACCAATATGCGATGGGAACGTCGCTGGCGCGGGCGAGTGCGGAGACGCATCTCTACAAACGCGGGGCGTCGTTCAACATTCCGGGCGAGGAAGTCGACGGCATGGACGTGCTGGCCGTTCGCGAGGCTGGCGACCGTGCGGTGAAATGGTGCCGCGAGGGCAAGGGGCCGATCATTCTGGAGATGAAGACCTATCGCTATCGCGGGCACTCGATGTCGGACCCGGCAAAGTATCGCACACGCGAGGAAGTCGACCACGTGCGTGAGACGTCGGACCCGATCGACCACGTGCGCAAGATGCTGCTCGACGGGCAAATCGCGAGCGAAGAGCAGCTGAAAGACATCGACAAAGACATTCGCGCGGTGGTCAACCATGCGGCCGAATTCGCGCAGACCTCACCGGAGCCCGATCCGTCGGAGCTTTGGACGGACATCATTCACTGAGATGCGGGGAAGATGAGGAGTGTTTCCATGAGAGCTTCGATCTCCGCCATCGCGGTGGCAGCGCTCGCCGCGTCTGCGGCGCCGCTTGCCGCGAAGCCGCCCGTTCCGCCGCCGGTGCTGATGGCGAACGGGCCGAACCTGGTGCCGATCCCCTCGCGCATGGCGAAGGGCACAATCTCGGTGCGCAACACCGGCACCGTGGCCGCGGGGCCGTTCAAGGTGACGGTCGAGTGCAAGACGAAGTGCGCCGATCCCGCGCCGGCCGATGCGGCGCCCTACACGGATGGGGCGTTTCCGAACAAGATCACGGTGTCGGTGCCGGGCCTCTCGCCGGGGCACGTCTACAATCACAAGATCGCGTTTTGGGACAGTTTGGTTTGGCGCTCCGGCAACTACGAATTCACGGTCGTGGCCGATGCCGCCAATACGGTCGCGGAGACCGACGAAACGGACAACAGCGGCGGCACCGTCTTTGGCGTGCCGTGACGCACTTGAATTGAGGGGAGACTGAACGCATGTCGATCGAATTGACAATGTTGGCGCTGAGCGTGGCGCTGCTGTTCGTGCTGGTGGTGATACAGGCGGCGGCGGGAACCCAAGCGCAGGGCATGATGAACATGGCGAACGCGCGCGACAATCTGGGGCCGCCGTCGGTTTGGCAGGCGCGCACGAAACGCTGCGTCGATAACCACCGCGAGGGGCTTATCATGTTTGCGCCGCTTGCGTTGATCGCTGCGCATCAAGATATCTCGACGACCATGACGGTTTGGGGCGCGCAACTCTTCTTCTATTCGCGCGTCGCTCATGCGGTCGTTTATCTCGCAGGGTTGCCTTATATCCGTCCGCTGTTCTGGAGCGTCGGCATTGTGGGTACGATTATGATGTTCTTGGCTTTGTTCGGTATCGGCGCCTAACCCGGATACACTCGCGAAATGCCCACCGAAATTCTGATGCCTGCGCTCTCGCCGACGATGGAGGAGGGCAAGCTCGCCAAATGGCACGTGAAAGTGGGCGACAAGGTCACGTCCGGCGACGTGATTGCGGAGATCGAGACCGATAAGGCGACGATGGAGGTCGAGGCGGTCGACGAGGGCGTGGTCGCGAAGCTGCTGGTTGAGGAAGGCACCGAAGGCGTGAAGGTCAATGTGCCGATCGCTGTGCTGCAGGGTGAGGACGAGCCGGCGGGCAAATCTAACGGCGGCGCGGCGCCAGCCCCTGTTCAAACAGCCAAAGCTGCGCCGAAGGCGCCGGTTGTTGCGGCGCCCGCGGCTGCTCCTGCGGCGAGCGAGCCCGGCGTCGCGCCTGGTACGCCGATGGTCACGATGACGGTGCGTGAAGCGCTGCGTGAAGCGATGGCGGAGGAGATGCGCCGCGATCCGACCGTGTTCCTGATGGGCGAGGAGGTTGGGCAGTACCAAGGCGCCTACAAGATCAGTCAGGGACTGCTCGATGAGTTCGGGCCGAAGCGCGTCATCGACACGCCGATTACGGAGCAGGGGTTTGCGGGGTTGGGCGTGGGCGCTGCGTTCGGGGGCCTAAGGCCGATCGTCGAGTTCATGACTTGGAACTTCGCGATGCAGGCGATCGATCAGATCATCAATTCGGCCGGCAAGACGCTTTACATGTCGGGCGGGCAGATGGGATGTCCGATCGTGTTTCGCGGGCCGAACGGTGCGGCGGCGCGCGTGGCCGCGCAACACAGCCAGAGTTACGGCTCGTGGTATGCGCATGTGCCGGGGTTGAAGGTCGTTGCGCCGTATTTCGCGGCGGATGCGAAGGGGCTGCTCAAGGCGGCGATCCGCGATCCGAACCCGGTGATCTTCCTCGAAAACGAAATTGTCTACGGGCGCTCATTCGAGGTGCCGAAGCTGGACGACCTGGTGCTGCCGATCGGCAAGGCGCGCGTGGTGAAGGAGGGCACGGACATCACGCTGGTGTCCTATTCGATCACCGTTGGGCTCATACTTCAGGCGGCCGAAGTGCTCGCGAAGGAGGGCATCAGCGCGGAGATCATCGACCTGCGTTCGCTGCGGCCGCTCGACACGGCGACGGTGGTCGAATCCGTGAAGAAGACGAACCGCATCGTTACCGTCGAAGAAGGTTGGCCCATTTGCGGGATCGCGTCCGAGATCGCGACGCAAGTGATGGAGCAGGCGTTCGACTATCTCGACGCGCCGCCGGCGCGCGTCACCGGCAAAGATGTGCCGATGCCGTATGCCGCCAATCTCGAGAAGCTCGCGCTGCCGAGTGTCGACGAAGTCGTGGCCGCCGCGAAGGCCGTTCTGTATCGGAGCTGAGGCCCTTGACCACGCCCATTCTCATGCCTGCGCTGTCGCCCACGATGGAAGAGGGCAAGCTTGCCAAGTGGCACGTCAAGATCGGCGACAAGGTTAAGTCGGGCGACGTGATTGCAGAGATCGAGACCGACAAGGCGACGATGGAGGTCGAGGCGGTCGACGAGGGCGTTGTCGCGGACTTGCTTGTGGCCGAAGGCGCCGAAGGGGTGAAGGTCAACACGGTCATCGCCCAGCTACGTGACGAGAATGAGAAGTACGTCGCGGGGCCAAAGCCCGGCGGTGCGCCGGCTCCCGCACCTGCCGCGCCGAAGAAGCCCGCGCCGGTCGCGGCCGTGACGCCTGCGGCGGCGCCTAGGGTGATGCCGGCGGCGGCTTCCGGCATGGGATCGATGCCGCCCGCGGTGCCTGGTACGCGCGTGTTCGCGTCACCGCTGGCGCGGCGTGTTGCGGCGCAGGGTGGGGTCGAGCTCACGGTGATCCAGGGGTCCGGGCCGCATGGGCGGGTCGTGAAGGCGGACGTTGAGGACGCGATGAAGGGCGGGGCTGTGACGGCGCGTGCGCCGGCGGCGAAGCCTGTGGCGGTGCCGCGTCCCGCGGAGGCGCCTGCGCCGTCGTCGATGCCGGATGCGCGGTTGTTCTATCCGAAGGAGTCGTACGACGAGCTGCCGCACGATTCGATGCGCAAGACGATTGCGAAGCGGCTGACCTCTTCGAAGCGCGACATCCCGCATTACTATCTGAAGATCGATTGCACGATCGACACGCTGCTCGATGTGCGCAAGCAGATGAACGAGAAGGCGCCGGCCGACGGGGCCGGGGCGTACAAGCTTTCGGTGAACGACTTCATCGTGAAGGCGGCGGCGCTGGCGCTCATCCGCGTGCCGGGGGTGAATTGTTCGTGGACCGAGACGGCGCTGCTCCGGCATAGGCATGCGGATGTCGGCGTGGCGGTCGCGCTCGACTTCGGGCTGATCACGCCGATCGTGTTTGCGGCCGAGACGAAGAGCCTCGCCGCGATTTCGCGCGAGGTGAAGGACCTGGCCGCGAATGCGAAGGCCAAGAAGTTGAAGCCGTCCGAGTTCGAGGGCGGGACGTTCGCGATCTCGAACCTCGGCATGTTCGGCGTGCGCGACTTCACCGCGGTGATCAATCCGCCACAGGCCGCGATTCTGGCGGTCGGCGCGGGCGAGCAACGCGCCGTCGTGAAGAAGGGTGCGCTTGCGATCGCCAATGTGATGACGGTGCAGATGTCGTGCGATCACCGCGTTATCGACGGCGCGCTGGGCGCGACGTGGCTGGAGGCGTTCAAGGGCTATATCGAAGACCCGGTGACGATGCTGGTGTAGCTCCACATGCGTCGTAACGACGGCGGCTCGGCGAACAACGTGCTAAACTGTCCCTAAGTCGTCATGGCCGAGCTTGCCCCGGCCACCCAGGATTGCAGGGTCATACGTTTTGGGTGTGACCCTGGGTGGCCGGGGCAAGCCCGGCCATGACGAACTTTTTGTGCTGCGCGCGCGACGGTTAGGCCGGCTTGCAGTAGACGCAGATCTTGTTCCCTGTCGGATCGCGCAAATAGGCGCCGAAGAACGTCTTCGACTCTGCCGGCCGTGGTCCTGGGGCGCCTTCGTCGGTGCCGCCGTGGGTGCGGCCGGCTTTGTGGGCGGCTTCGACTTCGGCTTTCGTTTTTGCTTTGAACGAGATCATGATGCCGTTGCCAGCGCGGGCGGGGTTACCGTCCGCGGGCTTGGCCACGATGTAGACATCGTGGTTGTCCTGCCCCTTGGCGCCGTAGCCGGTCCAGCCGCCGTCGCTGAATTTCTGGTCGCAGCCCATGGCGTTGAACACGGCGTCGTAAAAGCGTTTTGCCTTGGCTTCGTCCAAAGCGCCAATCGTGACGTATCCGATCATCATTGTGGGTTCTCCTCTTGGTTGCCGCGGGGAGTTCCTAACGATCTGGATCGAACAAAGCAAGAACATCCTGGTGGTGTACCCCCTTCGGTGTGCTCCTTTCGGTTGACCCGAGGCGGGCGGACACCTGATTTGAGTTAGTAAACGCGCGGGAGCGGCGACTGCTTTTGGCCCGCGCGAAAGGCATTGTTGAACGCGGGCACATCGTCTAACCCGCGCGGAACGCCTCTTTGTCAGCGACTCGACCAGGACAGACACCCGCATGGCCGACACTCAGTTCGATCTCATCATCATTGGTGCCGGGCCCGGCGGCTATGTGGCGGCGATCCGCGCTGCGCAGCTCGGCCTCAAGACCGCCGTCGTCGAGCGGGAGCATTTGGGCGGCATTTGTCTCAACTGGGGGTGCATTCCGACGAAGGCGCTGCTGCGTTCGTCGGAGATTTTTCATTTGATGCACCGGCTGGGCGAGTTCGGGTTCTCGGCTGACAACATCAAGTTCGATTTGGCGAAGATCGTGGAGCGCAGCCGGAAGGTAGCGGCGCAGCTGTCGAACGGCGTCAAGTTCTTGATGAAGAAGAACAAGATCACCGTCATTGACGGCGAGGCGAAGCTCGTCGCGAAGAACAAGATCGCCGTGACGGGCAAGAGCGCCGGCGAGTATCAAGCGAAGAACATCATCATCGCGACGGGTGCGCGGGCGCGTTCGCTGCCGGGGCTTGAGGGCGACGGCAAGCTGGTCTGGACATACAAGGAGGCGATGGTGCCGCCGTCGATGCCGAAGTCGCTGCTCGTGATCGGGTCGGGCGCGATCGGGATCGAGTTTGCGAGTTTCTACCGGACGCTCGGGTGCGAGGTGACGGTCGTCGAGGTGCTTGATCGCGTGCTGCCGGTGGAAGACGAGGAGATTTCGGCGCTGGCGCTGAAGGCGTTTACGAAGCAGGGCATGAAGGTGATGACGGGGGCGACCGTCGAAAAGCTCGCCAAGGGCACCGACAACGTCACCGCGTCGATCAAGATGAAGGATGGGAAGACGCAGTCGCTGACCGTGGATCGGGTGATCCTGGCGGTTGGGATTACCGGCAACGTCGAGAACCTGGGGCTTGAGGCGGCTGGCGTGAAGGTCGATCGTGGGCATGTCGTCGTCAACGAATGGGCAGAGACCGCTGTGCCCGGGCTCTACGCGATTGGCGACGTCGCGGGACCGCCGTGGCTGGCGCACAAAGCGAGCCATGAGGGCGTCATCGCGGTCGAGCGTATCGCGGGCGTGAAGGGGCTGCATCCGCTCGACGTGTCGAAGGTGCCGGGGTGCACCTATTGCTGGCCGCAGGTTGCTTCGGTCGGCATGACGGAAGCGAAAGCGAAAGCCTCAGGGCGCGAGGTGAAGGTCGGGCGCTTTCCGTATGTCGGCAACGGCAAGGCCATCGCGCTCGGCGATACGGAGGGGCTGATCAAGACCGTGTTCGACGCGAAGACCGGCGAGCTGCTCGGCGCGCATATGATCGGCGCGGAGGTGACGGAGCTGATCCAGGGTTACACGATTGCACGGACGCTGGAGTCCACGGAGGCGGAGTTGATGCACACGATCTTCCCGCACCCGACACTCAGCGAGATGATGCATGAGGCGGTGTTGGATGCGTATGGGAAGGTGATGCATGTTTAGGGCGCCCGAAGAAGGGCGTAGTGTGCAATGAGTGGGCGCGTATGGAATGCGCTGATCGCGGTGTTTGTGGCGTTGTTGGGTGGCGCCGCGATGGTGCTGATCTCCGCTCTGAACCAAGATACAGTTGCAGCACGCATGTTCCCCGAGGCGGTCGAGGTTCGTGTATTCGCTTGGGATTATGTTACGGGCGGCGGCGAGGTGCAGGCTGTCCCAGAAGGCGTCGTTCTCACGAGGGAAGAAGCCGAGATCGTGCGGCGTGCCATCTATTGGCAGCGCCCGCCGGAAGCGGTGGCTGCTTGTTGTATCCCTCGCCACGCGTTCAAGTTCTATGACGCCGAGCACGCGGAGATCGGGTCCGTGGAGGTTTGCTACGAGTGTGGGTGCGCGAGAATTGCCGGTGAAGGCGCGCCGGACTCGGTGCATACGGACACGGGTTGGGATGCTGGTGCGCTCGCGTCCGTTCTACAGACGCACAAACTCCCGGTCGACTATTGACGCCTACTCCGCAGCCTTGGTTTCCAGCATGGCGATGTGGGCGTTCGCGAGTTTGGCGACGCCCGTGTAATCCGTTTTGCCGGTGCCCAGCACGGGCACGTGGTCGACGTGGATCACGCGGCGTGGGACGGCCAACTCCGGCACGCCGTGGTTCTGGGCCCAGGCGACGAGTTCGCCGCGGTTGGCTTCCTTGGCGTCGGTGATGAGGAGGATTTGTTCGCCTTTGCGGCCGTCGGCGACGGCTACGGCGGCGTGCATGTTGTCCGGCCAAAGCGCGGAGGCGCAGTTTTCGACGACCGCGAGCGAGACCATTTCGCCGCCGATCTTGGCGAAGCGTTTGACGCGGCCGCGGATGGCGATGAAGCCTTCGTCGTCGATCGCGACCACGTCGCCGGTGTCGTGCCAACCGTCGGTGAGCGGGTGGAGGACGCCCGGTTCGGACGGCTTCAGGTAGCCCTTCATGACGTTCGGGCCGCGCACGAACATGCGCCCCGCGTTCGGGATGCCTTCGACGGGTTCGAGGCGGGCTTCCATGCCGGCCATCAGCTTGCCGACGGAGCCGAAGCGGTTCGCGCCAGGCTGGTTCGCCGCGACGACGGGCGCGGCTTCGGTCACGCCATAGCCTTCCAGGATTTCCATGTTGCAGCGGCGGCGGAGCAGCGCGCGCGTCTCGTCGCGCACGCGTTCGGCGCCGCAAACGGCGAGGCGCAGCGAGGCGAGGTCGCCCTCGTCGCTGGCGCGGGCGTATTGCGAGATGAAGGTGTCGGTCGCGAGCAGGATCGTCGCTTTCGTGCGGCGGATGCGCTTCGTGATTTCCTTCACCTGCAGCGGTGAGGGGTGCAGCACGGCTTTGATGCCCACCATCAGCGGCATGATCGCGCCAACGGTGAGGCCGAAGCAGTGGAATGTCGGGAGCGGGTTCAGCAGGACATCTTTACCCGGATAGAGGTCGATGTGCGCTTTGATCTGCTCCACGTTGGCGAGCAGATTTTGGTGGCTAAGGACGACGCCTTTCGGGTCACCCTCCGTGCCTGACGTGAAGAGAATGACCGCCGTGTCTTTGTGGTTCGGCCATTTCTTGATCGCCCAGTGCGGGATGAAGGAGCCGATGACGGCCGCTATCTTGTCCACGAGCGAGAGTTTTTCGCGGACGTCTTCGAGGTAGACGATTTGGACGGATTGTGAGAGTTCGGCGATCAGGTCGTCGAGCTTCGCGAGTTCGATAAACTTGCGCGCGGTGGCGATGACCTTGATCTGGCCCGCGGCACAGGCGGCCTTCAGGTTGCGCGCGCCGGAGGTGAAGTTCAGCATCGCGGGCACGCGGCCGAAGGCGTGGATCGCGTAGAACGTCAGCACGGCACCGGCGCCGGTCGGCAGCATGACGCCGACGGCTTCTTTCGGCTTCGCGTATTTGCGCATGGCGCTGCCGAGGGCGAAGGCGGCACGCACAATTTCGTCGTAGGAGAGCTGGCGCTCGTCGGCGTCCCAGATCGCAATCGTTTTGCCACCGAAGCGTTTGCGCGCTTCCAGCAAGGCCGAGATGATGGAACGCTCGGTGCGGGTGATGTCGAACGGCGTGCGAATGGAGCCCTGAAGGGCGAGTGCGGACACGAGGCAACTCCTCCCGTGCGGCGTAAAGCCGCTCACGTTTTGTTTCAGATAAGGTAGCGCAGTCACGCCCTCAAGCAAGCGGTTGGTGAACGGGGCGAAAGAATCAGGGGAATCAGGGTCTTGAAATTCACCGGATGGCGACTGTCCCGCGGTTAAGGCGGTGCGATTCTTCGCGTCCGGGGCTATATCTTCCTCGCATGACAACCGTTTTCGACCAGTCAACGAAGGACCGCCGGGCGGCGCGGCACCCCGAAAAGCGCGAACGGCCGGTTAACCCGATCCCGCGGAAGCCGGATTGGATCCGCGTGAAGGCGCCCGGGTCAAAGGTGTTTGCCGAGACGAAGGCGGTCGTGAAGGGCCATGGGCTGGTCACCGTCTGCGAGGAGGCGGGCTGCCCCAATATCGGCGAGTGCTGGTCGAAGAAGCATGCGACCTTCATGATCATGGGCGACACCTGCACGCGGGCGTGCGCGTTTTGCGACGTGAAGACGGGGCTGCCAGGTGCGCTCGATTCGGGCGAGCCGGAGAAGGTTGCGTCGGCGGTTGCCGAATTGGGTTTGGAGCACGTCGTCGTCACGTCGGTGGATCGCGACGATCTCGATGACGGCGGGGCCGAGCATTTTTCGCGCACCATCCGCGCCATTCGCGCCGCGTCGCCGGCAACGACTATTGAAGTTTTGACGCCGGATTTCTTGCGCAAGCCGGGAGCGCTTGCGGTGGTGATCGCGGCGAAGCCTGACGTGTTCAACCACAATCTCGAAACCGTGCCGCGGCTCTATCTGAAGATCCGGCCGGGTGCGCGGTACTTCGCGAGTCTGCGGTTGCTGCAGCAGGCGAAGGAGATCGATCCCTCGACGTTCACGAAGTCGGGGATGATGGTCGGCCTCGGCGAGACACGCGAAGAGGTCATGCAGGTGATGGATGATCTGCGTGCGGCCGGCGTCGATTTCATCACCATCGGACAGTACCTACAGCCGTCGCCGCGTCATGCGGCGATCGACCGGTTCTGGCATCCGGACGAGTTCGCCAACCTCGCCGAGATTGCGCGGGCGAAGGGGTTCTTGATGGTGTCGGCGTCGCCGCTCACGCGCTCGTCGTATCTCGCGGGCGACGATTTCGAGCGCCTGCGCGCGGCGCGGCGGGCGCAGTTGGCGGGAGCTTGATTGCCTCACCACAGCGAAAAGCGCGTTGTGCCCTATAGCGACGAGCAGATGTTCGCGCTTGTGGCGGACGTGGAGCGGTATCCCGAGTTTTTGCCCTGGTGCGCGGCCGTGCGCATCCGTTCGCGCGAGGAGGCGACGTTCACGGCCGATCTGATCGCGGCGTTCGGTGCGTTGCGCGAGCAGTTCACGAGCCGGGTCGTGCTCGATCCGGCGGGTAAGGCCATTACGATCGAGTATATCGAGGGGCCGTTTCAGCATCTGATGAACCGGTGGCACTTCGTGCCGACCGAGAGCGGATGTGAGGTTCTTTTCGATATCGACTTTCGCTTCAAGAGCCGCACGCTGGAGGCGCTGATCTCCGGCATGTTTACACGCGCGATCGAGAAGATGACGGGTGCGTTCGTCGCCCGTGCGCACCAACTCTATGGATCAGGCAAGAACCCGGCGTAGCAGGTTCAGCGCGACCTCGACGCTGGCCATGCGGATCTCCGCACGTCCGATGTCGCCGAAACGGTGAGCGACTGCGATAGTTTCGCGGCCTTCGCGGGCGGCCGCGAAGTGGACGAGGCCGACGGGTTTGTCCGTCGTCCCGCCGCCCGGGCCTGCGACGCCGGTGACTGCAACGGCGATGTCCGCGTTCGAGAATTCGAGCGCGCCTTCGGCCATGGCGCGGGCTGTCGGTTCGCTGACCGCGCCGTGGGCTTGGATGGTGGCTTCAGCGACACCCAAGTCTTCGACCTTGGCCTCGTTCGAATAGGTGACGAAGCCGCGCTCGAACACGTCGGACGAGCCCGCGATCGCGGTCAGCGCGCCTGCGACCAAGCCGCCGGTGCAGCTTTCCGCGGTCGCGATCTTCAATCCCTTGGCGCGCGCTTCCGCGAGGACGGCCTCGGCGAGCGCTATGATTTCGGGCGACCACATTAGTTTAGAAATCCCATGAGCCTGAGCGCCACGAGCGGCAGCAGCGAATAGGCGCCGGCGATCAGGTCGTCGAGCATGACGCCGGCGCCGCCTTCGAGTTCGCTGTCGGCCCAACTGGCAGGCCAAGGTTTGAACGTGTCGAAGAGGCGGAACACGAGGTACGCCGCGATCAGGCCTGCGGCCGTCATGGGTACGACGGTCATGGCGAGCCATTGGGCCGCCACTTCGTCGATGACGATCTCGGGCGGGTCTTCGCGGCCGGTCGCCTTCACATAGCGGTCGGCCATGATCCAGCCGATAGCGGAAACGGCAACGGCGCCGAAGAGCAACGCGAGCCAGCCGCCGGTGATTCCGAGCAACCAGCCGAACGGGAGCGCGACCAGCGAGCCCCAGCTGCCCGGGGCGAGTGGGAGAAGGCCAACGCCGCCGACTGTCGCGATGGCGGTCATCGGTTCGGTGAGGCTGCGGCCTTCGGGGAGGCGCGCGATCTTCATCTCGGTCATCATGGCAGGCGGACCGTCGCGATCGCCTGGGCGGCGATACCTTCGCCGCGACCGGTGAAGCCGAGGCCCTCGGTGGTGGTGGCTTTGACGCTCACGCGCGTGGCGTCGAGCTTAAGCAGTTCGGCGATGCGGGCGACCATCGCCGCGCGGTGTGGGGCCACTTTGGGCCGCTCGCAGATGAGCGTGACGTCGACGTGTTCGATGCGGCCGCCGCGTTCGGCGATCAGTAGGGCGGCGTGCGTCAGGAAGATGTGGGAGGCGGCGCCGCGCCAGCGTTCGTCACTTGGCGGAAAGTGCTGACCGATATCGCCGAGGGCTGCGGCGCCGAGCAGCGCGTCGGTCAATGCGTGCAAACCGACGTCGGCGTCGGAGTGACCGATGAGGCCGTGCGTGTGTTCGATGCGCAAGCCGCAGAGCCAGATATGATCGCCGGGGCCGAAGCGGTGGACGTCGAAGCCTTGGCCCGTGCGCAGGGTGCCGGCATTGGCCAGGAGTGCTTCGGCGATCACAAAGTCCTCCTGCGTGGTGAGCTTTAGGTTCAGGCGCGAGCCGGGTATGGCGGCGACGCGTAGGCCCGCGCGTTCGGCGATCGCGGCGTCGTCGGTGACGCTCGTATCACGGGCGGCGCGATGGGCGGCAAGGATTTTGTCGAAGCGGAAGCCTTGCGGCGTTTGTGCCGAGCCAAGGTTCTCGCGGGACACTGTTGTGTCCACGAAGCTGTCGCGGAGGCGCTTGAGCGTATCGGATACCGCGAGCACGGGGAGCGCGCCGTCGTGCGTCTTGAGCGCTTCGACGGTGGCAGCGATCGTCTCGGCGTTCACGAACGGGCGGGCGGCGTCGTGGATGAGGACGTAATTGGGTTGAATGCTCAGCAGACCTTCCAGGCCTAAGCGCACCGAGGCTTGGCGCGTGTCGCCGCCGTTGATGGGGGAGGGGAGGGTGAGGCCGCTCGTAACCTCGTCATAGAGCGGGCGGTGCTCGTCGCTGATCACCACTTGGACCAGATCGATGTCCGGCTGACCCAGGAACGCCTCGATGGTGCGCCGGAGCACAGGCTTGCCATCCAGCGGCCTGTACTGCTTTGGCCGCCCGTCGCCGGCGCGCACGCCGTGTCCGGCGGCAACGATGAGGGCAACGACATTCGGGCGGGTCATAGATTTGACCATGGGCGTTTGGGCGGCTGAGTCGTCAAGCGTCGCCATATGCTGCACGTGCGAAATGGTGCTTGCCCAGCCGAAAGCGATCCCCTAGGGTGATTGGAAATTGGGCATAACTTAATATTGCTTAGATAGTGGGCAATCCGTTTGAGAGCTTTGGCAGCGTTCCGGTGGGCCTTGCGCCCATGGCCGGAGTGACGGACGCGCCGTTTCGGGAGGCGGTGCGAGCGTTCGGTCCGACGCTCGTCTACTCGGAGATGGTGGCAAGTGCTGAGCTTTTGCGGGATCGCAAGAGTGCTGCGTTGCGGCTCAAGGCCGACCGCGACGCGGGGCCTATCGCGATTCAATTGGCAGGCCGTGAACCGGGTGCGCTTGCAGAAGCGGCGCGGCTTGCGGAGAGCGAAGGCGCATTCCTCATCGACATCAACATGGGCTGCCCTGCGAAGAAGGTGGTCGGCGGGCAGTGCGGGTCGGCGCTGATGCGCGAGCCAGATTTGGCGGCGGCGTTGGTGCGCGCGGTCGTTGGCGCTGTGTCGGTGCCGGTGACCGTCAAGATGCGTCTTGGTTGGGATGACGCGGACCGCAACGCGCCCGCGCTTGCACGACGGTTGCAGGACGAAGGCGCGCAGGCGTTCACGGTGCACGGGCGCACGCGGGCGCAGTTCTATGAAGGCCAGGCGGACTGGAATTTCATCGGCGAAGTGAAGCGTGTGGTGCGCGTTCCGGTGCTCGCGAACGGCGACGTGCGGACGCTGGGCGATGTGAAGACCATCGTGCAGGTTTCCGGTGCCGACGGCGTGCTCGTGGGGCGCGGTGCGTTTGGGCGGCCTTGGATCTTGGCGCAGATGCAGGCGGCTGTTCGTGGTGAGAGCGTTCCTGCCGATCCTTTTGGTGCCGATAAGTGGCGCGTGGCGCTGAAACAGTATCGTGCGTCGCTTGCGCACTACGGCGAGGAACTCGGGCGTCGCGTCGTGCGCAAGCATCTCGGCTGGTATGCGGACAGCATCACCGGGGACAAAGCCTTGCGCGATCGGTTGGTGCGCGCGGGCGATCCGGAACAGCTGCTTGCCAGCTTGGCATCCGGCGCATTGGCGGAGGCGGCATGAGCGTACGAACGAACCCGCGGCCGGCGGCACCGAAAGACGTGGGAGCGGCGCTGCCGGAGAACTTGCTGGGTGCGCTGCCGCATCCGCTGCTGGCCATCGACGCGAATGGGGCGATTGTGTTCGCCAATCCGCCGGCGGAGCAGTTCTTCGATATTAGCGCGGCGATGCTGCGCAAACAGCCGCTGTCGGCGTTGTTGCCGTTTGGAAGCCCGGTGCTCGCGTTGGTCAATCAGGTGCGCACGCATGGCGTGACGGTCAGCGAGTATGGGCTTGAGGTCGCCACGCCGCGTTTGGCGCCGCGCCTTGTCGACGCGCATCTGTCGCCGATTGCCGACATGCCCGGCAGCGTGCTCGCGATGTTTCAGGAGCGCTCGATCGCACAGAAGATGGACCGCCAACTGACCCAGCGCCATGCCGCGCGTTCGGTCACGAGCATGGCCGCGATCCTGGCGCATGAAATCAAGAACCCGCTGGCCGGGATTCGTGGCGCGGCGCAGTTGATCGAGCAGGGCGCGTCCGAGGACGACCGGGTGTTGACGCGGCTGATCTGTGAGGAGACGGATCGCATCCGCAAACTCGTCGATCGCATGGAAGTGTTCACGGACCGGCGGCCGATCGAAGCGCAGGCGGTCAATATTCACGAGGTGCTCGACCACGTGAAGCAACTGGCGAAGTCGAGCTTTGGCCGCGGGATCAACTTTGTCGACAACTACGATCCCTCACTGCCGGCGGTGACCGGCGATCGGGATCGCTTGATCCAGGTGCTGTTGAATTTGGTCAAGAACGCCGCCGACGCGGTCGCCGGTCAAGCCGACGGCGAGATCGTGCTGCAAACCGCCTTTCGTCCGGGTGTGCATCTGACGGTTGGCGGGTCGCGCGACCGGCTGGCGCTGCCGCTTGAAGTCAGCGTGCGGGACAACGGAACCGGCGTGCCGGCCGAGGTACAGTCCTCGATGTTCGAGCCGTTCGTCAGTTCGAAGCCGAAGGGCGCGGGGCTGGGCCTCGCCATCGTCGCCAAGATCGTCAGCGATCACGGCGGCACGATTGACTGCGAATCCGAACCGCGGCGCACGGTGTTTCGTTTGCGCCTGCCGATGCATCGTTAGAGGAGCAGCCATGAACGCGGGAACAATCCTTGTTGCTGACGACGATGCGGCGATCCGCACGGTCTTGAACCAAGCGTTGGGGCGCGCCGGCTACCTGGTGCGCACGACCGGCAATGCGGCGACGCTCTGGCGCTGGGCTTCCGCAGGAGAGGGGGACTTGGTCGTCACCGACGTGATCATGCCGGACGAGAACGCGTTTGAGTTGATCCCGCGGCTTAAGAAGTTGCGACCCGATTTGCCGATCGTCGTGATGAGCGCGCAGAACACATTGATGACCGCCATTACCGCCGCGGAGCGGGGCGCCTACGAGTATTTGCCGAAGCCGTTCGATCTGAACGAACTGACCGCTGTCGTGCAGCGGGCGTTGCAGGCCAAGGGCAAGAAGCAGGCCGTGCGCGACGTCGAGCGGGAAGAGGACCTGCCGCTCGTCGGCCGCTCGCCGGCGATGCAGGAAATCTACCGCGTGATCGCGCGGCTGATGCAGACGGATCTGACGGTCGTGATCAACGGCGAGTCGGGCACGGGCAAGGAGCTTGTGGCGCGCGCTCTGCACGACTTCGGCAAGCGGCGGAACGGGCCGTTCGTCGCGGTCAGCATGGCCGCTATCCCGCGCGAGCTGATCGAGAGCGAGTTGTTTGGACACGAGCGCGGCGCCTTTCCCGGCGCGAGCGCGCGCAGTCCGGGGAAGTTCGAGCAAGCGGAAGGCGGCACGCTGTTCCTGGACGAAGTCGGCGATATGCCGATGGAGGCGCAAACCCGGCTGCTGCGCGTGCTACAGGAGGGTGAGTTCACGCCGATCGGCGGACGGCAGGCCGTCAAGGCGAATGTACGCATCATCGCGGCGACGCATCGGGATTTGCGGCAGCTAATCCATCAGGGGCTGTTCCGCGAAGACTTGTTCTTCAGGTTGAATGTCGTGCCGATGCGATTGCCGCCGCTGCGCGAACGGTTGGAGGACATTCCCGATCTCGTGCGGCATTTCTTGAAGCTGGTCGAGCGGGAAGGCATGCCGCACAAGACGATCGAGGCGGCCGCGCTGGACGCGCTCAAGACACATCGCTGGCCGGGCAACGTACGCGAACTCGAGAACGTCGTCCGGCGGCTCGTGGCGCTGCATGCCGACACGACGATCAAGCCGGAGATGGTGGCCGGCGAATTGCGCGAGCACGCGGTTGCGGACGCGGGCATTGCAAAGGAGAGCGATGAGCCGCTGAGCGCGCTCGTCGAGCGTTATCTCGCGGCGCAGGTGCAGAAGATGAGCGGGCGGCTGCCGCAGCCGGGGCTCTATGACCGTACGCTGCGCGAAGTGGAGCGGCCGCTGATCTCGATGTGTTTGGGGCTGACAGGCGGCAACCAAATCAAGGCCGCCGAAATTCTGGGGGTTAACCGCAATACCCTCCGGGCGAAGATTCGGAGCCTTGACATTCCCCTGTTTCGCGGCTTCAAGTGATGTAACAGAGCAACTAAAATCGGCAACACTGTCATCGCTCGGGTACATTGAAACCTGAAAAGCACCACACTGTTGCTAAAACTCTGCGTTGCATTATTCGCACAGGGGTAGTCCTGAGACACGCATGACGGTCCAACCGGCACCCGAGCAAAGCCAAGACTGGCTGCAGCGGAACCTGTTCCGCGTCGCGCGGACGTCAGTGATTTCCTACGTGTTGATCGCAGTGTCGCTGGTCGCGGTGGTGGCGACCTATCTGATTTTGACTCGGTCTACGGACATCGAGCCAACCGCGCCGGGCGTTCTGCTCTACATCATCATCGTCGATGTCCTGCTTTTGATGGCGCTTATCGCGCTCGTCACGGGGCGCCTTGTGCGGCTCTGGATGGCACGGCGGTCCGGTGGGGCCGCCACGCGACTACACGGCCGCCTGGTCACGATCTTCTTTCTCATCGCCGTCATTCCGGTGGTTCTGACCGCGGGCGCTGCCGCCGTCACCATCAACTTGGCGATGGATGTCTGGTTCAGCAGCGGCGTTCGTGCGGTCGTCGAGAATTCGAGTTCGCTTGCAGATGCCTATCAGGAGGACCAGAAGCGAGCCATCCGGTTCGACGCCGAATTGATGGCGCAAGATTTCGTTACAAAGGAATTCGTTGGCGGCTTGATTGTCGACAACGAGACCACGCGCCAAAGAATGGACTATTTTCTGAGGAAGCAGCTGACGGAGCGCCAGCTGCCGGGCGGCGGTATTTTCAACACGAGCGGAGAAGAGCTTGCGGTGGTGGGACTGGTTCCCGTCGATCGCCCTTCGACCGACGAGCTTTCGGACGCTGCATCGAACGGCGTTTCAATCACGATTACCCCGGACGGCAGTCGCGCCGTCGCGCGACTTGATCCGTCGGGTAGCTTCGTCTTGGTCGTGATGGGGGAAGTCAATAAGCAGCTGGTTCAGTACCAACAAAGCGCCAGCGAGGCGGCGCGCAAGTACGAACAGCTTCAGCGGGACCGCGACGCTGCACAAGCCGCGTTCGGCATGATGTATGGCATCGTCGCGCTGCTCATCATCTTCAGCGCGATTTGGATCGGGTTTGGCGTTGCGAACCGGCTCGTGATGCCGATCGGGCGCTTGATCGGCGCAGCCGAGCGGGTGTCGGAAGGGGACCTCGCGGCGCGCGTGATGCTGGCTGACGACGACGACGAGTTGGCGTCGCTCGGCCGCGCGTTCAATCGCATGACGGCGCAGCTGCAGAGCCAGCGCAACGAGCTTGTCGAATCGCACCGTCAGGCAGAGCAACGGACGCGATTTACCGAAGCCGTGCTTTCGGGCGTGTCGGCCGGCGTTGTCGGGCTCGATGGGCAGGGGAGGGCCGATGTGGTCAACCGCTCGGCACTTACACTGCTCAGCACCAGCCGCGACGACATCGTCGGCAAGGACCTGGCTACGGCGGTGCCGGAAGTTGCGCCTCTCGTGAGCCAGGCGCTGACGGGCAGCGAGGCGCGCGTGCAAGGTCAAATCGACATCACGCGCGGCGGCAAACCGCGCAGCTTGATTGTCACCGTGACGCGCGAGCGCGCGAATGAAGACGACCGCGGCTTCGTCGTTACGTTCGACGACATCACCGACCTTATCTTGGCCCAGCGCACTTCGGCCTGGGCGGATGTGGCGCGGCGCATCGCGCATGAGATCAAGAACCCGCTCACGCCGATTCAGCTTTCGGCCGAGCGGCTGCGGCGCAAGTACAAAAAGGAGATCGCGACCGATCCCGAGGTCTTCGAGCAGTGCACGCAAACGATCATCCGCCAGGTCGGCGACATCGGACGGATGGTGGACGAGTTCTCGTCGTTTGCGCGCATGCCGCAGCCGGTGATGAAGGACGAGGATATCGGCGAGCTGATCCGGCACGCCGTGTTCCTGCAGAGGGTTGCGCAGCCGCAGATCACCTTCGCGCTGTTGACGCCGGATGAGCCGATCGACGTCGAGTGCGACGGACGGTTGGTCAGCCAGGCCCTCACGAACGTGCTGAAAAACGCGGGCGAGGCGGTGCGGGCGAAGTTCGGCAAAGAGGGCGATGAGGAGCAGCCGCTGCGCGAGGGCGGGCGGATCGAGATTCGCCTTGTGCAAGATCCCGTTCGCGTCGGCATCGAGGTGATCGATAACGGCGTCGGCCTGCCGAACGAGGATCGCAACCGTTTGACGGAACCTTATGTCACGAAGCGCGCGAAGGGCACGGGGCTGGGGCTCGCGATCGTGAAGAAGATCATGGAAGACCATAAAGGTGCGCTCGTGCTCGAGGATGCACCGAAGACGGACGACACCGGCGCTACCCGCGAAAGCGGCGCGCTGGTGAGGCTTACCTTCCCGCGGCGACTGGGACCCGCGGTCAAACTCGCAGGTGAATGACAATGAGCAAGAACGCCGCTTTACAGGCGCTGGACATTTTGATCGTCGACGACGAGGCGGACATCCGCGAACTCGTTGCGGGCATCCTGTCGGATGAGGGCTACAACACCCGCCTTGCGGGCGACAGCGACGGCGCGTTGCGCGAGACGCGCTCGCGCAGACCTGCGCTCATCATCCTCGACATTTGGCTGCAGGGCAGCCGGCTCGACGGGCTTCAGGTGCTTGACGAGATCAAGAAGGAACATCCGGATTTGCCGGTTCTGGTCATTAGCGGCCACGGCAACATCGAGACAGCCGTCACAGCCATCAAGAAGGGCGCTTACGACTTCGTCGAAAAGCCCTTCAAAGCGGACCGCATTTTGCTGACGGTCGAACGCGCCCTGGAGGCGCAACGTCTTCGACGGGAAAACGAATCCCTGAAGGAGCGTCTATGGGACGACTTCGATCTCGTGGGGCAAAGCCACGCGATCGGGCAGCTGCGGCAGCTGATCGAGCGCATCGCGCCGACGAACAGCCGCGTGATGATCACGGGTGGGCCGGGCTCGGGCAAGGAAGTGGTCGCACGGCTGCTGCACGCGAAGTCGCGCCGGCAGAAGAGTCCGTTCATCGCCATCAACTGCGCTACGATCGCGCCGGAGCGTATGGAGATCGAACTCTTCGGCGTCGAAGGTGCGGGGGAAGGCGGGCGGAAGGTCGGCCTCTTCGAGCAGGCGCATGGCGGCACGCTGTTCCTGGACGAAGTGCCGGATATGCCGCTGGAGACGCAGGGCAAGATTCTGCGCGTGCTTGTCGAGCAGAACTTTCAGCGCGTCGGCGGCGGTCAGCGGGTTCAGGTGGACGTGCGCGTGATTTCGTCGTGTTCGACCGATCCCCGGACGGAGATCCAGGACGGGCGCCTGCGTGAGGATTTGTTCCATCGCTTGAACGTTGTTGGCATTCGCGTACCGCCGCTGGTGGAGCGGCGCGAGGACATTCCGTCGCTGATCGATCACTTTATGCAGCGCATCGCGGGCGCGACCGGTTTGCAGCCGAAGAAGGTTGGCGACGATGCGATGGCGGCCCTCCAGGCACATAATTGGCCGGGCAACATCCGTCAGCTGCGCAACAACGTCGAACGGTTGATGATTCTGGCGGCGGATGCGCCGGATGGCGTGATCACGGCGGAGCTGTTGCCGGCCGATGTCGGCAATTCGACGCCGGCGGTGAGCCAGGGCGCTGGCAGCGAGCGTATCATCGCGCTGCCTTTGCGCGATGCCCGCGAGATGTTCGAGAAGGAATATCTGCTTGCGCAGATCAACCGGTTCGGCGGCAACATCTCGCGCACCGCGGCGTTCATCGGCATGGAACGTTCGGCATTGCACCGCAAGCTCAAGTCGCTCGGCATCAACACCGGCGGCCGCGGCGACGATCTGATCGGCTGATGTCGCGCATTGCTTATGTCAACGGACGGTATGTGCCGTTTGCGCATGCCTCCGTCGCCGTGGAAGACCGCGGGTTTCAGTTTGCGGACGGCGTCTATGAGGTTTGCGCGGTGCGCGACGGCGCGCTGATCGACGAGGGGCCGCATTTGGCGCGGCTGGAACGGTCGCTCGGCGAGCTGAAGATGCGGGCGCCGGTGGGCATGCATCAGCTCGGGCATATTATGCGCGAGACGGTCAGGCTCAATCGGGTTCGGGACGGCCTGGTCTATGTGCAGATATCGCGGGGCGTCGCGCGGCGCGATCATGCGTTTCCGGCGGGCGCGGTGAAGCCGACGCTGGTGGTGACGGCGCGCAGTCTCGACGTCGCGCGCTATGCGGCATTGGCCGAGAAGGGGATCGCCGTCGTTACGCAGCCGGATGCGCGCTGGGGGCGGTGCGATATCAAGTCGACGGGGCTTCTGGCGAACGTGCTCGCGAAGCAGGCGGCGCGTGCGGCTGGCGCGTTCGAGGCTTGGCTTGTGGACCGCGATGGGTTCGTGACCGAAGGCGCCTCGACGACGGCGTGGATCGTCGATGCGAAGGGTGTGCTGCGTACGCGGGCGCTTAGCAATGCCATCTTGCCCGGCGTTACCCGCGGCGAGATTCTTCCGTTTCTCCGACAGCTGGGTGTGGAATTGCAGGAGCGCGCGTTCAGCGTCGATGACTTGAAAGATGCACGCGAGGCGTTCATCTCCGCAGCCACGTTTGGTGTGTTGCCTGTCACACGAATCGACGGGAAAGCGGTGGGTGAGGGAAAACCTGGGCTTATCACTGCCAAAATCGGCAAAGCGTACTGGTCGTCTCGTTAGTTAACGCTGCGCCCTAGCAGGGTTCACACTTGCCCCTTGGCGACGCCTCGTCCATTTTCTCCAGCGACGGGTGGCGAACCAATTGAGTCGCGTGTTCGTACGCCTGTCATAGAAGTCGGATAACCGAGCGGCTCAAGAAACAAGCCCGGCGTGTATCGGGTGGAGCAAGTGAAAAATGGGGCCAACCCATGAGTGATCGACAAGCAAATCTTCAAGACACGTTCCTGAATGCCTGTCGCAAGAACAAGGCACCTCTGACCATTTTTCTGGTCAACGGGGTCAAGCTCCAGGGGATCATCACCTGGTTCGATAACTTCTGCGTTCTTCTGCGCCGGGACGGGCACTCGCAGCTCGTCTACAAGCACGCTATATCAACGGTGATGCCGTCGGTTCCGGTTCCGCTGTTTGAACAAGAAACGCCGGAAGCAGCCGAAGCGGCGCACTGAGATTTTTGAAGCGGCCTTGATTTGATCGAACCGTCCCGCGGGCGTTCGTTCGGCGACTGGACCCCAGGTTCGCGCCGCGCGATCGTCGTGCACCCTTTTCTGAAGCGCTCGGATGAGCCGCGCTCACTTGAGGCACGCCTCGAGGAGGCGACGGGTCTTGCGCGCGCGATCGACCTCGAGGTCGTTGCGGCCCTGCCCGCGCCGCTCGCCGAGCCGCGCCCCGCGACGTTGATCGGGAAGGGGAAGGTCGACGAGATCAAAGGGCTTTGCGAGGCGGAGAAGCCGGAGCTGGTGATCTGCGACGGGCAGCTGACGCCGGTGCAGCAGCGCAATCTGGAGAAGGCTTGGAACACGAAAGTGCTCGATCGCACCGGGCTTATTCTGGAGATCTTCGGCGAACGCGCGCGCACGGCGGAAGGCCGGTTGCAGGTGGAGCTTGCCCATCTCACGTATCAGAAGGGCCGGCTTGTGCGGTCGTGGACGCACTTGGAACGGCAACGCGGCGGCTTCGGCTTCTTGGGTGGCCCGGGTGAAACGCAGATCGAAGCCGACCGGCGCGCCATCGGCGATCGCATCGCGAAGCTGAAGCGTGAGTTGGAAGACATGAAGCGCACGCGACAGCTGCACCGCGAGGCGAGGAAGCGCGTGCCGTTTCCGGTCGTGGCACTCGTCGGCTACACGAATGCCGGCAAAAGCACGCTCTTCAATCGGCTGACCAGCGCCGAGGTGTTGGCCAAGGATCAGCTGTTCGCGACGCTCGATCCGACAATGCGCGGGCTCGTGCTGCCGTCCAAGCGGCGGATCATTCTCTCCGACACGGTGGGTTTCATCTCCGACCTGCCGACGCAGCTCGTGGCCGCGTTTCGCGCGACGCTGGAAGAGGTGCTGGAAGCGGATCTGCTTCTTCACGTGCGCGACATCAGCCATCCGGACGCGCAAGCGCAGAAGGATGACGTGCTGGATGTGCTCGGCGAGCTGGGCGTGGGCGATGCGGCGCAGAATGCGATGATCGAAGTCTGGAACAAGATCGACTTGATCCCGCCTGCGGAGCGACCCACGGCCGCGAACGGCAAACGCGAGCCGCGCAGCGTGTCGCTCTCGGCGCTGACTGGCGAAGGGTTCGACAAGCTGCTCGCGATGATCGACGCGACGCTGGCGGCGAGCGCGATTGAAGCCGAATTGCGATTGGAGCCAGATGCCGGCGCGGACCTCGCGTGGGCGTACGAAAACGGGGACGTGCTTAAGCGCACGAACGATGCCAAGGGCCGCGTGAAACTGCGTGTGGCGATCGTGCCCGGCGCGCTGCCGAAGTTCGAACGCCGCTTCGGCTCAAGGCTTGTGCGGCACTGATTGCCGCTCCACTGCTTTCGCCTCGTCCCACAGTCTGTCCAGAGCGTCGAGTGGAACCTCGCCGAGTCTATCGCCCCGGTTCTTGATCGCTTCCTCGATGTGTTTGAAGCGCCGAACGACTTTCGCGTTGGTGCCCCGCAATGCGTCCTCCGCGTCGACGCCCAAGTGACGGGCCAGGTTCACGCAGACGAAGAGAATGTCGCCGAGCTCGTCGGCGAGTTTCGCCTTGGGAGCGCCGGCGTCCATTTCGGCGGTCAGTTCGCCGATCTCTTCCTTCAATTTGTCGAGGATGGGGCCTCGTTCGCGCCAATCGAAGCCGACATCGGCCATTCGTTTCTGGAGCTTTAAGGCTCGGGTCAGGGCAGGGGAGGGCAGTGGCACGTCGTCTAGGATGCTGGCGCCGTTGTCGGTGCGGGCGGCGCGTTCACGCTTTTTATGCTCCTCCCATGCGATGGTTTGGGCCTCGGCCGTTTTCACGTCCGCACTCCCGAACACGTGCGGGTGGCGGCGCAGCATCTTGTCCGAGATCGCCTCCACCACATCGGCGAACGTGAACGCCTTGGCCTCCGTCGCCATCTGGGCGTGGAAGACCACCTGGAACAGCAAGTCGCCGAGTTCGTCCTTCAGTGCGCCCAGGTCGTTCCGTTCGATCGCGTCGGCAACCTCGTAGGCCTCCTCGATGGTGTAGGGAGCGATGGTCGCGAACGTCTGCTCTACGTCCCACGGGCACCCGCCCTCGCGCGACCGGAGCCTCGCCATGATGGCAAGCAGCGCGTCGATGCTTCTCAGGTTCGCAGGCGTGTCCATGGGCGGCTCGCGGGCTCTCAGGTGATATCAGCGGTCGTAGCGAAGCGTCGGCAGTGGGAACAGCGGGAAGCGGGGGATGCAGCTAATTTTCGGCAGATATCTGCGATTCCGCCCATGCCTTTATCGCATAATATGTATTATGGGAAATACGAGATAGTGTGGATTGAGGTTTCGGCAGTTTTCCGGCCCGCGGCGGTTTTGGTGCTCCTCATGCATCGTCATCTACGGTGGCCGCTTCGAGTTCGGCTTGGACCGGCGTTTCATCGCGGCGCGCGATTTTGGCGAGCCATTCTTTGCTCCACTTGTTGTGCGTGATCTCGCGCAGCTGGCGTTGCGCGATGTCGACGCTCGGCACTGTGCCCGACCCTACCCTGGCGGCCAGCGTGGCGGTGCCAACCGAGAAGCCTTTGAAGGCCTGGTACTCGCGGTGCTCGGACGAGCTCCAGCCCAGGATACGCTGCTTGACGATCGATTGACGCAAGAGCTGCACGCCTTGGCGGAACAGGCCCAGCGTGCGGATGTCGTCGGGCGTCAGCGTCAATTCGCTGGCGATGCGCAGCAGGATCGCTTCGCCGTTCGCCTCCAGCGCTGCCGCGCGGCGCATGAGGTCCCAGAGTGTGGCATCGTCGGTTTCGTGGTCGGCATCGCGGAACGCGTAGTTGCAGAGCTTCCAGAGCGCGAAGAATTCGCCGTAGAGGCGGTAGAACTCGGCGACGCTGGCCAGGCTGTTTTCGCGGCGGCGTTGACGGATCGCCCATTCGGAGCTGAGCCGGTTGCCGACGAGCCAGGCCAGGCCCACCGCCACGACTGGGCCGACTAGCGCTTTGACGATCTCAAACCCGATTGCGTCGAACATGGGCGGAGTCTCCGGCAAGTGTCGGCGCGACTGGCTGGCCAAGTGTCTCGCCCAGACGCCGCTATTGATGCCGCGCCCTTCGAACGACGCTGGTGATGGTCGACGATACAGGGAGCGCGTGGCCGCCTACAAGAGATCGCCGCCGCAGGCGCTGGCCGTCGTTCCGTGGGCTTTGTAGGCCTTGATGACGTTGCGGCCCGTCGTCCAGCGGTGCACTTCGTCCGGACCGTCGACCAGGCGCTGGCTTCTGATATGCGTGTACCAGGCGGCGAGCGGCAGGTCGCGGCTGTAGCCGAGCGCACCGTGGAGTTGGATCGCGGTGTCGACGACCTTGTGCACCATGTTGGCGAGGAAGACTTTCGCGATGCCGTTTTCTTGGCGCAGGTCCATTTTGTTCTCGGCCTTATAGGCGATGTGCATGAGCATCAAGCGGGCGATGTAAAGTTCGCTGGCGCAGTCTGCCATCATGAATTGCACGGCTTGGCGTTCTTCGAGCTTCTTGCCGAAGGTCGTGCGGTCGGTCACGTGCTTTGCCGCCATGTCGAGCGCGCGCTGCGCCATCGCGACGTTGTGCATGCCGTGGCGCAAGCGGCCGTACGCCAAACGATGCTGGCCCATCGCAAAGCCCTTGCCTTCACCGCCTAGGAGGTTCTCGGCGGGCACTTCGAGGTTGTTGATCTCAATTTCCGCGTGGCCACCGCCCAGGATGTGCGAGAGCGGCCCTTCGAGCGCCATGGTCGGGATGTTGCGCTTGATCTTGTAGCCGGGGTTCGGAAGTTCGACGAGGAACGTCGAGTACTGCTGATGGCGCGGTGCGTCGGGATCGGTCTTGGCCATCACGAGCGCGATGTCGGCGACGCTGGCCGCGCTTGAAAACCACTTCTCGCCGTTCAGCACGTAACGGTCGTTGCCCTTCTTCTCAGCGCGGGTTTGCATGCCGGTGGCATCGGCGCCCGCGGCCTTTTCCGTCATCGAGTAGCAGATGCGCTTCTCGCCGTTCAGAAGTGGCTTTAGAAACTTCTCCTTCTGGTACGGCGTGCCGTGCTCGAGCAGCGTCAGCATCGTGGCGTCGTCTGGGCCTTGCGTGTTCATCGACAGCGCACCGAGATAGCTTTCCCCGAGTTCCATCTGGACCAGAGCGTTCGCGAGTGGCCCGAGGCCCATGCCGCCGTGCTCCTTCGGAATGAACGGGCACCAGAGGCCTTGCGCGCGCGCCTTCTTGCGGAGTTCACCCAATACCTTCTTGTAGTCCTCGCCGTCGATTAGCCGTTTTTCCGCGGGCACGCACTCGTCTTGGACCCATTTGCGGATGCGCTCGCGGATTGCTTTGGCTTCGGCGGGGATTTGGAAGTCGATCGCCATGGTGGATGTTCCTTATGTGAATTGCGGTGGCGGACCCTAGCACGGGCTTGCGAACAGTGGGTCCCCTCCCCTGCCCGGCGCTGCCTGATTTACCCTGCGTCAACGGATGGCGGCATCGTAGCTGGCGCGCTAGACTTGGGTCGTGTCGATGCCATCACCCCGTCCGCTCACAGTCGGTGCACTCGTTCAACGCGAGCGCGGCGTGAATCTTTCATGCCGCTGCGGGCATAAGACGGCATTGTTGCCGGAGCAGCTGGCCAAGCTGGCGCATCCGGAGACGCGGCTCCTCGACTTCAAGCGGCGCTTTCGCTGTTCCATGTGCGGACGCAGCGGTGCGTCGGACGATATCCGGATGACCACTTACGCGCTGACGCCTGTTGTGCGGCCCGTGTTGCCGCGGCCGCGCGTGCAGCATTAAGCTGGCAAACCCAAACGTTCACGCCAGAGCCGGACATCGGCGGTGAGCTCTGTCGGTGGCGGACCTTGGCGCAAGATTGCGTCGCGAAGGGCGGGATATGGATGGAGCAAGCGGCGCTCTTGCTGGAAGCTGAGCCAGACCGGCAGATCGCCGCGTTCGATGAAGGTTTGCAAGGCCGCCCTCGCCCCGGGGGATTCGAAGTCAGCCAGCGAGCCGATCGCACGGCCGATGACGAAGTGGCGTTCGAACGGGTTCTGCGGTTGGGGAACCGCCTCGATCGTAAACATGACACCGATGCGGTCCGGCCGCAGCTCGTCCGGCATTGTGGCGACCTGGCGCCAGAGACAAAAGAAGGTGCGGCAGGGTTCGGGTCGTGCCTCGTAGATCGCGCAATTCGATCCCGTGCAGTTGGGGCACAACACGCCCGCCGCCTTGCGCAAAGAGGGCGTGTCGATCTTCGGAATCTTGCAACAGGCGGTGCAGCTTCCGCATTCGCGTCCCTGCACGAGGTCTGCCGTCATCACTCGTTTCCCGTTCGTTATGAAAGACAGTACCGGGCGCCGTGCGTGGCTTTCAACCGGCAAGAGCGCCCTCGACGAGCCTCGA
The DNA here is from genome assembly GCA_964638635.1 of uncultured Flavobacteriaceae bacterium. Lineage (GTDB taxonomy): Bacteria > Pseudomonadota > Alphaproteobacteria > Micropepsales > Micropepsaceae > SZUA-430. The sequence goes on from CAZXAQ010000002.1 coordinate 67,094, forward strand.
TAAGCGTGTCACATCACGGAGACCAATTTGGCGGGGACCATGTTTGAAGCGCTCGTGCCGCTTTTGACGGCGAAGACCGCGATTGCCGCGGCGCTTGTCGCGTTTGCCGGGGTGCTGCGCGGGTTCTCGGGGTTCGGGTCCGCCATGGTGTTGGCGCCGACGCTGGCGGCGTTGTATGCGCCGACCGTGGCGGTGCCGCTGATCATCCTGCTTGAGGTCGCGCTTTCGTTTCAGCTGCTACCGGCGGCCGTGCGCTTTGTCGACCGGCAAGAAGTTGCGGTGATGGCACTTGCCGCGGTGCCAGGGCTTGCGGCCGGGGCTTGGCTGCTGGCCGTCGTGCCGGGGTCGACGCTACGGGTCTCAATTTCACTTTTGATCATCGCGTTCCTGGTGCTCGTCATGTTGCGCGTGCGGCGCAGCGGGGCAAAGACGACACCGGGCCTTGCCGGCGCCGGTCTGCTGTCAGGGCTCGCGAACGGGGCTTCCGGCGTGGGTGGGCCGCCGATCGTGCTCTACTATCTCGCAGGCGACGACAGTTCGGCCGCGCTACGCGCGACAGTGATCTGCTATTTCTTCCTGATCGATGCCGTCTCCGCGGGAATCTATGGCCTGCAAGGCTTGCTCACGGGCGAGGTTCTTTGGCTCACCGTGCTGTGTTTGCCGGCGTCGATCGTTGGCGTTTGGGTCGGCAGCCGGCTGTTCGATCGCGCGTCCGAGCAGGCTTACCGCCGCGTGGCCTATGGCATCATCGCCGCGGTAGCCTTGGTGGGTCCGTTCGTCTGATCAGTTGAGAACGAAGTCGATATCGACAATTACGTTCGTGCGGATGACGTTCGACGGCTTGTAGCGCCACTGTTGAACGGCGCGGACGGCCTCAGCTTCGAAGTAACCCTGCGGGCGCGCATTCAAGACGCGTACGTCGCGGACGCTGCCGTCGGGCATGATCGTCACCGTCAGGCGAACGCGCCCCTCGATCTGCCGGGCCTCGGCTGCCCTTGGATAGCGTGGCAGCAGTTGTGAGACCGGTTGTTCCGCGATCGGATCCCTCACATCAATCGATGCCGGTCCCGTCGTTACCGGTGTGACGGTCGGTGCAAGAGGCGATGGCTGGACCGTTGGTTGAACTGGTGATGGCGCCGGCAGGCGCTGCTGGAAAAGAGGCCGCGTCTCAAGTCGCTCAGGTTCGACCGGCTTCGGAGGCGGAGGTTGAATGACAACTGCTTCGATCGTGCGCGGCTGGTCGTTTGGAACATAAGGCGACGGAACAACGTTGAAAGCTACGATCGCGTAGTACAGCACAGCCACGTGCACGAGGATCGAAAACAGAATGACTTGCGGCGTCCAAATACGCGGGCGCGCTTGAGCTATATTCATGATCGGTTCTCCCGGCGATGCGTCATTTCCGGTCGCCAGGATAGTCAGACAAGACAGATTCGAACAAGACTGTCAGCAATTGCCGAGCCGGGTCGCCTTCCGATTTCTGATGGAGGGCGGCGCCGAGCGTCGCCCAGTTTACCCTCGTCTCACCGGACGACTTCGTGCCGACAAAGATCGTTCCGTCGTCTTGAAGGGAGACGAACACCGGCTCCAGGCTCACCGCCGGTCCCTCGGGCATAGACAAATTGATCGGTACGGCGACCGTAGCGAGGGGCGCGGCAACCATGAACACGATCAGCAGAACGAGCATGACGTCGACGAACGGCGTGACGTTCACTTCCGCGGTGGCGCGGTGCCAGCGCGGTTGCGTGGTTCCGATCATCGCTGCCATGGGCGTGATCTCCTTCGCATCGGCCGCTGGATCAGCCCGAGCTTAGGCGATTGGCGATGACCTGCAAGGGCGCAACGAAAAGGGCCGGGAATCCCGGCCCTTCGGACACGCCAGCGGAGCGCCGGGGCTCAGTCGACCACGTCTTCGGCGACGAGGGCCTTGTTCTTGTAGCCTTCGTGGTCGATCGCGTCCATCAATCGCATCACGTCGGCGTAGATCACCTTTTGGTCGGCGCGGATGAAGATCTTGCGTTCTTTGTCGCCGCCGGTTTTCTGCTTCACCGCGTCCGACAGGGTTTCGAAGGTCGCTTCGATTTCGCCGGTGCTTTGGGTGCCGACATTGATCGTGCCGGTGTCCTGCAAGCTGACGAAGACCGGCTCCACTGGATCTACAATTTGTTGATTGGGGTCTGGCGGCGGCAGGTCCAGCGGGATGCTGATCGTCGCCAGCGGCGCGGAGACCATGAAGATGATGAGCAGCACCAGCATGACGTCGACGAACGGCGTCACGTTGATTTCGGCGTTATCGCCGTAGCGGCCTCTTTTTCCGCCTTGGCTTTCACCGGTTCCGACTGTGCCGGCCATGATTCATTCTCCTCGGCTTACTGCAGCTGGAATGTGACTTCGACGGTCGCCGTAATCGTGCGACCGGCAGCCTTGTAACGCCAACGTTTCACCGCCGCGAGCGCCGCGCTCTCAAAATATCCTTCAGGTTTCGCCGAGACGACGACCGCGTCACCGACCGAACCGTCGGGGTTGATTGTGATTTGGATGCGCACGACGCCTTCTTTTTCCGCTTCCAACGCGCGTTGCGGATAGCGCGGCGGCGGCTTGGAGATCGGGCTGTCGATCACCTGCTTATCGGACAGAATCGTCGTCGCGTCCGACGTGCTCTCGGCCGGCGGCTGCGGCTTCAGCGGCACCGGCGGCACTTTCACCTGCACGGGCGGCGTGGGCACCGGACGCGGGCGGAAGCGCGGCTTGTCTTGAACGACTTGCTCGGGCGGCGGTGGTGGCGGCGGCGGTGGTGGCGGTGGCGGTGCGACAGCCAACACTGTCTCTTCGGGCTCTTCGAGGACGTTCGGGACAATACCCCACGTCATGGCGACGTAGTACAGCACCCCGATGTGGAGGAGCACGGAGACGATAATCGTGATGTAAACCGTGCGCCTATCCATGGCGATCCATTACCCGATCTCTTGCACCACTAACCGGCGGGACGATCTTCGGCCACCAAGGCAATCTGAAAGAAGCCGGTGTCCTGGATCACGTTCATCACCCGCATTACTTCCTTGTACTGCACCGTCTTGTCCGCGCGGATGAAGATGCGCCGGTTGTAGTTGTTGCCAGAAGCCGAGACGAGGCGCGCCGAGAACTCGGAGTATTTTACCTCAACGTCGCCGATATAGACCTTGCCGTTCTTCTGCAACGAAACGTAGACCGGATCTTTCACCTTCGCGGGTTTCGACGTCGACGGCGGCAACTCGACCTTGACGTTCACGCTGGCGAGCGGTGCCGCCACCATGAAGATGATCAACAGCACCAACATGACGTCCACGAAGGGCGTCACGTTGATTTGGCTGTTGTCGTCGTATCGCTTTCCGCGGCCCGCCATGTGCGCTTACTCGAACTCGCGAGCCACGCGCACGGCAACTTCATTGGAGAAGTTGTCCATACGCGTTTGGTACGCGCCGATCCGACGAGCGAACATGTTGTAGAAGATAACGGCAGGCACGGCGGCAAAGAGGCCGATACCCGTCGCGAACAACGCTTCGGCAATACCGGGCGCAACAACCGCGAGGTTCGTGGTCTGCGTTTCGGCGATGCCGATAAACGAGTTCATGATGCCCCAGACGGTTCCGAAGAGACCGACGAAGGCCGCGATCGAGCCGACGGTCGCGAAGATGCCCATGCCCGACGACAGTTCTTCGCCGACTTCGGCCTGAACGATCGCCATGCGTTGACCGACGCGGGTCGAGACGCTGCCCTTCTTGCCGGCCGCGATTTCGTCCGCGGCCGCAATCAACATTCTGCCGAGCGGGTTATTCTTGAAGTTGCGCGATGCCGCCTTGGCCGCGTCTTGAATCGAGCCGGCGCTGCGGAAGGCGCTCAAGAAGCGGTTCGTCGTTCCGTTTAAGCCGGAGAAGAACGAGAGCTTCGAGATCATGATCGCCCACGTGACGACCGACCACAGCAGCAGCAACACCATGACGACCTGCACGACGATCGACGCATGGATGAACATGTCGACGGGCGTGATCGAAGGACCTTTCTTCTCTTCTTCCGCCGGCGGTGCGGCAGCAGCGGGCGCAGCGGCCGCCGGATCCGTCGTCGGCGCAATCGGCAGACCGTCAGGCCCGATGGCCGGCGGCGCGGGTTCGCCTGCCGGTGCGGCGGCGGGGTCGGTTGCGGGTGCGCCCGGCTGAGCCGGTGCGCCAGCGCCCGGCGCCGGTTGAGTTGGAGCTGGTGCCGGCTGTGCCATTGCGACGGACACCATCATGGTGAGTCCGAGCATCAATCCTGCCGCGGCAGCAACGCGCGCGATCGTCATCCGATTACCCCTGTTGACTGTTACACGTCCCATAACCACTTGCCTTCCGTCGACGAAAGTCAGTGCCGTCCGACTCATAGCATAAGAGACGGCAAAGACAGCGGCTGGATGCCGCCAATGCTTAACTTGATTTCGACCGAGAGATAGGTCCCCGTGCCGCAACCGATGCGATAGTGTTGGAGATAATAAGCCGTACCTGAACAGGACCAGCCTGTTATCTCGAACAGGTCGCGCCATACGGCCCGACTGCCCGAAGATCCCCCCGCCTGAAAACCACAAAGAACTTAGCGCCGGAATGTCCGTCGCAACCCCAGGCTGAGTTATCTCAAAGATTCAGAGCACAGGCAAACTGAAAAACTGACACAGTGTCCCCAAGGTAAAGCCTCAGAATCGGCCGCTTTCCCCGAGAGATTGCAGGCCATGCGGTGCGGTAAACGCCCGCCGGATCATAGATCGATCTGCAGCCCGTCAAACGCAGCGGTTACGCCGGCAGGAAGCGAACCACACAAGGTCTGGTAGTCCAGGTCGGTATGTAGGTTCGTGAGGATCGCGCGTTTTGGCCGCACGCGTTCGATCCAGCTCAACGTCTTTTCCACATGCGCGTGGGTGGGGTGTGGGCGATAGCGCAGCGCATCGACGATCCAACATTCGATGCCGGCCAGCGCTTCGAACGCGGCGTCGTCGAGCGACACGACGTCGGACGAATACGCCAGTGGTCCGAAGCGGAAGCCTTGGCTCACCATCGTCCCGTGATCTTGATCGAAGGCGCGAACTGGAATCGGTCCACCGGCGCCTTCGATTGCGAATTCACTGAAGGGGCGTTTGATGACGTGGTCTTCGACGATCGCCGGATAGCCACCGCTTTCGCCGTCTTTGAAACAGTATCCGAAGCGTTGCTTCATAATGCGAAGCGTTTCCGGCGCTGCGTAAACGTCGACGCGGCGCATCATGTTTTGCGCGATCATGCGTAGGTCGTCGAAGCCGTGCGCTTGATCCGCGTGGTCGTGCGTGATCAGCACCGCGTCCAGCGTGCTGACGCGTGCGTCCAACAATTGCTCGCGCATGTCAGGCGCTGTGTCGACCAAGATACGCGTTGCGCCGCGCTCCACCAGGATGGAGCAGCGGCGGCGGCGGTTCTTCGGTTCGGTTGGATCGCAGGCGCCCCACTCCCCTGCCCCGTCGCGCCCCCCAAGGCGCGGCACGCCTCCTGACGACCCGCAGCCTAGGATCGTGACTTTGAGGCCTGCCGTCATGTTGGGGGCCTGGCTTTCGTGAACAACCGGAAGAAGTTCGCGGTGGTGACCTCTTCCAGGCGCGCGAGGTCAACGCCCTTCAGTTTTGCCACGACCGTCGCCGTGTTCTTGACGAATGCGGGTTCGTTGCGTTTGCCCCGGTGAGGCATCGGCGCGAGATATGGTGCATCCGTTTCAACGAGCAGGCGATCAAGCGGGACGTTCGCCACGACCGCCCGCAATTCGTCCGCCTTCTTGAACGTGACGATCCCCGAGATCGAGATGCAAAATCCGATTTCGAGCGCCGTTTGTGCGAGCTTCGCCGTCGACGAGAAGCAGTGGATCAAGCCCGGGAATGCTCCGCGGGCAGTTTCATCACGCAGGATGTCACAAAGGTCATCGTCGGCGTCGCGGGCGTGGACGATCAGCGGCAATCCGGTTTCGCGCGACGCGTCAATGTGGGCGCGGAAGTTCCTGATCTGATCGTCGCGCGGGCTATGTTCGTAGTAGTAGTCGAGGCCTGCTTCGCCGATGCCGACGACGCGCGGATGGGAGGCGCGCTCGATTAGGGCATTCGCTTCGTTGAGAGGCTCGACGGCCGCTTCGTGCGGATGCACGCCGACGGAGCACCAGATGTCGGCGTATCGTTCCGCGATGGCGCGCACGCCTTCGAACGCACTCAAACGCGTTCCAATCGTGAGCATTGTACCGACGCCCGCGGCGCGCGCGCGCGCGACAACCGCATCGAGTTCGGGCCCGAAGTCGGGGAAGTCGAGGTGGCAGTGACTGTCGACGAGCATCGTTGCGGCACTAGCGTTGGGACGCCGCCTCAATAGCAAAAAACGTGTTGAGGACCAGTTGTTTCTTGTCGAGGTTTAGGTCGTCGGCCCTGATGGCCTCTGTCTTGAGCGTCTCCCAGAGAGCCGACCAGCTATCGAGCGGCACGGCCGCGCGCAGGTGTCGCAGCAGTTTGTCTTCGCCGGGCACACCTTCGAGCGGCGCATAGGCACCACGCAGGACGCGCTCTTCCACTTGCGACAGAAGCGCCACGAACAAGGCCAGGCCGCGCTCGACCGGCGCGCGTGCCACCTTTTCGGCGAAGGCGAAGAGTTTGCCGCCGTTCAGGCGCGGCAAGGCGCCGAGCAACTCTGTGAGTTCGGCGTACATCGCCGGCGCGTCGCTTTCGGCGAGTTCGAGGGCGCGCCCGGGAGCGCCGTCGGCGAGTGCGCAGAGGAGCGCGCGAGACTTTTGGTCCACCGCCGGCGCGAGTTCGGCCACGGCGCCGGGCATCGCTTCGGCCGGCAACTTGCGCAAGGTCAGCGTGCGGCAGCGCGAGCGCGTGGTCGGGAGAAGGCCCCCCGGCGCGTGCGAGATCAGCAGGAGGAGCGCGTTTGCCGGCGGCTCCTCGAGAATCTTCAGAAGCGCGTTTTGCGCCGACCGGTTCATGTCGTCGGCGGAATCGATGATCGCGATCCTGGCGCCGCCCGCGGACGCGTGACGGGAGAAGAATCCGTGCAGGCGGCGAACCTCTTCGACAGGCAGTTCTGTCTTGAAGCGCTTCTTGTCGGGGTCCCAGGGGCGCCGGATTACGATCAGATCGGGGTGCGCCAGCGCCGCGACTTGTCGAGCGATTGCGTGATCCGAGGGCACCGCAAGATCGTCGGGGCAGTTGCTCGCGCCATGAGCCAGCAAGGCGCGCGCAAAACGCCAGGCCAGCGTTGCCTTGCCGACACCTTTTGGTCCTGCGAGAATCCAGGCGTGATGAAGGCGGTCCGATCGGGCTGCAGTTGCGAGCGTTTGCGCCGCCTCCGTGTGACCGAGCAGTTCGAACCGCTCCCTCGGATGCGGAAGATCGCCGATGCGGTCGCTTTCCGGCAGCGGTTCGGTTTCTGCCGCGCGGGCCCTGGGTGCCATCAGCCGAGGCCCAGGCGTGCAGCCACTGTCACGCGTACGTCGGCTTGGACCTGGTCGACGGGTTTTGCGCCGTCGATGACAGCACAGCGCTTCGGTGCGGCGCGCGCGATGTCCAAGAAGCCCGCGCGCAGGCGTTCGTGGAACTCTCGCCCTTTGCGCTCGAAACGCGTTTCGTCGTCGTGTCGCGCAGCGGCCCGTTTCAAGCCCTCGTCAACGGGCACGTCGAGAATGAGGGTGAGGTCGGGCTCCGCTTGGCCCATAGCCAGGCGGTGCAAGTCGCGCACCAAACCCTTGTCCAGGCCGCCTGCGTAACACTGATACGCCATCGTCGAGTCAGCGAAGCGGTCGCAAACGACGTGGGCGCCGCGCGCGAGCGCGGGTTCGATCACCTGACGCCAATGCTCCACGCGGGCCGCATAGAAGAGCAGCGTTTCGGCGAGCGGCGACCAGCGATCAGCCGCGCCTGTCACAAGAAGCGCGCGAATCTCTTCGGCGGATGGCGACCCGCCCGGCTCTCGCGTTTGCACGACGTCGGCGCCGCGAGCGGCGATATGCTGCGCCAGCAGGCGGACTTGCGTCGACTTTCCCGTCCCCTCCCCGCCTTCGAAGGTGATGAACCGTCCGCGCTTCATTGGCTCGCCGGTTGCGTCGCGACGGCGGTGTCTTCCGACAGCTTCACCGCTTGTGAAGATGGCTGCGGCTCGGGTCCGCTCGAAATCAGCTCCTTAATGCCCATCTTGATCTGCGTGAATATTCCACCGGAGTCGACCTCTGCGCCCGCGAACACGGGCACCGTGACGTCCGGTATACCGGGCGCCGTGATCGTCAGCTTGCCGAGTTCTTGGCCGCGCTGGACCGGCGACATCACGGGCTCGTTGTAGTTCAGGACAACCTTCAAGCCTTCGCGCGAAGCGCGGCGCATCAGTATCTTCACCGGTTGCCGTACGGCGAGCGGCACTGTGCGTTGTTCGCCCGCCCAGACTTCCGCCTCGCCCACCACGTCGCCGGGTTTTAGGAGTGCGTAGGTGCGGAACTCGCGGAAACCGAGATCGAGAAGGCGCTTCGTTTCCGCTGCGCGTTCGGTCTCGTTGGCAAGGCCGTTGACCACCAGGATCAGGCGGCGGCCGTCTTGCACCGCAGACGCAACCATACCGTAACCGGAGTCGGCGGTGTGGCCGGTCTTCAAGCCGTCGGCGCCCGCGTAGGTGCCAAGAAGCATGTTGCGGTTGCTTTGCTTGATCCCGTTCCAGACAAACTCGCGCTCTCCGAAGATATGATAGTACTGCGGAAACTCGCGGATGATGTACGATGCCAGGCGCGCGAGGTCGTGCGCGGTGACGTGCATTTCGGGATGTGGCAAGCCGCTGGCGTTCCGGAACACCGAGTTGGCCAGACCGATCTTCTTCGCTTCGGCATTCATGAGTTCGGAGAAAGCTTCCTCCGAACCGGAGAAGTGCTCGGCGACCACCGTGCAGGCGTCGTTGCCGGATTGAATGATGATGCCGCGCAGAAGGTCTTCGACTTTGATTTGCGAGCCGATGCTGACGAACATCTTTGAGGATTCGTTCTTGCCCGCGACAGACAAGCGCCAGGCGCGTTCGCTGACGGTGAACGTGTCTTCGAGCCGCAAGTCGCCGTGCTTTAGCTTCTCGAACAAGATGGCGACCGTCATCAGCTTGGCCATCGATGCGGGCGCCATCGGCTGGTCGCCGTCCTTCGAGAAGAGGACGCTGCCGGTTTCATGATCCATCATCAGCGCGAATTGCGCGTTGGTTTGGAGAGCGGCGGTATCGGCGGCGACGGGTTGCGCGCCGGCAGGCGCGACGAGTGCAATAAGGGCAAGTGCTAGAAACGATAGCAAACGCATGAAGTGTCCTTACTCGACGACGATGTGGGCGCCGTTGTGACCCTTTTCGATCACGGTGTTCAGCATGGAATCGGCTTGTTCGACGGTCGTATAGGGTCCGAACCTGACGCGATAGATGGGTTTGCCGCCAGCCGTTGACGGCGTGACGCGAGCCCCGCCGGAATAGACGAGGCGCTCGGCCAGCCGGTCGGCGTTTCCGCGACTGAGGAAGGCGCCGACTTGGATCCAGATTTGCGTCCGTGCCGGAACAGATACGGTTGTCACGACGCCATCGACGCCGTCGCTTGAGGGGGCGACGGAGGCCGCCGACGCGACGCGAATTTCCTCCGGCGCCGGCCGCGAAGCAGCGGTCGCAGCGCCGGGCGGCGGTGCGAGCTCGCTGCTGGCGACCGACGTTACCGGTGCCGCCTTTACGCTCGCGGGTGCGGCGGAAATTTCATCCTCATCTTGTGGGGGTGCCGCGCCGACCTCTGCCCTGCCCTCGAACTGCACGCGCACGCGCGCGGTTCCGTTTTCGTGGAACCCAAGCAAATTCGCCGCGCGCCGCGAGACGTCGATGATGCGTCCGCGCGCATATGGTCCGCGGTCGTTGACACGCAGGCGCAGCGAACGGCCGTTCTCCAAGTTGGTGACGCGAACGATCACTGGCAGCGGCAGCGTACGGTGTGCCGCCGTGAGCGCGTCCATGTCATAGCGCTCGCCGTTTGCCGTCGCCTTGCCGTGAAAGTCTTGGCCGTACCATGACGCGATGCCGGTCTCGTCGTAGAACGGGTCTTCCTTCGGGTAGTACCAGACGCCGTTGATCTGATACGGATTACCGATCTTGTACGCGCCACCACCGCCGGTCCTGTCGGTCGCGCACCCTGCGAGACCAACGATCAAGACGCCGACAAAAGTCGAGCGCACCACATGTGCGAAGCGCATGGCACCGTTCCGTAGCGTGAGACGCGATCACCCGGCCGTCACATCGCGACTCCCGCGCGCCGACCGGGTGCGCTAACCTGCGCGAGCGCGAAACGCGGCGCAAGACCACCTGCACGATAGCACACGCTCCGCACTCGCGTTGACGGTGTGCCCCAGCCCCGAAGGAAAGACCCATGAGCTACAAGCCATTCGATTTGACCGGAAAAGTCGCCCTGGTCACCGGCGGAAACGGGGGCATCGGGCTTGGGATGGCGGAAGCTCTCGCCCAGTCCGGCGCAGATGTCGCCATTTGGGGCACAAACGCGGAAAAGAATAAGGCCGCCGAAGCGAAGTTGCGCACTCATGGCCGGCGGGTGCTGGCGCAGACCGTGGATGTTTCGAACGAGGGGCAGGTCGTCGAAGGTATGAAGTCAGCGGTCGCCACGCTGGGGCGGGTCGATGCCGTCTTTGCGAACTCCGGGATCGGCAGCCCCGCCCGTTCGTTTCTGGATATCACCATCGAGCAGTATCGAAAGGTCGTCGCGGTCAATCAGGAGGGCGCCTTCTTCACGTTGCGCGAGGCCGCCCGGCATATGCGCGAGCGCGCGACGAAGGGTGATCCGGGCGGATCGCTCGCCGTCGTTGCGAGCCTTGCCGCCATCGAGGGTGCGGCGCGCAACCAGCACTACGCGGCGACAAAAGGTGCCGTCATTTCGATGATGCGCGCGATTGCGGTCGAGTTCGCGCGGGATGGGGTTCGCGCGAACGCAATCCTGCCGGGTTGGATTGCGACCGACATGACGGCAATGGCGCAAGCGTCGCCTGCGTTCAGCGAAAAGGTTATCCCGCGCGTGCCGATGCGGCGCTGGGGTGAGCCGTCCGATTTCGGTGGCGTAGCCGTCTACCTCGCGAGCAACGCCTCGGCCTATCACTCCGGCGACACGTTCGTGATCGACGGCGGGTACGCGGTTTTCTAGCCGCGTTTCGCGCCATCGATGATGGCGAGAAAGTCCGTGGCCTTCAGGCTTGCGCCGCCGACAAGGACGCCGTCCACGCCTTTGGCGTGCAGGATTTCCTTTGCGTTCGACGGCTTCACCGAGCCGCCGTATAGCAAGCGTATTGCCGCGCCCGCCGGGCCCAGCTTTGCCACGATGCGTTTGCGGATGGAATCGTGCGCGCCTTCGATGTCGTCGAGGGAGGCCGTCTTGCCGGTGCCGATCGCCCAGATCGGTTCATAGGCCACGGCGGTGTTTTCGGCGGTTGCGTTTGCCGGAATGCTGCCGTCGATTTGCGCGGCCAAGACTGCCTCGGTGCGGCCCTCTGCTCGCTCGCTCTCGCTTTCGCCGATGCAGATGATCGCCGCGAGTCCGCCGCGCCACGCAGCCGCCGCCTGTGCGGCGACCTCTGCGCTCGATTCCTTGTGGTCGGTCCGCCGCTCCGAGTGTCCAACAACGACGAAACTGGCGCCCGCGTCTTTCAGCATTTCGGCGCTGATGTCTCCCGTATGGGCGCCGCTTGCTTTCGTGTGGCAGGTTTGGCCGCCAAGACGGATGGGCGTGCGCTCGACCGATTCAATGAGCGATCGGAGCAAGGTGGCGGGCGGACAGACGAGAACATCCGGAAGCCCCGTGCGGCTCTTTATCCCCTCCGCGAGGGCCACGACCTCGGCTTTTGCCGCGAGCAGGCCGTTCATTTTCCAATTCCCTGCGATGAGCTGTTTCATTGCGCGGTTTCGCCTTAGGTTTTGGGGTCGCACGAAAGCCACGCAATGGGCCCGAGGTCAAGGACCCCCGCGGCTTGCCGCCAACAGGGGTGGCCCCTAATATCCGGCCCGCTTCGGTTCAGGTGCCGACCGGCGCCGCTGTGACCCGACCGGGGCTTGCGGCCTGCGTGCTCCTGGCGACCGGCAAAGAAAACGGCTTTCAGAAACTCGGTAACGAACTCCCATGCTTGAAACACTGCGCAACGCCTCCAAGGGGTGGCTCGCGGCACTTCTCATCTTCGTCCTGATCGGCAGCTTCGGCTTCCTGTGGGGCGTCCAGGATTGGATGAACTTCACGCCGACGCCCAAAGTGGCGACGGTCGGGAGCCAACAGATTTCGCCCGAGGCATTCCAACAGGAATTCTCGCGCTATCTGCTCAAGCTCTCGCGGCAGACGAAGGTGGAGATGACCACGGCCGAGGCTAAAGCCAGGGACCTGGACCGGATCGCGCTCGACGAGATGATGACGCGTTATGCCGTGGTGGACAAGGCAAAGGCGCTTGGGCTTACCGCTAGCGACAGCCAGATCGTCGATCTCCTGAAGGCGAATCTCCCGGACGGGTCCGGTGGGGTCAACCGCGGTGCGCTGCAGCAGATATTGCAAGAGAACCAGGTTAGCGAGCAGGAATTCTACGAATTGGTGCGTGCGGACGTGCTGCGGAGCCAGCTTTTCCGGACGGTGAGCGGCGGCGTTACTTTGCCGCCAGGGTTCGAGGCGGCGTTGCAGCGCTTTCGCTTGCAGCGGTTGGTCGCGGAGTATGTGCTGATCGATCCGACGCGCGCGGGCGAAATCAAGGATCCGGACGAGGCGGCGCTCAAGACGTACTACGATACGCACGCCGACCAGCGCTTCTCGACGCCCGAATACCGCGCGCTGTCTCTGGTTACGGTGCGCATGGAAGATGTCGCGTCGCGGGTCACTGTGACCGAGGACGAGATCAAGAAAGCCTACGAACGCGCCAAGAGCTACTTTGAGACGCCGGAGAAACGGCGGATCGAGCAGATCCGGTTCAAGACGGAGGCTGCTGCGCGCGCCGCCAAGGCGAAGCTCGATGCGGGGCAGACGTTTGAGGCGGTTGCCAAGGCCGAAGGGTACAAATCCGAAGACATCAAGCTCGGCGAGGTCTCGAAGACCGACACAACGATCCCTGCCGGCGCCTTCGAGTTGCCGGTGAACAAGACCAGCGACCCGCTGAAAGGCGCGTTCGGTTGGGTGATCCTGCGCGTGCTGTCGATTACGCCGGGAACGGTGAAGCCGCTTGAGGAGGCGCGCACCGAAATCCGCGAGCAGTTTCTGAAGGAACGCTCGAAGGATCAGTTGGTGCAGTTGACGATCGATTTCGAGGACGCGCTAGGCGGCGGAAGCACGCTGGAGGAAGCGGCGAAGAAGTTCAACCTGCCGGTCAAAACCGTCGCCGCATTGGACGCGAAAGGTAACGATGCGGCTGGCGCGCCGATCGAGGGGCTTCCGGGCGGCGAGTTCCTAGGCCAAGTGTTTGCGGCGGAAACGGGTACCGATTCCGAAATCGGAGAAACACCGGACGGCGTTCGCTACGTCTACCGGGTCGACAAGGTGACGGCCGCCGCGCGCAAACCGCTGGCACAAGTTCGCGAAGACGTTCTGACGGCGTGGCGCAACGAAGAACTGACGAAGCGGCTCAGCGCGATCGCGGACGACCTCGTCAAGAAGGGCAAGGGCGGGCAGACGATGGCGGCAATCGCCTCTTCGCTTGGCGTCGCGCCGCTCAGGACCGATCCGATGCCGCGCTATGGCAAGCAGGCCGTCTTCGGTGAGGATGCGCTGGAGAAGGCGGGGGTAGCCAAGATCGGCGAGTTCTTCACGGGCTCGGTTGCCGACGGCAAGAGCCGGGTGGTCGCGCGGCTTGCAGAGATCACCTATCAGGACGAGGCGCCGAACGATCCGCTGCGCCAGGCCTATGGCGTGCAACTCAGGCAGATCTTCGGCGAGGACCTGATCGAGCAGTTCAGCAATGCGGTCAAGGCAGACGTCGGCACGTCGATCGACGAGGCTGCGTTTGCGAAGTTCCACACCGGCGAATGACGGAGCTTTCACCCGCCTTCGACGCTTTTCGCACTGCGTATGACGCGGGCAAGCCACAGATCGTGGCCCGCTCGCTTGTCGCCGATTTGGATACGCCGGTTTCGGCGTGGATGAAGCTCGGCGCCAGCGATCCGTACTCGTTCTTGTTGGAGAGCGTTCAAGGCGGCGAAATCCGGGGCCGGTATTCGATCATCGGCCTCAGGCCCGACATCATTTGGCGCTGCCGCGGCGCGAAAGCGGAACTCAACCTGCGTGCGTTGGAAACGCCGGACGCGTTTGCGCCCGAGGACAAGGCGCCGTTGGCGTCGCTGCGGGATCTGATTGCGCGCACGCGGATGGAATTGCCCCCTGCCCTGCCGCCGATGGCGTCCGGGCTGTTCGGGTATCTAGGCCACGACATGGTGCGCCTGATGGAACGGCTGCCTGCGCAGAAGCCCGATCCGTTGGGGTTGCCTGACGCTATCCTGGTGCGGCCGACGATCGTCGCCATCTTTGACGCGATCCGCGCAGACGTGACGATCGCTACGCCCGTGTTTCCAAAAGCTGGGATGACGGCGCGCCAGTCCTACGACTTGGCGGAAGAGAGGCTGTCGGCGGTCGCGGTCGACTTTGCGCGCAACCGCATTCCGGAAGACGCGTATGCTGGCGAGCCGCTGAAGCTCGAAGAGCCGCAGTCGAACACAACGCGAAGCGAGTATCTCGATATTGTGTTGCGGGCGAAGGAATACATCGCAGCCGGCGACATCTTTCAGGTCGTGCCAAGTCAGCGCTTCCGGCGGCCGTTTACATTGCCGCCGTTGCAGCTCTACCGGGCGCTTCGGCGGCTCAATCCTTCGCCCTACTTGTTCTTCTTGAACTACCCCGGCTTCTCGGTCGTCGGATCGAGCCCGGAGATCTTGGTGCGCGTGCGCGACGGCATCGTCACGATCCGGCCGATTGCGGGCACCATCCGGCGTGGCGCATCTGCGGCGGAAGACAAAGCCCTCGCCGACAAGCTGCTCGCCGATCCGAAAGAGCGCGCGGAGCACTTGATGCTGCTCGACCTCGGCCGCAACGATGTCGGCCGCGTCGCGGTGACCGGCACCGTGAACGTCACCGAACAATTCGTCATTGAGAAATACAGCCACGTGCAGCACATCGTTTCCAACGTGGAAGGCCGGCTGCGGGCGGACAAAGACGCGGTCGATGCGCTGGTCGCGGGCTTTCCGGCTGGCACGACAAGCGGGGCGCCGAAAATTCGCGCACTCGAGATCATCGACGAACTCGAGAAAGAGAAACGGGGTATCTACGGCGGGACGGTCGGGTACTTCTCGGCGAACGGTACGATGGACACTTGCATCGCGCTGCGGACCGCGATCGTCAAAGACGGCACGATGTACGTGCAGGCGGGCGGCGGCGTGGTCGCCGACAGCGACCCGGACGCCGAGTTCATGGAGACGGTCTACAAGTCCGCCGCCCTCTTCCGCGCCGCCGAGGAGGCGCAGCGCACGACGGGCAAGATCAACCGGTAGGCTTGACCCTACGGCACGATTGTCGCACCGGCGTGTGATTTGACTTGGCGGCGTGCCGTTCGTCGCTCACACTCGGCCATCGTCATCACTCGAAGGACCATGACCATGGGCGAAGCTTACATTATCGACGCATGCCGGACGCCACGCGGCATCGGCAAGGTTGGCAAGGGCGCGCTTGCCGACGTTCATCCGCAGCAACTTGCTGCGACCGTCTTGAAGGCGATCGCGAAACGCAACGACCTCAACACGGCGGAAGTCGACGACATCATTTGGGGCACGTCCACCCAGCGCGGAAAGCAGGCCATGGACATGGGCCGCATGGCGGCGCTGGACGCGGGCTACGACATGCGCGCGTCGGGCGTCACACTGGACCGGTTCTGCGGCTCGGGGATCACGTCGGTGAACTTCGCGGCCGGCATGATCGCTTCGGGGTATGAGGATCTGATCATCGCGGGCGGGACGGAGATGATGTCCTACACCTCGAGCCTGCGCGATGCCGCCGGTCCGCCGACGTTGATGGATGCGGGCAACATGCGCCTGCGCGCGCGGCACCCGCAATCGCATCAGGGCGTGTGCGCGGATGCGATTGCGACGCTTGAGAACATTTCGCGGGAGGCGCTGGACGAACTCGCTTACGTAAGTCAGCAGCGCGCGGACGCAGCGATCAAGGGCGGGCATTTCAAGAAGAGCGTTGTGCCCGTCTACAAGGAAGACGGCACGCTGGCGCTCGACCACGAGGAATTCCCGCGGCCGCAAACGACGCGTGAGGGACTGGCCGCCTTGAAGCCATCATTCGAGGCGATGGCGGAGTTCAACCTGGACGGCCAGGGCACGACATTCGGCGGCCTGATCCGGCAGGTCTATCCGGACCTGAAGATGAAGCACTTCCATCACGCGGGAAATTCGTCGGGCGTCGTGGACGGCGCCGCGGCGGTGCTGCTTGCCTCGGCGGACTATGCGAAGAAGAAGGGGCTGAAGCCGCGCGCGCGCATTGTCGCGATGGCGAATGTCGGTGACAGCCCGACCTTGATGCTCAATGCGCCCGTGCCGGCGGCGAAGAAGGTTCTGGCGAAAGCGGGCCTCAGCATCAACGATATCGACCTCTGGGAAATCAACGAGGCGTTCGCGGTGGTGGCGGAGAAGTTCATCCGCGACCTGAAGCTCGACCGCGCCAAGGTCAACGTGAACGGCGGCGCGATGGCGCTGGGCCACCCGATCGGTGCGACGGGGTCGATCCTGATCGGCACGATGGTCGACGAGCTGGAGCGGCGCAATCTGAAGCGCGGCCTCGTCACGATGTGCGCCGCAGGCGGCATGGCGCCTGCGATCATTGTCGAGCGGGTCTAAGTTTCTCAAAAAGATAGCGGCCCGAGCAGCGATGCCCGGGCCGCTTTTTCGTTTGTGCGGCTCAGACTTAAGCCGCCTGGTAACCCAGCACGGCTTTGACTTCCAGGAACTCCTTGAAACCGTGTTCGCCCCATTCGCGGCCGGTGCCTGACTGCTTGTAGCCGCCGAACGGTGCGCCGAAGTCGGCTTGGGCGCCGTTCAGGTGGACGTTGCCGGTGCGCAGGCGCGCGGCCACTTTGCGGGCGTGGTCGACAGACCCCGACTGCACATAGCCCGACAGGCCGTAGGGTGTGTCGTTCGCCATGCTGATCGCTTGCTCTTCCGTATCGTAGGGCAGGATCGAGAGCACCGGCCCGAAGATTTCTTCGCGCGCGATCGTCATGTCGTTCGTCACGTTCGCGAACACGGTCGGACGCACGAAGTAGCCGCGGTTCAGTCCTTCCGGCCGGCCGAGACCGCCGGCGACCAGCGTCGCGCCTTCGTCGATGCCCTTCTTGATCAAGCCTTGGATCTTGTTGAACTGGGCCTCGCTGACGACCGGGCCGAGGTTCATCCCGTCGGCAAACGAGTCGGCGACCTTCACGGCTTCGGCCGTCGCCTTGGCGATGGCGATCGCTTCGTCCTGCTTCTTGCGCGGGACGAACATGCGCGTCGGCGCGTTGCACGACTGGCCGGAGTTCATGAAGCAGCTCTGCACGCCGCCCGAGACCGCCTTCTTCAGGTCCGCGTCTTCAAGAATGATGTTCGCGGATTTGCCGCCCAGTTCCTGCGTCACGCGTTTGACCGTATCGGCGGAGGCCTTCGCCACCGCCACGCCGGCCCGCGTGGAGCCCGTGAACGACATCATGTCGATGCCGGGATGCGAGGACATCGCCTCGCCGACCGTCGGGCCGTCGCCGTTCACGACGTTGAACACACCGGCGGGCACGCCCGCTTCGTGGAACACGTCGGCAATCAGCATTGCGTTCAACGGGGCCACCTCCGACGGCTTCAATACCATCGTGCAGCCGGCGGCGAGCGCGGGTGCCGCCTTGCACATGATCTGGTTCACCGGCCAATTCCACGGCGTGATCATGCCGACAACGCCCACCGGTTCATAAACGATGCCCGTCGTGCCCTGGACCTTCGTGAACTCGAAGTCTTTGAGGATTTTCATCGTCTGCATCAGATGGGCGACGCCGGTCGCCGCTTGTGCCGCCTTCGACAACCAAATCGGCGCGCCCATTTCGAGCGAGATTGTCTCGGCAAACTCGCCGAAGCGGCGCTGATAGACCTCGAGAATTTTCTGCAACAGCGCGAGACGCTCTTCCTTCGTCGTTTGCGAGAAGGTTTCGAACGCCCGTCGCGCGGCCTTTACCGCCTTGTCGACGTCGGCCTTCGAGCCCAGGCTGATCTGGCCGATCGGCTCCTCGGTCGACGGGTTGATGACGTCGAGCGTCTTGGGCGTCACGGGATCGACCCACTTGCCGTCGATGTAGAACTGAAGCCGTTTTTGCATGGGATGCTCCTTCGTGGATGGTTCAAGATTGTGGTGAATACCGATGGGCCACCATATAGGCCGTTGCGTGCGCCAAAGCGAGCGGGTGGGAGAGCAAATTTGCGGCCGAAAGCGGCCTTACTATCCCCCAGCGGTTGTGATTATCTGCCCGCTCTTTGAGTCACCAAATGGCAGCCCAGGCGCATGATCCTGCTGATCGACAACTACGACAGCTTTACGTGGAACCTGGTCCATTACCTGGGCCAGCTTGGCGCCACGGTTGAGGTCGTGCGCAACGATCAACTGACGGTCGATGAGGCCATCGCCAAGCGGCCGAAGGCGATCGTTCTGTCGCCCGGACCGTGCGACCCGGACAAGGCCGGTATCTGCCTCTCGCTGATCGAGCGGGCGCGGGAGACCACCCCCATCTTGGGCGTCTGTCTTGGACACCAGGCCATTGGCCAGATCTACGGCGGACGGGTCGTTCGGGCGCCGGCGCCGATGCATGGGAAAGTGAGCGAGGTCCGGCACACGGGCGTTGGCGTGTTCAAGGCCCTCCCCTCCCCCTTCAAGGCGACGCGGTACCACTCGCTGACCGTGGACCGCGCGAGCTTGCCGAACTCTCTGACGATCACGGCCGAGACGGATGACGGCGTAATCATGGGCGTGCAGCATCGGGAACATCAGGTGCACGGGGTGCAATTCCATCCGGAGAGCATCGCGACCGAGCACGGGCATGCCTTGCTGCGCAACTTCCTCGAGCTTGCGCGGGCCGCATGAGCGCCGATCACTTCAAAGCCCTGGTCGGCAAGGTTTCGGGCGGCAGTACGCTGACGAACGCCGAGGCCGCCGACGCATTCGACGCGATCATGGACGGCAAAGTCAGCGAAGTTCAGATTGCGGCGTTTCTGACTGCGCTTCATATGCGCGGCGAGACGGTTGAGGAGATCGCCGCTGCCGCCGATGCGCTGCGCGCGCGGGCGTTGACCGTCGATGCGCCCGCGGATGCGATCGACACCTGCGGCACGGGCGGCGATGGGCTTGGGACGCTGAACATTTCGACGGCCGCCACGATTGTGACGGCGGCGTGTGGCGTCAAGATCGCCAAACACGGGAATCGGGCGCAGTCGTCGAAGAGCGGTTCAGCCGACGTGCTGGCTGCGCTCGGCGTGAAGATCGACCTCACGCCGCAGCAGGTCTCGCACTGCATCAACGAGGCGGGGTTGGGCTTTCTGTTTGCGCCTGCGCATCACAACGCGATGAAGCACGTCGCGCCCGTGCGCCAGCAACTCGGCTTTCGCACAGTGTTCAACCTGCTGGGTCCGCTGTGCAATCCGGCCCGCGTGAAGCGGCAGTTGATCGGCGTGTTTGCCGACAAGTGGATCGAACCGCTTGCCCATGTACTTAAGGCGCTCGGGACGGAGCGCGCGTGGGTCGTGCACGGCAGCGACGGGCTTGACGAGCTGACGGTCACCGGACCGACGCATGTGGTCGAGCTCGCGCATGGGCAGATCAAGCGATTCAGTGTCAGTCCCGGCGATGTCGGCCTCGCGACGCATCAGTTGGACGCGCTGCTTGGCGGCGACGCCGCAACGAACGCGGCGGCGATCGGGCGGCTGCTCGATGGAGAAACAGGGGCTTACCGCGACATCGTTTGTTTGAATGCGGGTGCCGCGCTGGTCGTTGCCGGCAAGGCTGCGACGCTTAAAGACGGTGTCGCGCTCGCGCAACGGGCGATCGACGACCGCAGCGCCCGCGCGGCGCTGGCCAAGCTCGTTGCCGTGTCGAACGCGGATAGCGCCGGCGTGCTCGACCGTATTGCCGCGTATAAGCGGCGCGAGATTGCATCTGCACAGGCCGCCGTGCCGCTGCCGGACATGGAGGCGCGCGCCAAACGGGCGCCGGCGGTGCGTTCGTTTTCGGAGGCTTTGCGGGCAGCCAGCAACACGGGCGGATTTGCGCTCATCGCCGAGATCAAGAAGGCGAGCCCGTCGAAGGGCATTATCCGCCAGCAGTTCGACCCGCCGGCGCTTGCGCATGCCTATGAGACCGGCGGTGCAACCTGCCTTTCCGTGCTGACCGATGGGCCCTCGTTTCAGGGGGCAAACGAGTTCCTGACAGCGGCACGCGCGGCGACGCGCTTGCCCGCTTTGCGCAAGGATTTCTTGTTCGATCCCTATCAAGTCGTGGAAGCGCGGGCGTTGGGTGCGGACTGCATCTTGATCATCATGGCGGCGGTGACGGATCAGGAGGCGCAGGTTCTGAACGCCACCGCGCTGCAATGGGGTATGGACGTGTTGGTGGAGGTGCACGACCGTGCGGAGCTCGAGCGGGCGCTGAAGCTTCAGCCGAAATTGGTTGGGATCAACAACCGCAACCTCAAGACGTTCGAGACGTCGCTCAGCGTGACGGAAGAGCTTGCGCCGCTGGTGCCGAAGTCCGCTATCGCGGTGTCGGAGAGCGGGATCAACACGCACGACGATTTGATGCGCCTGGCGCGCTCGGGCGTGCGAGCATTTCTGGTGGGCGAGAGTTTGATGCGGCAGAACGACGTGGCAGCGGCTACGCGCACGTTACTCAAAGGCGCGACATGAGCAAGCTCACGCACCTCGACGAGCACGGCAAGGCCAAGATGGTCGATGTGTCGGCCAAGGACACCACGACGCGCACGGCGATGGCTGAGGCGATTGTGCGCATGAAGCCGGAGACGCTGGCGCTGGTGCTTGAAGGAACGGCGCCGAAGGGCGATGTGCTGGCCGCCGCGCGGATCGCCGGGATCATGGCGGCGAAGAAGACGTCCGAGATCATTCCGCTGTGCCATCCGCTGCCGATCTCCGGCGTCACGATCGCTTGCGAGCCGGACGAGGAAGGCTCGCTGATCCGCGTGCTCGCGAGCGTAAAGGTTTCGGGGCAGACGGGCGTTGAGATGGAGGCGATGACAGCCGCGACGGTCGCGGCGCTGACCATCTATGACATGCTGAAGGCGGCTGAGCGCGGCATCGTGATCGAGGCGGTGCGGCTTTTGTCGAAGGAAGGCGGGAAGTCGGGCGCTTATCGCGCAGAGCCGGAGAAGAGCCCGGCGCGCGGGCGTTTGGTGCGCAGGCCGACGACGGCGGCGGCGGCGCGGCTGGTTCGCCATCGCTCGACGCCGGCCGAGGTGGAGGCGCAGCCGCGCAAGACATCGGATCACGCGGCACGGCGCGACGCGTTGCGCCGCTTCATGAGCACGCGGGGGCTCACCGCCCATGCGTGGGCGAAGGATGCGGGAGTCGCGGTCGGGGTGATCTACAGTTTCCTGCATGGGCGGACGCACGCGCTGACAAAAGGTGAGGAACAAAAGCTTGCCGACGCCGCTGGGGTTGCGCCTGAAGACCTCTATCGCGGGTAGGCATGCTTTCGGTCGCTGAGGCTCAAACGAAGGTTTTGGAAGGTCTGAAGCGGCTGGGGGCCGAGCAGGTGTCGTTGGGCGCCGCCTCCGGCCGCACTCTTGCCAGCGACGTCGCCGCGACCCGCACGCAGCCGCCATCCGATGTCAGCGCGATGGACGGTTATGCCGTGCGTGCGCAGGATGTCGCCACGCTTCCCGCGAAGTTGAAGCTCATCGGATCGGTGGCGGCGGGTGCTTCGTTCGGCGGGAGCGTCGGCAAAGGCGAGGCGGTGCGCATCTTCACGGGGGCGCCGGTGCCGAAGGGCGCCACCACCATCGTCATTCAGGAGAACACGAAGGCCAAGGACGACGAGGTGCAGGTTGTCGATGGGGCTTCCCCGGCCGGGCGGCATATTCGCCGCGCAGGCATCGACTTCAAGAAAGGCGACAAGCTTCTGAAGGCGGGGCAGCGGTTGACCCCACGCGACATCGCGCTTGCGGCTGCCATGAACCATGCCGCCCTGCCCTGCGTGCGCGAACCCAGGATCGCGATCCTTGCCACCGGTGACGAGCTTGTTGCGCCGGGCGGTGAGGCTGGACCGGCGCAGATCATCGCGTCGACGTCAGCGGGGATCGTCGCCAGCGTGCTTGAATGGGGCGGCACCGTGCGCGACCTCGGCATCGCGCGGGACAAGATCGATGACATTCGCTTCAAAGCGGCCGC
Source organism: uncultured Flavobacteriaceae bacterium (assembly GCA_964638635.1). Lineage (GTDB taxonomy): Bacteria > Pseudomonadota > Alphaproteobacteria > Micropepsales > Micropepsaceae > SZUA-430. The sequence continues at coordinate 89,578 of CAZXAQ010000002.1, forward strand.
GTCCGACGGCGCGGATATATTCGTGACCTTGGGTGGCGCTTCCGTCGGCGAACACGACCTCGTGCAGAAGGCGTTGGTGCCGGACCTAAAGGTGGGCTTCTGGAAGATCGCCATGCGGCCGGGTAAGCCGCTGATCTATGGGAAGTATCGCTCGGCGCCGTTTCTGGGGCTCCCGGGAAATCCCGTTTCGGCGATGGTGTGCGCGCTGCTCTATCTGAAGCCGATGATCTTTCGTCTGCTGGGGCGAATGGAGCCGCCGCTGGCGACGGTCACCGCGCGTTTGGCGAACGCGCTGCCCGCCAACGATCAGCGCCAAGATTACATGCGTTGCGGGCTTCATGCCGAGGCTGACGGCAGCCTGGTTGCGGAGCCCTTCCCGGTGCAGGATTCAAGCATGTTGCGTCTCTACGCACACGCCAGCGGCCTGATCGTACGGCCCCCCGGGGACCCGGCATTGGCCGCTGGGGACGCCGTTTCCGTGTTGCGGCTCGGGTAACCGGCACAAATTCCCTGTTGACGCGCTCTGGGAACAACACTAGAACAAACACCGATTGTTCCGACTCTGTTCCTAGATGTAGGGCCTCACCCCATGCTGACCCGCAAACAGTACGACCTGCTGATGTTCATTCACGAGCGTCTTCGTGAAACCGGTGTCGCGCCTTCGTTCGACGAAATGAAGGAGGCGCTGGACCTCAAATCGAAGTCGGGGATCCACCGGCTGATCACGGCGCTGGAGGAGCGCGGGTTCTTGCGCCGCTTGGCGCACCGGGCGCGGGCGCTTGAGGTGATTAAGCTGCCGGAGAACTCGAACATGCCCAAACCGCGGGCGCGCACAGTGTCGGCAGCCGGGCACAAGCCAAGCCTCGGCGTCGTGGACGGCAGCGGTATTCGCGCACCCCACAGCAAGGCCTCCGGTTCGGGTGCGAAACGCATCATCGAGGTACCGATCATGGGCCGGATTGCGGCCGGTACGCCGATCGAAGCCTTGCAAAACGTCACCGACAACGTTGTGGTCGCTGAGGCGATGTTGGGATCGGGCGAGCATTTCGCGCTTGAGGTTACTGGCGACTCGATGATCAACGCGGGCATTTTGAACGGCGATACGGTTCTCATTCACCGCACCGATGACGCACAATCGGGCGATATCGTCGTCGCCCTCGTCGATGCGTCCGAAGCGACGTTGAAGCGGTTGCGCAAGCGCGGTTCACAGATTGCGCTTGAGGCGGCCAATCCGGCTTATGAGACGCGCATCTTCGGGCCGGACCGGGTCAAGGTTCAAGGCAGGCTGATCGGACTCGTTCGGCGCTACTGAGCCGACCACGGCCGTCTGCCGCGTTCACGCTCGACAGATGTCCAGCGGATTTGATCGCTGCCGAGCCAGGCGGCGACGGCACCCTCGCGGCTGAGGGATTCTCGCGTTACGGCGAGCGTTGCAGCGTTGCACGGCGGTGCCCATCCGCGCGTAAGGTCGACGAGGATGGACGCAGTGCTGCAGTCCTCGGCGATGGCCTCCACACTCCAGGCGACGACGACGCGCTTTTCTGAGTTCCCTTGAATGCGGGCGATGCAGCCGAGACTGTCGCACGCGAACCCCCTGCCCTCCCCTTCCGGCACCGCGTCGGCTGGCTCTCTTTGGTCGCCGTCGCGGCGGAGCCAGATCTCGGCGTCGAATCGCCCACGGCGCGATGACATAAGTTGTAGGCGGCCGGACGCATCGCGAACGGCTACGTTCGAACCGTCACCGGCGATCAGAACGTCCGGCGGCGAAGCCATCAGTGCAACGGCAAGACCGGCGGCTATCGGGACCGCACCGAGCCAACGCCAAGACGCCTGCCAGATCGCGAGCCAAAGGCCGCCAAGCCCGACAAGCACCAAACCCTCTACCGGCCAAGCCGCGACCGACTGCGCGGCACCAGGCCATGCGGCGACCCAGTGCGCGACGGCAAGCATCGCCTCTATGCCTTCGCTCATGACGGCAAGGGGTATGTTCTCAAGACCGAAGGGCATGAGCACGAGAGCGAGAACGCCGGCCGGCATGATGATGAAGCTCACGATGGGCGTGACGATGACGTTCGCGACGACGCCGTAATCGGCGAAGCGGTTGAAGTGGTACGCCGCGAATGGCGCAGTCGCCAGACCCGCGATGAAGCTTGTCGCCGCAGCTGCAGCAATCATGCGTCCGGCGCGGAGGAGTATTCCAGGCTGCTCGGCGTCGGGGATGCGCCGCGCATTCCACCATTCATAGGCGGCGATCAGGGCAACCACTGCGGCAAAGGACATCTGAAAGCTTGGGTCGATCCAAGCTTCGGGCGTGAGTGCCAACACGACGACCGCCGCGATGGCGACCGTGCGCATCGTGAGAGCCGAGCGATCGAAGATGATTGCGATCAAGGCCACCGCGATCATCACAAACGAGCGTTGCGTCGGCACCGACGCGCCGCTGAGCAACAGGTACGCCGCTGAAGCGACAAGGGCAGCGCCGGCGGACCACTTCTTGACGGGATAGTTTAGGGAAACGGCCGGCAGCAACGCGAAGATCAGCCGGAGCGCCGCGAAAAATCCGAACCCGGCGAGCGCCATGTGCAAGCCCGAAATCGACAGCAAATGGGCGAGGCTGGAGTCGCGCATAGCCTCGTTGTCTTCTTCGCTGATGAGGCCGCGCTCACCCGTCAGAAAGGCCGCGCCGATCGGCCCCGCGCGCGGCGACATGGCAGTGATAATGCGATCGCTTACGGTGCGGCGGAAGTGGTTGATGCGATCGGCCCATGTTTCGGCTGTCGTGGGCGGCCGCGGCGGTTCGATGTGCTTGACCGGCTTCAGCGAGAAACCGACCGCTCCCGTTCCCTCGAACCAGAGCTTGCGGCCGAAATCGAAGGCGCCGGGGGCCACGGGTGCCGGCAACGGGCGCAGCTGCGCGCGAATCTCGACCCAATCGCCCGGATTGACCTGATCCGTCAGCTTCGCGACCGAGACGCGAATGCGGATCGGCACGCTGTGCGGCGCAGGCGCGATGCGGAAGACGTCGAGCCATAGCCGCGTGCGACCCTTCTCGGTAGGCTCCAGGCGTTCGACGCGCGCTGTTATCGTGACGGCTCGCGTTTCGCTGTCGAGGATCGGCGTGTCGATCACGCCCGCGCGGAGAACCACGAGTGCAAACCCGACCGTGATGGCGGCAACGCATGCCGATGCCGAAGCGGCGGCGGCGCTATCAGAGCGCAGCGCGAGGAGCCAAGCAGTCACCCCTGCAACAGCCACCAAGGCGGATGTCAGCGGCGGTTCGTTTGGAAGCGCGAAATAGAAACCGATTCCAAGCCCCATGAGGGCCGGTGCGAACAAGCCGCGGCGCAGCGCGTCGGCTTGCCATCCGGCTGTCACGAGCGCCGGAACCGCGCGCACCACCGACAGCGCGGACGCCGTCGCATCCCGCCAATAGAAGCGGCGCAGTTTGTCGCCTTGCCCAACGGCCTCGCCCAAGGCTTCTACCCCATGCTAAGCAAACTCAACGCGAAATCTGATCCAAAGTTCAACCCGCCCCATGAGCATCGTCACACGCTTTGCCCCGTCTCCCACTGGCTACCTCCATATCGGCGGCGCCAGGACGGCGCTCTTCAATTGGCTCTACGCGCGCCACACGGGCGGAACGTTTCGCCTGCGGATCGAAGACACCGACCGGCAACGATCGACGCCTGCCGCGATCGAGGCGATTTTGGAGGGTATGGGCTGGTTGGGGCTAAATTGGGACGATGAGGTCGTCTATCAGTTCGCGCGGGCGGAGCGGCATGCGGAGGTGGCCAAGCAGCTGTTGGCGCATGGCCGGGCCTACCACTGCTATGCTTCCCCCGAAGAGCTTGAGGCGATGCGTGAAGACCAACGCGCCAAGGGTAAGCCGATCCGGTATGACGGGCGCTGGCGGGACAAGACCGCAACCGACCTGAAGCCGAATGTGCCCCCGGTCGTTCGCATCAAGGCGCCACAGTCGGGCGAGACAATCATTCACGACAAGGTCCAGGGGGACGTGCGGTTCGCCAACGACGTGCTCGACGACTTCATCCTGCTCAGGTCCGATGGGACGCCGACCTATATGCTCTCGGTGGTCGTGGACGATTTCGACATGGGGGTTACCCATATCATTCGCGGCGACGACCACCTGACCAATGCGGCCCGGCAGCGGCAGATCATCGATGCCATGGGTTGGCCGGTACCGACCTATGCGCACCTGCCCTTGCTCCACGGCGAAGACGGCCAAAAGCTCTCGAAGCGCCACGGCGCACTTGGCATTCATGAGTACAAGGATCTCGGCTATCTGCCGGAAGCCATGCGCAACTATCTGCTGCGGCTTGGCTGGAGCCATGGCGATGACGAGATGATCTCGACAGAGCAGGCCATCGCCTGGTTCAACTTGGACAACATCGGCCGCAGCCCCGCGCGCGTCGACTTCAAGAAGCTCGACAATTTGAACGGGCACTACATGCGCGAGGCGAGCGACGTCGTGCTGGCCGACGCGACACTTGCCCTGTTGAAGTCCAAGGGTGCCGCGACCGGCGGCGATTTGGCCGAGAAGCTTGTCCTGGCGATGCCCGGTCTGAAGGAGCGGGCCAAGACGCTGGTCGAGCTTGCGGATGGGGCGACCTATTTGCTCGCAAAGCGACCGCTTAGCCTGGACGACAAGGCGCAGAAGCTGCTGACACCCGAGGCGCGGAGCATTTTGGGCGGCGTCGGCAAGGCGCTTGAGGCCAGCTCTGACTGGTCCGCAGGGGCGCTGGACGCGGCCGCACGGGCCTATGCGGAGCAGAACGGCCTGAAGCTGGGGGCGGTCGCACAGCCGCTGAGAGCGGCCCTGACGGGCCGCACGACGTCGCCGGGGATATTCGATGTGCTGGCGGTGCTTGGAAAAGCAGAATCCCTGGCGCGGATTGCCGACCAAGCTCACGGGTAATCCACGGCCCCGGTTGGTCCGGCAATTGGCTTTTTCCGCCAATTCCTGCTTAAACTCGCTTGAAAATATTGCAGCGCACAATTGGACCGGCTAACCCCGGAAACCGGTGCCCACGTCCTAAGGAGATCGCCATGCCCAAGCCCCCCTTCGCCTCGAAGCCCGGCGGCACGGCCACCGTTATCGTCGGCAACAAGAACATCCAGCTTCCGGTGTCGCGCGGGACGATCGGCCCCGATGTGGTCGATGTGCGCAAGCTCTACACGGAAGGCGACATTTTCACCTACGACCCCGGCTTCACATCGACGGCGAGCTGCGAAAGCGCGATCACTTACATCGACGGCGATGAGGGCGTGCTGCTCTATCGCGGTTATCCGATCGAGCAGCTGGCCGAACAGAGCGACTTCATCGAAGTTTGCTATCTGCTGCTGCATGGCGAACTGCCGAGTTCCGCGCAGCTGCAGACGTTCCGGAACGCGATCACGCGCCACACGATGGTGCACGAGCAGATCAGCATGTTCTTCCGCGGTTTCCGCCGCGACGCACATCCGATGGCGGTGATGTGCGGTGTGGTGGGTGCGCTCTCGGCGTTCTATCACGACTCCACCGACATCAACGATCCGATGCAACGCACGATCGCGAGCCATCGCATGATCGCAAAGATGCCGACCATCGCTGCGATGGCGTACAAATATTCGATCGGTCAGCCGTTCATCTATCCGCGCAACGACCTTAGCTATTCCGAGAACTTCTTGCGCATGTGCTTTGCGGTGCCGGCGGAGGATTACAAGTCCAATCCCGTGCTGGCGCGCGCGCTTGATCGCATCTTCATCTTGCATGCCGACCACGAGCAGAACGCGTCGACGTCGACGGTGCGTCTGGCCGGTTCGTCAGGCGCCAACCCGTTCGCGTGTATCGCGGCCGGCATCGCCTGCCTTTGGGGTCCTGCGCATGGCGGCGCCAATGAGGCGGCGCTCAAGATGCTTGAGGAAATTGGTTCGGTCAGCCGGATCCCCGAGTATGTCGCACGGGCCAAAGATAAAAACTCCGGCTTCCGTCTGATGGGCTTCGGACACCGCGTGTACAAGAATTACGATCCGCGCGCGAAGGTGATGCAGAAGACCTGTCATGAAGTGCTGGATGAACTCGGCGTTCGCAACGACCCGCTGCTGCAGGTGGCGATGGAGCTTGAGAAGATCGCCCTCAACGATCCGTACTTCGTCGAGAAAAAGCTTTATCCGAACATCGACTTCTATTCGGGCATTACGCTGAAGGCGTTGGGCTTCCCGACGTCGATGTTCACCGCGCTGTTCGCACTTGCCCGCACGGTGGGCTGGATCGCGCAGTGGGCCGAGATGATCGAAGACCCCAGCCAGAAAATCGGGCGGCCGCGCCAGCTCTATGTCGGCGCCCCGCGGCGCGATTACGTGCCGGTGGCCAAGCGGTAGCGATTAGGCGGCACCCTTCGACGCCGCTTTCTCTTTGGGCTCGTTGAGAAGCTTTAGAACGGCGCGCGCGGCACGCAGGCTGGGCCGCTCGTCGCCCAGTCCAAGCGCCTTCACCGCCTCGGCCGATGCCGTGACCTGCGTGATGCGCGCCGAGGGATTGGTTAGCAGCTTCACGAGTTCGTCCGAGAGGTTCTCGGCCGTGCATTCCGCCTGTACGAATTCGGGAATCGCTTCGCGCTTCAGGATCAGATTGACCAGCGTGATGTAGGGAACCTTGATGTAGCGCCGCGCGATTGCGGCCGTCAGATGGCCGACCCGGTAGCCGATGACCATGGGTGTCGCGGCGAGCGCCAATTCGGTCGAGACGGTGCCTGAGGCCGCAAGCGCCGCATCGGCGGCTTCGAAAGCACCGAATTTGTCCTGCTGATCCTCCGTCACGAGGATGTCGCGGCCCCATTCCGCCACGAGACGTCTAACGCGGGTTGCGACGGTCGGAACTGTCGGAACGACGATTCTGAGAGGCCCGGTTGCCGCTTCGGTCTGCTCGACGGCGCCACGAAATACCGGCCAAAGGAAGCGGACTTCGCTGACGCGGCTTCCCGGTAAGAGGACCAAGAGCTTTTCGTCGGGCTTGATGCCGTGGCGCGCGCGAAAGGCCGCGCCGCCCCCCGGCGGCGGGACGCGTTCCACGACGGGGTGACCGACAAAGGTCGCGGGCAAACCAACGTTGGCGAAGAACGGAACTTCGAACGGCAACAGGCAAAGGACGTGATCGAAGAACTTCGCCATCTTGGCGGCGCGCTTCGGCCGCGAGGCCCAAACCTGCGGCGCGACATAGTCGATGAGCTTCAGGTCCGGATCGCGCTTGCGTATTCGCTTGGCGACATTGTGGGTGAAGTCCGGGCTGTCGATCACCACAACGATGTCCGGCTTCTGGCGGATCGCAAAGTTCGCTGCTTGACGCATTCGCATGAGAATCCTCGGCAGGCGCGGCACGACCTCGCGCAGGCCCATGACCGACGTGTCGTCGAGCGAGAACAGGCTTTGGAGCCCCGCCGCGCGCATCTGCGCGCCGCCCACGCCGACGATCCGTAAGCCTGCGGGTGCGAGTTGCCTCAGCCCCTCGATCAATTGACCGCCGAGTGCGTCGCCCGACGGTTCGCCCGCGACGAGCATGATGGTCTTTGTGGTCATGCGCCCAAACTTTCCGCACAGACAAAGAGGCCGAGGTCGTCCGCTCGGGCGCGCACGGCTGCCTCATCGACGACGACGCTGCGTCCGGCCTCGACCAAAATGCCAGCAAGGCCTGCCTTCGCGGCGTTGACGACCGTGCTCTCACCGATGGCCGGCGGGTCGATGGTCGGCAGTTGGGTTGGCGTCATTGCTTTGACCAGAATTGCGGCCGGGCGTTTGGCAGGCGGAAGCGCTTGCAGCATGGCATCGGTGCCGGAACGCGTTTCCCTTGCAATCACCGTGCCGTTTTCGACCACCACAGCTTGGCCTTGCTTTGTCGCGCCGTGCTGTTTGGCCAGCGTCAGCGCCCCCTGAAACGTCTTGCGTATGGCCGGTGCCGCCTCGGTCTTCGTTAGGCATCCGGCTCGGGCCGACAGTGTTGGTGCCGCGTCAAGCGGCGACACGATCCGAAAGCCGCGCACGGTAAACATGTTCGAGATTGCCCGGTGGAGCGTGTCGTCACTGCGGCCGAACATGCCGAGAATACGCAGCATGAACTCAAGACCGCCCAGGTCCGGGCGCAGTTTGATGTTGCGGCCGTCGGGGCGTTGGAACTTACCCGCAAAGGCGATGTCGGCGCAGCGCTGGCGCTTCAGTTCGGCGATGATTGCGCCGATCTTGCTGATGGCGATGCGCGTGTGCTTCACCGATGAAGGCATTGCTTCGGCAAACTCGTCGATTGCGATGACGTGCGATGCCCTGCCCGACTGTTCGCTGGCGCGCACGAGTTCGAGCGGAAGAGCGCCCGCGCCCGCGATGATACCGAGCTTCGGCAAGGACGGCGTCACGCGCTGTCGCGGTTCTCGCGGTCCGGCATGCAGAGCGGGCGGTTGCCGCCGGCGCGGACGAAATTGACGATGTCCATCACCTCGGGCCTGTTCGCAAACAGTTCGGCGACGTCGGCGAGACGCTCTTGGAAAGTGCCTTCTTGCGCAAAGAGGAGCCGGTAGGCGTTGCGGAGTTCGTGGATCTGCTCGCGCGAGAAGCCGCGACGTTTCAAGCCCACGAGATTAAGGCCCGCAAGATGCGCGCGGTTGCCCATGACGGAGCCGTAAGGGATCAGGTCACCCTCAAGGCCCGCCATGCCGCCGACGAAGGCGTGCTTGCCGATGCGGCTGAACTGGTGGACGGCCGCGCCGCCGCCAAGCCATACAAAATCGTCGACGACGACGTGGCCGCCGATCATGGCGTTGTTCGCGAACACGCAGTTGCTGCCGACCTGACAGTCGTGGGCGACGTGGCTGTCGGCCATGAACATACAGTTGTCACCGACGCGCGTGACGCCGGTGCCCTTCGCGGTGCCCGGGTTCATCGTCATGTGTTCACGGATAATGTTGTTGGCACCGATGATGAGATCGGTTTCCTCGCCCTGGTAGGCGAGGCTTTGCGGCGGCTGGCCCAGCGACGCAAACGGATAGACCACCGTGCCCTTGCCGATTGTGGTCCGGCCGTCGACGCAGACGTGATTGATGAGGCGCACGTTCTCGTGCAGCGTCACTTTCGGGCCGACGATGCAGAACGGGCCGATTTCGACGGTCTCGTGAACCTTGGCCGTCGGGGCGATGACCGCCGTGGGATGTACTCTAGTCATTGGTGCTTGCCGGCCTTCCTGCTTTGTCCATGATCATGGCGCTGTATTCCGCTTCAGCGCAGAGTTTTCCGTCGACATAGGCTTCGCCTGTAAAGCGCCACACGGGCGCACGGGCCCGCTGCAGCTTCACCGGGATGCGCAAAAGGTCGCCCGGAACGACCGGGTGACGGAAGCGGGCCTTATCGATCGACATGAAGTAGACGAGTTTGTCCGCAGCATTCGCATTCATCGAATACATGACGAGCGCGCCTGCGGTTTGCGCCATCGCCTCGACGATCATGACACCCGGCATCACCGGGTGGCCGGGGAAGTGGCCCAGGAAAACCGGGTCGCTGATCGACACGGCGCGAATGCCGGTCGCGCTTAGGTTCGGCACGATGTCGACCATCTTGTCGATCAAGAGCATCGGCGGGCGATGCGGCAACAGCTCCATCAGCCGCTTTGTGTCCGCGGCCGGAAGATCACTCTTTTCCTGCGTCGCGCTCATTCTTGCTCCGTGATGCTTTCTTTGCGATCCGCGCTAGCGTGCCCACTTCGCGGCGCCACTGTTCGACCGGATGCGCCGGGTAACCCGCGTAGATCTTTCCCGCCTCCAGACTGCGCGTGACGCCGGACTTGGCGGCAACGATCGTGCCGGCGCCGATCTTGAGGTGATCGGCGACACCCACCTGGCCGCCCAAGACCGCGAAATCGCCGACTTCGCAGCTGCCCGACATGCCGACTTGTGCGACCACGATGCAGCGCCGGCCGATGCGGTTGTTGTGGCCGATCTGGACGAGATTGTCGATCTTCGTGCCTTCGCCGATCATCGTGTCGGCGAGCGCACCCCGGTCGATCGCAACATTTGCGCCAATCTCGACGTCGTCTTGGATGATGACGCGGCCAAGCTGCGGAATCTTGAAGTGGCCCGCGGGGCCGCTCACGTAACTGAAGCCGTCTTGGCCGATGCTCGTACCCGGGTGAACGGTGCAACGGTCGCCGAGCAGCGCATGGCTGATCGACACGTGCGGCCCGATATAGGCTTTGTGCCCGATTTGTACGCCGCGCCCAATGACGGCACCGGGACCGATGACGCAGTTGTCGCCGATTTCGACGTTTTCGCCGATGAAGACGTCGGGCGCGACGACGGTACCTTCGCCGACGCGTGCGGACGCCGCCACTTTTTGGACTGGAGGTTTGGCTTTTGGCCAGATGAGGCCCGCGTTCGGGTACATTGCGGTTGCGACCTCGGCGAACGCAAGACTTGGTTGACTGCAAACGATGGCGACGGCGCCGACGGGCACACTCGCCGCAAAGGCTTCGGCGACCAGCACGAAGCCCGCCTTTGTCCGCTCTAAGGCGGTCCGGAACTTCGCGCCTTCGCAATAAGTGAGGTGGTTGGGACCCGCGCTGTCGAGTGCGGCGACGTCCGCGATCGAATCTTCGCTCGGACGCACGGGTTTGCCGCCCGTCAGCTTGGCGACGCGAGCGAGCGAGAAAGGGCCTGCATTGTCGAAGAAGCGCGGATCAGCCATGAGTGAAATAGCGGAAGGGCCGGACCCCTTGCCGGGCCCGGCCCTCTATCGGACTTACGTCCGGGAATATCAAGGGCCGAGGGCCCTCAGATACCCCGATTCCTTAGCCCGGCGGCTTCGCGCCGCCGGTTGCCGGCTTCGCTACGGCTTTTGGGGCCACGGGCGTTACGGTTACCTTCGGAAGCGCCGTGTTGAGACGCGTGATGACAGTCGACGTCACGTCGAGCTGCGTCGCACCGAGCACGACCAAACCACGGTCGAGGAGCAAGTTCGCGCCGCGTTCGACCATGATCTTCTCAAGGATCGGGCCCAACGCCTTTTCGACTTGCGTACGCGAGTTGGCGAGACCGGTTTGAATCGCAGCTTGGCGGTCCTGCACCTTCTTCTGGAACGCCGCCCGACGGGTTTCCAATTCCTTGATCTTCTTGTTACGCGCGTCGGGGGTCATGACACCCGCCGTCTTCTGCAACTCGGCAACATCAGCTTGGAGCTTCTTGTTCTCGGGCGAGAACTCGGCCTCCATCTTCTTCGCCAGAGCTTCGACCTGCGTGTACATGTCTTTGCCAACCGTCGATTGGCGCAGAACCGTACCGCGATCCAAGAACAAGATCACCGCTGCTGGCGCCTTGCCCGCGGCAGCTGGCGCCGCAGCAGGTTTCGGCGGCACAGGTTGCGCGATCGCGCTCACCGCACCGATTGTCAACGCGGCAACCGCAAACGCGGCGCCAGCCCAGAACGTCTTCGTCGTCATTGTCGTCAATCCCTCCATTTAGCCGTTCGGCTTGCCGGCAGCTGGCTTCGCAACCGCTTTCGGCGCAACTGGCGTTACCGTCACCTTGGGCAACGCCGTGTTCAAACGCTGTATGACCGCCGCAGTCACGTCCAAGTCGGTCGCACCGAGAACCACAAGGCCCCGGTCGAGCAACAGGTTGGCGCCGCGTTCGACCATGATCTTCTCGAGGATCGGGCCCAAAGCCTTTTCGACCTGAGTGCGCGAGTTCGCGAGACCGGTTTGGATCGCCGCCTGGCGGTCCTGCACCTTCTTCTGGAAAGCCGCGCGGCGAGTTTCCAGTTCTTTGATTTTCTGCTGACGAACCTCTGCCGAGAGAACGGCCGCCTGGCTCTGCAGTTGCTGCACGTCGGCCTGCAGTTTTTTGTTTTCGGGCGCGAAGTCGGCTTCCATCTTCTTCGCGAGAGCTTCGACTTGGCTGTACATCCCCTTGCCGACTGCGGATTGGCGCAGAACGGTGCCGCGGTCGAGGAACAAGATCACGGCCGTCGGGGCGCGGCCGGTGGCCGCTGCGGCGGGTTTCGCGCCCGCCGGTACTGCTGCCGGCTTCGCCGGCACGGGCTGCGCCGACGTGGCGACAGCCCCAAGCATTAGTGTTACCGCAGCGAATGCGGCTACGGCCCAAAGGGCCTTAGGCGTCTTCATGTAAGTGTGTCTCCTGGAGCGAACCTAAAACTTCGTACCGGCGCTAAAGCGGAAGCCCTCAGTTTGGTCGTAGTCTTCTTTGTTTAGAATCTGGGAGAAATCAAGCCGTACCGGACCGAATGGCGAGTTCCAATACACGCTCACACCTGCGGACGCTCGTAGCGACAAATCGTCCACAATGCAGACGTCGGTGATCAGGTCAGGCGTGTTGTCAACACATGCGGGCTTGTCCTTGACCATGCCGACCGTACCAAAATCGGTGAACAGCGCTGTCTTGATTCCGAGTTCGTCGGGCAAGAAGTTCGGGAAGCGGAGTTCGACGGTACCGATTGCGTATACTTCGCCGCCAACCGCGGGCGGGGTGCCGTTGTCAGGCGCAACATCGCGCGGACCGATGCCCGACGTCTTGAAACCGCGGAAAGAACCGCCGCCTTTGACGAACCGATCGTTCGGATCGAGCAACCCGTCGCCATACGCGACGATGTAACCGCCGGTGGCAGCAACGTTGAGGATGAGGTCATCGAACCACAGACGCTTGTACCAATTCGCGCTGAGTTCAGTCTTGAAATACCGCTTGTCGCCGCCGAGGCCCGAAACGTCACCGCTTAGGGTGAAGTCGAAGCCGTTCTTCGGCTCGATCGGATCGTCCTTCTCGTCGTAGGCGTAAGTGAACCCGACGTAAGAGAGCGTCGTCACACCCTCGGTGACCGTGGACGGGCCATTCTTTTGGATGTCGTCTTGCCGAAGCGTGTAGCGCAGGCCAAGGCGGCCGTACTCCGAAAGCGGGAAGCCAAGCCGCAGACCGATGCCGCGAATGTCGGCTTCAAAGTTCTGTTCGTCGTAGACCGAGTGCGTGTTGTAAAGGTCGAAACCGGCCGACATGTTGCGGTCGAGGAAATACGGCTCCGTGAAGCGCAAATCGATCTGCTGACGGATGCTTGAGATGGAGACCTGGAGGCGCAGGAACTGGCCACGGCCAAGCAGGTTCTTTTCCGTCAAGCTCACCGCGCCCACGACGTTGTCAGCGGAAGAGAAGCCGGCGCTGACCGAAAACTCGCCAGTCGATTGCTCCTCCACCTCAACGTTCAAGACCGTGCGGTCGCCCGAGGAGCCAGGCTCTTCGTTGATCTCGACTTTCTTGAAGAAGCCGAGACCGCGAATGCGCGAACGGGAGCGGTTGACAAGCACGCGATTGAACGCGTCGCCTTCCACGAGGCGGATTTCGCGACGAATGACCTTGTCGAGCGTGCGCGTGTTGCCGACGATGTTGATGCGTTCGATGTAGACGCGCGGGCCCTCTTCCATCTTGAAGACGACGTCGACGGTTTTCGATTCTTTGTTGCGGCGGACGCGCGGGCGAATGTCCACGAAGGCATAGCCCTTCGTGCCGGCGGCCAGCGTGAGCGCATCGACGCTCTTGTCGATCAGTTCGGCGTTGTATTGTTCGCCGCCTTCGAAGCGGATCAGCTGCTGCAGTTCGCTGATCGGAACATCCTTCAGCTTCGTGTCGATTTCGACCTTGCCAAAATTGTACTTGTCACCCTCTTCGATCGTGAAGGTGATGTAGAAGCCGCTGCGGTCGGGCGCGAGCTCGGCAACGGCCGATATGACGCGGAAGTCCGCATAGCCCTGGCTCAGGTAGTAGCGGCGCAGCTGCTCGCGGTCGAACGTCAGGCGATCGGGATCGTAGTTGTCGTTCGACTGCAGGAAGTTCCACCAGATCGATTCCGTGGTCGCGATCTTGTCGCGCAGCGTGCCGTCGCTGAATGCTTTGTTGCCGATGAAGATGATGCGGCTGACCCCGGTCGTCGGGCCTTCGTTGATTTCAAAGACGAGGTCGACGCGGTTCTGCGCGAGCTGAACCGTTTTCGGTTCCACCTGCGCCGCGAAGCGACCGGAGCGACGATAGATTTCGATGATGCGCTGGACGTCCGACTGAACCTTCGAGCGCGTGAAGACCATGCGCGGCTTCAGCTGAACTTCGTCGGTCAGCGTCTTGTCGGAGGTTTTGGAATTCCCCTCGAACGCAATCCGATTGATGATCGGGTTCTCGACCACCTTCACCGTCACGGTTCCGTTCGATTGCTGGATTTGGACGTCGGCGAACAGGCCGGTTTGGTAGAGCGTCTTTAGCGACTGGTCGACTTGCTGCTGCGAATACGCGACGCCTTCGCGGATGACCATGTACGAAAGAACGGTCGATTCCTCGATGCGCTGATTGCCTTCAACGTTTATGCGCGTAACGACCGGCCCGTCCTGAGCGGCGGCTGGCGCTACGGCGACGATTAGGGCGACCAAGAGCGCCAACGCCGTTCCAACTACTCTTTTCATTCGTGCACGCCCCGGGCCCAAAAAACTACGTAACTGCAAGCACTTCAGAACAGCTTGAACTTCGAGATGTCATTCCAAGTCGCAAAAAGCATCAGACCGACAACGAGTGCGAAGCCGATCCGAAAGCCAAGCTCTTGCGCGCGTTCCCCCAAAGGACGCCCACGTACAGCTTCTATGCCATAGTACAGGAGATGTCCCCCGTCGAGCATCGGGATGGGAAAAAGATTAAGTAAACCGATGCTTACGGACAACACCGCCGCCAGGTTGATGAGGTCTACAACCCCAAAGAACACGGCAACTTGGCTAGAAACCGTGGCGATTCCAATGACCCCGGAAACCTGCTTGTAGTCGCCCGTCCCCGTCAAGAGTTTACCAATAAACTGGCCCGTTATCAGAACGTACCACCTTACGTTCAAATAACCGCGGTAGACCGACTCTAAGATGCCGTATTTGACGAGGGATTCGACGCTTTCGACCGGCGCGTTTCTGACGCCGATCGCCGGAAGCTGAAGCTTGGCACCAAGCCCATTTTCGCGCTCAAACGTGACCGGTGTGACCGAAAGGGTCACGCGTTCCGTGCCCCTGAGGATTACAAATTTGAGAGGCACGCCCTCACTCAGTGTTACGATTTGTGTCAGGTCGCGGAAGCCGAGAATTTTTTGGCCCTGAATCTCCTCAACAATGTCCCCGGGTTTGATGCCGGCACTCTCACCGGGAAGCCCTTTCATCACCTCGCCAATGCGAGCGGGCACGTCACCGTAGGTCCACGCGAGGATCGTGAAGACCACGAAGGCGAGCATGAAATTGGCAGCAGGTCCGCCAACCGCGATGATCGCCTTCTGCCAAAGCGCCTTGTGATGGAATGAGCCTGCGCGCTCTGCGGCCGAGGCATGATCTAGCTTTTCGTGATCAGGGGTACTCGACACGCCTTCGTCACCCCAAAACTTCACATAGCCGCCAAGCGGCAGCCAGCCGATCTTCCAATGCGTGCCGTGACGATCCTTGAAGCCCAAAATCGCACGCCCGAACCCGATCGAGAAACTCTCTACTCGCACGCCAAACCAGCGGGCGGCCAGGAAGTGACCGAGCTCATGCACGAAGACGACAACCGTGATGACCGAAACAAAGGCCAGCGCGCCAATCGCAGCGAAGCTCGTCCAACCCAAAATTGTCGTCGGATATTCCATCGTTTCCGTCCCGGTTCTTAGCGTTCAGTTTTCGAGAAGACGTGTCGCCGTGGCGCGGGCAAGTCGATCGAGTTCAAGCGCCTCACCGACCGATGCAGGGCCCTGGCCAACCACATCGCATTGCCGCAACACCGATTCTACGACGCGCGGGATGCCCGAAAAGGCCAATTTCCGCGCCAAAAACGCCTCCACTGCGACTTCGTTGGCCGCGTTGAGGATGGTAGGAGCCCCCCTCTGCCGCCGCAAGGCGTCCTGTGCCAGGGCGAGACAGGGAAATTTGACAGTGTCGGGGGCTTCAAACGAGAGCTGGCCCAAGCTTGCGAGGTTGAGTCGCCGCGTCGGCGCTTCGATGCGATTGGGATATCCGAGCGTGAAGGCGATGGGCGTGCGCATATCGGGACTGCCCAGCTGCGCCAGTACCGAGCCGTCGACGTATGAGACGAGGCTGTGAATGATCGACTCCGGATGCACGACAACCGACAAACGGTCTGGCGGCACGCCGAACAAGTGATGCGCCTCGATCAGCTCGAGGCCTTTGTTCATCAACGTCGCGGAGTCGACCGAGATCTTCGACCCCATTGACCAGTTTGGGTGTTTGCACGCCTGCTCGGGCGTGGCGTTGGCCATCGCCTCAGCGGTCCAGGTACGGAACGGCCCGCCGGATGCGGTCAATGTGATCTGCTCGACGGCATGGGCTTGGTCGGCTTCCAAAACCTGGAAGACGGCGTTGTGCTCGGAGTCGACTGGCAACAGAGTCGCTTTGCTGCGGCGCACTTCCGCCATGAACAAGTCGCCTGCGCAAACGAGGCACTCCTTGTTTGCGAGGGCAACGGTCACGCCGCGGCGGACCGCGGCCAATGTCGGGCGCAGGCCTGCCGAGCCGACGATACTGGCCATCACCCAATCGGATTCGAGCGCAGCAGCCGCCTCCACCGTATGGGCGCCTGCGGCGGTCTCGATGCCGGTGCCCGAGAGTTCGGTCTTGAGCGCTTGATATTGCGCCGGGTCCGCAATCGCGACGAACTCGGGTTTAAGGCGGCGCGCTTGCTCGACCAGGTCCCGCAGGTTCGTATTCGCCGTTAGAGCGACGATGCGATAGCTGCCGGGTCTCTTGTTGTTATGGTGCTCGATTAGGTCGATCGTGTTGACGCCCACAGAGCCCGTGGAGCCCAAGATCGTGACTCTGCGGCCTTGTCGTTCACTCACGGCACCATCCACGCCACTGGCGAGATTCCAGCCCACTCAACATACGCCGCCAGGCCGAGCGTGGCGAACAGCATTCCGTCCAGCCGGTCCAAAGCGCCGCCATGGCCCGGGATGAGGTCGGATGCGTCCTTCACGCCGAAGGTTCGCTTGAGGCTGGATTCGGCAAGGTCGCCGCATTGCGTCAGGAGCGAGAGTGCGGTTCCGGCAGCCACAAATTTCGCGTCAGCCATGCCGCCCGAGACCTGTGCGAAAGCGATGGTCGCAGCGATGCCGGCTGCAAGGCCCGCGACCGCGCCCGCCCACGTCTTGCTGGGCGAGATGTCCGGCGCGAGTTTCGGCCCGCCGAAGACCGATCCTGCGAGGTAAGCGGCGCTGTCAGTCGCCCACACGACGAGCATTAGCCAGACAACCATTTCGAGCCCGTGCAGCGGTTGCTGCCGCAGCCATACCAGCGCGAGGCACGGAATGGCGATGTAGGCGATGCCGAGCACGACCCATAGGCCGCGTTCCTGGCGTCCTTGCGCGATCATGTTGCCGGCTAGGGCCACGACCAGGATACTGGCGAGCGCCCAATCCGCGTGGCCGAGAGCTAGAAGCGCTTGCGATGCCGCGAGCGCCAGAACGTGAAGCCCCAAGCGCCAGCCTAATCGTTCGCGGTGCACGATTGCGGTCCACTCAACCGCCATCGCCACGCCTGCCGCGGCGACCCAAACCGCGAGAACCCAATTGCCGACATAGACCGCTCCCAAGGCGGCCGGAACGAGAACCGCGGCGGCGAGGATGCGAGGCCAGAGACTTGAGCGCTTGACCTCCGCCGTCACGAGCGGCCGCCCGCTGCCGCGGTTAGGCCGCCGAAGCGCCGGTCTCGGTTCCGGTATTCGGCAATTGCCGCAGCCAATTCCGCCTTGCCGAAATCGGGCCACAGCGTGTTCGTGAACACGAACTCCGAATACGCCGATTGCCAAATCAGGAAATTGCTCAAGCGTTGCTCGCCGGATGTGCGGATGACCAGATCGGGATCGGGGATCCCAGCCGTCGCAAGGTAGGACACGAAGAGGTCCCGATTCACGGCAGCGGGCGCAATCTTGCCCGCTGCGACATCCTCCGCAATACGCTGTGCCGCCTCCACGATTTCGTCCTGACCGCCATAGTTGAAGGCGACGATCAGCTTGAGTTTCGCGTTGTTGCGGGTGCGCTCTTGCGCTTGATCGATGAGGCCGATGATGTCGCCTTCAAGGTGGGTCTTGGCGCCGATGACGCGAATCTGCACGCCGTTGCGATGCAGTTCTTCGAGGTCGTCTTGCAGGTAGAGCCTAAGGAGCCCCATGAGGTCGTTGATCTCGGTCTTTGGCCGCTTCCAGTTCTCTGACGAGAAGCTGTAGAGCGTCAGATATTCGAGCCCGAGTTCGGGCGCGGCGCGGACGATGCTGCGGACGGCTGCGACGCCGGCCCGGTGTCCCATCAGTCGGGGTAAGTGACGTGCCGCGGCCCAACGGCCATTGCCGTCCATGATGATCGCAACATGGCGGGGCGATGGTCGGTCTTGTTCTGCGGGCGCGGGCGGCATCCGGTTGCGAAAATCAGCGGGCGGTTAGACCTGCATGATTTCCTTCTCTTTGGCGGCGAGCGCGTCATCGATTTCCTTGATGTGCGCGTCGGTCGCCTTTTGAACGAGGTCGTGCTGCTTCTTATGCTCGTCCTCGCTCATTTGATGCTCTTTCTCGAGCTTCTTCAGATGCTCCATCCCGTCGCGGCGGATATTGCGCACCGCGACGCGCGCGGCTTCGGCATATTTGGCGCCGATCTTCGACAGCTCCTTGCGGCGGTCTTCGGTGAGCGGGGGGATCGGAATACGCAGCAGCTGGCCATCGACTTGCGGGTTGAGGCCGAGGTTCGCGCTGCGGATCGCCTTGTCGACGGCGATCGCGAGGCCGCGGTCCCATACCTGCACTGTCAGCAAGCGCGGCTCGGGCGCGTTGATTGTCGCCACTTGGTTCAGCGGCATCGGGCTTCCGTAAGCATCGACATGCACGGGTTCGAGCAGCGTCACCGACGCGCGGCCGGTGCGTAGGCCCGCGAACTCGTGCTTCAGCGTCGCCACCGCGCCTTTCATGCGCTTCGTCAAGTCGTCCATATCGAAGGGTTTCATTTGCGCCATTGGTGCCTCCCGGCGAAGTTTGCTTAGGTCGCAATCACGGTGCTGAGGCCCTTGCCTTGCAGCACGCGGACGAAGTTCATTTTCTCGTGGATGTTGAAGACGACGATCGGGATGCCGCTTTCGCGCGCAAGCGAGACGGCGGACGCGTCCATCACCTTCAGATCGCGCGAGAGCACATCCATGTAAGAAAGCTTGTTGTAGCGTTCGGCCGTTGGGTTCTTCTTCGGATCCGCCGAGTAGACACCGTCGACCTGCGTGCCTTTCATGAGCGCGTTCACGCCCATTTCGGCGGCGCGTAAGGCAGCAGCCGTATCGGTCGTGAAGAACGGGTTGCCTGTGCCGGCGGCGAAGATCACCACCCTGCCCTTCTCCAGATGACGCATGGCTCGCCTACGGATGTATGGCTCGCAGACCGTAGTCATCGGGATGGCGGAGAGCACGCGGGTGTCGACGCCGATGCGCTCAAGCGCATTCTGCATCGCGAGCGCGTTCATCACGGTCGCGAGCATGCCCATGTAGTCGGCGCTCGCGCGTTCCATGCCCGAGGCGGCGGCTTGCAGGCCGCGGAAGATGTTGCCGCCGCCGATCACCGCGCACACTTCCGTGCCGATGGCCTTCGCTTCCTTGATCTCGCCGGCGACGCGGTCGACGGTTGCGAGATCGAGCCCGTAGGCCCCCGACCCCATCAACGCCTCGCCGGAGATCTTCAGAAGAACCCGGCGGTAGATCGGCGGTGATGACATGGTCACGGTTCCTATAGGATTTAGCCCTTCGCTGCGGCGGCGACTTCGGCTGCGAAGTCACTTTCCACTTTCTGGATGCCTTCGCCAAGAGCGTAGCGCACAAAGCCCTCAAGCGAGACCGGGGCGCCGACGTCTTTTTCCGCGTCTTTTACGACGGTTGCCACGGTTCTATCCGGATCCAGGATGAAGGGCTGCATCGGCAGCACGACTTCCTCGTAGAACTTGCGCATACGGCCTTCGACCATCTTTGCGATGATGTTCTCGGGTTTCCCCGATTGGCGTGCTTGATCCGCAAAGATCGACTTCTCGCGTTCAACGACGGCCGCGTCGAGTTGTTCCGGCTTCATGGCGAGCGGCGGGAACGGCGTGCCCGCGACATGCATCGCAAGCTGCCGGCCGAGGGCCGCGAGTTTCGTCTGATCGCCAGACGACTTTAGCGCGACGAGCACGCCGATCTTGCCGAGGCCTGGGGCCACTTGATTGTGCACGTAGCTCGCGACCACGCCCGGCGAGGCACTCAGGGCGCCCGTGCGGCGAAGGTCCATCTTCTCGCCGATCTTGCCGGAGAGAGCGGTGACCTGGCCGGTGACGGTGTTGCCGCCGCCGAACGCCATGGTGCCCAGCTTCGCGACGTCACCGCCGGCGCCGAGTGCCAGTTCGGCGATCTTGCCGACCATCGCCTGGAACTCTTCGTTGCGCGCGACGAAGTCGGTCTGCGAGTTCACTTCGACCACCGCGCCGACGCCACCTTTCGCGGCGACCGCAACGAGGCCTTCGGCGGCAACGTTACCGGCTTTCTTGGCGGCCTTCGAAAGACCCTTCTTGCGCAGCCAATCGACCGCCGCTTCCATGTCGCCCTTCGTTTCGTTGAGGGCTGCTTTGCAATCCATCATGCCGGCGCCGGTTTTCTCGCGCAGGTCTTTGACCATCGTGGCTGTAATTTCAGCCATGGGAGGCTCCTAATCGTTCGAGTGGGTGGCGCGCGGCTTCTGCCGCGCGCTCATTGTTTCGTTAGTTCGGCAGATCTTGCGCCGGGACTTCCGCCGAGGCGCCGATATCGACGCCGGCCGTGCCTTGCGCCGCCGAGATGCCGTCGATGACCGCACGGGCGACGAGATCGCAGTAGAGCGCAATCGCGCGCGAGGCGTCGTCGTTGCCCGGAATCGGGAAGGCGATGCCTTCCGGGTTCGAGTTCGAATCGACGACGGCCACGACCGGAATGCCGAGCTTGTTCGCTTCTTGGATGGCGATCGCTTCCTTGTTCGTGTCGATCACGAACAGGAGATCGGGCACGCCGCCCATGTCCTTGATGCCGCCGAGCGCGCGCTCAAGCTTTTCCTTGTCGCGCGCGAGGTCGAGCGCTTCTTTCTTGGTGAGGCCCTGGGCACCCGAATTCAGTGTCTCTTCGATCGAGCGCAGGCGCTTGATCGAGTTCGAGATCGTCTGCCAGTTCGTCAGCGTGCCGCCCAGCCAGCGGTGATTCACGTAGTACTGGGCGCAGCGCTTGGCCGCATCCGAGATCGGCTCGGACGCCTGGCGCTTCGTGCCGACGAAGAGCACGCGGCCGCCTTGGGCCACGACATCTCGGACCGTCTTCAGCGCCTGGTGCAACAGCGGCACCGTCTGCGTCAGGTCGATGATGTGGATCTTGTTGCGCGAGCCATAGAGGTACTGCTGCATACGCGGGTTCCAGCGATGCGTCTGGTGCCCGAAATGCACGCCAGCTTCCAACAGCTGACGCATGTTGTAGTCAGGTAAAGCCATCTGGCTTTGTCTCCTTAACCGGTTGAACCTCCGCGGGCCATCACTGAGCTTTTGGCTCAGCACCGGAGGGCGGCCCGCCATATGGCGGCCGGGCAACCCAAGCCCGCGTGTGGAATGGCCGCGGTTTTAGGGGGTTGCGCCTTGGGGTGCAAGGGCGGCAGCTTGGGGTCAAACGCGACAAATCAGCCGAAAATCGGGGGTTTATGACTGCCATTCGTCCGAACATCCTGGGCCTTGAGCGCAACGGCATCGGCGAGGTGTCGTTTTTGGGCCTCGGCCGCAAGGACATCATCCCGCTGTGGTTCGGCGAGGGCGATGTCGTCACCCCACCCTTCATCCGCGATGCGGCCAAGCGGGCGCTGGATGAGGGGAAGACGTTCTACACGTTTACGCGCGGGATTACGGAGTTGCGCGAGGCCATCGCGAACTGGGCGTCGCGTCAGTCGGGCCGCGAAATCGACGTCGGGCGCGTGACGGTGCCGGGGGCTGCGATGATGGGGGTGCAGATCGCGCTCCAATGCGTGTGCGAGCCGGGCGACAACGTCGTCATTATCTCGCCGATGTGGCCGAACATTTTTCAAGCGGTGATCGGCACCGGCGCCGTGCCGCGCTTCGTGCGTCTCGATGGCGGCGCGAACGGGGAGCCGTGGTCGCTTGATCTGCAGCGTCTGTTCGACAGCGCTGATGCGCGCACGAAGGCGATCTTCTTCGCGTCGCCTTCCAATCCCACCGGTTGGATCATGAGCGAACGCGAGCAACGCGCCATTTTGGAGTTCGCCAGGAAGCGCGGGATCGCGATCATCTCCGACGAGGTCTACACGCCCATCGTCTACGACACGCCCGCGCCCTCTTTCGGTGCGATCGCGGATCCTGAGGACGACGTTTTCATCGTCAACAGCTTCTCGAAAGCTTGGGCGATGACCGGGTGGCGTATCGGCTGGGTGATCCACCCGCGCCGGCTCGCCACACAGATGGCGGAGCTCTCGGCCTACAACAACACGGGCGCCACCGTGTTCGCGCAGTACGGCGCGCTGGAAGCGATCACCAAGGGCGACGACTTCATCAAGTGGCAGGTCGAACGCTGCCGCACGGGGCTTGGCATCGTCGAAAAGGCGATCGCCCGCAACAACCGCATGAGCTGGTCGAAGCCCGCCGGCGCGTTCTATGCGTTCGTTGCGATCGACGGCATGACCGACAGCATCGCGTTCGCCAAGCGGCTGTTGGAGGAGGCGAAAGTCGGCGTCGCCCCCGGCATCGCGTTCGGACCGAAGAGCGACAAACAGAACGACCGCTTCATCCGGCTTTGCTTCTTCCAAGATCCGACCCGGCTCGGCGAGGCGATGGAACGTATCGCGAGGGCAATTTGACCATGGCAAGCAACGGTTCCTGGACGACGGTGCCGCTCGAAATCGCCAAGCGTCATGCGCTCTACGGTGTGGCGGGCTGGCTTTATCTCGTGGCGATCGGGTGCATCGTCACGCCATTGCGGTCGATCGTGTCGTTGGGTCCGATCTATGCCGGAATCGACTATGCGTCGCTGCATCCCACTTTGAGCACCTTCATCATCGTCGAGATCGCGCTCAGTGCCGCGATCATTCTGTGGTCGGTCGCGAACATCTTCATGCTCTTCGGCAAGTACGCGTTGTTCCCGCGGAGTTACGCCGGAATGATCGGCTTTTCGGCCGTTCTCGTGACGGGCGATGCGGTCGCGACGAAATTCGTCATGGACGCGATCGGGCAACCGTCGACCTGGGAGTCGATTTTCGACCAGGAGACCATTCGCGAAGTCGGGCGCTCGATCATCGCGGCGCTCGTGTGGATCCCGTATGTCTTCATTTCGCGACGCGTCAACGTCACGTTCTTGAACCGCGTGCGCGGCGACGATCCGCTGCTGCGCGAGAACGCGGCGGCGGTGTTCTAGACCTCCTCCACCTCGCGCACGCCGTTGACGACGCGCAATGCGCCTTTCAGCGCTGGGGTTACGGCGTAGCGGCCGGGAAGTTCCAGTTCCACTTCGCGTTCGCCTTTCTCGACCGGGAAGATGAGCGAGACGAGGCCTTTGCCTTGTTGGTTCTTCAAGCGTTCGGAGATGCTGGCGAGCGGCTTAGGGTCGTCGATGAAGATGCGCAGGCCGGCGCCGGTTTGGGCAGCGGCTTCGTTGAGGCTTTGGACGCGCAGGATTTGCAGTTTGAGATCGTCGCCGTCCCAACGGGTCGCAACGTCAAGGATGACGCTCTTGCCTGGTTCGAGATGCTGGCCGCCTTGCGCCAGGGTCTCGGCGAAGACGACCGCTTCGAACATGCCCGACGCGTCGGAAAAGCCTATGTGGGCCATGCGTTTGTCGTCGCGGGTGCGGCGCTCTTGGCGGCGGATGACGCTGCCGGCCAGCGTGACCGCGCGGTCTTCGTGGCGCTTGTCGGCGGCGAGTTCCGCATAAGGCACGACGCGCAGGCGGGCCAGCGTCTGCGCGAACTCGTCGAGCGGATGGGCTGACATGTAGAAGCCGATGGCGCCGAACTCGCGCGAGAGGCGCTCGGGCATCGTCCACTGGTTCACTTGGGGCAGCGCGCGGTCGCGCGTGGTTTCCACTTCGCCGAATAGGTTCACTTGGCTGCTCTCGCGTTCACGGCTGGTGATCGAGGCTTCGCCCAGCATCATGTCGATCGCGCCATGCACTTGCGCGCGGTTCGAGTTCAGACTGTCGAACGCGCCTGCGGCGACCAGGTTTTCCAGTATGCGTTTGTTGACGAATTTCGCGTCCACGCGGCGGGCGAAATCGAACAGGCTCGTGAACTTGCCGCCGGCGTTCCGCACCTCGATCACGTGATCCATGGCGGCGCGACCGACGTTGCGGACCGCGGCGAGCGCATAATGCACCACGTCGCTGCCGTCGGCGCGTTTGCTGGCCGTGAAGAGCGCGCCGGAGGCGTTGATGTCGGGCGGGGCCACGGTGATGCCCATGCGCTCCGCCTCTTGGCGGAAGATCGAGAGGCGTTCGGGCGAGCCGATATCGAGCGTCATCGAGGCGCAGAAGAATTCGACCGGGTAGTTGGCCTTGAGCCACGCGGTTTGGTAGGCGACCTGCGCGTAGGCGGCGGCGTGGGCCTTGTTGAAACCGTAGCCCGCGAACTTTTCCGCTTGGACGAAGATCTGTTCGGCGATGTCGGCGGGGATGTTCTTCTGCTTGGCGGCACCCTCGATGAACTTCACGCGGTGCTTCGCCATCTCCTCCTTGATCTTCTTGCCCATCGCGCGGCGCAGTTCGTCCGCCTGGCCCAGCGAATAGCCGGCAAGCTCACGGGCGATCAGCATCACGTCTTCCTGGTACGTCATCACGCCGTGCGTGTCCGACAGGATCGGCTCCAGCGCCGGGTGCAGGTAGAACGGCTTCTCGCGGCCGTGTTTGACGGAGATGTAGACCGGGATTTGGTCCATCGGGCCCGGGCGGTAGAGCGCCACGAGCGCGATCAGGTCTTCGACGCGGTCGGGCTTCATCTTGCGCAAGAGGTCGCGCATGCCGGTCGATTCCAGCTGGAAGATGCCAGTCGAGGCGCCTTTGCCGAGGGCTTCGAACGCCTTCTTGTCGTCGAAGGCGACCTCTTCGGCCTTCACCCGGACGTTGTGGCGGGCCGCGATCATCTTTTCGGTTTCGGCGATGACCGTCAGGGTTTTCAGGCCCAAGAAGTCGAATTTGACGAGCCCCGCCTTCTCATCCTGTTCGTAGTCGAGCTGGGTCACCGGCATGTCGGAGCTCGGATCGCGGTAGAGCGGCACGAGTTCGTCGAGCGGGCGGTCGCCGATGACGACACCCGCGGCGTGGGTCGAGGCGTGGCGGTAGAGGCCCTCGAGTTGCCCCGCGATTTGGAACAGGCGGGCGACAGAGTCCTCTTCGTTCTCCATCTGCTGCAAGCGCGGTTCGAGTTCGATCGCTTGGCGTAGCGTGACCGACTGACCGGGCTGGACCTTGATCATCTTGGCGATGCGGTCGACCTGGCCTTGCGGCAGTTGGATGACGCGGCCGACGTCGCGGATTGCGGCGCGGGCCTGCAACGTTCCCAGCGTGATGATCTGCGCCACGCGGTCGTGGCCGTATTTGTCCTGCACATAGCGGATGACTTCGCCGCGCCGGTCTTGACAAAAGTCGATGTCGAAGTCCGGCATCGACACGCGTTCGGGGTTTAGGAAGCGCTCGAACACCAGGCCGAAGCGCAGCGGGTCGAGCGCGGTGATCTGCAACGCCCAAGCGACGACGGAGCCCGCGCCAGAGCCGCGGACGCCGACCGGGATGCCTTGCGCGCGCGTCCATTTCATGAAGTCGGACACGATCAGGAAGTAGCCTGGGAACTTCATCCGGATGATGACGTCGAGTTCGAACTTCAGGCGATCCCAATAGGCTTGCTCAGGCGCGAAGAGGCCGCTGGCCGCGAGGCGGGCCTTGAGGCCCGTTTCGGCCTGCACGCGCAGCTCTTCCTCCGGCGAGAGACCGGAGGTCGGCACGAACTCGGGCAGAATGGGGCTGCGCTTCTTCGGGATGAAGGCGCAACGTTTGGCGATCTCGATCGTGTTCGCGATCGCGTCCGGCGCGTCGGCGAACAGCGCCGCCATCTCGTCTGGAGACTTGAAATAATGCTCCCGGCTCTCTTTGCGGCGGTCGTCTTGGCTGACGTAGGAACTGCTCGCGATGCACAGAAGCGCGTCGTGGGCTTCGAACATGTCCTTCTTGGCGAAGAACGGTTCGTTCGTCGCGACGAGCGGCAGGTTGAGCGCGTAGGCGAATTGCACCAGATGCGGTTCGGCGACGGCTTCGGCGGCGATGCCGTGGCGCTGAAGCTCGACGTAGAGGCGGCCGTCGAAGATTTTCGCGAGGCGTTCGAGCCAGGCCTTCGCGGCGTCGAGCTGCCCGTCGACGATCAGTTTGTTGATGAGGCCCTTGGGCCCGCCCGTTAAGAGGATCAGGCCTTCGTTGTACTGCTCCAGCATCGCCCAGGTGATGTGGGGCGGCTCGCCCGCACCCACGTCGAGGTGGGCTTTGCTCGCGAGCTTCATCAGGTTCGCGTAGCCTTTCTCGGACTGGACCAGAACCGCGATGACGCCGTCGTGGCCGGTGCGGGTTTGGGTGCCGTTGCGTTTCGTGCCGTCGCCGTCGACGTGGAGCGCAAGCTGGCAACCGACAATCGGCTGGACGCCGACCTTGGTCAGCGCTTCCATGATGTCGTACAGGCCGAAGAGGTTGTTCGTGTCCGTCACGGCGACCGCCGGCATGCGGTGCTTCTCGCAGAGCTTCGCGAGGTCAGTCGGCTGAATCGCGCCCTCGAGCAGCGAGAACGCGGAATGCACGCGCAAATGGACGAAGTCTGCGTGACCGGACATGGGGCCTCTATCGGTACTGGAGGGGGATGTAAGGCCTGGCGCATCCTGCTTCGCAACCGTTCCACGGGCTGGAGTTGGGGAAACCAGCACCCAACCTGCCCTATTCTGTCATCCCGGCCGAACGGAGCGGAGCGAAGTGAGCGCCGGGACCCAGGGGAGACGGTCTCAGCGTGTCTCTCCTAGGTCCCGGATAGCAAGGCTCGCAAACCGTTGCTTCGCAACGGGCTCGCCTAAGCTTCCGGGATGACAGCTATTTTTTTCATGAGGTTTGATTGCTCAGATGCACCCACGACAGCGCCCACAGGAGCGCCATCAGGCCGTAGGTGATGCGGTCCATCTGCGCTTGCGTCGGGTTTAGCTTTAGGTAGCGCTCGACGATTGTGCGGATGAAGCTGCCTTCTTCCGCGTTGTCGGGATTGCGCCAGCGCCCGGTCGTCAGCCAGCTTTCGATGTTGTTGAGCGGACAGACGCCTTTGTTTGCGAGCCATACGACGACGAGGGTTGGGATGAAGATCAAATGGGCGATGAGCCAGGGTTTGCTCGGCACGAGCCAGCCCAGCAGCGCGTAGAACACGAGCGCCATGTGTAGGCCGTGGCAGATGACGCGAAGCGCTTGAGCGGCGCCGCCCGTTAGGAGCGGCTTTGGGTCTTGCCGCGCGTCCATGGCTTCAAGGCTTCAGTTTGCCGGCGTCGATCAGCTTGCCGTCGTGCAGCAGCCAGGTACGGTCCATTTTGACGGCCATTTGCAGATTGTGCGTCGCGATCAGCGCCGAGACGCCGCGGGCGCGGCAGATGTCGACGAGGACGCCGAAGACCATGTCGGCGGTGCGCGGGTCGAGGTTGCCGGTCGGTTCGTCGGCGAGGATCAGGCGCGGTTGGTTTGCAAGCGCGCGGGCGATGGCGACGCGCTGCTGTTCGCCGCCGGAGAGTTTGCCGGGGCGGTGCGTGAGGCGGTGTTGCAGGCCCACCATTGTGAGCAGGCGCGTCGCGATGACTTCCGCGTCGCGGCTGCGGCGGCCGCCGATCATTTGCGGCATGGCGACGTTCTCGACCGCGTTGAACTCCGGCAGCAGGTGGTGGAACTGGTAGACGAAGCCCAGCTGCGTGCGGCGAATTGCGGTGCGCTCTTCGTCGCCCATGCGCGAGCAGTCGCGGCCGTTGATCACGACGACGCCGCTGGTGGGCGGCTCCAAGAGCCCGGCGATATGCAGGAGCGACGACTTACCGGAACCCGAAGGGCCGACGAGCGCCACGATTTCGCCCGGCATGATTTGTCCGGTGATGTTCTTGAAGATCTCGATGCGTTCGGCACCTTCGCCGAAGGCGCGCGTCACGCCGTGGAGCGCGAGGGTCGGCATGGTCTGCGCGGCGGCGCGCGCGGCCGGTTGATCCGCGTAGGTGTAGGTGTCACTCATAGCGGAGCGCGTCCACCGGATCGAGCTTCGCGGCGCGCCACGCCGGATAGACTGTCGCCAAGATCGAGAGCGTAAGCGAGAGGACGACGACCATCGTCACCTCGCTCGTTTCCATCTTCGCGGGCAGGCGGCTCAAGAAATAGAGTTCGTCCGGGAACAGATTAAGTCCCGTCATCCACATCAGGAATTGGCGAATCTCTTCGATATAGGTGCAGAAGAGAACGCCGAGCAGGAAGCCAATCAGGGTGCCAACGACGCCGATCGCGGAACCCGACATCAGGAATACGCGCAGGATCGTCCCGGAGGTGGCGCCCATTGTGCGCAGAATCGCGATGTCGCGCGTCTTGTCCTTCACCATCATGATCATGCCGGAGATGATGTTGAAGCCGGCCACGATGATGATGAGGGTCAGGATGAGGAACATCACCGAGCGCTCGACCTGCAGCGCGCCGAACAGTGTCTTGTTCTCTTTCTGCCAGTCGATGACGCGCGCGGCGCCACCGACGAGCGCGGTGATCTGAGGGCGCACCTCGTCGATCTTGTCGGGGTTGTCGACCATCACCTCGATGCCGCTGATGCCTTCGCCCTTGTTGAAGTAGGCCTGCGCTTCCTTCAGCGGCATGAAGATGACGGACTCATCGAATTGCGACATGCCGACCTTGAACGTGCCGGCGATCGTGTATTGCTTCGAGCGCGGCGTCATGCCGAACGGCGTCACGTTGCCCCGCGCCGCCAGCAGGTTGATCTGCATACCGGGAAGCAGGCCCAGTTGGTCCGCCAGCCGCTCGCCGATCAGGACGCTCTCATCGTTCTTTTGATAGCGCTGGATGGCGCCGTCGCTCAGCGAGTCCGCGACGAGCTTCATGTTCATGATATCGGCGGCACGGATGCCGCGTATTTGCACGCCGGGTGAGGCTCCTGCCGCCGTCAGCAGCGCTTGGCCCTCGACGCGCGGGGTCACGCGGACGACACCGGGGACCCGGCGCAGTTTCAGCGAGAAGTCTTCCCATTTGTGCAGCGTGCTGCCGACGCCGTAGATCGTGAAGTGGCCGTTGAAGCCTAAAATCTTGCCCATCAGTTCGGCGCGGAAGCCGTTCATCACCGACATTACGATGATGAGCGTGGCGACGCCGAGCGCGATGCCAGCTAGCGAGAAGCCCGCGATGACGGAGATCCAGCCTTCTTTGCGGCGCGCGCGCAGGTAGCGTCCGGCGAGCATGAACTCGAACGGCGAGAACGGCATTGTTCCGCTTTTGCGCTGGCGGGGCGCGCTGCGCATTTGGGGCTCACGAACGTCGACGACGCGGTTCATCAAGTCCTTCGGGTGAACAAATTCAACGCAGCCTCAGGCGCAAGATGCTGGCGTTCGCCGGTCTTGCGGTTCTTGATCTCGACCTGGTTGTTGGCGAGGCCACGCGGCCCCACCAGCACCTGCCACGGCAGGCCGATCAGGTCGAACGTCGAGAACTTCGCCCCTGCCCGTTCCTCGGTGTCATCATATAGGACTTCAACCCCGGCGGCGCCGAGTTTTTGGTAAAGATCCTCGCAAACCTGACGGGTTTTCGGGTCGTCGGCCTTGA
>CAZXAQ010000003.1:0-97107 GCA_964638635.1 uncultured Flavobacteriaceae bacterium
CGGCGCTGTTTCTTTTGTCGGACGAGGCTGCTTACATCACAGGACAAACGCTCGCCGTCGACGGCGGGATGACGGGGTTGCGGTGAATGTCACTGCATCGGGTGTTCTTCGATAGCAACAACTCCCTCGACGGCGTGCGATACGATCTCGGCCTTCCTGCAGCTATGTACGACCTTAGCCGCATCCCTGATCTTAGAGATGGCGTTCGCGTCATCATCTGCATGCCAAACGAGCTTGAGATGGAAGCTATCTTGGAATTCGATCAAGCCTTGGGTCGGTGGGGAGCATTGCCGATCGAGGGCACAATTCGATACTTGGACGGCAGCTAGCGCTAGAATCCCCCAGTTCGTCATGGCCGGGATTGACCCGGCCACCCAGGGTCGCGCAATCAGAGCCTGAGGACTGTGTCCCTGGGTGGCCGGGTCAAGCCCGGCCATGACGATGTTGTTGGTGGTGATTGTAGTGGACCGCACTGGCGCGCGCTAGCAACGGTTCACACGACGCGAGAAAAGGAACTTTACGCATGCGCCTGCTCTCGGCCTTCCTCGCACTTCTCCTCACCCTCACCGCCGCCCACGCCGGCGACACGTTGCTCGGCGAGTGGACCGACAGCGCGCGCAACAACCGCATCGTCCCGTACAAAGTCTACCTGCCGCAGCCGTCGCCAACCCCGGCCCCCGTCGTGCTCTTCTCCCACGGCCTGGGCGGCAGCCGCGATGGCGCCGAGTACCTGCTGTCGTTCCTCGCCGAGCACGGCTATGTCGCCGTCGCGGTGCAGCACGCGGGCTCCGACACGCCCTCCGTCTTCGGCGGCAACGGCTTCGACGAAGCGCGCATGCAGGAAGGCATGAAGCGGGCGCTCACGCTGGCGGCGGCGACCGACCGCTTCCGCGACATTCCCTTCGCGATCGACGAGTTGGAAAAGATGAACGCCAGCGACGCGCGCTTGAAGGGCCGCCTCGACCTCGCGCGCCTCGGCATGTCCGGTCATTCGTACGGCGCCGCAACGACGCTCGCGATAGCCGGCCAAGGCTTCGGCCCGAACGGCGGCTTCAGCTTCGCCGACGAGCGCATCAAAGCGGCGATCGCCTACAGCCCGAACAAACCGATGCAAGGCGACCCAGCCCAAGCCTTCGCCGACGTGCGCATCCCGACATTCCACATGACCGGCACGAACGACCAAAACCCGCTGAACCGCAACGACCCGCCCACGAACCGCCAAGTCCCCTACAAGAACATCAAGAGCGCCGACAAATATCTGCTGGTCTTCAAAGACGGCGACCACATGATCTTCTCCGGCCGCGGTGTCCTGGGCGAAACGAGGCCGAACGACCCGCGCTTCCACGCCTGGATCCAAAAAGCCTCCCTCGCCTACTGGGACGCCTACCTGCGCGGCAACGTGGACGCGAAAACCTACCTCACCAGCGGCAAGTTCGCCGCGGAACTCGGCGGCGAGGGCACGTTCGAATTCCAACTGCGCTGAGGAGCATCAACCCCAAAAGGTTCGTCATGGCCGGGCATGACGACTGATTTTGTTTGTGTCCCTACTTCCCCGCCGGCTCCAACTCGAACACGACGGAGAGGTTCGAACTGAACGTCTGCTCGCGCGCAATGATCTGGACGGCATCCTTGGGCGGTTCGCTGTAGTTCTCAGCACGCCACATCGGCAATTCCGACGCCGTCTCCGGATCGACTTTCACCACGCGCCCCACGCGCTGACCCAAAGCCTTCGCGGCGATCGAAGCCCTCCGCAGCGCATCCTTCGCCGCGAGCGCACGCACTTGATCCTCGAACTTCACCGCATCCTTCGTCGAAAACGACACCTCGTCGATGTTCGTCGCGCCTAAGCGGATCATGCGATCCAAAAGCTTTCCGGAATACTGCCCCACCGGCAGTGTCACCTTGATCGAGTTCTTCACCACATACCCCGTCGTAATCATCTCGTTCTGCTGATAGCCGCCCTGCCCCGACGTCGGATGCTGCGGCGTGATCGAGAAGCCTTGCGTCCGGACTTTGTCGCGATCGATCCCGTCTGCGCTCAACCCTTCCAGGATACGCGCCGTGATCAGATTGTTCTGATCGAGCGCATCGGCCGCCGACTTTGCCGATGTCGTCACCGCACCGGACACTTCCACATTGTCCGGCTGCACGTCGATCGACGCGCTACCCCGCACCGTAATCGTGCGCGGCTCGGCCTTGTGCAGCGACGGAAACATCCCCGGCGCAAACGTCCACGCCACCCACGCGGCGGCGAGCAACGCCAACGCCACCGCAAACGTGCGAAACGCCAAGCCGATCGTCTCCATCGCCACCCTCCTCATTGTGTCGACGGAATTCTAATCCCAGTCCCCGCGAACGCCATACGCGCAGGACGTGTAGGGACGACACCAAAAGGTCGTCATGGCCGGGCTTGACGACTGAAGAAGTGGAGATGGCGCAAACAACACTCGTTCACCAGGCAAACTCTACTCCTTCTCCTCCGTCAAAAAATCCCGCCCCTCGCGATCCTCGACCTCCACCACCCAAAGATCCGCGTCCCGTTTGCGCGCCCGCGCGATGTAGTCTTCCGCCACCGCGTCAGCCACCACCTCCGCGCCCGTCGCCTTCACCCACCGCCGCCCGCCGTCGCGCCCATAGGTTGCGGACCAAACACGCGCCGTACCGTTTAGCAGGGACACCTTCACCAGCACCGCGCCGGACTCCGGATCGCCCTTGGCAGCCACAAAAGCGGACGCGCCGTTCACTTCCGCGCGCCGGATCAGCGCCGCGGCCCAGATCGAAGTTTTGATCCTAGGCTCTGTCACAGGTGTGCCATGTTTGAAGACGTGTCCCCCTGATTGAACCTGACTGAGTCAATATTGCCACTTCGCCGGTTACACAACTTGCGATTCCATCGACCGCGGCGATTCGGGGCGATTCGCGAGTGCGTAGGGGCGGTTCAGTGACGAGTGAAGAGTCTACGCGTAACCCATCAGAACGTCTCGTTTTTCGGGGCGTTCCTTTGAAGCGTTCTTTGGCGTTCGGGATCGGTGCGGCCATCCTGATCGTCCACCTACTCTGGCGTGCAGACGCGACGCTGGCCGGGCTCTCGACCCAAGGCTTCGCGCTCTCGATCGTTCTTTTCGCCGTGGAAGCCTTCATCGCCATCGGCCTCACGCTCGCAGCCCTCGCTGACATCCTGCCCGCTGCCATCGACATCAAACCCGAAGGCATGCGCGACGCCGACCTACCGAGCGCCGACGTTTTCTTTGTCATCACCGATCCGAAGCTTGCGCCAAAGGCCGCCTACTCGCTCGCGGCGGCAGCGCAGCTCGACTACCCGAAAGACCGCGTGCGGCTGCACCTCGTCGGCGTCGATCGTGCGAGCGATCAAGAGTCGCTCAACACGCTGGCCGAACGCATGCGTGTCTCCTGGCTCGCGGCCTCTCCGGAGGCAACCACGGGAACCGCCATCAACGCGGCGCTCGCGCGCACCGCAGGCACGCTGGTGCTGGTGCTGAACGTCGGCGAAGCGCCGACGCCCGACCTTCTGCGCCGCGTCGCCGGCGGCTTTGTCGCGAACGCAAACCTTGCGTTCTGCGACATCCCCGTCTTCGCGATCGACGGCGACCCGGTCTTGAGCGACATCGACGTCAACCGCCGCCTGCCGAACGACCCCGGCGCCTTCTTCAAAACCTGCCTGAAAACGATCGGCGCCGCGACCGGCTCGCTGGGCCTGAACCACCGCACGATCTGGCGCCGCACAGCGCTCTCGAACGCGGGCAGCTGCTCGCGCTGGAACCTGCGCCCTGACGCGCCCGCGCGCATCCGTGCGGCGGAGACGGGCTGGCTGCGCGGCATCGTCACCCGGCCGATGGTGGCCGCCCTCGCGCCGGACACGGTGCGCGACTACTTGCGCACGCGCATGGGCCAGCGCATCGGCACGATCGACGCGGCGCTGAGCCAAGACCCGCTCACCCGCCGTGGCTTAAGCGCGCGCGAGCGCCTGTCGTGGATGCCAGCCCTCTTCGGCGCACTGATGCCGTTCGCGTGGGCCCTGACCTTCGCCCTGCCGCCGCTCGCGCTCCTGCTCTCGATCCCGATCTTCGGCACCACAAGCCCCGTCGCGGCCACGGCCTTCTCGCTCATCGCGACGATCACCGCGATCGCCATGGCGGGCAGCCTCAACGCCGGCATGCGCGGCCGCCTGATCGGCGCCTGGAGCGAAATCCTGGAGTCGCTGCTCACCGCGCCGTCGCTGCTCCAAATCATCACCCGCCGCGCGAAGGCCGAACGCGTGCCGGCGCCGGAGCACGCGAACGGCCTGCTCGTCGTCGTCTTCGCCGTGGCCCTCGCGGGCACGACGCTGGGCGTCACCGCCTGGTTCACGAAGCCGGAGCTGCACGCGACGGTCGCGCCGATGCTGGCGCTCACGCTGTTCACGGCGGCGCTGCTCGCCTGTCTCCTCGGCGCCATCGCCGAGCCGCGCCAACGACGACTAGCGCCCCGCGTCAAGCGCCGCCTGAGCGCCGAGCTCTTGATCGGCGGCAGCAATGTGGCCGGCCGCCTCGCCGACGTCTCCGTACACGGCGCGCAGTTCATCGCAAACGAAACGGTCGACCTCCCCGCCCGCGCGCTCGCCGGTCAACTGACGCTCGACGGACCCCAAGGCAAGACGACGCTGCCCGTTCAACTCTCGCGCCAGATGGAAGCGTTCGGCCGCCCCGCCTTCGGCCTCTCCTTCACCGGCCGCACGGTTGGGGAGTTCGCCACCATCGTCCGCCTCGCCCACAAAACCGGCGACGCCTATGCCGACCTCTGCGACAAGCGTAGCAAACGCGCCGGCCTCACCCGACTGTTCACGAGCCTCAGCTGGCGCGGCATCTTCAGCCTCTGGCGCAAAGTCAACCCGCCGCCCGCACAGGCGACCTGGATCCCGCTGCGCCGCCTCTCGCGCACGATGCACTGAGCAGAAGACAGGGATCAGGTATCAGGGATCAGAAAGACCGCGAGACGGCGTCGGCCTCTTTCTGATACCTGATACCTAGTTCCGGTGACACAGTGCAAGTAACAATCTTGCGCGAACCCGCAACGATCTAACCACCGCAACGCACGTCAACGCCCTTGACTCTCGAAACGAGAGGTCCAAACTCATGCCTAGACGATCGCGCGCCCAAATAGAGTCTCTGACGACTGGCCGCCCATCGCTCGATGACAGGTGCTTCACGGGATGACCGAAGCCCTGAGTTGTCGCGAAGGAGTGCGGCCCAAAGGGAGCGCAACCGTCTGAATGAGCGGAGCAACAACTGACGGAGGGAGCATGACGCCACCGGACATGAGTTCCGCCCTCAAGATTGAGGGCAAGGTCCGCTAGCACTCGCGAATGGATGCTGAAATTGCGACAGACTGCCGTCGCGAGAAGCCCGGACTCTTCAAGACGACAATTTGAAAGCATGCAACGGCGTGCCTAAACCACACGCTCGTAAACTTAGGCCGGCTCTGCTGGCCAAAGAATCGGAAGTGATGAAGAGCCCTGCGGAGCGACGCGTCGCCCCAGGGCTCATTCTTTTTGTCACAAGACGCCAGCCTCGCGGAAAGCGCCTGGGAGCACCGGCTTCCGGTCGGTCCTTTCAACGCGCCTATACGTCTTCGCTCGCACCGTCAACCAGGCGGTGCCCATCGCCGTAAACATCGAACGCAACGGCAAACCAAATGCGCACGCCCGCGAGCACGCCCAGCAGGACGAAAAGAATCGCCGGAAAGACGACGCCAACAAGCGCAACGCTTCCGCCCGCCTCGGCAAGGCGCGGGCCGGTGTCGGCCAGCCACACACCCGAAAGAACGAGGATCGCAAGGTGGCACACCAACCGCGCGATGCCCGCGCCCGCCAACATCCACGACAAGCGCAGCCACCGATAGAGCCCGTAAAGGACGGCAAACGCAGCACCGCTCGCCAAGGCGAAGACGACAAGCGGCGAAAAGGCTTCGATCATCATCTACATCGCCCACACCATCGCGCGAACCCAGTCTGCGCCCGCGACACAAGCCGAGCAAGTCCCCGGCGTCTCGCCCGCGGGCGGAAACCTCGCAACCTCGGCCGTGGTCGAGTTCAAAGTCCAGCAAGACAAGTTGCGCCTCGATCCTGACGTCGACGGTTTACGTCAACGACGAATAGCCCTGAGACTAAACGCCCCTTGCAATCTCAGCCTTAATATACTATCTCTCTCACTTATACTACGTGCCGCGACCCACGGATCCGCGCGGCTTTCCCTGGTCCGCCCTGGCGGCCAGCGGCTGCGACTTGAAACTGTCTATCGACTCTCACGAAGCATGGCGGCCCAAAGGGCGCCCGGCGTTGCATCTTTGCTGCACGATTTTCAGCGGCGCGCGCTCTCGGCAACGCCCGAATGACGTAACAAACAACGGATAAGTTACGCATATGTTACGGCAAAAACGGCGGAGAGCCGCCGATGTTACGCTGTGACGGATTCGATCGCGTGCAAATTCCGAAGTGCCGCAATGCCACACCCTGCACCGGACTACAGAGCACGGAACGCAGGGATCGGAAGGCACCCCTCCGATCCCTGTTCTCTGTATTCCGTCTCCCGACTACGCGCGCGCCGGCAACACCTTCGAATTCCTGAGCAGCGCCGCCGAGATCAGCGCCACAATCACGCCCACCGGGAAAATCTCCAGGAACGTGAGCCCCATCCGGTAGGGCATGTTCGTGTTGTACGCCGTCATCATCGCGTTCATTTCGGCGACGAGCTTGTCGAGCGCGGGCCCGGCGAGTCCCTTGGCCTTTTCGCCCGCGATGTAGTGGTCCATATAGGCCTTCATATACGTGCCGTCGGTCGCGGCCATATAGACCTCCCACCCGGCCACATAGATGATGCCCGCGACCACCGCGATAGCGAGCCCCATCAGAAACGCAGGCACGAACTTGATGACCCCGCCCAGGTCCCGGTCGCGGTACCGCTTCACCCCGAAGAAGATCATCGACAGCGCGACGATCATGGTGAGGTACCCGACGAACAGCGAGTTGTCGCTCATTTCGGGGTTCCCCCCGGCGGCGACGATGAACGCGATCATGATGCCGATAACGATCAGCCCGGCAAACGTGCCGTAGAGAAAGATGATGTTGGTCATGGGATGCTTTGCCCCTCCTTCGGGCGTTGACGAGGGCTCCTGAACTACCCGCCAACGCCGCTCAAATGTATCGCCCGAAAGGGTGATTTCGCAGAAATCAGCCCGTCGGACGACCCGTTAGCCGTGGTCTTTTTCCTCCGGCTGCCACAGCTCGATCGGATTTCCCTCCGGGTCGTTGAGCTTGGCGAACCGCCCGTTCGGATAGACCTCCGGGTTGACCTCGACCGCGATTCCCTTGGCCCGAAGCTGGGCGACCATCTTGTCCAAGCTCCGCACCCGGAAATTGAGCATCCACATCTTGGACGGATCGCCGAAATAGGTCGTGTCCTGTTTGAACGGTGCGAACACGGTCGTCCCGGCCTCCTGCCGCCACGGCGCCGCGTCATAGTCCTCCGGAACCTTGGTCACGCCGAGGTTCTCCTCGTACCACTTGGCCAGCGCCTTCGGGTCCTTGGCCCGAAAGAAGAACCCGCCAAACCCGGTCACGCGCTCCATCTGCTGCTCTCCTGTTGCCGCGGCGCCCATGGCCGCAAACGACACGCCCGCGCCGGCAAACACAAGCACGTCGCGGCGGTTCAAATCGTCTGAAAGCATGGGCGTCCTCTCCAGGCACCTTTAGCGCTTGGGACGCCCACCCGCCATCGCCCGAAAGGGTGATTTCGCAGATTTCCGCCAGCGAAAAAACTCAAGGGAGCAGCCGAAGCTCCCGCGCCTTCTGGATCGCCTGCGTCCGCCGCTGCACCTCCAGCTTCTGGAACAGGTTCGCGATGTGGGTCTTGACCGTGTTGGGCGAGATGTCGAGCGCCCGCGCGATCTCCTTGTTCGCGTCGCCCGCCGCGAGCCGCTCCAGCATGGTGAGCTCGCGCTCGGTCAGCCCCAGCGACTTGATCGCCGCCTCGTTCCGCTCGAACGGCCCCGCAACGGTCTTCGGCGTCAGCCGGACGCCCGCCCAAATCCCAAGCCCCGTAAAGCCGAGCGCGATCAGCCCGATGTAAATCTCCGGCGCAAACGCCCGCGCGATGTACTTGTACTCCAACCACTGCAGCACGAACGCACCCGCGGCCAGCGCAAGGGCGTACAGCACCACCGATTTCACCATGTCCCGCGTCATCGCCCGAACACTAACATGCCAGGACAAGCGGCCGTCTAGTCGCACGCGAACCCGTCGATGCCCTTCGCCCGGCAGATGTCCGGCCAGCGTGTGGCGCGCCAATAGTCCACAAAGCCCCGCCGCCGCAGAAAATCCTGAAACCGCGGATCGTTGCGCAAGGCCTTGTGCCGCGGCAGCCAAACCTCGTCGAACGAGACAAGCAGGGTCGCGCCCTGCTCCGGCCCGTCAAACCCCTCGTTCAACAAGTCGATCACCGCGTCGTAGTCCTTCAAGAACAAGAAATAGGCTTGAGGCTGCAGGCGTGGGTCTTTGGCGGCAGTCTTGATCGCCGCGATCGCCGCGGGCTTGGCACGCGGGTTGTGAAGCGCCTTTACGAACGCTTCGACAAGCTCCTTCGGCACGTCCTCTTCCTCCGACGCCCGGTAGTGCCGCTCCGCTTCCGCCGCGTCGCCGCGGTCGTACGCATCCCGCGCAAGCGCATACTCGGCATAGTGCGCAAGCGGCGTGTTGCCTCGCGCAAGATGCTCCGCAACGCGCACCGCCTCCTCGCGATTGCCGGCAACGAAATGGGCCCGCATCAGCCACGCCTCGACGATGCTGTAGAGCGGGTCCAGCCGGTGTGCCTCGATCAGCGTGTTCGCGCCTTCGTCCAACTGACCGGTCTCGAGCAGCGCCGTCGCCAGCCAAAGCCGCGCCGTGGTATCTGACGGCTCGCGCTCGACCGCCTTGCGCAAACTCGC
Source organism: uncultured Flavobacteriaceae bacterium (assembly GCA_964638635.1). GTDB lineage: Bacteria > Pseudomonadota > Alphaproteobacteria > Micropepsales > Micropepsaceae > SZUA-430. The sequence continues at coordinate 8,980 of CAZXAQ010000003.1, forward strand.
GATCCCGGTTTGCCAATCGTACGTCGCGGCCGCATACCCGCCCTCGATCGCATAGGGCAGCGCCAAATCCGGCTTCAATTCGCGCGCCCGCTTTGCCGAGGTCAGCGCCAGCGCCCCCTCCCCCTCGAACATCGAGAAGCTCACCGCTTGCACGTAATGGATCGCTGCCCTCAGCGCATGCGCCTCGGCAAAGTTGTCGTCCAACGCGACCGCATTGCTCAGCAGGTCAAGCCCGCGCGTCATGTCGCTCTTCTCGCGCGAACGGAACAACTCGCGTGCCTCCAGATACTGGCGGTAAGCCTCGATGTTCTCCGTCGGTGCACCCGCGGGCGCGGCCAACGACACCGCGATGTTGAGCTTGCCCGCGATCGCGCGCGCGATCTCGTCCTGGATCGCGAAAATGCGGTCGAGCTTGCGGTCGTAGGTTTCGCTCCACAAATGCGTGTCGGTCGCAACGTCGATCAGCTGCGCCGTAATGCGCACCATGTCGCCATCCCGCCGCACACTGCCTTCAAGAACGTGCCGCACGCCGAGCGCCGCCGCGATAGTCGGCAACTCCTCGCTCTTCCCCTTGAACGCAAACGACGAGGTGCGCGAGACCACCTTCAACCCGCCACCGATCTTGGCCAGTATGTTGAGCAGCTCCTCCGTCAACCCATCGGCGAAATAGTCGTTCTCCTTATCGGGCGTGAGGTTCGCAAACGGCAACACCGCGATCGACTTATCGCCGAGCGCCGGCGGCGCTTTCGCGGGAAGCTTAGGCGCCGTCGCCGTTATCACCGGCGCCGCAGGTTGGCCGGCCATCCATGGAACCGCCGCACGAAATGCAATGAAGAGGCCGAGCATGACGGCAGCCCCAAGGAGCACCCAGTCCGTCACCTGCGGCGGGTGCATCTTGCCGTCGCCGGAAACAGTGGTGCGGCGAACACCCTCCGGCGTAATCTCGTAGAACCACGTCACCACCAGCGCGATCGGAAAGCCGACCGTGACCAGAGCAAACGCAAACGTGTCAAACCAGCCCGGAAGATTGAGCACCGCCTCGAGTGTCGACGCGGCCTGAACGATCGCCCATCCGACCACCAAATAGGCTGTCGCGACACGCAACACCTTGCGTCGTTGCAGTTCGGCGAGAAGTCGTTGCATTGGCCCCGATGATCCGAGAATCCGCTCCCGGACCACCATAGCACGTCTGCTAGGCCGCCAAGCGCACCCGATCGAGCAGACGTTGCGTCTCGCGCACGCCGGGCCGGGCAGCAGCGCGCCGGCTTACCAGGTCGCTGACCGCCGAATGCCGCCCGGCCTTCAGCCCGGCATCGATCCACGTTTGCACGAACACGTCGCGCTGCGCGTGGCTGCCGCCGACGAGATGCAGCCGGGCCAGCACCGGCCCGATCGCCTCCGCCGCCTCGCCATAGCGTTTGCCCGCGTAGGCGACGAGCCCCTGCGCAACCGGGATCGCAACCGACTCCCACACGCCGCTCACATCCTGCGCGCCATGCCGCATCATCGAGACGAGAAATTCCTGCGCCTCGCGCATCCGTCCGCCGCGCGCGAGCGCGTAGACGAAGTGCAGGTCGTTGAACGGCAGAATATGCTCGTGCCAACGCTCGATCACCTTCTTGACCACCGGCTCCCAGCGCTCGCCGACATCGGCGCCGCGCAGTTCTAGCCGCCACAACGCCGAGATCGCGCCGATCTGCTCCTGCGCGAACTCGCGCCACTCGCCCCACAGATGCTTGTCGAAAATCTCGAGCGCGCGGGCGTGCTCGTCGCGGTCTAGATGAAACAGCGCCAAGTGCCAATAATTGTGCTCGCGCACGAAGATGCTGTTGTTCGCCCAGCCGGGCGCGTGCTTCGTCAAGAACGCGATGCCTTCATCGACCAGCCCGCGCGTCTCCTTCACATGCGCGATCGCATGATGCGCCCACGGATCCTGCGCGTTGATCTCAAGCGCCCGGTAGGCTGCTTCCTCCGCCACGCCGATCGCATTGCTTTGCTCGTGCGCGAAGGCCAGCATGCTCCATGCCCCGGCCGTCGCCATATGAGCGGGCAGAACGCCCTTCGCGACCTCCAGCATCGCCGCCGCATCGCCCATGTTGAACGCCAGATACTGCGCCCACTTCGCCGCTACGATGTCTTGCGGGTTCTGCGCCACGATGGCCTTCAGTCGCTTCAGCGCCGCCGGGACATTGCCGCGCCACCAATCGGCGATCGCCAGCACGAACCCCTGCTCGCGCACCGTTGCGCCCGAAGCCACCTTCCGCGCCCGCCGCAAATAGGCACGGGCCTTCTTGAACCCGGGCGCCGCCTCGAGCGCCATGTGAACCGCGGCCGCCTGCGCATTGACCAGCGCACAGTCCGCATCCGCATCCGCCGCCGCGAAAATCGACCGCACCCGCGGCCCGTACCCGATCCAATCGCCCGCAAATACGTTGTAGGCGGCAAGCGTATCCGCCCGCCCCGTCGTCAACTCGAGATCATGAACGTCTTTGGCCATGGCACATGCTCGCTGGTAGCGGCCCGAAGGTCGCGCTGAAAACCGCCAAAAGGAAGGTATGGTGTCGATAGACGTCGCGTTCAGTTCAGCACGCCGGGCCAGTTTTTGTCGGCCTTGGCGATGAAGCCGGGGATATCCTTCTCCCACTTCGCCTGCACCGACTGGTCGTAGTTTAGGTAGAGCTTGCCGCCCACGATCTTCCAAACCTGCGGATCGCCCGAGGCCGTGTACCCCTGCGCCACCGCCCAGGAGCAATATCCGCCATATTGCGGCGCATAAGCGGCCGGGTTAGCCCGGAACGCGTCGAGATTCTCCTTGGAAGCAAAGCGCCAAGTCGCACCCTTGTACGCGGTCGCAAACTGCGCATTCCCCTCGACCGGACGCCCCGCCTTGAAATAGGCAACCGCGTCATACCCGCCCGCCGCCAGCGACGAGAAGGTCCCCGTGTAGACCTCGGCGTCCCGTGCAGAGGCAGGGCTCGCCGCAAGGGCTGCAATAACCAAAGCAAAGGCACCGAACAGCGTCGAAACAAGCGATTTCATAAGGCAATCCTCCGGATCTCGGGTCTCTTGCCTTCTTGTTCGTGCGAGCCCGCCGGAAAGTTTCGCCGTCACAGACACGTGATCGCGAAACAAACGCAGCCTCCTGAGCGAATATCCCAACATGCAGAGCGTTGGTCCGGCCCTGAGTCTGAGCCGCGTGCGGTCCATTGACGGCACGCCCGCATTCGCGATGATCGCCACCATCTTCGAACCGCTGTGGGCGCTCTTGCAAAACGACGAAACACCATCCGCGCGCTGGCAGCGGCTGATGACGGCGGCGCAAGCAGGCGACGCCCGCGCCTATGCCGCGTTCCTGAAAGAGGCCGCCACCTTTGCTCGCGTGATCGCGCGGCGGTACCACCGCGACTCCGGCATGATCGAAGACGTCGCCCAAGAGACACTCTTGAGCTTGCACCGCGTACGCCAAACCTACGAACCCGGCCGCCCCGTCGAACCGTGGGTCGCAGCCATCGCCAAAGCCCGCGCAATCGACGCGCTCCGTGGGCAGAAACGCCGCACCGCCGTCGAAACGGAAACCTCAACCGCCGTGGCCGACATTGCCGACCCCTCCGCCACCGCCGACACGCAGCATGAAACGCGCAGCGAGCTTGCGACCGCCCTGGCCGCCCTCCCCGCCGGCCAGCGCGCAGCCGTCCGCATGCTCAAAATCGACGAACTCACGCTCGCCGAAGCCGCCGACCAAAGCGGCCAATCGATCCCGGCGCTGAAGTCGCTGCTGCACCGCGCGATGCTGTCGCTCCGGGTAACGCTGAAAGGCGGCCGCGATGCGTGACACCGACGAACTGATCGAAGACCTCACGCAAGACGCGAAACCCGTGAAGCCCCTCGCGGCCCCGCTGCTGCGCGCGGCGGCCTTGCTCGGCGCCCTGCTCGCAGTCATGACGGCCTTCGCAGCCTTCGGCGGCCACGTGACGGACACGCTCGCGCACCTCACCCACATACCGTTCACGCTCGAACTCGCCGGAGCACTCATGGCAGGCGTCGGCGCCATCGTCGCGGCAGTGATGCTCTCCGTTCCCGGCCGCGCCCAAACCTGGGCATATCTGCCGCTCCCCGGCCTGCTGCTCTGGCTCGCAGGCGGCGGCCTCGAATGCTACCGCCAAGTCGCCGACCTCGGTTACGCCCCGACCTCGCTCTTCGCGAGCCGCGACTGCTTCATCTTCATCGTCAGCGCAGGCCTCCCCACAGCCGCCGCCGCTTACCTGTTCCTGCGCCGCCACCTGACAATCGACGCGGTCCGCGTCACCGCACTGGCCGCACTCGGTAGCGCCCTGCTTGCCGCCGCCCTGCTCCAATTCATCCACGCCCACGGAACAAACCCCGTCGACTTCGCGACGCATATCGTGGCGGTGACGCTGCTGATGCTGCTCGCAATGGTGATCGCGCAGTTCGAAGCCGGAAGAAAGTAAGCGCCGAAAAAAAGAAAGCGTCACTCAGCTCAAAAAAATCCGTCATGGCCGGGTCGCGCTTCGCTTGCCCGGCCATGACGAGTTTTGTTGAGGAGCAGTTTGCCCTTAGACGAACGCCACCTCACTCAACTCGTCAGCATCTCCTCGCTGGTGATCGCATACTTGCCGTCGAGCCAAGCGACGATTTCCTGCGCGGCCGGGTGCGCGTGCGCGGCCCACTTCGCCCGCAGACGCTGCATACGCTCACCGAGATTTCCCAATCCCGCGTCTTGCAGCGACAGCAGATCGTTTTCGAGCAGCCGCGCGCCATCTTCACCCATCACCACGCGTGCCGCCGCACGAAACGACGCCATGTACTTGTAAGCCTCGCCTTGCGCGTAGCTGTCGGCCAACGTCAACGCCGGGATCAAACTTAGATGCGCCTGCAGCGCCGGATTGATCGCGTGCGCCGCGACGTGCGCCGCCATGGACGCCGGCCGCCCCGTGAACGCACGCAAGTGCAGATGCTGCGACATGCGCGGCCCGTCATTGACCGGATAATTGTCCCACAAGAACGGCTTCCGCCCGAGCTTCCCCGCAACCTCCGCCAGATGCCCCGGTGAGTACGCCCGCGCGCAAACCTCCTCACCCGTCCAAAACACCTGCACCTTCGGATCGAGCAACCGCCCCAGATCTTCCAGATAGTTCGCCGGCCGCACACCGAACACGCGATCGAGCACCGCATCGTCCGTGTAATAGGACGGACAGGTGATCAACCGCGTCGCCTTCGTACATCCCGCCACGAACGCGATAATGTCCGCCTGCCGCGTCGCCAAATCCGGAATATCGCCCCGCATATCGTCGAACAGGATCGCAAGATCGTCGAGGCCGAGCGAATCCAATTCCGCGATCCGCGCCTTCAACGTCGCTCGGGCCGCGTCGTCGAAATGGCGATAGACCTCGAACGGACTGAAGCCCACCCCAAACCGCACACCCGCCGCCCGGCACGCGGCCGCGAACGAAGCCAGCGCCTCGTGCGTGGCCTTCGGATGCGGCTCCTTCCAGCGCCGCCTGAGATGCGCATCCGCCTTCGGCGCATAGATGAAGAAGCGATAGCCGTGCCCGGCCAAGGTGCGCATCACATCGGTGCGGTCGGCCCAGCTCCAGGGCGCGCCGAAATAGCCTTCGATGATGCCGAGTTCCGGTGCGTTGCTCATGCTTTGGAGTCTAACAGCCGCTTGTAGCGCCGACAAATTCGGCTACGCTCCACCGCAAAAGATATTGGAGGAAATGGTATGGGCGTGTGGAACTACGGCGACATCATCGACGCCGTCGCAAAGGTCGTGCCCTCGTCGGCACCGGCGTTGATTCACGGGGACAAGTCGACAAGCTGGCTCGAATTCCACGGCCGCACCAACGCCCTCGCGCGCGGCCTGATCCAAGCGGGCCACCAACCCGACGACAAACTCGCAATCTTGATCCGCAACCGCCCCGAATACATGGAAGCGACCATCGCCGCGTTCAAAGGCCGCTTCGTCCACGTGAATGTGAACTACCGCTACAAGGCGGAGGAGCTGCACTACATCTTCGACAACTCCGACGCCCGCGTCGTCGTCTACGGCAGCGAATTCGCGCCCATCGTCGCCTCCATCCGCGACCGCTTGCCCGGCGTGAAAACCTGGCTGCAAGTGAAGGTCGACGAAACGCCCCTCTCGACTTTCGCCCAAGACTACGAAGCGTTCGTCGCGGCGCACGGCGCGGGCGACCTCGACATCAAGCGCTCGCCCGACGACCTCTTCTTCCTTTACACCGGCGGCACCACCGGCATGCCGAAGGGCGTCATGTGGCGCCACCACGATCTGCGCGCCGCGCAAATGAACCCGGCCCTGATGCCGGTCGTCCCCACGACCATCGCCGAGCACGTCGAGATCGTGCGCACGACGCCGGGCAACAAGTTCATCCCCGTCTGCCCGCAAATGCACGGCACCGGCCTCCTGACCTCGTTCGGCGCGCTCGGCATGGGCGGCTGCGTGATCACGTTGGAATCGGCCACGTTCGATCCCGTCGAGCTGTGGGACGTCACCGCCAAACGCAAGGCCACCCAGATGGCGATCGTCGGCGACGCGTTCGCAAAGCCCATGCTGCGCGCGCTCGACGAACATCCCGGCCGCTGGGACCTCTCGTCCGTCGTGATGATCGTCTCCTCCGGCACCATGTGGTCGCGCGAGGTGAAGCACGGCCTCGTCGCGCACATACCGCAAGCAACGCTGCTCGACTCGTTCGGCTCCTCCGAGGCGGTCGGCTTCGCCATGTCGGCGACCACAAAGGACGGCGAAACGCCCACCGCAAAGTTTACACTCGGCACCGATGTCGCCGTCTTCACGCCCGACCACAAACCGGTGGCCGCCGGCGCGAACGAACCCGGCTTCATCGCCCGCGGCGGCAACATCCCGGTCGGCTATTGGAAGGACGAAGCAAAGACCGCGAAGACATTCTTCATGATCGACGGTAAGCGCTGGTCGATCCCGGGCGACTACTGCCTCGTCAACGCCGACGGTTCGATCACGTTGCTCGGCCGCGGCAGCGCCTGCATCAACACCGCCGGCGAAAAGGTCTATCCGGAGGAAGTCGAGGAAACGCTGAAACTCCACGACAGCGTTGACGACGCGCTCGTCGTCGGCGTGCCCGACGAGAAGTGGGGCAACGCCGTCACCGCCGTCGTCGAACTTGCACCGGGCGCCCGCTTCGACGAAGGCACATTGCGCGCGCACGTCCGCGAACACCTGGCGGGTTACAAAACACCGAAGCGCATCCTCGCCGTGCCGCAGATGTTCCGCGCCCCGAACGGCAAGGCCGACTACAAAGCTGCGGCGGAATTTGCCCGCGCCAAATTGGGCCTCTAACCCATGCACAAGATCATCGAAACCGCCACCCGCTTCGCCGCAACACACGTCGCCCCGAACGCAGCCAAATGGGCCCGCGAAGGCCGCATGCAGGTCGACGCCCTCAAAGCCGCCGCGGCGCAAGGCCTGCTTGCGTTCCAAGCCCCGCGCACATGGGGCGGCCACGAGATCGGCTTCGCGGACAAGCTGAAACTGCTCGAAACGCTGTCGCGCCACTCCTACGACTTCGCGTTCAGCCTCACGAACACGGCAGGCGCCGCGGCCCACATCGCAACCGCCATGCCGCGCGACGTTGCCGAACGCTACGTCCCCGCGATGCTGAAAGGCGAACGCTTCGGCGGCAGCGCCTTGAGCGAACCCGGCGCCGGCAGCGACTTCGCCGGCATCAAAACCCGCGCAACGAAAGACGGTGACGGCTGGCGGCTCACCGGCGAAAAGGGCTGGATCACGAACGCAGCCTTCGGCGACGTCTTCATCACCTACGCCCAAACCGACCCGGCGCAAGGCTGGCGCGGCATCGGCTGCTTCCTTGTCGACGGCCAACGCGAAGGCCTCCGACGCTCGACCCCCGAAGCACTGGCCGGCGGCGGCGTCATCGGCGCGGGTGGCTTCAAGCTGGAGAACTACCGCGTCAACGCTGACGAAATCGTTGCCCCGCCCGGCCAAGCCTTCCGCCGCGCGATGGCGAGCGTCAACCAAGCCCGCACTTACGTCGCCGCGATGTGCGTCTCGATGGTCGACGCCTGCCTCGACACAGCCGTCACCTACGGCAGGTCGCGCCAAGCGTTCGGCTCACCACTCGCCGCCAAACAAGGCTGGCGCTGGATGGCCGCTGACATCGCGACCGACGCCGAAGCCGCCCGCCAACTCGTGGCTTCCGCCGCTGCCAAGATCATCGCGGATGAAGACGCCGCCCTCGCCTCCGCCCACGCCAAGAAATTCGCGACCCGCATGGCGGTGCAACGCATCTCCGACGCATGCCAGCTCATGGGTGCTGCCGGCTTGCGCGAGGAGTACCCGTTCCTCCGCCACCTCGCCTCCGCCCGCGTCGCAAGCTACACCGACGGCTCCACGGAAATGCAGAACGAACGCATCGCTGCGATCCTGCTCGGCCCCGCGCAATGAAGTTCGGCCTCTTCACATTGGGCGACCACATGGCCGCCCCGGATGGTACGAAACCGACGCAAGCTGGGCGCTACGCCGACATCGTCACGCTTAGCCAGTGGGGCGAGGAACTGGGCTTCGACACCTTCCACATCGGCGAACACCATTTCTGCGACTACATCGTCTCGAACCCGGTGCCGCTGCTGAGCGCCGCGGCGATGCGCACGAAACGGATCAGGCTCTCGACCGCGGTCACGCTGCTCGCCAACCGCGATCCAGTGTTGGTCGCCGAAGACTACGCCGCGCTCGATTTGATCTCGAACGGCCGCGTCGAACTCGTCGTCGGCCGCGGAAACTTCTTCGTCGAATGCTACCGCCAGATGGGCCAAGACTTCGCGAAGTCGCGCGTAACGTTCGAAGAGAACCTCGACCTTCTGTTGCGCGCTTGGACGGAGGAGCGCGTCTCATCCTCCGGGGCGACCCGCCCAACCCTCGACAACGCCCGCATCCAACCGAAGCCGCTTCAGCGTCCCTACCCGCTCGTCTGGATCGGCGGCGGCTCGTCGGAGGACTCTGCCCTCAGCGCCGCCTCACGCGGCCTGCCGCTGCAACTCCCCGGCGTCTTCGCCGGTGCAGCCTTCTTCCGCAAGCTCGCCGACACTTACCGCAGCGCCTTCGAGCCCGGACCGCACGGCCCCGCCGCCCGACGTGTCGGCTACACCGCCCATTGCCATGTCGGCACCAATGGCGATGACGCACGCCGCTTCTGGTGGCCCTACCACGAAGGCTACTTCCACTGGGTCAACGACATCGCGGCAGCCGGCGGCGGACCGCGCGGACCATCGCCCTCACTCGAACGCAACGTCCTCGACCCCGACCACCACACCGCCCTCTGCGGCGCGCCGGACGAGGTCTACGGCCGCATCGCCCGCTGGCGCGACACGCTGGGCGGCCTCGACACGCTGCTGGTGAAATTCGACGGCGGCGGCCTACCGATGCCGAGGGTGCGCGCCGCGCTCGATCTCTTCGCCGCCGAAGTGATGCCGCGCCTGCGTTAGAAGCGAAACCCGATGCGCCCGCCGGCGGTCTCAAGCCCCTCATTGTGGTCGCAGAAATTCGCGTTCGACGCGTGATCGAGATAGAGCGACAGCGACGTGCTCTCGCTCAACATCACGCCCGCCGATGCCGCCAAGTGGAACAGCACGCGGCAGCCGAGTTCCTTGCGATCCGTCGTCGCCATATCGAGGTCGCCGTCATGCACGGTTCCGCCGACGGCGCCCTCGATGAAGACCGGTCCCGCGATCGGCCCGCCGATGGTGAGCCCCAGATACGCTTGACTGGTGTCGCCCTTCAGGTTCGCCGACAGGCCGAGCGACGGCCGCACTTCCCATCCGCCGTCGAACCAGCCCCAGTCGCGAAAGTAGATCTCGGCGTTGATGTCCATGCCCTCTTCCTTCGTGGCAACGAACACACCTTGATCATGCGCGAGCACGCCGAGCCGAAGTTCGGAGATCGCACCCTCACCCGCGTGACAAACAGAAACGCCAAGCGCCGCAAACAGCGCCGCGCAGACAAATCCTGTCCGCATGATTGGCCCCCACCCAAAAGAGCAGGGAAAAATTTGAGCCAATACGCCGCCCTTGGCAAGCGCGCCTTACTCTTTTGGCCCGTATTGATCCGCCAAAAAAGCTTCGGCTTCTTCTATGTGGGGAACCCAATGATGCCGCGTTACCCCAAAAAGCGAACGCGTAGGCTTGGTAAACCCCGGATCGGCGAACGCGCCGACCGCGATGCCCACGATGTTCGGATCAAGCGAGAGGTCCCAATAAACCGACGAGCCGCAGCGCGGGCAGAAGTGAAACGTCACGCGCCCGCCGCGCTCCGTCGCACGCGCAAACGTCTTCGCCTCACCCTCCACCGCGACGATCGCCGCGCGCTCGAACTGTGCGTTGTCGGCGAACACGCTGCCCGAGCGGCGCTGACATTGGAAACAATGGCAGATCGCCACGCGTTGCGGCTCGCCCCGAACCTTGACGCGCAAAGTCCCGCAGCAACACATCGCGGTGCGTTCCATGGATATCCCCTACTCCGGCTTCAGGTCGCTCAGTCTATCGACCTTGCGCAGCTCCGGAAACCAATACGCCCACAAGCCAGTAACCACCAGCGTCCCGATCCCGCCGACAACGACGGCCGGCACGGTTCCCCACCATGCGGCGGTAACGCCGGATTCGAATTCACCAAGTTCGTTCGACGCGCCGATGAAGAGCATGTTCACCGCACTGACCCGTCCCCGCATATGATCGGGCGTCGCCAGCTGCGTCAACGCGTGGCGAACATTGACGCTGACCATGTCGGCCGCCCCCATCGCAATCAAACAGGCCAGCGAAAGGACAAAGTTCTCCGACAATCCGAACACGACGGTCGCAACGCCGAAAATCGCGACGTTCACGAACATCCAAACCCCTGCACGCCGCTGCAGTGGGCGCATCGTCAGCCACACCGACATGATCGCAGCACCAATCGCGGGCCCCGCGCGCAACAGACCGAACCCAAACGAACCGACATGTAGAATGTCTTTCGCGAAGATCGGAAGGAGCGCAACCGCACCGCCCAACAACACCGCGAACAGGTCGAGCGAGATCGCGCCCAAAATCTCCCGCCGCCGGCGCACATAGGCAATGCCCTCGGCCACGCGTTCGATCAGCGTGCTCGTCGTCTCGACCGGCGGCCGCACGGTCGCGGCGATCGCGTAGATGAGCACTGCGCTCAGCACGAACAAGCCGATGCAAATCGCGTAGGCAATGCCCGCACCAGCCAGCAGCGCGGCACCGCCCAACGCCGGGCCCGAGATGACGGCCACCTGAAACACCGTCGAACTCACCGAGATCGCGCGCGGCAAATCCTCGGCCGACACGATCTGCGGCAAGAACGACTGCGACGCCGGCGCCGAGAACGCGCGCGCCACGCCGAAGAGCACGAGCGTCGCAAAATACGGCCACGTCTCCTTCACGTCGGCGAGCGTCAGCGCAATGAACACCACCGCGCATATCGCCTCGACCAAATAACTCGCCGCAAGGATGCGCCGCCGCTCATGCCGATCCGCGACGTCGCCCGCGTAGAGCATGAGCGCAAACATCGGCGCGAACTGCGCCAGGCCCGCAAGGCCCAGCGCGAACGGATCGCGCGTGAGCTCATAGAGCTGCCACGCCACCGCCGCCGACTGCACCTGCATCGCGACATTGCCCGCGAAGCGCGAGGTCAGAAACAGAAGGAGGTTTCGGGTGAAAATGACGGGCCGCCCGCTATTTCTTCAAATGCGCCGCAAGCGCGCGCAAGGCCGCCGTGATGACGACCGCGACGGCCAAAACCCCGATCACGACCCAAGAGCCGAAATCGAACCGCTTGCCTTCTTCCAGATAGCGCGCAAGCGCGAACCCCCCGAGCGACACGACGACGAACACCGCGCCGATCCGCAGCGTCTGGTAGAACTTGCCCATGGGCGTCTTAGGCGTACTCATTTCAGGCGGCTCGCGGACGCGTGAGGTAGGCAAACACAAACCCTGCAAGCAGCCCCACGGCCATCTGCGCGCCGAGCCCCATCGCACCACGCGCGCCAAACACCCCGACGGTTCCCATTGTCGCTCTCAGCGTCGTGAACGTGACGAAAATCGCGACTGCCCCCGCCACCGCGAAGACGATCGTTCGAAGGCCAGTGAACCGGGAGACAAGGCCCGCCGCCAGAAACGCGATCAACAGCGCAACCCCGACCAACACGGCGTACGGCGGCGCGGGAGCCGCAGCTCCCACTTCCATGTTGATGATGTCGTGCCAAATCCAGGCGAGCCGGTCGCCAATCGAAAGCGTCACCGGAAAGCTCGGGTCCGCCTGCGTCGCGGCGCCGATCCATGCGCCTTGCACGAACAGCGAATGCACTGTCGAACCCAAGACGGCCATGACCAATAATGCGATCAGAAACGCAACGGCCCTGCGTGCCATGAGCGAACCTCCCCTTCCCGAAGCAGGCTTTGCTTATGCCCCGAAATAGGGTCAGATGTCTCTAGCGATAGTGGAGCTTTCGGGAAGATGAACCTGCGGACCCTGGCCTTGAGCATCGGCGTTTTCTTGACGGCAGCCGCGGCGCTTGCCGACGTCATGCCCGATCCGTTGAATCTGCCGCCGCCGAAACCGATGGACGCCCCCGTGCTCGATACGGGTTACAAGGTGACCGAGATTGCCAAGGGCCTCGATCATCCCTGGTCGCTCGCGTTTCTGCCGGATGGATCGATTCTGGTGACGGAGCGCGCGGGCCGCCTGCGCGTCATCGCGAACGGCAAGCTCCAACCGCAGCCGGTCGCAGGCGTGCCCAAGGTCCACACCTCAACAATGGCCGACAACCAAGCAGGTCTTTTCGACATCGTCCTGCATCCAAAGTTTGCCGAGAACCATGTCGTCTACCTGACCTATGCCGCCGGAACTGAATCTGCCAACGCCACGCATGTTGCCCGCGCAACATTTGACGGCTCGGCGCTGCATGATTTGAAAGTGATCTTCGAAGCAAAGCCGTCGAAGGACACCAACGCGCATTATGGCGCGCGCATGGCGTTCCTGACCGACGGCACGTTTGCGCTGACCATCGGCGACGGCTTCGAATATCGCGAGAAGGCGCAAGACCTGAGTTCCGACCTCGGCAAGATCATTCGGCTGAACGACGACGGCAGTGTACCTCAAGACAACCCGTATGTCGGCTCGGTCGGGGTCACGAACACCGACGTCTTCACGTCCGGCCACCGCAACCAGCAAGGTCTGGCCTTCGACCCGGTCGCAAACCGCCTCTACGAGACCGAACACGGGCCCCAAGGCGGCGACGAACTCAACATCATCGACGCCGGCCGCAACTACGGCTGGCCGGTGATCACCTACGGCATGGACTACACCGGCGCCTACGTCTCGCCGTTCACGTCGTATGACCGCATGATGCAACCGGTGACGCAATGGACCCCGTCGATCGCGCCGTCCGGCCTTGCGATCTACCGCGGCGACAAGTTCCCGCAGTGGAACGGCGACGCCTTCGTCGGCGCCCTCGCACACAAGCACCTGCGCCGCGTCGATCTCGACGACCAAGGCCACGCCGTCGGCCAGCAGCGCCTGCTCACCAAGCTCGACAGGCGCATCCGCGACGTGCGGGTCAGCCCCGACGGCTACATCTACGTCACCACGGACGATGCAATGGGCAGCGTCCTCAAAATCGAACCGGCACCATGAGCCTCAAGGTTTCCCGCCTCGCCGGCGCACTCGGCGCCGAACTCCGCGGCCTCGACCTCGCGCGCGAACAAACGAGGGCCGAAATCGCGGACCTGCACAAGGCGCTGACCGAGCACCTCGTCGTGACGATCCCGGACCAAGCGATGTCGCTCGACGATCTCGAGCGCCTGACCGATCAGCTCGGCGGCCGCGCCGTCACACCCTTCGTAAAGCCCCTGCCCGACCGGCCTTACGTGATCCGCGTTCTGAAGGAACGCGAAGACAAGTTGAACTTCGCGAACGCCTGGCACTCCGACCTCTCATACCTGCCCGAACCGCCGAGCTTCACGCTGCTCTACGCGCACGAGGTTCCCGACTTCGGCGGCGACACGCTGTTCCAGAACCAATACCTCGCCTACGAAACGCTGTCCGACGGACTAAAGAAAACGCTGAAGACGCTGCGCGCCGTGCACTCAGCCGGCGCAGCCTACGGCACCGGCGGCTACCTCGACCGCGTGAAGCACAAAATGTCGACGGAGATCGCGCCGTCGGAGGAAGCGTTCCAAGAGTGCACGCACCCGGCCGTCATCCGCCATCCGGAAAGCAAGCGCGCCGCGCTCTATCTGAATCCCGTCTACACGATGCGCTTCGACGGCTGGAACGCCGCCGAAAGCCAAGCGTTGCTGCAGCACATCTACCGCCACCAGACGAATGAAAACTTCACCTGCCGCGTCCGCTGGGCGAAAGGCACGCTCACGATTTGGGATAACCGCGCGACCCAGCACAACGCGCTGAACGACTACCACGGCCAGCGCCGCGAAATGTTCCGCACCAGCGTCGCCGGCGCCCGCCCGCAAGCGGCGTGACGGTCAATGCTGATCCGCGCCGTCGTCGACGGCATGCCCGCCGAGATAGACCCCACCGTGATCGAGCTGTTTCAACGCAGCGTAAGCCCCCGCGATCAGCCGCGCATGCGAACGCATCGTGCTCGACTTCGTTTCGCCGCCGGGCCCGAGCTGCGTCACCGCCGTGACCCCGTTCGTTAGATTGTGCCGCCACAACTCCTTGCGGAAGAACGGCGGCCCATTGCGCAAACCACGGATCAACTCGTTGGCGACGCTCTCGTTGATCGCCCGGCCAAACGCGCCCTGCGCGTACAGTGCGCCCAACGCTTTCTCCAGCACCGCATCCGACATTGACGCCGGATTGAACTGCGCCTCGTTCGTCTTCGTCTCGACGGCCAGCGCCTCGAACCCGCCCCCGCCCTTGACCTCGCGCACGTAGAGCCCGCCGATCCCACCACCCGAGGCCACACGGGACTCGAGCTTTTTCCAGCCGTCGGATGTCAGAACCATGTCGGTGACAAGTTCGCCGAAGTCGCCGCGGGTACGCCCGCCGGAGAAGTCGCCGGCACGCAAGTCCGGCGCATCGACGACGCGCAGCTGCAGAGGCGTGGGCTTTGGCGGCTGGCGCTTCTCGGGCTGCACCGGACTGCCGGGCGCGACGATCCGCGGCTGTGCCTGCGAAACGGCGGGCGCGGCCGAAGGCAGTCGCCGCTGCCGCTCGCGCAGCAGAAGCAAAACGCGCAGCGCCACAAGCAACAGCACGACGAGCACCAGCGCGCCGATGATCCACGGAACGCTGGAAGCCGTGCACCCAAGCACGCTGCCGGAATCGCAATTCGAAGGCATCAAGCCCCACCATTGATGCGAAGATCACAGA
The DNA here is from genome assembly GCA_964638635.1 of uncultured Flavobacteriaceae bacterium. Taxonomy (GTDB): domain Bacteria; phylum Pseudomonadota; class Alphaproteobacteria; order Micropepsales; family Micropepsaceae; genus SZUA-430. Next base: position 24,398 of record CAZXAQ010000003.1, read on the forward strand.
GCCCCATTCGCCGGATCGGCGCAAGCCCGATCGCCATCGTCGTCGGCCGCGGCGGCTGGAAAATGACGGAATTCGGGCAATCGCGGCGCTTGGCCGCCGGGCGCGCTAGACTGGCGCGGAATCGGGAGGGTCTTCGCATGTCGGGCGTGGGCACACGGATCAAGAAGGCACGCGAAGCGTTAGGCATGACGCAAGTCGCGCTCGCGCGCTCCGTCGGCGTCTCGCAGCAAGCCGTGATGGAACTCGAATCCGGCCGCGCGAAAGGAACGAAACACACCGCAAAGTTCGCCCGCGCTTTAGGTCAAGATCCGCTCTGGCTCGAAACTGGTGACGGACGGATACGCGAGCCCGCGAAAGCCAAACGCCAAGCACGCGCCGAACCGCAGGAAGCGGTGCCCGAACTCGCCGACTATGAGCGCATCCCGCTGTTCGACATCCGCCAGGCCGCCGGACGAAGCGCTCTATCCAACACCGCGAACGCAATCGGCTTCGAACTCTTCGCAAGTGCGTGGCTTCGCCAGATCTCGCCAACACCGTTCTCGCAACTCGCGGTCGTCGCAATGTCCGGCGATGCGATGGAACCAACCTTGGGTCACGGTGATCATGCGTTGGTCGACACCGCCCAACAGAACCTGCGGCGCGAAGGCATCTATGTGTTGAGACTCGACGACACGCTGCTGCTCCGCCGCGTGACGATGCACCCCGCGACGAAGCGCGTGACGATTGCCGCCGACAACGCGCACTATCAACCCTACACGGACCTCGACCCCGACGCGCTCGAAACGCTCGGCCGCGTCATCTGGATTGGGCACACGTTGGGCTAGCGCGACCGGTAAAGCGCGTAGAAGACCGGGAGCAGCAGCAACCCCAAGACCACCGACAGCGCGAGACCGCCAAACACGATCAGAACGAGGACGGCATAGAGGTCCTTCACCCACCCCGGCAGATCGAACGGAGCAATCATCTCCAAGGTCGACACAAGGAAGTCGACGGTCGGCTCGATGGCCACCGCATTCGCGGCCGCGAGTTTGCCGCCCAGCCGGTCAATGCCGACACCGGTCAGTGCCGACACAGCGGCGATACCGCCGAGCACCGTCAGAAGAACCGCCAGCAACGCGTATGGCCAAAACCAACGCCGCATACCCCACCCTCAAGACCCGGCAGGGTCGTAGCACGAAGGGTGACGCACTGGCTGCAGCGCCAGTGCAACGGGATCAGACGGTGATGATGCGCCCGCGAAGCGCCTTGGCGACGGCCTGAATCCGGGTGGAAACGCCCAGCTTCGCCTTGGCGCTGTCCACATGGAAGCGGACGGTCCGCGGGCTGATCCCAAGCAATTGCCCGATTTCCGCATCAGGCCGGCCGATCGCGACCTGCCGCAGGCATTGGGCCTCCCGGGCCGAAAGCACGCTGACGGACGGGGACGTCCCGTCGCGAAGCGCGAGGGCCCGCTCGATCGACGCGTGCGCCACGACCTGGAGCAGCGCCCGCGTTAACGGTGAGCTGTCCGGTTCCAGCCCGCCGAAGTTCGCACCCGCAATGGGCTGCCCCGCTCGATGGATGGGAACAACCAGACCGTCCCCACGCCGGACCGTCTCTGCCATCAAATCGAGCCAACGCGCCCCGGCGTGGGTGGGATCCTTGCGCAAGTCCGAGATCAGAAAGGGCGACGACCCCTCCATGCAACCGCGAACCACCGGATGCTGGTTTGCCAGCATCTCTCGGTCGATATCCCCGAGCACCTTCGGATCGTCGCTATAGAGGAGGGCCTCCCGAGCACCACCGACCACACGCGTCAGGTCGAACGCCAGGAAGTGCGAGTAACCAAATCGCGCGATGAAATCCTTAACGCCTTGCCAAACTGCGGCCGGGATGTGCGCGCTGCGGATGCGGGACAGCACATCTGTTAGCTCGGAATAGTTGTCCATCGCCCCAAAAGCGCCCTCTGCAACCAGCACCATAAGCCAATCTTCCCTGCAGCAGTCCCTTAGACACTTATGTCAACCGCACCGTCCGAGGTCTTCTGGCAGCCGCGCCAGGGCTGCAAGAGGCGGACCATGCACCTATCGCCTCAGCAGGCTTAACGCACGGGTGTTGCGATCCGACCGGATCAAACAAGTGCTCGAAACACGTTCGCTGCGCTGCAAAAACACGTGCTGCTTTCAGTGCATGCCCATCACACCTTCGTCCGTGCATGAGGTGTTGCCGATTGTAACCATCGCGGCGATCAACTTCTGAAACGATGAGTAACACTGCGCGATCCATCGTCCGTGCACGTCGTAACCAAGATCGAGCGATGCAAATTGCTCCGCATGCGGAAAAATTTTCATCCCCCTCTATTGCAAAATCGAAAGTAGACATACGCTTCTCGTTACAGTAGCCGCGTGATTCTCGTGGTCCGAGTTTGGAGTTGCGCGGCTACCGCCTAGGGAGGGCGGCAGTATGCGTACGGGGCTAAGACGTCTGAATGACGTCGGCAAGCGTTGGGTAAATTGGGCGGCGGTGTTCCGAAAGATCGGGAAAGTCTAACGGCGCGGTTTTCGAACTGCGGCGTTGTTTCTTCGACGCGCCGGAACGGTGAGTTCCGTTAATGGCGCGCTTCTTGCGGAGTGCTGGATCGCCATGGAACATCGTTCGTCGCCAAAACTGGCACAAAACCGTCTCAGCACGTTGTTGCTGGCCGGTACCGCAGTTTGCGCAACCGGCAGCGCCCGTGCCGAACCGATACAGGCCTACTGGCTGACGCCATCGGTTCTCGCGAGCAGCCTCGGCATCGAAGGTGCCGCCGCCGCACAACAGATCAAAACGCTGAAGAAAAAAATCTTCGCCAAACAAGACGCCGAGCTGTTCATCGCGCCGGCCCCCGATTGGAAGGGCCTGACCCCGGCGCTCGACGGCTTCGACAAGCCGCTACAATTCAGTGACACGACGGCGCCCGAGGCGCCCGTTTCGATCAAGCTCCGCGGCGGGTCGTTCGACTTCGAACCCTCCGTGAACGTGAAGGTCGACCGCCTGGCACAAGGTCTGAACTTCTCGAACGGCGCCGTCGCCGCCGAAAGCGTCGGCTTCGACGCGCAAGCATTCAACGGCCGCCTGTCGTTCAGCACCGATATCGCCAAGACCGTCGATGAGACCGACACGCGCGACTTCCGCGACCCTGAGCTGCGCGAACGCGACCGCTCGATCCGCTTGACCGATACCTCGCGCCGCCACCGCTTCTCGGCAAAGGTGATCGACTCCGAGAATCTGAGGCTCCTCGTCGACGGCGACTTCGGCGAGACGTCCGAAGGCTTCGCCGCTTCGCTCAACCAATTGCCGACCGGCAAACTCGTTCTGCCCGGTTCATGGTCGAACCTCTCGTCCAGCATTGAGGTCGGCGAGGCGCGAGTTAAGCTCGACTATCAAGACTACGTCACGAACCGCGAAGCGCTGAAACGGCAAGGCTTCACGCTGGCTTACGCGTCGTCCGCGATGTCCGTCTACCGCAAGGAAGGCATGGAGTTTAACCTGACCCAAGGCGGTCAGTGGCTGAAGCGCACGTCGTTCACCGGCATCAACGCCGACGTCATCGTCGCCGACGTTCTGCCCGACGCCGTGGCCGATGCGATCGACCCGATCCGCCCGTTCCTGCCGACCATGGTCAGCGGCGGCTTCGAGCGCGGCGACGTCGTACGCTCCGAACTTCTCCCCGGCCCGCGCGATCGCGTCACGACCGCGAACGCCGCATTGACCTGGGACACGCGCCTCGGCGAAACGACGGCCAGCGCTTGGGAACGCCGCATCGAGACCGACATGGTTCAACCCGGCAACGAAGACGGAAAGATCCCGCTGGCGCGCTCGCAAGACCGCTTTCTGGACATCTCGCACAAAGTTCGCCGCGGCAATTGGCAGTTCGGCGCCGGCCTCTCGATGATCGAGACCGACGACACGATCGCGGGCGTCCGCAACACGCAAAGCGAAGTGGCACCGCACATCTCGATCGCCTACGCGCCGGAGAACGGCCCGAAGATCGAACTGCGGTATGGCGCGGCCGACGCGCAGTCGCAGATCATCGACGACAATTTGGCGGCACGCGCCAAGACGAAGCAGCTGCAGCTCAGCGTCGATATCTCGACCTTCGCCCAGGAAGAATTGGGCAAGCCCGATGCGAAGCTGAAGCTCGAGTACCGCTACGACCTCAACGGCAGCGACCGCGATCCTGTCAGCGGCCGCGAACGCGGCGGCGGGCACGCCCTGCTGCTGACGTTCTCGACACCGTTGAACTGAGGCATTTCCGCCGTAAGGCACGCGCAAAAGCGCCGCTCTTGACGCGCGCCCGCGCGATCACGACCTTATGGCGGCTATGAGCACAGCCGCCATCGCCCCTGCAAAACAGCCGCCGCTCGCGTTCCATTCGAACGTCGGCTCGCGCCACGTTCCTTACGGGCCGCTGCCGCGCCAGAAGCTCGACATCTACGTCCCGAAGAATGGCGAGGTGAAGGCGACGATCCTCTACCTCTACGGCGGCGGTTGGGTCTCCGGCGCACGCTGGTACTACCGCCTGTTCGGACGCGCCATGGCCGCACGAGGCTTCGCGGTCGTCGTTCCCGACTACCACCTCTATCCCAAAGCGACGTTCCCGGCCTTCGTCGAAGATGCCGCGTTGGCGTTCAAGTGGATGCACGACCACGCCGCCGAACTCGGCGGCAACTCGGCGCGTCTTTTCGTGATGGGACATTCCGCCGGCGCGCACATCTCGACGCTGCTCGCGCTCGATCCTTCATATTTGCGCACGCACGGCCTTCAACCCACATCGATCAAAGGCATCGTCGGACTTGCAGGCCCCTACACGCTCGATCCCCTGAAGTGGACAGGCCTCAAGGACATCTTCGCCACCTCGCGCGACGCGCCGCACGCCGCCCGCCCGATCAAGCTCGTGCGCGCCGAGGCCCCGCCGATGCTGCTGCTCCACGGCGCCCGCGACCGCGTCGTCGGCCCGCACGCCAGCATCAACCTCGCAAGCGCACTGACCACGGCAGGCGCCACGGCAGAAGCAAAGGTCTACCCGAACATCGGCCACTTCGAGATCTTCGCCGCCTACCTCTGGGGCTGGCGCTGGCGCGCAAGCGTCCTGAAGGACACCGAAGCCTTCATCGAAGCCCGTCTCGACAGCCGCTAGAGAATCATCTGCGTCTGCGTCACCAGCGCGACCAGCTTGCCGTCCTCGCGCGTGATGCGCGTCTGCCAGACCTGCGTCTTGCCGCCGCGATGCACCGGCGTCGTTGTCGCGCGCACCAAACTCCCGCTCTGCGCCGCCGCAAGGAAGTTCGTCTTGCTCTCAATCGTCGTCGTACCCTTCGCGCCGTCGGGCAGGTTCAGAAACGTGGCGACAGCACCCGCGGTGTCGGCCAGCGCCATCGCGGCACCGCCATGCAGAATAGGCATCGGCGCCGTGCATAGGTCCTCGCGCACCTTCAACTCGGCGACGACCTCGTCCTTCGACACGGAAACAAACCGCACGCCCATCAGCTTGGCGAACGGCAACGGATTCGCATTCAATTGATCTGCAGTCAGCATGTCTCGCATTCGTTTCGGCGCAATCTAGCTAAACCCGCCCGGCGCCGAAGGCGATTACCCCTGACGTAATCAACCCTCGCGCATCGCGCGCACCTTCTTCGCGGCCGGGCGCCCCCAACACCGCGTCACCCAATCGTGAAGGTGCGGTTTGCCGGCAAGATCGACGAACAGCAGCCGGTATAGCACCGACGCGACATTCAAATCCGCGACCGTAAACGCGTCCGGCTCAACCAGATACTGCCGCCCGGCAAGTTCGCCGTTCAGCACCTGCAACGGCCACTCCATCGCCTCGCGTGCCTCACGCGCGATCTTCACATCGCGCGCTTCCGGCGGCAGAAGCATCGCGTGCGTGATCCAGCGCACGATGGGCGCGTCGAGTTCCGACATTACCCAGAAACTCCACTGCCAAGCCTTCGCCTCACCTTGCGCATCGCGCGGATAGAGCTTCCCGTGCTTCTTGGCGAGATAGAGATTGATCGCCATCGACTCGGAAAGCTTGAACCCGCCGTCGTCGACCGCAGGAATGTGCCCCGCGGGATTGATCTTCAGATATGCGGCCGTGCGCGTCGCACCGTCGGCCGTCAGCGTCTGAACAAGCTCATAGGGAATGCCCGCCTCTTCGCAAAGCCAAAGCGTGCGTATCGCCCGCGACTGCGGATAGCCGTAGATCTTCAGCGTCATACCCTACTGCGCTCCGTCGGCGCTGACGGTACCGCACGCGATCCGCGCCCCGCCGCCGCCCAACGGCTTTGGCTGATCCGAAAAATTGTCGCCGCCCTCATGAATGACGATCGCGCGCCCGCGCACCTCGTTCACCGAGAGCCGCAGGGCGTTCACGGCCTCGGTTGCCGTCCCATCGGCCGCAACGTCAAGCACCGGCAGATCGCCGCGATGCCCAGCATCTCCCATGGGACCGACGTGCTTGCCCGTTGCGTTGGGATCGTAGTGACCGCCCGCCGCGAGTCCCGCCTGCATCTTTCCGTCCTTCATCCCCGGGCCGCAGTTCGGGTTCTCGTGCACGTGAAACCCGTGCGGCCCAGGCGGCAAGCCCTTGAGATTGGGCACGATGCGCAGGCCACCACGCGAATCTGACAACGTCAAAGTCCCAATCTCAGGCCCAATGCCATTCGCATCGATCTTGAACATCGACACCGTGACCTGCCGCAGCGTGCTCGACCCGCCGCCGCCAACGGGCACCGTTGTCGAAGCGCCAATACCGACATTGCCGGACGTCCCACCGACACCGACCCCAACCGACATGCCCTGGCAGCCGGCCATCGCCAGCGCCGCACAAGAGACGAGAAACGCGTTGCGCATGGAAGCACTCCTTACGTTGCGGCGCGAAGGTGCCGGATCGGCCGTCCCGGGGCAATGGCTTCCGCCGCGCGCACAATCGCATTCGCGTCGATCCCATAGTGCCGGTACAACTCGGCCAGCGACCCGGTTTGCCCGAAATGCTCGACGCCGAGCGCCCGCACACGGTGGCCGTGCACGGACCCGAGCCACGCCAGCGTCGCCGGATGCCCGTCGAGAACGGTGACAATCGCACAATCGGGCGGCAACTCGCCAAGCAACCGCTCGACATGCGAGCGGGCCCCTGCAAGCCCGCGCTCCCGCGCACGCTGCGCCGCCGTCCACCCGGCGTTCAGCCGATCGGCCGACGTGATCGCAAGCAACCCGACGTCCCGGCGATCCTCGGCCATCAGACCGACGGCTTCGATCGCTTCCGGCGCGAGGGCGCCCATATACGCAACAACGACCTGCGCATTCGCACCTGGCTTGCGCAGCCAGTACGCGCCATCGATCACGTCTTGGGTGATCTCCGCCGTCATCTGCCGCTTCGGCTGTTCGATCGGCCGCGTCGAAAGCCGTAGATAAACCGATCCACCCGTCTGATCGCGCAACCACGTGCGCTCGTCCGGATCGCCCTCGCCGTCGCGCTGAATGTAATCCATCGCGAAGCGCAGCATCACCGCAAGTTCGTCGACATAAGCCGGCTCGAACGAGCAGAGCCCGTCCTGCGCCATCCCGATCAACGGCTGCGCGATCGACTGATGCGCCCCACCCTCGCCCGCCAGCGTGATCCCCGACGGCGTCGCCACCACGATGAACCGTGCATCCTGATAACAGGCATAGTTCAAAGCATCCAACCCGCGCGCGATGAACGGATCGTAGAGCGTGCCGATCGGAATCAACCGCTCGCCGTCGATCGAATGCGAAAGCCCGAGCGCCGACAACAGAATGAACAAATTCATCTCGGCAATGCCGAGTTCGATGTGCTGACCTTTCGGGCCGAACTCCCACGCGAATGTCGAGGGGATGCGCTCTTGCTTGAATGTGTCCGCCAGCGTCTCGCGCGCGAACAGCCCGCGCCGGTTGACCCATGGGCCGAGATTCGTCGACACCGTAACGTCCGGCGAGCAAGTCACGATCCGCGCCGCAAGCTCGCTCTTATCGCGCCCCAGCTCGTTCAGCAGATTGCCGAAACCCGCCTGCGTGGATTGCTCGGCCGCCGCAGGAAAGGACAACGCCGCCGGCACTTCGATGCGCGGCGCGGCGAACCGCCGCCGCCCCGCGCGCGCAAACGGCACTTGGCCGAGGAACCGCTCCAAAGCCCCCTCCGGCAGCGCCAAACCCTCGAACCGCTCCCACTCGCGCCCCTCGCGCACGTTCATCGCCGCGCGCAATGCGGCCATCTGCGTCGGCGTCATGAGGCCCGCATGATTGTCCTTATGCCCCTGAAGCGGCAGTCCAAAACCCTTGATCGTGTAGGCGATGAAACACGTCGGCCGATCGTGATCGACCGCCTCGAACGCATCGAGCAGCGACGGCAAATCGTGCCCACCCAGATTGGTCATCAAGGCCGCGAGCTCGGCATCGCTCCGCTGCTCGATCAACCGCGTGACCACCCCTTGATCCCCAATGTCGTCCAACAGACGCTTCCGCCACGCAGCGCCGCCCTGATAGGTCAGAGCCGAATAAAGCTGGTTTGGGCACGCATCGATCCACGCGCGCAACCGGTCGCCGCCCGGCTCCCCAAACGCAGCCTCAAGCAAAGACCCGTACTTCAGAATGACGACATCCCACCCGAAGTTGCGGAACATCGCCTCGAACCGCGACCACAACCCCTCGCGCACGACCGCGTCCAAACTCTGCCGGTTGTAGTCGACGATCCACCACGTGTTGCGGACACCGTGCTTCCATCCTTCAAGCAGTGCCTCGAAGATGTTCCCTTCGTCCATCTCCGCATCGCCGATGAGCGCAACCATCCGTCCCTCGGGCCGGTCCTTCGCCCAATCGTGCGCGCGCACATAGTCCTGCACCAGCGATGAAAACAGCGTCTGCGCCACGCCCAATCCCACCGACCCGGTCGAGAAGTCGACGTCGTCGGCATCTTTGGTCCGCGATGGATAACTCTGCGCACCCTTGTAGCCGCGAAAGTTCTGGAGCTTCTCGACCGTCTGCTGCCCGAGCAGATATTGGATCGCGTGAAAATTCGGGCTCGCATGCGGCTTCACCGCAACCCGGTCCTGCGGGCGCAACACGGCGAAGTAGAGCGCTGTCATGATCGTGGCGAGCGATGCCGACGATGCCTGATGGCCCCCCACCTTCAAACCGTCCTGGTTATCGCGCAGGTGGTTCGCGTTGTGGATGATCCAGCTGGCAAGCCACAGGACCTTGCGCTCAAGCGCCTTCAGAACGTCCAGCAGCTCGTCGCGCGGCATCAAATCGAACCATTGTCGAACACATGGGGGACCGTACGGCGCCCCACCGAACCCGGCAAGGCATGGGGCGGGCCAGCGAATTCGCGCTGGATTACCGGCCACCCGCAGGCCTAAACTCGCGGCCCATGGAAATGCACCAAGTCCGCTACTTCCTCGCCGTCTGCCGCACGCTGAACTTCACCAAGGCGGCCGAGGAATGCAACGTCGCTCAGCCCTCGCTGACCCGAGCCATCCAAAAGCTCGAGGAGGAGTTCGGCGGCCTGCTGTTCCACCGCGAACGCGCCAATACGCACCTGACCGACCTTGGCCGGGCCATGCACCCGCACCTGGAACGCACGTTCGAGGCGGCGCAGTCGGCCAAGCAACTCGCCACCTCCTACAAGAAGGGCGACGTCGTCCACTTGCGCCTCGGCATTTCGCCGACCGTGCCCGCGTCCACGGTCACTAACGTTCTCGGCAGCGTGCGCCAAGCCGTCCCTGCGTTCGAACTCACGCTCGACGGCGGCGCCGATGCGAAGCTCCTGGAAGATGCCGTCGCCGGCGAACTCGATCTCATCGTCGTCGGCGACGACCAGGATCTGCCCGAGCGTGTGCGCGCCTGGTCGCTGCACCGCGAACCTCTGGTCGCCGTGATGCCGAGTGGACACAAGCTCGCGAGCCAAAAGTCCGTCGCCATCGCGGACCTGAACGATGTTGAGGTCATCCAACTTACGAACTGCCCGATTGCGGATCGGATTCGTCAGATGTGCGCATCGGCGGGCGTAACGCCGAAGTTCACCACGCGCGCCGCGAATTGCGACCAGATTATCTCGCTCGTGCGCGAAGGCCTGGGCATTGCGACCCTTCCCGAAAGCATGGTGGCGGGCGCAGACCTGATAACGAAGCCCATCGAAGGCCTGAACATCGAGCGCTCGATCACGCTAGGCACGGTCGCCGGCCGCCGCTTCTCGCCGGCCAGCGACGCGTTCGTGAAGCTCGCGCGCGCCCGCGACTGGGGCAGAAGCGCTTAGGGTATCAGCCCCAGCTTCTTGCAATCGTCGTCGACGTGACCGCTCATCGCACGCGCTTCGGCAAGGTCCTTGTCGCCGCCTTTGTCGTCGCCGTTGCGCTTCTTGGCGACGCCGCGCGCGAAAATCGCTTGGGAGTAGCCAGTCCGGTTCTTTGCGGCGTTGTCGAAGAACGACTGCGCCTCCGAAAAGCTTCCGCCATGATAAGAAATCAACCCGCGCATCATGTAACTCGGCGCAAATTTGGGCTTCAGCTGTATCGTGCGATCGAAGTCCGCCTTCGCTTCATCGGCCCCCTGCCGAGCCATGTATATGAGCCCGCGCTGGAAGTAGAACTCGGCCGCCTGCCGCACGGTCAAAGCTTTGTTTAAGTCCGCCAGCGCCTCGTCAAGCTTGCCGAGCGCCAGGTAAGCAGCCCCGCGGGTCGCGTAATAGTCCCCCGTGTACGGGTGCTTCACGTTCCCTGACTTGATGATCTTGGTGCACGCCGGAACCTGCTCCTCAGGCGAGGAATTGTTGAGCCCCATGCAGGTGCGCAAGTCCGCCGTTGTAAGCTGCCCCGGCTTCGGCTTCACCGGCTTGGAGGCGGCGTTGGCCGGACCCACGGCCAGCGCCGCCGCCACCGCCAGCAAAACGATGCGGTTCATGAGAGCTAGCCTCCGGCTTTCTCAAGCTTCGCCAATTCGTCTTTCGCTTGGGTGTTTCCCGCGTCGATCGAGAGCACCGCCTGCATGTCCGACTTCGCCTTGGCCTTGTCGCCCTTGGCCGCGTAGAGTTTGCCGCGATTGAAGTAAGCGACCGACAACCTCGAATCCAGCTGAATTGCCTTGTTCAAATCGGCGAGCGCGCGCTCCTTGTCGCCGTTCGCGAGATAGGCGGACCCACGTGCTGAGTAGCCCTTCGCATCGCCCGGCTCCAACTCGATCGACTTCGTGAGATCGGCAATCGCCCGCGGAAAATCCTTCTTGCCGGCGTAGACCAAACCACGATTGCTGTAGGCCGCGGACGCTTTCGGATCGAGCGCGATCGCCTTGTTTAGGTCGGCCAATGCCTGATCATACTTGTTCTGCCCGATCAAAATGCCGGCCCGCGATTGGAGTGCTCGCGAAAAATCGGGCTTCAACTTCAGCGCCGCATTGAAGTCGTCGAGCGCGTTCTTACCCCCGCCGAGACGTAAATATGCCGAGCCGCGATTATAGTAGGCGCCCGCCTTCGCGTCAGTCGACACTTTGGCGCCGATGATCGCCGTGCACGCATTGGCGAGCGTCACCCAATCCGCGGCGGCCTTGCCGAAGCACTGGTCCGCCGCCCGCTGCAGCTCCGCCTTCGACGCGGCAAAGGCGCCCGTCGAAGCGACCGCGAACACCGCGCCCGCAGCCATCAATCGTCCGAAACCCATCGATCTTCTCCCAAGTGACGTCGGCCTTAGAGGCCGCCCTGCTTGCCGCCGTTCAGAATGTCCGACACTTCGTCGATGCTGTGGTTCGTCGTCGACGAGGTCGAGTTCGCGTTGCTGTTCGACGACTGATTGCCGTTCGAATGCTGATCGACGTCGACGATCGCGCCATCCGAGTTGTTGATGATGATGCAGTTGTTGTTCGCGGTTGCCGACGAGCCGCTGCCGACGGAGCCGTCGCCGCTGCCGCCGCTCGTGCCGCCGCAAACGATCGTCGTGCCGCCGCCGCTTCCGCCGCCGGCCTTATCCCCGTCCTCGGCTTGCTTGATCGCGATCGCGAGGCCGGCCCGGTTGACCGGCGTGAAATTCCACGGCTCTTTCCCACCGAGAGGATCGGCGCGCGTCGGCCCTGCCGTCAACGCTGCCAACAAAACCAACGGCACCGCAACCGTTCCAAATTTCCTCATGGCGCTCACCTTCGATTGATTGTTTGCAAAGAAGGCGGGAGCTTTCGCCCCCGCCGCCAGGCTTTGGTTATTCCGCCGGATCAGGCACGCCAACGGTGATGCTGACGTTGTTGCCCACCGCCGTCGCCACGGAGCTGACGATCGGGCGGCCAAGGGTCGCCGTCAGGTCGTCCGTGTTCGGAGACAGGTTCCGGTAGTTGTCGAGCGACACGTCGCAGACATTCGACACCGCCGAAACATTCGCATACGCGAACTGGGTGATGTCGGCGATCAGGACATGGTTGCTCAACAAGCCCGGATCAAGCGGTCCCGGGGGGCCGCAACGACCGTCGGTGCAGGTCGCCAGACGATCCGAGTCGCCACCGGCCGTTCCGTCGACGTCCGACTTCAGCGTGACGCTGATGTTGTTCGCCACGGCGGTCGCCGAGCTGTCGACCGTTGCGTTACGGATGTAGAAGACGTTCGACTCCGCCGAAATGTTGGCCGGAGTGATCACGCCTGCGATCGCGCCCAACGAGAACAGGAGCGCGAGATCCGTATGCAGATTGCCGGCCGCAGGACTGGCGGGGCCACCGCTAAGCGAAGCAGTGGAATCCGCCGGCATCGCGGCCCTCATCGTGCAAAGCCAATCGCAGCCATTGTCGCCGTTGAAGCGCGTGTTGGCTACGAATTGCCCGTCGTGCAGGAACACCGGAACATCCGAGGTGATGCTCTGGTTGTTTCCGACGGCGGTTGCCGCGCTGATCACCGACGGCAAGTCGACCGTGGCGTCAAACGCGTTGCAGATGATCACCGGGCGGCAATAGACCCATTGGATCTCGAAACCCGGGTTGTACTGATTGTTAACGATGCCATGCACGTTCGACTGTGCGGTCACGTTGCCGAAGAAGATTTGCAACTTCTCGACCTCGACAAGGCCCGTGGAGTTAACATTGATGTCGATGTCGACATCGATGTCGACGTGTTCGCGCACGTCTTTCGTCCATGACCATCTCACGTTGTCGAACGCCATGGCAGGTGATGCCATTGCGCAGACTGTGAGCACGCCGAGGCTGACCGCTAGAGTCCTCATACTCTTTAGCGTTTTCATTTAGTGGTCTCCCCATTAGGTTTAAGCTGCTCGAGATAAGACGACACATGGTCGTTCTCTACGAGGGCGCAGCTCGGATCCCTCGGTAGCCGCAGGAAGTCGGTCATGATCTGGTAGACGGCCATCTCGGCGACGGTACGCACGCCGAGTTGAAGCGGCTCGTTGCGCACATGGCCCGCCTCGAGCTCGACCAGGGTCGAATCCCAGAAGCGGAAGATGTCGGCCTCGACTTCGTAGCCGTAGATCTGCTTTTGCAGTGAGGAAACGTACGACACCGCGAAGTTCTTCGAGTTGATCACCCGAAGATCGAGCGCGACGTTCACCACCGCCATGCGCGCCCCGCCGCCCACGCCGGCAACGCGCAACCCCACACCCCCTGTTACGATATTGTAGTTGAGCTCCGTCAACGCCCCGACCACGATGAAGTCGGTCGCCGGCAGCTTGCCGAACGCGTCTGCCGGCCGGCTCAAACGGTTCTGCTCGGCCAGTTTCACTTCGGCCAAAGGAATGCGCAGGTCATAACGCTCGACCAGATGCGCCTTCCCCGTCTTGTAGAGCGCGCTCATAACCATCTCGGCCGCGCCCTGGGTCAGGTTGTTGCCCGCCTTGTCGTAGTAGGACACCTGCCCGGTCTTGTCGGCGATCTCGCCCACCGCAAAGACGGGCAAGTTGCTGGCGGCCACGCTCTGCAGTTTCCGCAGGCATTGGCTGTACGGCGTGTCGTTCGTGGTCACCGGATAGACGATGAGCGGCTTCACGCCGCTCGCGTCGCCGGGGGCCAAGCCCGCACAAGATGTCAGTGTTGTTGAGAGAAGAAGCCCAAGTCCTAGTGCCGAGAGGCGCGTCATCGGATCCACCCCAGTTCGCGCATCGGAGGAATCCATCACCTCGCTGCGCTGCTCGGGCGGGAAATTACTTGCAGTTCATCCATCTCTGCACTGGAGACAAAGGCTGAGACTTCCGCGTCATCCGAATTACCCCGCTGGCGCGCACTCCTGTCGAAACACGCAGTCAGTCAAAATCATCCCCATCGGGCGTACCCCCAATGCCGCGCCGCGATGCGTCGCTCACCGACCGTCTGGACGCGGCGAGTCTCGATCGCACGTGACAAGTGCAGCCATCGCGGCGCTTTTCCGATCCCATCTCACTTGAGAGCACGACCGCCTACTTAAGTGGTATACGCCAATGCTCGCTTCACGTGCCGCACTTCATTTGTCATGCTCACAAGGCGAGTCGCGACCACGCGGCCCTCTAAGCGTTTCGAGGACACAATGAAAGCAGCACGCATCTTTGCGACGGCCGTCACAACGGCGACGCTCACGATCGCCACGGCAAGCATCGCCGCAGCCGGCGAGCAGTATGCTTTTCCAAGCACGAACGGTGTGCAGGTGTCGGCGGTCTCCGCGCCAACCTTTGTCCGCCTGCCGAACGTCGCTCCGGCCGGGGGCATGTTTGTCTATGGCCAATCTGGCTTCGGCAGGCACGAAGCGCCACCGCTGCCGGCGTTCGCCTATGCTCCGCCGCAAGCCGCGCCCTACGCCGGACGTTTAATGAGCCATGCGCTGATGGTAGCGCCGTATGCAAATTACGCGGCCGATTACGCCCGTCTCTTCGCGCCAAACTACGCTGTGAACGCCTGGACGGATCGCGTATTCGGCATCATCGACGGTGGCTACGGGGCGGTCGACGGCTGGACGGCCGCAGCCTACGGCCTGCCTAAACTGCGTGGGCCCCGGCGCCGCGGCGAAAGCACGCCGGATCTGTCAACCATGCCGACGCTCCGCACGCACCCGGAACTCGCCAGCCCGACGTTCAGAAGCCAGGGAAACTAAACGCGGCTAGGCCGGTTTCGCGCGACCGTTGCGCGCGCCATTGGAGAGGTTGGCAAGGCCGTGCTGCACCGCCCAAATCGCCACCTGCGTGCGGTTCGTCGCGCCGAGCTTGCGCAACACCGTCTTCAAGTGAACCTTCACAGTCGCTTCCGTGATCGCCAGTTCCTTCGCGATCGCCTTGTTCGAGTCGCCGTCCGCCAGTTGGCGGATGATGTCGAGTTCGCGCTGCGACAACGCCACATCGCCAACGCGCAAGCGTTCGTTCGTGCCGGCATGGTTTGTCCGCATGGCGCCAAGAAAGTCCGTCAGCATGCTGGGAAACACCTTTTCCCCGAGCGCAACCAAGCGCAGCGACTCGATCAGCGCGCTTGGCGTAATGCTCTTCAGCAAATAACCATCGGCACCGGCGCTGAACATGTCAGCCAGATGCGCAAGCTCCGCGGACTCGGCGAACACGACGGTGCGTGCCTGAGGTTGCGAGACTTTCAGCGCCGATACAGCTGCCGGCCCCTGCGTGAAATCGAGAATGATGATGTTCGGCGAGGGCCCGTGAGATCCGTTGCCGTTGATCTCTTCAACCGTTGCGGCCTCGGCGGCGACCTCGAAACCTTTGCCGTCCAATTGCGATCGCAAACCTGAGCGAAGCAACGGATGCGCATCGATCAGCCAAATGACCGTATTTTCCACCAGTGCCCCCTGCATCGCGCATTCCTCTACGGCTACAAAGCCGCTGGAAAGTTCTCTGCTTCCGAATATGTTTCGGAGTACCCCCTAAATAGGGCCCAATTACTTTAGTTGTAAATCGCTCGTCAGTGTACGTCCGCGTGACGAGTGCAACACTTGGAATGAATTCCTGTGAGATTAACCATGAAGCATATAATCCTGCGCGTCGGCAACCATCTTTCACACGTCTGTGACGAATTCACGGACCGCAAGCAGAACTGACTCAGGATCGTCACGAAACGCCCCGTGTCCACAGTTTTCGAATACCCTGAGCGACGCGAAGCCCGCCTTGATGCAAGTCAATAACTCCGTCGCCAAATGCGGCGGCGTGATCGGATCTTCGGCGCCCGCCAGGACGAGCGTCGGGCATAGGATTTTGTTCAGGGCGGTTCGAAAATCCATCTTGTGGATTTCACGGCCGGGCAAAGAGAAATGCCGGTAGACCTCACGGCGCATGATGGCGCGAGCGCGGGCATCCTCGCCGTCGGCTCGGACCGTTGTGTTGTACAGCGGCATGCAAACGCGCATGTAAGTCTCGAATTCCGCGTCGCTGCCCGACTCCCACATCCGCTTGGCCGACTCCAGAGCCGACGCACCGCCCTTGGCCTCGAAAATCTTCATACTGGCGGGAAAGTCCATGCGCGCCGCCGTACTCGACAGAATAAGCGCGCGCGGATGGTCGGGATGCCGCGTCGCATAGGCTTGCGCGACCATGCCCCCGAACGACTGGCCCAGCACAATCGGCTTCACGATCCCAAGCGCGTCGCAGAAGGCGCGCACGTCGTCGCCCCACTGCGCAAGCGTCCAGGTCGCCGGATCGCTCGGCACGCTGCGTCCGTTGCCGCGGTGGTCGATGTAGATCACCTGCGCGATGTCGGCGAGCCCATCGAAGTCGCCGCGCAATCCCGAGTGATCGAACCCCGGCCCGCCGTGCATCACGATCAGCGTCAGCTTCTCGCGCATCCGCGGGCCGTCGGGTGCAAGCTTCGATCCTGCTACATCGAAGAAAATGCGTTGCCCGCCGACATCGACAAACATGATCCACCGCCCGCGAAATCCGGCGCTGCGTTTAGCGCACGGGACCTGAGCCGCCTAGCGGAACGTCAGTTGAACGGTGAAAACATCCACGTGTGAATCGGTCACACCGATCAAATTGCCCCGCGCCAAATTCTCCGGCGCGGCTGCCGTCAGTGCGATGGGCTCTTCGGGAATGAACAAGTGCCCGTAGCCCGCCTCAAAGCTCGTTCCGCCCTCGAAATCGTAGCGCGTGCTGACGGCAAGCCACGTGCGGTCCGCATCGGGAATGCGCGGATCGCGCGTCGCATCGCGCGTCGGACTTTGGTCGTACGCGACACCCATGCGCAGCGTCCAGTTATCGGCAAGGCGCCCCTTCACGCCCGCAGACGCAAACCATGTGTTCTTCCAGTCGTAGGTCTGAAACACGTCGGCCTGCAGCGGATTGACGAATTTGATCCGCAGCTCTTCGAACGCGTTCCACCACGTGTAGCCGGCCTCGGCGAGCAGCGTGACCGCGGGCGTCACCGCGACGGAGAAACCCGCCGACGCGACCGCGGGCGTGGTCAACTTCGTCGACGCCGCCGAGTCCGCGAAGCTCCCGGTCGCCAGTGAGATCGCAGTGCCAACCCCCGCCGTGTCCAGCGTGAAATCGACATCGCCTTCAAGCGTGTGCCGGATTTCGGACCGGTACGACGCGCCGACGCTTACCTCCTGCGACGGCCGCCACAACGCGCCGAGCACGAAGCCGAAACCCCAATCTTCGACATTGAACTCCGCTTTGCCGTCTTGCAGCGTGGGGAGAGAACCCGGCACGGCGAACAGGGCCCCGATCGTGCCGAAGTCGACCGCGTTCGACAGCGTTCCCTTCGCGTACTGAATCTGCGCGCCCGCCGAAACGACAAACTCCGGCGCAATCTCGTACGCCAGCGACGGAACCGCGTTGACGGTGATGAGCTTCGATTCAAGCGCGTAATAGCGCCCGACCCAACCGTCGTTGTAACGCGTGCTCAAGCCCCACGGTGCCGAAACCGACAACCCCGCCGTGAGGCCCTGCGCCAAGCGGTAACGCAGCTGCAGTCCGGGTTCGTACGCATCCTTGATGAATCCGTCGGGAGCGGCATTCCCGCCCGTCGGTGTGCCGAGCGCGTTGGTCGCAAGGCCGAACGCCGCCTCCGACGTCGGATAGATACCGTTGACGGTAAAGCTTGCGTCCCAATCCGAAACACCCGCGCTCGTCGCCGGATTGTAGGTCAGGAAGCCGGGTTCGTCGGCCTGCGCGCTCGTACCGGCAAAGGCTGCACCCATGCCCGAGAGGCTGTACTCTTTGAGCGCATAACCGGCCGCGACCGCCGAAGACGGTAAAAGAATGCTTGCGACGAGCGCTGCCCCAACACCCCGGACAAACACAAAAGCCCCCAACGCACCCGAAACTAAGATCACACTTGGCGCCAACGCAGGCGCGCGCGCAAGATAAAAAATTCCCTAACGCCGCCGCGCGATACCCAGACTTAACGGCCGCTGCGTTAGATTCCCGCTCTGGGTGAATTTATCTGCGTAGGCGAGCCAGGTGGACTCGACGGCCGAAAACGACGCGAAGCGGACCAGTCACAGCAATTTCGCGCTGAACCGTTTCCTGATGGTGTTTCGCGATCCGCAAATCGAAGCGGACTTCGCCGCCCACTCGCTCGCCCAATCGCTTCCGTTCATCCGCGCCTACTTGCTGGCTGCGATCGCGCTGTACGTTGCGTTCGGTTATCTCGATGCCCTGGTCGGCGGCGCCGCAGTCCAGACGATGTGGCTGATCCGCTACGGCGTCGTCGCGCCGATCATGCTAGCCGTGTTGAGCCTGACGTTTCAGCCGACATTCGTTCGCTTTATCCAGCCCGGGCTCGCCGTCGCGATGACGGCGTGCGGCCTCGGCATCGCGGCGATGTGCGCCATCATGCCGGCGCCGTATCACAGCGCCTACTACGCTGGCTTGATCATGGTGACGGTCTACAGCGGCACGCTGCTCGGCATGCGCTTCGTCTACTCGACGTCGGTGACCGTCGGGCTGTTGCTCGCCTACCAAGTGGTGAGCCTCTGGCTGAACCCGGTCAGCACCACAGACTACATCTCGAACAACTACTTCTTGATGATGGCCGTCGGCGTCGGCGTGTTCTCGAGTTACGTGCTCGAAACGCACGTCCGCAACAACTATGTTGCCCAGAAGATTATCGAGCAGAAAAACCACGTCATGAAGGCGCTGCTCGACGAAGCCGAAGCCGCCAATCGTGCGAAGAGCGAATTCCTGGCCGTGATGAGCCACGAACTCCGCACGCCGTTGAACGCGATCCTGGGCTTCTCGGAGATGTTCAAGCAGCAGATGATGGGTCCCCTGGGCTCGACGAAATACGTCGAATACGCCGGCGACATCCACAGCAGCGGCCAGCACCTGCTGTCCATCATCAACGACATTCTGGACTTGGCGAAAGCCGAGGCCGGCAAACTCGACCTCTCCGAAAGCGCGTTCGACATCAACGCCGTCGTCGACAAGACGCTACGCATGTGCGGTCAAAAAGCCGAGGAAGGAAAAGTCGCGCTCGTCTTCACCAAGGCCGCGGGCGATCACAACATCTACGCCGACGAGCGCCTGATCCGCCAAGTGACGCTGAACCTCGTAACGAACGCCATCAAGTTCACCCCGCCCGGCGGCCGCGTCGAAGTCAGCGCGCAAACCTCCCAAACGAACGGCATCGTGCTGAACGTCAAGGACTCAGGTATCGGTATCCCCGCCGGCGACATCGAGCGCGTTTTGCGTCCGTTCGAGCAAGTGGAAAGCGCGACCGCGCGCCGCCACGGCGGCACCGGCCTCGGCCTGCCCTACTCGAAGAAGATCATCGAGATCCACGGCGGCACGCTGAAACTGTCGAGCGAAGAGAACATTGGCACGACGGTTCGCATCGACCTGCCCGCAACCCGCCTGCGCTTGGCCCAGCCGACGGAACTGCGCCAAGCGGGCTAGACTAGCGCAAGAGATCGCGCAGCTTCGCCTCCGCAGCCGCCGCATCCTCGCCGTAGGCGATCGTGCCGCGCAACGTGCCGTCCGCACCGACCAAGAAAACGCTCGCCGTGTGATCCATCGTATAGTTGCCGCCCGCCTCGACGCGCGCGTAGTAGACGCCGAGCGGCCGCGTGATCGCCGCGATCTGATCGCCTGCCCCCGTCAACCCGCGAATGCGCGGATCGAACGACGCAAGATAGGCCTTCAAAACCGCCACCGTATCCCGCTCCGGATCGACGGTGACGAAATAGAAGCCGAGCCGGTCCGCATCCCGCCCGAGCCGTCCCAGCAACGCCGTCATCGACGCCAGCGTCGTCGGGCAAACGTCGGGGCAATTGGTGAAGCCGAAGAACATCACTGCCGGCCGCCCGAGCACCGCCTGCTCAGTCACCGCGGCGCCGTTCTGATCGACCAGCCGGAAGCTCCCGATCGCGGGCCCGCCGAACGACGGCGCCCGCGCCGGGCCGAACCAACCGAGCCCGGCCGCCGCCCACACCAGACCCGACACCAAGATCAGCCCGATCGCGACGATGCGAACCGTGCGAAGCGCAGCAACATTCATGCTTTCCGCCAAACCCTCTGGCACAACTGGCACAGCGGCACATGTGTGCCGCTTGTGCCGTTTCACGTGACGCGACAAGTCACAAGGCGCAAGAGATTTTCAGATAAGGTGCAGATATAGAAAAGTCAAACCCGCCTCAGGGCGCGGCGAATTCGCCGCTCAACGTGTCGAGCGCTGCGCAGAACGCCCCAAGGTCCTTGGAGGTCTCGAACGCGGTTGCGGCCGCGTTCACCTTCTTCACGCGAGAGGCAAGCACCTCAATGGTGATCTTGCCCGCGGCCGCATCGGCTTGCATGGCGGAGGTCAACTCGGCAACGCGCGCCTCCACATCCGCGCGCTCGCCGCACGAGCGGCCGCCGGTGAAAGCGGCGAAGCCAAGCGCAAGCACAAGAACGCCCGCGCCGCCGAGCGCGAGCGCCCGCGTGCGCCCCGACGCAGCCGCCCACGCCGCCGCCGCGCGCGCGTAGGTCTGGCGCGCTATGGTAATGATCCGGTTCAGTTCTGGATCTCGCAAGTGACCGTCGAGCCGATGGTAGCCGTCGCGGTCCCGCCCAGACCGTCGGAGATCGTGTAGGTGACGGAACCGACCTGCGTCTGCACCGCCGTTAGGCACACATTGTTGTGCGTGATCGTCACCGAGGTTCCGTTCGTGCTTGCTGAGCCGTTCGTGGGTTGGGTAACGTTGGTAATCGTAAGCGCATTGTTGTCCGGATCGTTGTCATTGACACGCGGGTCGAAGGTCGCGGTCGGCTGCGTACCGTTCACGCCGCCCGCCTCATAGGTTCCCACCAAATCCACGGTGTCGTTCACCGCCACGGGCGGCGAGTTCGCATTCTGAATAGTCACGTTGACGGTCGCGGTTGCCGTCATGCCATCCAGATCGGTAATCGTGTAGGTGAAGCTGTCCGCGCCCGTCTGGCCGGTGTTCGGCGTGTAGGTGACGGACGTGCCGCCGTTGATCACGACCGTACCCTTGGTTCCGTTCGTCTTGGCCGTGATCGTGATCGTGCCGCTATCGTCGCTGTCATTCGTGCGCGGATCCGTCGTGAAAGCGGTGTTGGTCAGGGTGGTCCTGCTGTCGTTGACGGCGACCGGCGGCAGAGTGCCGTGCGTCACGGTGACGTTGACGGTGGCCGTCGCTGTACCGCCGTCCACGTCGGTGACCGTATAGGTGAAGCTGTCGGGGCCGGTGTAGTTTGCCGTCGGCGTATAGGCCAGCAAAGTGCCACCGTTTACGATCGTCAGCACACCATGCGAGGGCGTCGACTTCGAGGTGATCGTAAAAGCATCGCCGCCGGGGTCGCTGTCGTTTACGCGCGGGTCGAACGAGAAAACGAAGGTGTTCTTCGCCGTTGAAGCCACATCGTTCACCGCGACCGGGTCCAGATTCGCCAGCGTGACCGTAACTTCGCCGGAGGCATCCATGCCCTGCCCGTCCGTAATCGTATAGACGACCTTGTCCGTCGCGTTGCGCTTGTATGTACTTGAGTACGTAACGGTCGTGTTGCCGCCGGAGAGGGCCGCCGTTCCATAAACACCGTTGCCGACACTGAACAACGTAAGCGGATTCCCATCGGGATCGCTGTCGTTCGTGCGCGGATTCAGCGTCAGCGAATTCTGATCCTCGGTCAGCGTCACCGCATCGCCGGCCGTGACCGGCTTCCGGTTTACCGTGGTCGCCGAAACGATGTGCTGCGTTCGGTTTCCGGCAGCATCATATTTGTAGACGATCTGCTTTCCATCGTCGTAGCGCACCGAAATGATGCGCCCGAGCGAGTCATAAGAATATGTGGCACCCGCCAACGCCGACCCGGCGAGCACGCACGCCGCGCCCGCAAGCAACGCCGATCGTCGCACGGCAGGAAAACGCAAAACCGAGGAACGCAACGCCGGTACTGGAGGCTGTGCGAAACGCATGCTGCTCTCCATGACGGATGCTGATCGATGATCGCGCACACTGTACGCGCGCAATTGCGAACTGTGAAGACGTCGCGCACACGACGTTGAAGATTTTCTTGCCGATGAAGTTGCGTTCGCAGTTGCTCGCTTATCGCTGCGCGCAATCAAACTTGTCGCGCGCAAAACACAATTGACATTGCGAAGAGTTGGCGCACACTCCGCCAATCGTACGCACGCATGCCGATGGCGTACGCTTCGCCTTCGTTCAGTTGCGTTTCAGTGTGTTTCCTTCGTTCTTTAAAGAGGTTCACGCATGACGCCGGCACACGCTCACGGACATATCGCGACTTTCGTGCGGAAAAACACGTTCTCAAGTCCGCCATAGCCGCCTCTTTTCAAACGACCGGAACCAACAAGCGAGCGCGCACGACTGCGCCTCGCAACGAGCACCTTTGCGCATCAGCAACACAGAGCCGAACAATGCCAACGCTCACATTCTCAAGGTTTTTCGCGATTTCCGCGCTCGTTCTCGCAGCCGCGAGTCCTGCGCACGCACTGCCGGAGATGAGCGTCGGCACAGGCTTCGCGGTCACCCCCGCGCAGGCGCTGACTTACTATACGAACCAAGGTCTTACGAGCCCCGCGTGGACGGAAGATCCGGAGCTCGACAGGCTGGCGACCGCGCTGGGCAACGATCCCGACAAGATTTACGAGTACGTCAGAAACGAAATCGACGTCGTTCCGCTCTTCGGCGTGCAAGCGGGCGCGCGCGGCTGCTACATCGACAAGGCTTGCACGCCGTTCGATCAAGCACAATTCATGGTCGAGCTGCTGCGCTCCGCCGGCGTGACCGCGAGCTATCAACTCGGCACCATCACGCTAACCGGCACACAGTTCGACCAGTGGTTCGGTCTCACGAACCCAACCGCCGCGCGCAAGTTGCTGGCCGACGGCGGCACGCCTTACACGATGACGGACAACGGCACGTCCGTGACGTCCGTCACAATGATGCATGTCTGGGTACGCGCGACGATCGGCGGCACGACCTACTCGTTCGACCCAGGGTTCAAGCCGCACACGGTGACGACCGGCATCAACCTTGACACCGCGATGGGCTTCAACAGCGCGACGTTCTGGTCGAACGCGATCAGCGGCGCCTCGACCTCGACCACCAATAACACACCACGCGTGAGCAACCTGCACCGCACGAACGTGCGGAACAACTTAGGCACCTACGCCACGAACCTGCTCAATTACATCACGGCCAACCTCCCCAACGGCTCGATGGACAACGTGATCGGCGGCCGGACGCTAACGCCGTACGCCGGCCCCGCGCTTCGCCAGACCACGCTGCCCTACCAAGCAAGCACAACGCAGCTGTTTACGGGCGACTTGCCCCTGGTGCTGCGCAAACGCGTGACGATCGTCGGCAGTTCGACGACGTACAACGCCCCGCTCGACGAGTTTTTTGGCAAGCAGATAACGTTCGAACTGAACAGGGAAAACCCACCCCCGGGTGGCTTCACACAATACCGATTCCTCATCGGCGAACAGGTCGTCACCAATTGGACGAACGGCACCGTTGGTGGTGCGGTCATTACCATCAACAACCCATACGCCGCCGGAAACAGCGCCGGTGTCTTCGATGGCGCCTACATGGATCGCGCCGTGCCGCTGACCGGCTCGAATACGACCGGCGTGCAACTCTTCGTCGCCGCCGGACGCGTGTCCGGAGACTATGGCGCCTATCAGGAGCGCGTCCACAGCGGACGCAGCGGTATCGTGATCTACCAGAAGGCCTGCTGTCACGAAGAGGGACAGGGCCAGTGGGTTGAGCCGCAGCAGATCGCCCTGCGCCGGCGCATGGGCGCAACATTCATGTCGCAGTTCTGGGACATGACTCAACTCGTTGGCGGCGTCGGGAGTTCCATCGTTTTGGTGCACGATGTCGTGGGTATTGCCACGACCGCACGCGCTGAAGCCGGCGACTCGGAATCGCCTGTCGCCTCGTCGTTCATGTTCAGCATGGAACCGGCAATCTCGGCACTCTCGAGAACCGGGATTACGACGCAGCCGCCGATCGTCGCTCGCACGGTCGCGATGATGCTATCCGCGCTTGAGGGTAGCGTGGCGCAGCAGGCTGGCGACTCGGTCTTTCCGGTGTCGGCTGTCGTCCAGCTCGATTGGGCCCACGCCGGACCGGCAGCCGCCGACCGTTGGTACTACTATGCCACCTCGGCAAACTGGAACTCGTTCGCCAGATCGCAGATTCTGCTCGATTACGACCCGAACCCAGGCCCCGGCACATCACCGATCCGCAATATCGCAGACGGTTACATCGCCGCGGGTTGGACGGTCATGATCCCGCGCTCCTCTTTCTTGGGCCCGGGCCTTGCGGAGCAGCAGTACTGTGTCCCCTACGAGGTGCAAGGACAGATGATGTCATGCAAGATCGCCGGACCGGATCGCGCCGGCGCTCTGATCGCCATAAACCCGACGACCGGTGCGGTCGCGCACATCTCGGCACGCAACTATCTGTACGGCAAAGGCGGCGGCGGATCGACGGACGCCGAGACCAATCCGGCGCGCATTTTCACAATCGCCGAGGGCTTCCTCGACAAGCAATTCTCCTCGCGCGCCGAAGCGCATAACGTCGACTTGAAGTCCGGCATGATGACCTATACCCCGCCGCCGGATATCACGGTCGGCAACGGCGGCTACCCTTACAGCCTGTCGTTTCAGAGGTCCTATCGCTATCAACACAACAGCGACGAGGACTACTGGGATGCTCAGAATCCAGCCAACCCAATGGAACCCCCAGATACGGTCGCTCGCGACGACATATTCACCACGACAGGGTGGACTTCAAACCTTCATCACTATGCGTCGATCACCTCAGACGGTGCGAAGGTATTCGGCCAAGACGACCCGCGCGTCGCCGTGCAAACGCTGGCGACGGCGAGGGTCTTGTTGTCGATCATGGGCAACGGCACGACCAATCTCGAAACCCTCCAGCGCCAGATCGTCGGCGCCTTTGCCGGCTTCTGGTGGACCGAGACGATTCTGATGAACACGGTCACGGTGAAGCAAGGTCATTCGAGCCGCAGCTTCACCAAATTGCACGACGGCACGTTCACGGCCCGCGGGAGCGCGGAGACGGTGGAGGTTTTCGGCTCGCGCACGATTTATACTGGATTCACCGTGATGGGAGGCGGCGCACCCAGGTGGGGGTACAATTTCTGCGTCCGCATAACGGGCGCCCAACGCGACGTCACGATCTACGGGAACTTCAACGGCACGAGCTGCAGCACGCCGCCCCCCAGCAACATCGTACCGAGCGGCGGCAATACCGGCGACATGATGTTCTCCACCCAGACGTTCCCCTACGGCATCACCGTTACGTACGACCGGTTTAACAAGAAGCTCTCGAACAATTTGGGCCGATGGATCAGTTTCTCGGGAGGACCCGCGACAGGTGGCGGCGCCATGGTCACGACGAGCGCCGGCGGTTTGGTGACGTTTGCGGCGACCGAATCGGTGAACAACAGCGGCTATGTGCCATCGCTCACGGTCACCAATGGAGGCGTCTGGCAATACGTTGAAGACATGAACCGAACCTTCTTAGAGGTACGTCCGCCATCTACGCCGAATGCGCATTGGATGCGGTATGAGTATCAACCCGGCACGTTCGGCGTTGTCGAGAAAATCAAGGACGCGCTGAACCAGACGACGACGTACAATCTGGGCGGCGGCCGCGCCGCCTCGGTCGCCGACCCTCTCGGCAACACCACGAAGACGCTGCACGACAAGTTCGGCAACGTCGTCCGGATTGAAGACCCGCTCGGGCGTGTCGCGAAGACGGAGTACGACAACTTCCGGCGCAAGGTGAAAGTCACGGCGCCCGAGGGGAACTACGCCACGTACGCCTACGATGCGAAGTCGAACGTGCTGACAACGGCGGAGTTTGTGAAGCCTGGGTCGCCGACGCTGCCCTCATCGCGCACCGCAACGAAAACCTATGACGCAGTGTGCAATGTCCCGCTGACGGAAACGGATTTCGGCGGCCGGACGACCACGATGGCGATCAATCAGACCACGTGCAAGGTCACGTCGGTGACACAGCCGCTCGTTGGCGGCGTGTCACCGGTTACGACCTACACCTACAACACGCTTGGTCAGGTGACCCAGAAGACGGACCCAACCGGCCTTGTCACGCAGATGAACTACAACAGCCCACCGGGCTGCGGCACGTCGTGCACTTCGAACGGAAACTTGGAGAGTGTGATCGTGAACCCCGGCGCGGGCAATCTCGCGATCACCACCCTGTTCGGCTACGACGCCTGGGGCAACATCACCACGGTCACCGATCCGCGCGGCTTCGTCCATACGGGCGAGTACGACGCGATGCGCCGTCTAACGCAGTACACAGCCCCCACCGGCACGAACGCCGTCACGAAATGGACCTACGACGTCGACGGGCTCGTCTCGAAGATCGAGCGCGCGGCCAACGCCGCGAACACGGTCTGGGCGACGACGCAGTACAGCTACTACGCCACCGGCCGCGTCGCCTCGATGACCGACGCCGACGGGCGTGTCACGCGCTACACCTACGACGCGGCAAACCGGCTCGTCTTCACGATCGATCCAGAGGCGCGCCAGACGAAGAAAATCTACGACGCCGCAAGCCAAGTCATCGAAGAGCGCCGCGGCGTCGGCACGCCGGACGAACAGGCCTATGCGACGTTCGCCTACACGCTGAACGGCAAGCAGTCCTGGATCAAGGACGCGAAGCTGAATCAGACGAGCTATACGTATGACGGTTATGACCGGCTGACCCTCACCACGTTCCCCGACGCCACGCACGAAGACCTCGTTTACAACGTGACAGACAAGGTCACGTCAAAGCTCACGCGCGGCGGGCAACAGATCGTCAACACTTATGACGCGCTCGACCGGGAGGTGACGCATCTGGTGCCGCAACCGGGCGCGGCACCCGCAATCCTCACCACCACAACCTACGACCTGGCCTCCCGCGTGACGAGCAAGAGCGACAACACCGGGCACAGCCTGACGTACGCCTTCGACACCGCGAAACGCCCGATCTCGGTGACGCAGGCCGCCCCCACGTTCGCCGGCACCCGCGTGGTCAGCTACCTGCTCGACCTCGCCGGCAACAAAACGCGCACAACCTGGGCCGACGGCTACTACGTGCAATACGCCTACGACGCCTTGAACCGGATGACGACGGCGACGGAGAACGGCACGTTCCTGCTCTCGACCTACATCTACGACACGCTGTCGCGGCGCACGAGCCTCATCTATGGCAACGGCGCGAGCCAAGGGTACACTTACTCGACCCAGGGCGACCTGGTCACACTGGCAAGCACGCTGACCGGCGCAAGCAACACATACACCAACACCTTCTCGCTCGCGCATCAGTTGGCGAGCGAGGCGGCCAGTAACGCGGCCTGGCAATATGTCCCGGCAGCATTCCAAACGACCAACTACGCGGCCGCGAACAACCTTAACCAGTACGTCAACATCACGGTGGGCCTGAACCCCACGGTCACGATGGCCTACGACGCGAACGGCAACTTGACCGGCGACGGCGTGTGGACGTTCGCCTACGACGCGCAGAACATGCTACGCTCATCGACCAGTGCCGCGAGTACGAGCACCTATCAATACGACCCGCTCGGCCGGCGGCAGATGCTGACCGAGGGCGGCGTCACGACCACATTCCTGCACGACGGGGATGAGGAGATCGCGGACTACAGCGCTGCCGCCGCGGTGCTCAGGCGCTACGTGCCGGGGCCGGGCACGGACATGCCGATCGCGATGGTGACGCCGTCGGGCGGCAGCAACCTGCGAAAATACTTTCACACGAACCGCCAAGGCTCGACGATCGCGATGTCGGCCGACGACGGGACGATGGCCGAGGGGCCGTACACATACGACGCCTACGGCAATGGCGCACCGGCAACGGGCGTGCCGTTCAAGTACACGGGGCGCAGGTTGGATGCGGGGACGGGGTTGTACTATTACCGGGCGCGATATTACTCGGCGGCGCTTGGGCGGTTTCTGCAGGTTGATCCGGTGGGGTATGAGGATCAGATGAATTTGTATGCCTACGTCGGGAATGACCCTCAGAACAAGAATGACCCCGATGGAGAGTTCGCCAACATATTGATTGGTGCGGCTGTTGGCGCAGCACTTGAGTATGGCAGCCAAGTTGTTGAGAATCTGGCGAAGGGTCAAAGCATCTCGGACGCGGCGCAGAATGTTGATTTGGCAAAGATCGGGATCTCGGCATTGTCTGGCGCAGTCGGCGCGGGGATAGCGAGCAAGGTAGAAAAACTAGGCAAAATGGCGCAGCTCGGCGCCGAGGCTCTCCAGAGTGCCGCAACAAAAGCCGCCAAGGGAGAGGAAATATCGATAGAAAGCGTTGGGGCTGACGTGTTGGGTGGCAAGGCACTAGCCCCTGTCGGCGCGAAGGTAGGGGCCAAACTGGCCGGGAAAAGTAACGTTGTCACCGATGAGGTGAAGAAGCGCGCGAAGTTTCCTGGCAGTGCCCGTGACAAAGCACGGCTAGAGGTCGGAGAAAAGATGGACGCCGAAAGAGCGGCTAAATATGGGGCGGGCGGCGGCGCTGTGGGATCAGGTATCGGATCGAGCGCGGCGGGCGTCAGTGTTAGCAGTGACAAAGAAAAACAAAACAAATGACAATCTTGGTGCGACGATGCGGGATAATGTAATCGAGAAAGTCATACTCGCGATTCTATTTCTGGTGGTCGCATGGTCTATGGTTAGGCAGGGCGCCCCACAGGCGGTCGCTGTGTTCGCAGCCTTCCTTCTTCTGGCATACGGCACTGGAATGATAATTTGGTCACCGAAGCCTACGTCCGAGTGGCGCGGATGGTTGGCAATCGGAGGCGGCGCAACTATCGCACTGTATTTGCAGTCAACGACGGTTGCGCTCTATGCGGGACTGGCGCTGGTAGGGCAACTGGTTGCTCGATTGTTAGGAATTTGGCTCTTTCCACGCGAAGCTAGAGATGACACCGACGAAGATAAAGAATAGAAGAAGCACGAATATGTTCTATCTTTGAGCGCGACCGCGCAAGAATTCCGAGGGACGCGACTGCTACGCGCCCCTCTGCACAGAGGCGGAGGAATCGGGGTCAGAGCGGAGGAATCGCGGGGTCAGAGCGGAGGAATCGGGGTCAGAGTAGATTTTGCTCACTCAATACCGAGACAAAATGAACCCCCTACCCCTGGAAGGAATCGGGGTCAGAGTCGACTAGCTACGGATGCACCAGCCCCCTACCCCTGCTTCCGCACAAACAACAACCGCACGCGCCCCGTCGGGTCCGTTTCCGTCCACGCGTCGCCGCCGCGCATGCCTTCGGCCCAGCCCAGCATGTCCTTCTCCGTGCGGTAGAACAGGTGCCAGTCGCAGATGAACTCCATCGGCCACAGATTGCTGAGCTCGGTCTCGTTCATGTTGCCCACGATCAAGAGCCCGCCGGGCGCCAGCCGCTCGTAGAGCCGCGCCGACAGCGCGCGTGCGCGCCGGTCGATCAAATAGTCGATCAAGCTCACCGAATAGATCATGTCCTGCGGCCCCGCCTCGTCGAGCCATGACCCGCCGCGCAGCACGTCGCTGAACGACACGTTGATCGGCTTGACCTTCGCCCCGGGCTTGGCCTTCAGGGTCAGCGGATGCGCGTGATCGAACGCATAAGCCAGCGCCGCCTGCTCCTGGTCGATCAGCGTGAATTCCGCAGGCCCCGCTGGCGCCGCCGGATCCTTCGGCAAACGCATCACACACGGCCTGGTGGCGCCCTGGCGAACAGCAGAACGAGGGTTTTTGGCGGATTTCTCGGTCAGCCATTGTTGCGCGCGGGACGCAGGTGTCTGGAATCATGCACGTTAAAGTGGGTCTTGGGTCGGCATTTCTTGACAGTTTCGGTGCGGCGAGTGAACTAAAGGCGGATGCAGGGTGGGGGCCCTGCCGTAGGGGGAAATATGCGTAAGATTATGGCTTTGGCGGCGGCTGCCGCTTTCGTGGTGCCTACGGCAGCTCTTGCCGATGGGGAAGAGGCGGCAAGCGCCCGTCCGTACTTCGGCGGGTTCTATGTTGGACAAACCGCGATGGACATGCCGGTCCACGCGAACTCGGCGATGCAATTCGATTTCGGCGGCGGACTGACGTCGACGGAACTTGCCGCCAACGTTGACGGTCTCACCTACGGCCTCGGGATCGGGAAAAATCTCGACAGCGGTTGGCGCGTGATCCTCACCGGCAGCTATTTCGACGGCGAAGGCGATGCTCGAGACAGCTATACCATCGCGAATGCGACGCCCTTTAGGTATGGCCCGCTCACTGGCGGCACGCCGCCCGGTTTCGCGGACGTGTTCTTCGGTCCATATGGATGCCCCGGAACGCCGTGTAACGCGGTCGAAAACCTCACGACGGGTGTGCGTGAACTGACCGGTGCTTTGGCGGTTGGTCGCCAGTTGTTCGACATGGTGCACAGCGATATCGTGTTGACCTATACGTCGGGTGAGAGCGAGTACAATAATCTGCGGACGGTAACGGGCACGGGCTTCACGGATACGCATTTGACGCAAACCGATTTCTCGGAAAGCCAAGTGGATCTTGCGCTACGCCTGTCGCTCGACTTCGGTCTGGCGGACAGCATTTCGGTCGGCGTCGGCGGTTCGGCCGGCTACGGCTACAGCCACGCTCACATGATTGCGAGACAGCGCAACACGTTCAGCATCGGTCCAAGCGTGTATAACGTCTCGTCGCTTGCCTTCGAAGACGGCGAGTACGGCTTCGTCGGCCGGGTGGATGCGAACATTGCCTGGGCGATCACCGACCGGATCAACCTTGCCGTCGTGGGTAACTACGAAAGCGACAGCATGGTTCCGGTCTACAGCGCTGCGGACGCGCCGGACCTGGTCGCTCACACGCGGGCCCAGTTCCACTTCGAAACGCAGTCGAACACAAGCTACGGCGTGCGCCTGGTCACGGCCTGGTAAACGTCTGAGCGTTGGAATTCGATCGGGCGCCCGGCAACGGGCGCCCGTTTTGCTTGTGCGCCGGAAATCGGCCCGAAAATCGGCCACGCCTGCGCGCCCGCCCGGATCGTCATCGGTAGTGCGGTGGAGGCAGAAAGAGCGCGGCCTAGCGCCTACGCCGGCTTGCGCGCGAACAGCAACCGCACGCGGCCCGTCGGGTCCGTCTCCGTCCACGCATGCGCGCCCGGCATCCCCTCGACCCACCCCAGCATGTCCTTCTCGCTGCGGTAATAGAGGTGCCAATCGCAGATGAACTCCATCGGCCACAGATTGCTGAGTTCGGTTTCGTTCATATTGCCGATGATGAGCAGTCCGCCCGGCGCAAGCCGCTCATAGAGCCGCTGCCCGAGCGTCCGTGCGCGCCGGTCGATCAAATAGTCGATGAGCCCGACGGAATAGATCATGTCCTGCGGCCCGGCGTCGTCGAGCCACGCACCGCCGCGCAACACATCGGTGAACGACACGTTGATCGGCCGCACGCTTGCCTGCGGCTTCATTTTCAGCGTCAGCGGATGCGCGCGATCGAACGCGTAGGCTAGCGCCGCCTGCTCCTGATCGATCAGCGTGAAAGCGACCCGGCCTTGCGGCGCGTTCGGGTCCTTCAGATGCAGCTCCACCTCGCGCGCCGAACCGCAGCCGAGGCTCATGATCCGCGCCGGCGTGCCGTTCGCGCGCGAACGCACCACGTCGTCGATCACCTTCTTCACCACATGCATGCGCGTGCCGATGCACTCCGCCACGTCGAGCCCGACGCGGTGCATCAGCTGCGAATAGACGTCGCCGCCTTCGCGCTGCCAATCGTAGACATAGTTCATGATCTCGAAGTCGCCGGGATACCCCGCCGGCTTGAAATAGCTGCGCCACCACACGGGGCCGTGGTTCAACTCCGGTGTCAGGACGAGCTCGGTGTATTCCTTCACCGCTTCGAGCCGCTTCTTGTCTTCCATCACCGGCGCGACCAGCTGATTGCCCGCGCGCCACAGGCTGCGCCACTGCGGAATGATCCGCTCCGCGCACATCTCGTAGGCTTCGTCGACGCTCAGGCCCGTCGACTGATGCGGAAACGGTTTCACGCTGGTCTCGACCACCGACCGGTAGGCGCGCAGGAAGCGCAACACATCGGCGCAATGCGCCCGGTACTCTGCCGGCACCAGCCCGCTCACATGCGGATCAAGCGTCGCCAGCTGCTGCGAAATCCGCGCCTGCGCGTTGCGCCGCAAGAGGGAGTGAAAATCCACGACGTCGTCGATGAGATTGAGCGCGACTTTCGGCCCGAACACCGACCGCTCCGTGCGCACGACCTTGGCCTTGCCCTCAAGGATCGAAAGCCCCGCTTGCTTGACCGCGATCGGCACGATCTCGCCGGTTTCGACCGCCACATCGACAGTCTGATTGGCGTTGACGCAAATGCCGGTCAGGCTGATGTCGCCAAGCCGGAAGGCCGCCCCTTTGACGTAAACCTTCGGCGGCGTACCGGAAAACAGCTCAGCCGCGTCGTAGCGTTTCGGCCGGAAAAAGATCTGTCGGCCGCTTGCGCCCTTCAGCTCCTCATACGCCAGCATATTCCCCTCGCGCGCGAATTTCACTTGTTCGCTCAATGAAGTAGGCTCCTTCCTATAGCGATGATCCGTGTGCTGAGAAAGAGACGCGCGCGCATTTCGCAACCAATCGTAAACTGTGGTCTGCCACGGTAAACGCCGTCTTAACCTCGAACCTGCCGCTAGTGTCACGTTCCATGAGCCAACCAAAGCTGACCGTCGATGCCGTCGTCTTCGACAGGACCGGTCGGTTGCTCCTCATCAAGCGCAAGTCGCCGCCGTTCAAAGGTTGCTACGCGCTGCCGGGAGGCTTCGTGGAGCACGGCGAAACCGTGGAAGAAGCCGCGCGCCGCGAACTGAAAGAGGAAACCGGCGTGACCGTAGAGTCACAGCGCTTGGTCGGTGTTTACTCTGACCCCGGTCGCGACCCGCGCGGCCAAGTCGTCTCGATCGCCTTCCTCATGAAAGCGCGCGCGGCCAGGCCCACCGCCGGCGACGATGCCGCGGCCGCCGAATTTGTGGCCGACTGGCGCTCGAAGCCGCTCGCGTTCGATCACGCCAAGATCGTCGCGGACGCGATCGCGCTTTTGCCAAAGAAGGCCCGATGACCCGTATCGAGACGCGCCGCCCGCGATCGGCCATCGCGTCCCCCTCCCCTTTCGGCTAAAGGTCGCACGCCATGCAAGAGCCCGCCGCCGAACCCAAGGCCTCCACACCGAGCCGTGCGGCAGTCTCGTTTATCTTCGTCACGTTGATGCTCGACGTCCTGGCGATGGGCGTCGTGATCCCCGTCCTGCCGAAGCTCATCGCGGAACTCTCGCACGACGGCCCGGCCGATGCCGTTCGCTTGGGCGGCTGGATCGCGCTCACCTGGGCAATCGCGCAGTTCATCATGACGCCGGTCCAAGGCGCGCTGTCGGATCGCTTCGGCCGCCGCCCCGTTCTGCTCGTCTCGATGACGGGCCTCGGCCTCGACTATGTGCTGACCGCGCTCGCGCCGAGCATCCTCTGGCTCTTCATCGCGCGCGCCATCTCGGGCGCGACAGCGGCAAGCTTCTCGACCGCCAACGCCTACATTGCCGACACGACCCCGCCGGAAAAGCGCCCGCAAGCCTTCGGCCTCATGGGCGCGGCCTTCGGCATCGGCTTCGTGATCGGCCCGGCCTTGGGCGGCGTGGCCGGCGCATACGATCCGCGCCTGCCGTTTTGGGTCGCGGCCGGGCTGACGCTCTTAAACGCACTCTACGGCTACTTCGTGCTGCCGGAATCGTTGCCGCCCGAACGGCGCTCGAAAAGCTTCAGCCTCGCGAACGCGAACTTCATCGCCTCGCTGCGCTTGCTCGGCTCGAACGCGCAGCTTGCGGGACTCGGTACAGCGCATTTCTTCTACGCCGTCGCGCACAACGTTTATCCCGCCGTGTTCATCTGGTTCACGATGTACCGCTACGGCTGGAGCGAGACGACGAACGGCCTTGCGCTCGCCGCTGTCGGCGTCGCCAGCATCATCGTACAGGCAGGCCTCATCGGCCCGGTGGTCAAAGCGCTCGGGCCCCGCCGCTCGATGATCGCGGGCCTCTCGTTCGGCATCCTCGGCTTCTTGATCTACGCCGTCGGCCCGGGCGACATCTCGGTCTGGGTCGCCATCCCGATCGCCGCCCTCTGGGGCTTCTACACGCCCGCCGCGCAAACCATCATGACGCAGCGCGTCGACCCAAGCCAGCAAGGCCAACTGCAGGGTGCGTTGGGCGCCATGATGGGCATCGCCGCCATCATCTCGCCGCCGCTCTACACGAACGCGTTCGCGCTCGCGATCGACGCAAAGGCGTCATTGGAGCCATTGCCGATACTCGGCGCACCGTTCTTCGTCGCGGCCGCCTTGCTCTTCTGCGCGCTGATTGCAGCGATGCGCGCCACAAGACCGGACCCGGTGGCGCGCGCCACTTAGAGCAGGTTCGTCTGACTTTGAATCGATGGCGAGACAGCCTCAAGCAAACTCGCACTAGGAACTCCGCAGCTCCAGCCACTGCCACTCGGTGGAGTGTTGCACGGCGCCGACGCCCGGCACCTTCCCCACCTCGGGGATCGAATGCACGATCAGGAAAATGATCTGTCCGCGCCCTCGGCTGTCGTCGAACACCGGAAACCCCGTATACTCGACCGTGATCTTCGAGCCGTCGGCCATGCGCACCGGCGTGATCTGCCACAGACCGCAAGGCCGCGACAGCATCAGAAAGCCGCTATCGAAAGCCTCGCCCTTGATCGCGGGATCGACAAGCTCGAGATAATCGAACCCGATCGCCTCGCGCCCGACCAGCTTCACAATGCCGGCACCCGCGCGCGTGAACCTCAGCGTCAGCGAAGCCTTGTCGGGGTCGATCACGGCGATCCAAGGCACCAGATCGCGGATGTTGCTGTAGTCGACATCGGCCAGCCGCGGCATCACCCCCGGCACCGGCGACCGCACGGCCTGCTCGAAGCGCAAGCTCTGCGCGGAACGCTTCGTGCGCGGGATGGTGGTTTCGTCTGCCACGGTGCCGGTTCGTATTGCGCGATCGATCGTTCATCGAGTATCCGAAGACGGCAGCGCACTCAATTTGCCGAAGACGGCAACGTTGACGCACCGGGAGAGACGGCGATGGCGGAAGCCAAGACGAAACCGACAAAACAAACCGTGGCCGCGTTCCTCAAGAGTGTGACGGACGACCAAAAACGCGAAGATGCCGCCAGAGTCATCGACCTGATGCGCGCCGCAACCAAGTGCGAGCCCGTCATGTGGGGCACGAGCATCATCGGCTTCGGCACATACAGCTACAAATACGAAAGCGGCCGTGAGGGCGACTGGCCGATCGTAGGCTTGAGCCCCCGCAAACAGAACCTCACGATCTACATCATGCCTGGTTTTTCGGAGTACAAAGACCTGCTCGCGAAACTGGGCCCGCACACAACCGGCGCATCGTGCCTCTACATCAAACGCTTGTCGGACATCGACATGCCCACGCTGAAGACGCTCATCACCCGCTCCGTCGCAGCCATGAAGAAGAAGCACAAAACCGGTTGACCGGTGATGCGGGAAAAACGCAACGCAGCGCACATTTGCTGGCGCACCAAACGTTGTGCGACAGCGCCATACGCTCTTTCATGCCCTTAGCAAAGGAAGCTTCAGGCTGATCTCAGCATGACGACTGCCACACCATGCAACGATCTCCGGTTGCCCCCGCCGAACCGCATTATAATTCGCGAATCACCTGGTGCGTTTCGAGGGGGTTACCATGTCGCGCTATCGCGAGCGTAAGATCCGGCTGAAGTCGTCGTCGCCGACGTTCGACGTTTTCCCGCTGCTGCTGCTGCCGATGCTCTACTTCAACTTCATGGCGATTTTCGTCTACGGGATGGACACGGTCGCCGTGAACACCTGGCTCGCCAGCCCGGCATTCCAACTGACAATGTTCTCCGGCGCCGTCTGGTCGATGACGCAGGCCGACGTCATCATCGCCGCCGGTATGGGCTTGCTCTTCATCGAAGTGTTGAAGTCGATCGGCTCGCCGATGCTCAGCCTCGTCAACCACGGCATCGCCGTCATGACGCTGCTGATCTACGTGGTCCAGTTCATCTCGTTCCCGGCCTTCACGGTCTCGACGTTCTTCCTGCTGGCGCTGATGCAACTGATCGACGTCATCGCCGGCTACACGATCACAATCGTCGCGAGCCGCGGGTTGACTCGCTGATCGAGCGTTCGAACTAGTTCATCGCATGCGAGGTGCCAGTGGTGGCGTCGGCCACCGCTGGCATTGTCGTCTAACGGTCTATACGATGGCGACGCATGAGACCCGACCTCGCCCGCATGATCGCCGAGGCCTATCGCTGGCAACGCCGCTTGGGAAACGTCCAAATCGCGGCGCCGCACTGCCACATTGTCGCCGACCCCGCCCACCCGGACGTCTGGGACTCCAACCACGCCGACGAGGTGACGGCGCAAACCAAAGCCGAAATCGACGCGGTGTTCCGCGCGATGGACACACACCTCGCGCACACGCGCTGGCGCATCGTCCACAGCGACTGCTTCACGCCGGACGCATTCCTGGCACGGCTCGCTCTTGATGGCTTCGAAGAACGTCCGGTCACGATCCAAATGGCGCTGCAGGGCGACGTCGCCGATCGCGGCGCCGCGATCGCCTTGCATCCGGTCGCAAGCGAAGCCGATTGGGCTGCGTTGCTCCGGCTCGTGCTCGCAGACCACGCCGAGGGCAAGCGAACAAGCGGCCTCGATGTCTCGCCGGAGGTGAGCGCCGGCATCGTTGCAGGCTACCGCACCAAGTGCCCCACCTACCGGTTCTATCTGGCGATGCAGCATGGCGCGCCCACCGCCTACGGCGCCTGCGCAGCCGCCCCAAACGGTGCCGGGATGATCGAGGACTTGTTCACACTGCAACCAGCGCGCCGCAAGGGCATCGCCACAGCCTTGATCGCCGCCTTCACCGATCGGCTCCGCGGCGCCGGCTGCCACACGGTCTTTCTGGGTGCGCTGGCCACGGAACCGGCGAAGCACCTCTACGCGCGTCTGGGCTTTCGCCCCGTCATGCTCGCCCGCACATGGGCGCGGGAACTGCCCGCCTGAGGCTGCATCGTGCCACCGGAACCGGTCGAACTCCGGCGAAATTCGGCTTATGATCGGAGCCCTCGGGTCCGGCTCCCGGACCCGGCCCGCGAAAACAGGAGGAAATTCATGGCGAAGAAATCAGGCGTCGACACCGGCGTCTATCGCGTCACCGAAGTCATCGGCACCAGCCGCGTCTCATGGGAAGAGGCCGCCAAGAACGCGGTCGAACTCGCGTCCCACTCCTTGCGCGATCTGCGCATCGCCGAAGTCACGAAACTCGACATGCGCCTCGACGACAAAGGCAAAGTCGTCGCCTACCGCGCCCGCGTCTCGCTCTCGTTCAAATACGCGCCTTAGACGACACCATACATAAACTCGTCATGGCCGGGCTTGCCTGCCCGCCGAAGCCTCCGGCGGAGGCGGGACCCGGCCATGAATAACTCTCTCCGCGAAATGGATGAACTGTCGATGCGTGTCGCAATTGCGCTTGCACTCACTCTCGGGACACTGTTACCGGCACACGCCTACCCCGCAAAGGAAACCGAAATCCTCTCGACAACCAGCTACGCCGTCGCCACCGCGGGCCAAAAGAACCGGAAAGGCGCCGAAGCATACTGCCGCCAAGCCAAGGCGACGCTGACCAAGAAGCCGGAAGACGCCTACCTCTTCGCGTACATCGAACGCTGCTTCGCACTCGTCGCCGACGCGTCGAATGACAAGAAGACCGCGTGCAAGCGCTTCAAGACCGCGCTCGACATCTGGACGCGCACGCCCCCGCCGAACGACCACCCGCAATCCGTGGCAAGCCGCACGGCATTGCGCACCAGCATGGAACAGTATCGCGCCACGAACTGCGGCGCGAAACCGGCCACCCCTTGAGGCGGAGCGCATGGCCTATCTTGAGCTACCCGCGAGCAGTCCGACAGCACGATTTGTACAGGCATTCTGGCAATCGACGGAAACGATCGTCGCACCGGTAGAGCGGCGCGTATTGCCCGACGGATGCGCCGATTTCGTTTTCGACTTTTCGCCACAGACGAGCGAGGCTGATTGCGCCGGGCTCGTGGGCACGATGACACGACCACTGCTCCTCGACGCAGCCGGCAAGCGTGACTTCTTCGGCATTCGTTTCCGACCGGGAGCGCCCTTCTTGCTGTGGCGGCTGCCGATGAAAAGCCTAACTGACACCCGAGAAGCGCTCTACGACGTGGTCGCTGGTG
Source organism: uncultured Flavobacteriaceae bacterium (assembly GCA_964638635.1). GTDB lineage: Bacteria > Pseudomonadota > Alphaproteobacteria > Micropepsales > Micropepsaceae > SZUA-430. The sequence continues at coordinate 63,157 of CAZXAQ010000003.1, forward strand.
CCCGGCCGCTTACCGGTCAGCTCGCCAGAGCACGAACATTACGCGAGCGCGCTGCAATTGCGGAACGTTGGATTGAGACGCGGCTGCGCGAGACGTGTGTGACCACGAGAGAGCTCGAAACCCTGTCCGCCCTCAACGCGCATATGGCAGCGGGCAAACGACCGGGCGATTTCGCCGAACGGAGCGGCTGGAACGAACGCAAGCTGCAGCGCTATTTCGACAGCGCCTTCGGCACGTCCCCCGCGACAATGCATTGCTTCTGGCGTTTCGAGCGCACCCGCCGAGTGCTTAGCGAAGCACGGCACTGCCGGTTGAACGACCTTGCGCTCGCTCAAGGCTATTCCGACCAAGCCCATATGGCGCGCGAATTCCGTCGCTTCTCGGGTCTGACGATCACCGCTTGGTGCGCCGAAGCGGACCTTGCCCCCTAGTGTCGGATTTCTTCAAGACACTGAGATCGCGACGCCTTAGATTCGCCGGATAAGCCACAAACGGAATCCCATGATCACCAAAGCGACCGCCGTACTGTTCGTCGAAACGATCGAAACGAGCGCACCGTTCTTCGAAGCAGCGGGATTCAAGCGTACCGTCGAAGTCCCACACGAAGACAAGCTCGGCTTCATCATTCTCGAAAGCGGCACCGCCGAAGTGATGCTGCAGTCCTACGCCAGCGCGACGGCCGACGTGACCACTTTGAATCCGCAGGACATTCGGGCCTCGCGCACCTATCTCTTCGTCGAGATCGACGAACTCGAGAAAGTCGAAAGCGCACTCGCGCCCTACCCCATCGTCATACCGCGCCGCCAGACGCCCTACGGCGCCACCGAAACCGGCTACCGCGAACCCGGGGGCCACTTCGTGACGTTCGCTCAATTCAATCGCGCCTAAACCACGCGACGCAACCCAAACACTGCACGCATCTCGTCAAGCGTGGCCGCGGCGCCCTCACGCGTCCCGGCCACAGATCAAGCCTGACCTGCCTAGAACCCCGGCGCGAACTTGCCGTTCTTTGGCCAACCTTTCGGCGCCAGGCGCCCGGCCTGCGCGCGTTCGCCGCGATAGTCGGAGAGCTCGCTCTTCTCCCACGTCCGCCCATTGTAGTCGCGCAAGCCGTCCGCATAGACGAACGACGTCGCATCGACGAGCCCGCCATCCTTATACTTCTGCAAGGCAACGCCTTTGCCCTTCGCCATCTCCGGCACGTCGGCGAGCTTGAAGATCACCATCTTCCGGTTCTCGCCGATGAACGCCACGTGATCGCCGGACGCGGGCGTGCAAACCTTCGCCTCCTCCAGCGGGTCGACGTTCATCACCTGCTTGCCGCCCTTCTTCTGCGCGATCACTTCGTCCTCCGGCACGACGAAGCCGCGACCCGCCGAGGAGGCGATCAGCAGTTTGCGCCCCGGCTCGTGCACGAACAACGCCACGATATCCTGATCGTTCTCCAGATCGCACATCAGCCGCACCGGCTCGCCATGCCCGCGCCCGCCCGGCAGGTCCTTGCACTCCAGCGTGAAGAACCGCCCGTTCGTCGAGAACAGCACAAGCTTGTCCGTCGTCTGCGCCTTCACCCAGAACCGGCCCTTGTCGCCTTCCTTAAACTTCACGTCGTCGTTCGGCTCGACGTGCCCCTTCATGGCACGGATCCAACCCTTGTCGGAGCAGAGAACGGTAATCGGCTCCTTCTCGACCAGCGCGTCCATCGGCACGTCTTCGATCGCCGGCGCATCGGCCAGAACCGAACGGCGCTTGCCGAGCACCGTCTTCGCGCCGAACTTCGCACGCAGCTCCTGGAAGCTCGCCTTCAAGCGCTCGTTCTGCTTCTCCTCCGACTTCACCAGCGTCTTCAACTCCTTCTGCTCGGCCTGCAGCGACGTGTGCTCTTGCCGGATCTCAATCTCTTCCAGCTTGCGCAAACTACGCAAACGCATGTTCAGGATCGCCTCGGCCTGCAGATCTGTCAGCTTGAATGCTTTGATCAACTCGGCCTTCGGATCGTCCGACGTGCGGATGATCTTGATCACCTTGTCGATGTTGAGGAACACCGACAGGAAGCCTTCCAGAATCTCCAACCGCTCGGCGATCTTCGCCAACCGGTGGCTTGCGCGCCGGATCAGCACGTCGCGTTGATGATCGAGGAATGCGACCAGCGCCTGTTTCAGGCTCATCACGCGCGGCGTCAGCGTCGCGTCCAGCACCGTCATATTAAGCGAGAAGCGCGTCTCGAGCGCCGTCGTGCGGAACAGCTGCTCCATCATCACGTCCGGTTCGATGTTGCGGCTCTTCGGCACCAGCACGACGCGAATGTCTTCCGCCGACTCGTCGCGAATGTCGTCCAAGAACGGCAACTTCTTGTCGACGATCATGTCGGCGATGTCTTTGATCAGCTTGCCTTTCGCGACCTGATAAGGAATCTCGGTCACGATCACGACCCACGTGCCGCGCGCGCCTTCCTCCTTGTGCCACTTTGCACGCAGGCGGAACCCGCCTTTGCCGGTGCGATAGGCTTCTGCAATCGACTCCGCCGGTTCCACCACAATGCCGCCGGTCGGGAAATCGGGTCCCTTGATGTACTGCAACAACGTGTCGTCGCGCGCATTCGGCGCGCCGACGAGATGGATCAGCGCCTGCGCGATCTCATCCAAATTGTGGGGTGGAATGTTCGTCGCCATGCCGACGGCGATGCCCGACGACCCGTTCGCCAGCAGGTTCGGGAAGCCGCCGGGCAGAACCGCCGGTTCGCTTTCCTTGCCGTCGTAGGTAGGGCGGTAGTCCGTACCGCCGTCGTCAAGCCCGTCCAACAGAAGCTCGCCGATGACGGTCAACCGGCTTTCCGTGTAGCGCATCGCGGCGGGGTTGTCGCCGTCGACATTCCCGAAATTGCCCTGCCCGTCGATCAGCGGGTAGCGCAGCGAAAAGGTCTGCACCAAGCGCACCAGCGCATCGTAGATCGACTGGTCGCCATGCGGATGGAACTTGCCCATAACGTCGCCGACAACGCGCGCCGACTTCGAGAAGCTCCCCGTTGGGTCCAGCCTCAACCGCTGCATCGAAAACAGCAGCCGCCGATGGACCGGCTTCATCCCGTCGCGCACGTCCGGCAGCGCACGCTGCATGATCGTCGAGAGCGCATAGGCGAGGTAACGCTCGCCCAGCGCGTCCTTGAGGTCGACGTCGCGTATCAGGTCCTCAAGCGCCATAACGAATCCTCATCGATACTGGAGAGGCGTCTGACTACCGGCCTGACCCCTGGCCCGCAAGCCGCTCGGCAAACCGCGCCCGCGCCTGTGGAACCGTGGCGCCGTGTTCCAGCGCCACCCGCTCCAGGAAAAACCCCGTCAGCGCCAATCCATCCACAAGATCGTTGGGTGCACCCGCCCCGTCGTCTGGCGTTAAAAACCGCGGCAATTTCAACAGCCGGTCGCGATAGGGCTCGGCCGCACCCGCACTCACGGCGCGTCCCGTTTTCGGCGACACGAAACGAAGATCGTCTGTGGTCCCCGTCACCGCGCATTGCGACAGGTCGAGCCCGAACCCCAAATCCTCAAGCAGCATCAACTCGAAGCGCACATAGTCGCCAACCCACGCCGGTGACGCATGCGCCGTGATCGACTGAAGCAGCGCGTCGAGCGCATCGAACACACGCACATGCAACTCGCGTTCGGGTAGCGTCGCCGCACAAACGGCGCAAGCCGAACTCAACCCCGCAAGCTTCAACGCATCGTCGAAGAACTGCGCAGCGCGCGCAGCCGCGAGCTCAATCGTGTAGCTGCCCAGCTGCTGATCGAGCCGCCCCCGCCAGTGCAGCTTCACGGCGTTGCCGGCCTCAAGCGCCCCCCTCAACCGCTTCGACATCGCCCCGCGCACAAGCCCCAAATGCCGCCCGTGCTCGCGCGTCAAAGCCTCAAGTATCGCCCCGTTCTCGCCAAACGGCCGCAAGCCCAAAACGATCCCGTCGTCGGTCCACTCCATGACACCACGCATTGCACACCGCATGCGCGTGTCAAGGGAATTGGCGTGAGTGCAACGACCAGCGGTATCGTTGACGCACCGTAGCCGGCTGTTACGGTTCAAATCCCCGCAACCCACACGGCCCTTAACAGGGGCTTGGAGCAATCATGCGCCTCCTCACCATGACGGCCGCGGCACTGGCGCTCGCCGGTCTGTCGAGTTCTGCTTTCGCCGCGGAACCGCCGATCACCAATCCGAACCAGCTCGTCGAAAACGTGACGGCCGAGAGTATCGGCCAACTCGTGACCGAACTCGGCGGACAAAACGTTCAGATCGTCGACACCGGAACGACGAAAGTAGTCACGTTCCAAGACGGCGGCTCGCCCTACAACTTCACGCCGACGGGATGCGATCAAAACGTCTGTACCGGCCTTTCGCTGCTTGTCGTCGTCGACAATTCGACGGCCAACCTTCCCGCCGAAACGCTCGTCAATGCCGCCAAGGAGAATCCGTTGCTGAGTTTCTTCAAGGTCGACAACACCAAGTTCGCGGTCGGCCGCATCGCCCTCGTCCGGGGCGGCGTGACCAAGAAACACCTCGCCTACGAACTCTCGCTCTTCGTGGTCGCCTATCGCGAAGCCAGAGAGAAGCTCGCGTCGGCGCTCATCACAAACTTCGTCCAGCCTGGCCCGTTCCAGCGCGCAAGCTTCGGGAACGGCACGCTGCGTGCGATCCGTGTACCGCCGGCCTTGGTGGAGCAACTCGTCCGCAACATGCCGCGCGACGAGCGGCCTGGCTTCCGGCGCTAAGACTTCGGGCGCTCCAGCCCCATTTCACGATAGTGCGCGGGATCGTCGGCCCAGTTCTCGCGCACCTTCACATGCAGGAAGAGATGCACCTTGTGCCCGAACAGGGCCTCCATCTCCGCGCGCGCCGATGAGCCCAGTTCCTTGATCGACGCGCCGCCCTTGCCGAGTACGATGGCCTTCTGCCCGTCGCGCTCCACGAAGATCGTCTGCTCGACACGCGCAGACCCGTCCTTCATTTCGGTCCATTGCTCCGTCACGACCGTGGTCGCGTAAGGCAGTTCCTGATGCAGTCGGTCGTAGATCCGCTCCCGCGTGATCTCCGCCGCAAGCAGGCGCAGCGGAATGTCGGACGCCTGGTCCTCGGGATAGGCCCAAGGCCCGGCCGGCACATGGGTGGCCAGATAGCGCACCAAGTCCGCGGTGCCGTCGCCCTTCTCAGCCGAGATCATGAACACGGCGTCGAACGCCGTCTCCGCGCGGAACCGGTCGACCAACGGCAGCAGCAGGTCGCGCTTCACCGCATCGACCTTGTTCACGACCAACACCGCCGAGCGCTTCGTGTCCTTCAACCCCCGCACGATGCGCGCCGTATCCTTCGCCGAAAACCCGTTCGGCTCGCGCAGCAGTTCCGGTGCGTCCACGATGAGGCAAACGAGATCGGCATCCGCCGCTCCCGCCCACGCGGCCTCGACCATCGCCTTGTCGAGATTCCGCTTCGGCTCGAAGATGCCCGGCGTGTCGACCAGTACGATTTGGGACTGAGCTTCGATCACCACCCCGCGCACGCGCATGCGGGTCGTTTGCACCTTGCGGCTGACGATCGAAACCTTTGACCCGACGAGGCGATTGACCAGCGTGGACTTGCCCGCGTTCGGCGCACCGATGATCGCAACGAAACCGCAGCGTGTTCCCGCCGCGCTCACGCGCTCAGCCTTTGCATCAAGGCGCGCGCCGCCGCCTGCTCCGCCGAGCGTAAACTCAAGCCCTCACCCATCGCCGAATCGTGCCCCTTGACCGAAACCTCGACGGTGAAGCGCGGCGCGTGATCCGGTCCCTCGCGCCGCGACACCCGATAGGTCGGCGTGCCTAGCTTGCGCCCTTGCGCCCATTCCTGCAACGCGTTCTTCGGATCGCGCAAATCGCCCGTGACTTCGCTCATCAAGGGCTGCCAGTGCTTCACGACGAACTTGCGCGCCGCCTCGATGCCGCCGTCGAGGTAAAGCGCGCCGATCACCGCCTCGCACGCATCGCCCAGGATCGCGGCCTTCTTGCGCCCGCCGGAGCGTTCCTCCGACGGTGCGAGGATGAGCTCCCGGTCGATGCCGGCAAGTTCCGCCACCCGCGCGCAGGTTTCCATCCGGACGAGCGCGTTCAGCTTCAGCGCCAGCGACCCTTCCTTCTCGTGCGGAAACTGCTCGATCAAAAGCTCCGAGATGATGAGCCCAAGCACGCGGTCGCCCAGGAACTCCAGCCGCTCGTTGTCCGCGCCGCCCGCGCTCGAATGCGTGAGCGCGCGCGTCAGCAGGCCCGCGCTCTTGAAGCGGCGCCCGAAGCGAACCGTGTTGGCCTTGCCGTCGCTCTTGCGCGCCTTAGCCGATGCTGTGGAAGAAGCGCCCGTAGCGGATTGCCGCCGGCCACTTCCAGAATTCCCAGATTTGCGCGCTACCATCGGTCGAGAAAAAGATCATGTCGGCCCGGCCGACGAGGTTTTCTGCGGGAACAAATCCGACGCCGCTGTCCGGGATACGGCTGTCGTTCGAATTATCGCGGTTGTCGCCCATCATAAAGTAGTGGCCGGGCGGAACAACGAATTCCTGCGTGTTGTCCGCGCCCGGCTTATCGGGCTCGCGGTCCAAGATATAGTGCTGAACGCCGTTCGGCAGCGTCTCGCGATAGCGCGGTACGCGCTCCTCGCCGTAGGGCGTTTCCTGCACGAAATCGTCGACGCGCTCCAGCTTGCACGGCGAACCATTGATGTGCAGCACGCCGTCGATCATCTGAATACGGTCGCCGGGCAAGCCGACCACGCGCTTGATGTAGTCCTCCCACGGCCGCGCCGGCAGACGAAACACCGCGACGTCGCCGCGTTCGGGCTCCGCCGCCCACACGCGGCCGGAGAACATCTCGGGCGAGTACGGGAACGAGTGCTTGGAATAGCCGTACGAGAACTTCGTCACGAACAGATAGTCGCCGACCAGCAACGTGTCCTCCATCGAGGTGGAGGGAATGTTGAAGGGCTGAAACAGAAACGTCCGGATGATCACCGCAATCAGCAGCGCATAGGCGACGGTTTTAAGCGCCTCGAAAGGCCACGACGCGCCCAGCCGTTCGTTGTCCATCAGGTCCCCTTCACGCATCGGTCCAGGACCGCAGCAGCCGCGCTCAGTCGATCAGATTCAGCATGCGGCTGTAGCGGATGGCGAACGGCCACTTCCACACTTCCCACAGCTGCGCCGACCCGTCGTGCGAAAAGAACACCAACTCCGCGCGCCCGACCAGATTCTGCTCCGGCACGAAGCCCACGCTGCCGCGGCTGTCGTTCGAGTTGTCGCGGTTGTCGCCCATCATGAAGTATTTCCCGGGCGGCACTTTGAACTCTTCCGTCTCGTCCATCTGTCCGACTTCGTCACGCTTTAGGATGATATGCTTCACCCCGTTGGGTAGCGTTTCGTAGAAGCGCCGGACATGAACTTCGCTGCCGTCCTCCGCGATCTCCACGCGGTCGTCCGTCCGTTCCAACTTCACCGGCGCGCCGTTGATGTGCAGCAGGCCGTCGATCATCTGAACGCGATCGCCCGGCAACCCGATGACGCGCTTGATGTAGTCCTGGGTCGGATCGGGCGGGTAGCGGAACACGACGACGTCGCCGCGCTCGGCCGGCCGGTCCATCACGCGGCCCGCAAACGCGACTGGCGTGAAGAACGGAAACGAATACTGCGAATAGCCGTATGTGAACTTCGACACGAACAGGTAGTCGCCGATTTCGAGCGTGCCTTCCATCGACGACGACGGAATGCGGAACGGCTGAAACAGCAGCGTCGGCATGAACAGAAAGAAGAACGCCGCGATGCCGAGCGTCTTGTAGGTCTCGACAGCCACGTTCGTGCGCCACCACGGCTTCTCAGTCTCGGACGTCATACGCGTTCCCATGCAAAACTCGAGCCCATCAGAGATGAGGTTTCGGCGCAAAACTGTCAATTCGCCAGGTGTTACAGCCCGTTAACAACCGCACGGATAACCGCCGAAAACGGCGTCACTGAGGCAAATCTGCCGGGACCGCCGAAATGATCACAATCGCTTGGGCCAGCGGGAAATCGTCCGTAATCGACAGGTCGATCTGCGCCCGCATGCCCTTTGGTGTTATCTCCGCCAGCCGCGCCGCCGCCCCACCCGTCAGCGCCATCGTGGGCTTGCCCGAGCGCATATTCACGACGCCCAGGTCGCGCCAATAGACGCTTTTGCGAAAACCGGTGCCCAACGCCTTGGAACACGCCTCCTTCGCCGCAAAGCGCTTCGCATAGGACGCCGCGCGATTCTTCCGCCCCTCCGACTTGCGCTGCTCGACCTCGGTGAACAACCGCTGCACGAATCTGTCGCCGAACTTCTCCAGTGTGGCTTCGATGCGCCGGATGTCGATCAAGTCGCTGCCGATACCGATGATCATGCGAACTGCGCCCCGCCACCGCCGCGCGCTTCGTCCATCAACTGCCGCATCCGCCGGATCGACGCGTCGAATCCGGTGAAGATCGCCTCGCCGACCAGGAAGTGCCCGATGTTGAGTTCGACGATTTCCGGGATCGCCGCAACCGGCCCAACCGTCTCGAAACTGAGCCCATGTCCCGCATGCACTTCGAGCCCCAACCGCACCGCTTCCTTCGCACCCGCTTTCAACCGCGCCAAAATCTTGTCCCGCTCGGCGAAGTCGCCATGCGCATGCGCCTCGCAATAGGCACCGGTGTGCAACTCGACGACATGCGCGCCAAGCGCCTTCGCGACCGCAAGCTGCACGGGGTTCGCTTCCACAAACAGCGACACACGAATTTTCGCCGCAGCGAGTTCACGCACGAACGGCGCCAAGTGATTGTGCCCCGCCGCAACGTCGAGCCCGCCCTCCGTCGTGCGCTCCTCGCGCCGTTCCGGCACCAGACACACCGCATGCGGCTTGTGCCTGAGCGCGATCGTCAGCATCTCCTCCGTCGCCGCCATCTCGAGATTGAGTGGCTTGTCGATCTCGCGCGCCAGCCGCTCGATATCCTCGTCGCTAATGTGCCGCCGGTCCTCGCGCAGATGCGCCGTGATGCCGTCAGCGCCGGCACCCACCGCCATCTGCGCCGCGCGGAGCGGATCGGGATGCTTGCCGCCACGCGCATTCCGGATGGTCGCGACGTGGTCGATGTTCACGCCAAGGCGCAGGTGCCGGCTCATTTCAATCCCCTACTCCCGGGCTTCACCGCCGGCGTCCCCGCGAGATGCTTCGGCAGCTTGTCCGCTTCCCACGACGCTACCTTAATGCGCGCGAGTGGAATGAACGGCACATCGAACTTCGCCGCACCGCCGGACCGGTCGATCAGCGCCGCCAACGCCAACACCTTCGCGCCGGTCTTCTGCACCGCCTCGATGCACTCACGCGACGACAGCCCCGTGGACACGACGTCCTCGACGATCACCACATTCATCGTCTCATCGAGATGAAAATTTCGGCGAAGCTGAAACACGCCGTCCTGCCGCTCGACGAACATCGCGGGCAATCCCAGATGCCGCGCCGTCTCGTAGCCCGGAATAATCCCGCCGACCGCGGGCGAGACGATCGCATCAACGCGCTTCTTCACCTTCGTCTTGATCAACCCGGCCAGCGCCTTGCACAGCTTCGCCGTCCGCTTCGGATACTGAAACACCAACGCCTTCTGCAGAAACGTGTCCGAGTGCCGGCCCGACGAGAGAATAAAATGTCCTTTGAGCAGTGCGCCCGCTTTCTGAAATTCGCCAAGCACTTGTTCAGGCGTCATGAGCAATCAGTTCTCCGTGTGGCCGGTCGACGGCGTTGATGGAAGGCGAGGCACGCAAGCCCGTCACGATGTCGGCCAAATGCTTCGCATCCCGCACCTCGACATCGACGAGCATGTCGAACACCAACGGCGCACGTCCCACGATCTTCAAGTTCGTGATGTTGCCGCCATGCTGCGCGATCGAGTTGCACATATTGGCGAGCGCCCCGGCCTCGTTGTTGACGGCGACTTTCAGCCGCCCGACCTGCACCTCGTTCGCCGCATCGGGCGACCATTTGAGGTCGAGCCATCGGTCCAAATGCTCCTGCTGAGCCGCAAGCTGGTCGCAATCGATCGTGTGCACCACAACGCCCTGGCCCTGCGTAATCACGCCGACAATGCGGTCGCCGACGAGCGGCTGGCAGCACGGCGCCAAATGATAGCCGAGCCCCGCAGCCAGGCCTTCGATCGGAATCGCGTTACGCTTCGACGGTTTGCGCGTGATCCAGCTTGTCCAGCTGGTGAGTGGCGACTCGTCCCCTTTGAGACCGGGAAACACCGCCTTCACGACGTCCGCCGCGCTGACCAAACCTTCTGCCAGATGCGCATAGACATCCTCGGCCTTCGCGAGCTTCAGCTTCTTCAGCGCCGCCGTCAGCGACTTCTCCGAGAACTCCTGCCCCGCATCGCGGAACGCCTTCTCCAGGATCGCGCGGCCCATCCGCTGATGTTCGAGCTTCTCGGCGTTCTTCAAGAACCGCCGGATCGCCGAACGCGCCTTGCCGGTCACGACCATCTGCTCCCAAACCGCAGACGGTCCCTGCTTCGGCGAGCGGATGATCTCGACGCTGTTGCCGTTCTTGAGCTTCGTCGACAGCGGCACGTGCCGCCCGTCGATCTTCGCACCCACGCACGTGTCGCCGACGTCGGTGTGCACCGCGTAGGCAAAGTCGATCGGCGTCGCGCCCCGCGGCAGCGCGATGAGCGCACCCTTCGGCGTGAAACAGAACACCTGATCGTGGAAGAGCTCAAGCCGCGTGTGAAGCAAAAACTCTTCCGGCGTATCGCCCACCTTTAGCGATTCGATCAGCGACCGCAGCGACTCATAGGCATCGATACTCGCAAGCGGCTGCCCGCTGTTCAGCTTGTCCTTATAGCTCCAATGCGCCGCAATCCCGCGCTCGGCGATTTCGTGCATTTCCTCGGTACGGATTTGCAACTCGATACGCTGGTTCTCCGGCCCCACGATCTCGGTGTGCAGCGAACGGTAATTGTTCGTCTTGGGGAGCGAAATGTAATCCTTGAACCGCCCCGGCACATGCCGCCACGTGGAGTGAATAACGCCGAGCGCCCGGTAGCAGTCCTCGACCGAGTTCACGACGACCCGTAGCGCGAAAATGTCGGAGAGCTGATCGAACGTCTGCTCCTTCTCCTCCATCTTGCGCCAAATCGAGTACGGCTTCTTCTCCCGCCCGCTAACCTCGGCCTCGATCCCATATTCGGACAGCTTGCGCTTCAGCGTTTGCGACAGGCGCTCGGTCACAGCGCTGGTCTTCTTGCGGAACTCGGCCAGCCGGTTCATCACCGACATGCGCATATCGGGATTGATTTCCTCGAAGGCAAGATCTTCGAGTTCGTCGCGGAAATTCTGCATCCCCATGCGGCCCGCTAGCGGCGCGTAGATTTCCATCGTCTCGGTCGCAATGCGTTTGCGCCGGTCTTCCTTCTTTATCGACTTCAACGTGCGCATGTTGTGCAGACGGTCGGCGAGCTTGACGAGCAGCACCCGCACGTCGTGGCTCATCGCCAGCATGAACTTGCGGAAATTCTCCGCCTGCTTCGTCTCTTCCGATTGAATCTCAAGCTTCGAAAGCTTCGTGACGCCGTCGACGAGACCCGCGATCTCACGCCCGAACTGCTTCTCGATCTCTTCGAACGTGGCGCCCGTGTCCTCGATCGTGTCGTGCAGCAGCGCGGTGACGATCGTGGCTTCGTCCAAATTGAGGTCGGTCAGAATGCCGGCGACCTCCAGCGGATGCGAAAAATACGGATCGCCCGAGTCGCGCTTCTGATTGCCGTGCGCCTTGATGCCGAACACGTAAGCGCGGTTCAGCAAATCCTCGTCCGCATCGGGCGAGTACGCTTTGACCCGTTCGACGAGTTCGAACTGCCGCATCATGGGACGAAACTCCTCATGACGCGGCGCATATCTTGGAGAACCGAAAGCCGCCCCTTCGGCGGCACAAGGACAGCCAGCTTGCCTGGTTTAAACGTCCCCTTCGTCAACCTCTTCCACCACCTCTGGCCGCTTCACGTCGGAGTCGGCGCGCATCGCGCGCGCGTATTCGGCCTCAGAAATGTTCGAGAATTCCGGAGCGTCGGCGGCTTCTGCCATCGCGGCCTTCTCGGCCTCCGGCTCGTCGGTTTCGATGTGGCGTTGCAGGCTGAGCAGGAACTCTTCGCGAAGTCCCTCGGGCTTCATCTTCGTCGCCGCAATTTCGCGCAGCGCGACGACCGGGTTCTTGTCGTTGTCGCGGTCGACGGTCAGCGCCGAACCCGACGTGATCGAACGGGCACGATGCGCGGCCAACAGAACCAGCTCAAAGCGGTTCGGGATTTTGTCGACGCAATCTTCAACGGTAACGCGAGCCATCGGGCGCGAGAGTCCTTCGCATGAGGGTGAGAAAGAAAATTAGCGTGCTGCGCCTGCGAAAACAAGGGCAAAACCGCAGATTTCAGGCCTCTTCGAGCCGTTCGAGCCCCGCCTCCCCAACATTTCCGAGGAGCGCGAGTACGCCCTCCCCCGTGTCAGGATGTCGCCAGGAAGGCGCGATGTCCGCCAGCGGCCTCAACACGAACGCCCGCTCGTGCAGCCTGGGATGCGGCAACATCAACTGCTCCACGTCGCTCGCGAGGCCGCCATAGTCGATCAGATCGAGGTCGAGCGTGCGCGGCTCATTGCGCGATTTGCGCACCCGCCCAAACGCCTTCTCGATCGCCATCAACGCCTTCAAGAGTTCGCCCGGTAACAGCTGCGTCTTAACCTCGGCAACCGCGTTCACGAACGGCGGATCGGCCGGATTGGGCCACGCCGGCGTCCGATAGAACGGCGACACCGCCACGACCTCGATCCCATGCCGCGGCATTACCGCGAGCGCGCGCCGCAGTGTCACCGCGGGCGGTCCCACGGGGGAGGGCATGTTCGCGCCCAAAGCCAGGTAAATCATGGGTTTGCTTTCACCATAGTGTGTGGATTCAAGCGATTTTCACTCGGACTGGAAAGTGCAATAGTTAGGGCGGGGGACCTTGGGGGACATCACTTGATCAACGCACGCGTTCTAGCTGCCTGTTTAGCGGCTGCCTTGCTAGTCACCGGCTGCGCCACGACGGCCGCGGAAACACCCGCCGTTACGCGGCCGAAACTCGACCCCAAGGCCGACGCCAATCCGTTCCCGTCGACGTACAAGCCGCTCCCATCGACGCCGACCGCCTTCGTCGGCGCGACGATCTTCACCGGCACCGGCGACAAGATCGAGAACGGCACGCTGCTGATGAAAGACGGCAAGATCGAAGCCGTCGGCGCGAACGTCGCCGTCCCGGCGGGCTACACGGTGATCGACGCCAAGGGCAAATACATAACGCCGGGCATCATCGACGCGCACTCGCACTTGGGCGTCTACGCACAGCCGGGCGGTCAAGCGCTCTCCGACGGCAACGAAGCGACCAGTCCGAACACCGCCGAAGTCTGGGCCGAACACTCGATCTGGCCGCAGGACGAAGGCTTCAACGCCGTGCGCCGCGGCGGCGTGACGTCGATGCTGATTTTGCCGGGCTCGGCGAACCTGTTCGGCGGCCGCTCGGTCACGCTGAAAAACGTGCCGTCGACCACGATGCAAGGCATGAAGTTTCCCGGCGCCCCCTACGGCCTCAAAATGGCCTGTGGCGAAAACCCGAAACGGGTCTACGGCACCAAGAATCAGCAACCGTCGACGCGCATGGGTAACGTCGCGGGCTATCGCAAAGCGTGGCTTGAAGCGGCGAAATACGCGAAGAAGTGGGAGGCCTATTACGCCAGCGAAGGCAAAGGCGAAGCGCCCGACCGCGACCTGAAACTCGACACGCTGGCCGGCGTTTTGAACGGCGAGATCCTGGTCGAGAACCATTGCTACCGCGCCGACGAAATGGCGATCATGATCGATATCGCCAAGGAGTTCGGCTACAAGATCGCGGCCTTCCACCACGGTTCCGAGGCCTACAAGGTCGCCGACCTTCTGGCAAAAGAGGGCATCTGCGTCGCCACCTGGGCGGGCTGGTGGGGCTTCAAGATGGAATCGATCGACGGCATCGAAGAAAATGCAGCCCTCGTGCACGCGGCCGGCGGCTGTGCGGTCATTCACTCCGACGACCCGATCCTCTCACAGCGCCTGAACCAGGAAGCGGCGGCCGCGCTCGCGGCCGGCCGGCGCCACGGGCTCAACATCTCCGACGCCGAAGCGATCAAATGGATCACCGCCAATCCGGCGAAGATGATGGGCATCGCCGATAAGACCGGCTCGCTCGAAGCCGGCAAAATGGCGGACGTCGTTTTGTGGAACGCAAACCCGCTCTCGATCTATGCGAAGACCGAGAAAGTCTTTATCGACGGCGCGCTGATGTACGACCGCAACGACAAGAAATACCAACCGAAATCCGACTTCATGCTCGGCCAACCGAAGGGAGGCGAATAATGACCCGCTTCGCCATCCTCAGCCTTGTCGCCCTGATCTTCGCGCAGGCCGCCGCGGCCGACACTGTCGCGATCACGAACGCACGCATCCACACGATGAGCCGCGCCGGCGACGTTCAAGGCACCGTGCTCATCCACAACGGCTGGGTCGCCCAAGTCGGCCCCCGCGTGCGCGTCCCCGCAAACGCGACCGTGATCGACGCGAAGGGCGGCGAGGTCACGCCGGGCTTCTTCGTGGTCGGCACGAACTTGGGCGCGGTCGAAGTCGACCTCGTCAAGGAAACGAACGACAACGCGACCGCGAACTCGAGCTTGAGCGCCGCGTTCAACATCGCCTACGGCATCGACCCGAACTCCGTCGTCATTCCCGTCGCCCGCCTCGGCGGCGTGACGCGCGCACTGGTGACGCCGTCCTACGCCGATGGCGAAGACCGCGAACTCCTGTTCGCGGGCCAAGCCGCCGTCATCACGCTGGCGGAAGGCGCAAACCCGGTGACACGCGCGCGCGTCGCACAAGTGCTCGAACTGGGTGAGAGTGGTGCCGCCCGCGCCGGCGGCGGCCGCGGCTCCGCGATCACGGCTCTGCGCGCCGACCTCGACGACGTGCGCTGGTACGCGCGCCGCCGTGGCGCCTACAACAGCGGCGGCACCCGCGAACTGCGCTTCACAAAGGCCGACCTCGACGCGCTCGTCCCCGTCGTGCGCGGCCGCATGCCGCTGATCGTCGGCGTCCACCGCGCCGCCGACATCCGCGAAGTGCTGAAACTCGCGCGCGAGTACCGCCTGAAGATCGTGCTCGCCGGCGCCGAGGAAGGCTGGATGGTGGCCGATGAAATCGCCCGCGCCCGCGTGCCGGCGCTGCTGAACCCGACCGCGAACCTGCCGTCGAGCTTCGAAGCCCGCGGCTCGACCATGGAAAACGCCGCAAGGCTGCACGCCGCCGGCGTCACGATCGCAATCGCCAACGGCGACGGCGGCCACCGCGCCCGCGAGGCGCGCTACAACGCCGGCAACGCAGTGGCCCACGGCCTACCGCACAACGCGGCCCTGGCCGCGCTCACGATCAACCCCGCCCGCATCTTCGGTGAAACCAAAGTGGGCTCCATCGAACGCGGCAGGCAGGCCGACATCGTCGTGTGGACCGGCGACCCGCTCGAACCCGCGAGCCAACCGATCGCGATCCTGATCAAAGGCGCGCTGCAGCCGATGGACTCCCGCGCCGAGGAACTGGCAAAGCGCTACCGCACCCTGGGCACTCCCTACCCGCCTGCATATCGAGATTAGCCTCGCCCAAACAAAATCTTCATGGACGGGCTTGACCCAGCCATGACGCCTTTTGAGGTCGAGGGTTATGTCCCCACGATTAATTCAGTGCATACGCAACATGCACCTTCATGCGCCGATCCGCGGGAAGCTTCGCCACATCCGCCGGCGCATAGCGCCACTGGCGCACGGCCTCAGCCGTCACCTGCTCGAACACGCCCTTCGGCTCGCTCTCGAGCACGCAGGCGGAGGCAAGCCGGCCATCGGCCTCCAACGAAACCAAGAGATCGACGGAGCCTCCGGCCGCAGTTTTGACGGCCGGGTCCTTCGGGATCACGAACACGCTCGGATTGAACGTGGATGCCGCCTCATCGCGAAACGCCGCGCGCTCCGCGTCCGTGCACCACAACGCGTCGTCAGCGCTCGCGGACAACGCCGCGAACACCAACGCGCTCAGTGATAACGAAAACGCCCTCAGTGCCCGCTCGACGGATAGGCAAACCGCCGCCAGGTCGAAACGTTGCGGTCGAACGGCGCCCATTCCTTCTCGGGTAGCGCCAACCGGTCGGCGACGGCGAAGAACACGGCCGGGTTCACGCCGAGGCCGCAATGGCTCACCGTGTTGTAGACCTCGATGTTGTCCGTGTGCTTCGATTTCTTCTCGACGCACATCTGCCAAGCGACAACGCCGTCGCCCTTGGAGTAAATCGCGGTCGTGGGAATGCCCTTCGGCGCTTCGGAAAGATTGTCGAACGCCTCTTGCATCGTTTGCGGGTCGAGCTCCTGGCCCGTTACCGCTTGATAGATGCGCCACACATGATTGGCGCGCGGATTGGCGCCGAACGGCGAGCCCAACGTGATCACCTGGCGCACGTATTTCGGATACCGCTTGGCGAGCTCGCGCGACATGATTCCGCCAAGGCTCCAGCCCACAAGGCTGACCTTGCGCTTCGACTTGCGGTAAATCGACTCAAGCCGCTGGCCGAGCAACTCGCCTTCGGGCCCAATCGCGTGCGGCCCCAAATTGCGGCCGAGGCCCCAACAATGCGTGTCGTAGCTCTTGCCGGTCAGGAACCGCCGCAACGGCGCTGTCGTCCCACCGCCTGCCAAAAACCCGGGCAGCACCATGACCGGATGTCCGTCACCCGATGGCGCGAAACTGAGCAGTGGGGAGGCCCCCTGCAGGCTCAGGAAATCGCCAACCGCCCGTCCGGCCTCAGTGAGGGCCAGAACAAGGGAAGGCGGCTTGATCCTCTCAACGCCAAGCGATGCAGCGTCTACAACGGCCATCTTTAAGCCCCCGCTACCTGTGCGAGTCATGACACTCGACACACTCTAGACGCTAGGGTCAATCGGGGGCACTTGCCAAGCCCGCCTGGCGAAACAAGCAGCGGTAAATCAAAGGGTTGCATGGAGTACAATCGCCCCGCTAGAGTCGTCTCTATCGTTAGAGATAGGGTGCAGTTTGTGCGGCTGCGAGGGATGGTTTCGATGTCGGACGGCTATGAGACCGCCGAAGCACGCCGCGGGGCTTGGGAAAACCGCATGTCGAGGCGTGAACGCAAAAAGCTAGAAACCCGCCGGCGCATCCTCGATGCGGCCCTGCGGCTGATGGCAGACAAGCCTTACGATCAGGTCCGTATCGAAGACATTTGCACCGAAGCGGATGTCGCAAATGCTACGTTTTTCCTACACTTTCCGAACAAATCGGCCCTTGTGCTCGCCTACAACGAAGACGTCGCGGCAAAGGTCGAAGAGAAGCTTGCGAGCGACGGCCTCGACGCATCGGGACGGCTGCAGATGCTGCTGAAGGTCTATCTGGCCGAGTGGGGCACGCACAGCCATCTGATGCGCCAAATCGTCCTGGAACTGATCTCCCAGCCAGCCTCTGGCGCCACGTTCAACGAGGTCTCCCCGGGCCTCCTGGCGCTCGTGGGCGACATCGTACGCGATGGTCAAAAATCAGGCGAGTTCAGCAAGAAAATTGGGCCAGAAACTGCTGCTCTGGCGCTCATTGCTGCCTGGAATGCACTCGCCATCACCTGGGCGAAAACCGGCGACACCAAGCACACCGCCGAGGCACATTGGCAGACGCTGGAGGTCTTTTTGAACGGTCTCCGGGTGCGCGACGGACTGTCGCGCCAGTAACTCTAGTCAGTTTCCATCAGAGAATAATCAATGTTTTTCGCAGAAATTGAACGGTGACGGAATGTCACCGATCACTTTTGTGCAATGCACCATTGAACCTCACTCCATTTTCTTATATGCACCTGCGAAGAGACGAAAGCGGGAAACAACCCGCACCGTCTGGCGTTAACCCGGCGATGGCGTGAGAATTTCTCCGGGGCTGATGAGTCAATTTGGCAACAGGCCTAACGGACGAACAAAAGAATCAAAGGGCAGGAAAATGGAACAACTCTCACCGATGGACACGGGGTTCCTCTACCTCGAAACGCCGCGCACGCCGATGCATATCGGCTCCATTGCCATCTACGACCCGTCGACCGCGCCGAACAGCTTCGTGCGCTTCAAGGACATTCTGGGCCACATTGAAGAACGCCTGCATTTGGCGAAGAGCTTTCGCCGCAAGCTCGCGAACGTTCCGCTGAGCCTCGATTATCCGTATTGGGTCGACGATCCCGACTTCGACCTCGAATATCATGTACGCCACATCGCACTTCCCCAACCGGGCGACTGGCGCCAGCTCTGCATCCAAGCCGCACGTTTGCACTCGCGCCCGATGGATCTCTCGAAGCCCCTCTGGGAATTCACGGTCATCGAAGGGCTGAACAACATTCCGGGTGTGCCGAAGGGCTCCTACGCGATCGTCTCGAAGATTCACCACGCCGCGATCGACGGCGTCTCCGGCGTCGACATCATGAACGCCGTGCACAGCCTTGATCCGGTCGGTGCGGTGAACCCGCCCGACCGCCCCTGGATTCCTGAGCGCACGCCGACCTCGGTCGAGTTGCTCGCCCGCGCGCAGATCAACACGCTCGCGACGCCCGTTCGCCTCGCGCGCCTCGCCGGCGACGTGGCACCCGGTCTCGTGAAGTCGGCCTTGGGCCTCATCCGTGGCAACTTCCGCACCTCGATCGGCCGCGTGCCGCGCACGCGCTTCAACGGCTCGGTGACGCAGAACCGCGTCGTCGACGGCCGCGACTTCTCGCTGGGCGACATCAAGGACATCCGCGCCCGCTGGCAAGGTGCCACCGTCAACGACGCGATCGTCGCGATCTGCGGCGGCGCAATGCGCAAATACCTCAAGGGTAAGAGCGAGCTTCCCTCGGAATCGCTGGTCGCCATGGCCCCGATCTCCGTCCGCGCCAAAGACGAACGCGGCGCGCTCGGCAACCAAGTTGCCGCGATGACGATCCCGATCGGCACGCACATCGCCGACCCGTTCGGCCGCATGCAATACGTGCACGAGGAAGCGGAAAACTCGAAGGCGCTGACGAACGCCGCCGGCGCGCGTCAGATGACCGAGTACGCCCGCCTGATGCCCTCGACGCTGTCGGGCCTCGCCGCGCGCCTCTATGTGCGCCTCGGCATGGCGAACCGCATCGCCCCGATGTTCAACACGGTGATCACGAACATCCCGGGCCCGCCGATCCCGCTCTATATGAATGGCGCGCGCCTCGTCGCGCAGTTCGGCTTAGGTCCGGTGTTCGAAGGCATGGGCATCATCCACCCGGTCTTCAGCTACTGCGGCCGCATCTCGGTGGCGTTCACCTCCGACCGCTCGATCATGCCGGATCCGGAGAACTACGCGAACTGCCTGCAGGAATCGTTCGAAGAACTGAAAGCGGCCGCGCTGAAGAAGCCGATCCCCGCGCCAAAGGTCGAACCGGTTCCGGTCGCGATCGTCTCCGAAACGCCGGGGCCCGCCAAGAAGAAATCGAAGCCCCGTAAGCGCAAGCCGAAGCTCACCATCGTTTCGGCCGCCGAGTAAGCACGCATGCCGCAAGTCAAAGCCAACACCCTGACGATCGAGTACGAGGACATGGGGCCGAAGGACGGCCCCGTGATTCTCCTCGTCATGGGACTTGCGGCGCAAATGACGTTCTGGCCGGACGCGATGTTGAAGGCGTTCACGGATGCGGGCTTCCGCGTCATCCGCTTCGACAACCGCGACATCGGCCTGACCTCGAAGCTGCACGGCAAGCGCGCGCCGAACCCGATCGTGCAAACGGCGGCGCGCGTCATCGGGTTCACGGGCCTCGCACCCTACACGCTGCACGATATGGTGAAAGACACCGTCGGCCTTTTGGACGCGCTCAAGATCAAGAAGGCCCACCTCGTCGGCGTCTCGATGGGCGGCATGATCTCGCAGCTGATGGCGGGCACGCATCCGGACCGCGTCGCCTCCTTGACTTCGATCATGTCGGGCACGCTGAACCCGCGTCTGCCGGGCCCGAGCGCACGCATCACAATGCCGCTGTTCCTAAACCGCCCGAAATCGACCACACGCGACGACATCATTAAGCGCACCGTCGAGATGTGGAGCCTGATCCGCACCGAAGGCGACGATCACAGCGAAATCGAAGCGAAGCTCGCGCACGCGTTCGATCGCTCGTACTATCCGGCCGGCGTACGGCGGCAACTCGCCGCAATTATTGCAACGGGCGACATTCGACCCCACCTGAAGAAGATCACGGCGCCCACGCTCGTGATTCACGGCTCGAAGGACCCCTTGGCGCCGCTTGAAGGCGGCAAAGACTCGGCGCGCACGATTCCCGGCGCCCGGCTCGAAATCATCGAAGGCATGGCGCACGACCTGCCGAAAAAGTTTCTCCCGCGGATCACCGCGCTGATCGTCGATCACGCGAAGTCCGCGGAGAAAGCCGTCGCAAAACGCGCGGCATAGACTGACCTTGAAACCCTGGTTGAAGACGGAGACGAAAGACAATGACGAAAGCGAAAAAGAAGGCGAACGGCCGCACGAAGGCCCAGCCGAAGTTCGAGACGTTTGCCGACATGAACGGCGTGCGCAACCAAGCGACGCACTTCGTCGCCCGCGTGCAGGACGGTCTGCGCGACGCCGGCGAAGCGTTCCGCGAAGCGGGCGAAGCGCTCAGCCACGAAGGCCGCAAGGTCGCGCTGAAGCTCGTCGACAACACGCAAGACAACGTTGTGTGGAGCTTCGAAGCTCTGCGCGACACGCTCCAGGCTGAGACCTTCGCCGATGCGGTGAAGATTCAACAGCACGCCGTGACGGAGCTCTTCCGCCGCTCGATCCGCCAGATCCGCGAAGTCAGCGAGATCGTCGGCTCCAGCGGTCAGAAGACCATCAAGCCGATCACGAAGTTCGTCGCTTCAGTCCGCCGCGCGGCCTAAGCGAAAAAGGGGCTCCGTCTAAACCACTCCCCCGTGCGGACAACCGCGCGGGGGAGCTTTGCGGAAGGCCCAAAAAAAGGGGATGCGTTCGATGCCCCGTGCCAAGAAAAAGGCCGCACCGAAAAAGCCGACGCTCATGGGCGAGCGTGAGTTGGGCCGCGTGCTCATCACCGGCGCCTCCGCCGGCATCGGTGCCGAACTCGCCCGCGAATTCGCCAAACACGGACACCATCTGGTTCTCGTCGCCCGTAGCGAAGACAAGCTGATGGCGCTTGCCGGCGAACTGAACGCCGGCCACGACACCGACGCCCTCGTTATTGCAGCCGATCTTGCAACGCCCGAGGGCCCCAAAGCCATCGTCGAAACGCTGCACGATCACGGCGTCGAGATCGACATCCTGGTCAACAACGCGGGCATCATCGACGTCGGCCCGTTCTCGGACACGGATGCGGAGAAATTCCAGCAGATGGTCGCGCTGAATATTGGTGCGCTGACGACGCTGACTTCGCTGCTGTTACCGCACATGCTGGAACGCCGCTTCGGCCGCATTCTGAACGTGGCCTCGCTGGCCGCCTTCCAACCGATTCCCTCGATGGCAGTCTACGCCGCCAGCAAAGCCTACGTGCTCTCGCTCACGGAATCGCTGAGCGAAGAACTGCGCGGCACCGGCGTGCGCGTGACCGCGCTCTGCCCCGGCCTCACCGATACGAACATGGTGGCGGAAGTGAAAGCGCAATCCGAAACCGCGCAAGCGATGCCGTCGTTCCTGATCTCGAACCCCAAAGAAGTCGCCGCCCAAGCCTACAAAGCGACGATGTCGGGCCAAACGATCCTGGTCCCCGGCCTCCCCAACCAACTCGCGGCCGCCTGGGCCCAAGTGAACCCACGCTGGGTCGTCCGCACCGTGACGGGCTTCTGGGCAAGACAAACGGATTGGATGAAGGCGAAGTAAGTCAAAGAGTCGACTGCGCAGCTCTGCGTCGCCCCACCGCCCCCCAACATCGTCATGGCCGGGCAAGCGAAGCGCGACCCGGCCACCCAGGGTCCGCGCACATGCGTCAAAGCCGAAACGTTCCTTCGAAGCAGTCGCCGCGGCGATTCAAGGCGTCTCACGCGAAGCCGCGAAGAAACACCCGAAGCGCCAATCCTAACTTCGCATCCTTCGCGGCTTCGCGTGAGACATTTCTTTCTGACGTCAACGCCTCATCCGACCGCGCGACACGGCACCAGCATCTTGGCGCCCTTGGCGTTTCTGTCACGACTTTGCCCGCGACCCTGGGTGGCCGGGTCGCGCTTCGCTTGCCCGGCCATGACGATTCATTTCCCGCTGTGGCGAACGTTCCGCCGAAACGCTCATCCCGGCGCCCGGTGACACACCGCCTGAATCTTGTTCCCGTCCGGATCGCGCACATACGCGCCGTAGTAGTTCTTGTGGTAGTGCGGCCGCGGACCCGGTGCACCTTCGTCCGTTCCGCCACTCGCGAGCGCCGCCGCATGGAACGCGTCGACCGTGGCGCGATCTTGCGCGAGGAACGCGACGTGCACGCCGTTGCCGGACCGCGCCGGCTTGCCGTCGAACGGCGGCACGATGAACACCTTCGGTCCCGTCGGCGTGCCGTAAGCGGCGGTTCCACCCGCCTTGAACATCACCGGATGGCCGAGCACCGCCATCACCGCATCGTAAAACGCCTCCGCCCTCGCATAGTCGTTCGTTCCCAACGTCACGTGACTGAACATCGCTCGTCTCCAATTCCCGGCAATCCACTTTGCACAAAGGCCATCCGATCCGCTACTACACACGCGACACCGGAGCGACGAATGCTTCTTCTGCACGCCAACAGCCGCGACCAAGCCTGATGCGCGGCGCTCAAAGCGCTGCACTGCGCGCCATGGAAGAACCACCACGCGACTGCGCGCTCTGCCCGCGCCTCGCAAAATACCGCGCCGACAACGCGAAGAAGGAGCCGACCTGGTTCAACGCCCCGGTCCCAAGCTTCGGCAAAGCGGACGCGCGCCTCCTGATCGTGGGCCTCGCCCCCGGCGTCGGCGGCGCCAACCGCACCGGCCGCCCGTTTACCGGCGACTACGCCGGCGAGCTGCTCTACGGCACGCTGCTCAAATACGGCTTCGCGCGCGGCAAATATCTCGCACGCCCCGACGACGGCCTCGAACTCGTCGACTGCCGCATCACGAACGCCGTCCGCTGCGTGCCCCCCGAAAACAAACCGACCCCCGAAGAAGCCACGACCTGCCGCGTCTTCCTCACCGCCACCCTCGAAGGCATGCCGAACCTCAAAGCGATCGTGGCCTTGGGCCGCGTCGCCCACGATGCCACACTGCGCGCCTTCGCCCGCAAACTCAGCGCCCACACCTTCGCCCACAACGCCAAACACGACCTCGGCCGCGTCACGCTGATCGATAGCTTCCACTGCTCCCGCTACAACACGAACACCGGCAAGCTCACGACCGAGATGTTCGAGGCCGTTTTCGCAGACGCGCACGCCCTTCTCCGCTGAATGCGACGGCCGTCACAGAGCCCGTCAAGATCTCGAACGGTGCGTTGACAAAAATCCGCCGCAGGTGGATTGTGAGTGAGTACTCACTCACACCGGAGACGCCCCATGTCCGCCCAAGTGACGTACCCACAACAGAGCGCCGCGCCGCGTACTTTGGCCGCGACTCTACCCCAGACACGCATCCACTTCGACCCCGTTTCCGAAAACGGCTTCTATGTGAAATTGAAGGAGCGGGTTGATGCCTACATGAAGGACAAGCACCCCGACGGCGGCTTCTTCGTCGCGGGCAAAGCCGCAGCCTATCTGGCGTTCGCGATCGCGCTCTACCTGCTCGTTCTCTTCGGCCAATTTTCCGGCGCCATCACCCTCGCGCTCGCCATCGCCGCTGGTGTTTCGACGATCCTGATGGCGATCAACGCCGGCCACGATGGCGCGCACAACATTGTCTCGCGCCATCGCTGGCTGAACCAAGCGGCGCTAAACGCATCGTTCACGCTCGTCGGCGTCGATCCCGATCTCTGGCAGCTCCGCCACGCGAAATCGCACCACATCTTTCCGAACGTGAACGGCTGCGACATCGATATCGACAGCAACATGTTCCTGCGCCTATCGCCGAACCACCCGCGCCGCTGGTATCAGCGCTGGCAGCACATCTATGCGCCCGTCCTCTATGCGATCGTGGGCTTCCACTCGGCATTCATCCAGGACTTTCAATACCTGTTCAAGACCGAGCTCGCGAACCTGAAGAACATCAAGCACAAGCCCGGCTTCTACGTCGCCTTCGTCCTGCGCAAAATCGTCTACGCGACACTCGTGTTCGCAATCCCCCTGATGGTTCTGCCGTTTGCCTGGTGGCAAATCGTCCTCGGCGCGTTGCTGATGAACGCCGTCGCCTCGTTCGTCTTCGTCAGCATGTTGATCGGCACGCATTTCGCCGAAGAGGTGACGTTCCCGCATCCCGACGAGACCGGCGCGCTCGGCCACGACTTCGCGACCCACGCGCTAGAAACATCGCTCGACTGGAACCCGCAAAGCCGCCTGGCGCAGATCGTAGCCGGCGGCGCGAACGCGCACGCGGCGCACCACCTCTTCCCGCACGTCTCGCACCGGCACTACGTCCCTATCTCGAAAATGATCGAGGAAACCGCGCGCGAATTCGGCATCCGCTACAATCGCACGACGTTCTTCGGTCTGATACGCTCCCACTTCACGTTCTTAAGGCGCATGGGAGCCGGATGACGCATTCCACCAAGACCCGGATCGTGGAGGCCGCGCTCGGCCTCTTCGTCCGCAAGGGCGTGATCCAAACCACGACGAAGGACATCGCCGCTGCCGCCGGCATCGCGGAAGGCACGATCTATCGCCACTTCGAAAGCAAGGACGAACTGGTGGAACACCTGTTCGTCGCGAACTACGTCCCACTCGCCAAAACACTCGACACGATTCAGCGCCACAGCGCGACGACGATGCGCAAGCTCGAATCGATCGTCCGCCACCTCTACAAGACGTTCGACGAAGACCCGACGCTCTTCACGTTCATGCTGATCACCCAGCACGACGCCGTCGACAAGGTGCCGGTCGGCACGACGACACCCGTCGCCGTCGTGCGCAAAATCATCAAGGAAGGCATGAAGCAAGGTTCCGTCCGCACGATGGACGCGCAAACGGCAACCCACCTCGCCGTCGGTCTGATCCTGCAGCCCGCCTCCGCCCACATTCACGGCGAACTCGCGGGCCCCTTGACCCAACGCGCAACCGACGTGGTCGCGGCGCTCGACCGTCTACTTCGCCCCTGACGCGGGTTCAACCGGCGCCAACGCGTCGGTCACGACCTTCCCGTCGACCGGTTTGCCCGGCTCGATCCCCAACAGATGCATCACCGTCGGATGCACGTCGATAATGTCGAGCTGCGGTATCTCCTTGCCCTGCGCCACCCCCGCGCCCCATGCGTAGAACACGCCGTGCATCTCCGGGATCGCCGGATCGTACCCGTGCGACGCCTTCAACCCGCCGAGGTTGCCCGGCACGAAAATGTCCGA
Source organism: uncultured Flavobacteriaceae bacterium (assembly GCA_964638635.1). GTDB lineage: Bacteria > Pseudomonadota > Alphaproteobacteria > Micropepsales > Micropepsaceae > SZUA-430. The sequence continues at coordinate 88,783 of CAZXAQ010000003.1, forward strand.
CCAGAACCACGTCATCCCCATCAGATGCGCGTACCAGGGCAGGCTGCTCGACGGCGCGATGTAGTACGGCGGCTTCGCAACCAGCATGAGATCGCCGACGCGCGCGCCGTTGCCCAGATGCGAAAACGCCGGATGCTTGGCCGTGCGATACACCGTGAACGCATCTTTGTACTGTGACAGTGCGGTCTCGACGCGCTCGATGCTCTCGCCCTTGTCGAGATAGAGATATGCGTTCCCGCCGTCGCCCGCGTCGCGCACATAGAGCCAGTGCCGGTTGATGATGCGCCCGAGATTGACCACCGGATCGACCGCGATCATGCCGTGATCCGTGCCGACGATGAGCGCCGCTTCGCGATCCGCCGGCAACGCCTTGATCCCCGCCATCAGTTTGCCCACGATCGCGTCCGCCTTGCGCACTTCGGCGAGCGTCTGCGGCGCGGTCACGCCGTTCACATGCGCCTCGTGATCGGGCCCACGAAAATAAAGCGCGATCAATCGCGGCCGCTTCGCATCCGTGCTGTTCAACAGCTGAAGCCCGCGTGCGAGCGTCTCGTCGTCCGAAGGCGCTTGTTCCCACGGCACATAAGGATTGATCACGCCGGCAAGCGCCACCTTCTTCTTGACGTCCCATCGGTTCGCGAAATTGAGTGCCGCGGCCGGAACACCCTGCCGCTCCGCCGCCTGCCACGCCGGCTCGCAGCCCGAAAGCCACCCCGCATCGCCATTCTCGTCGTACGGCGCGCCGCGATCGGGATCGAAGAACTTGTTCTGAACAATGCCGTGATGCGCCGGCCAGCACCCGGTCGCGAAGCTCGTGTGATTGGGCAGCGACATCGTCGGATAGACCGGCACCAAATGCCGCGACCAAGCGCCTTCCTTCTTGATGCGATCGAGGTTCGGCGTCGCTGTCGCGTCCGCCATCGCCGGCGCGAACCCGTCGAACATCACGAGCACGACGGTACGCTCCGCAGCATGCGCACCGCCGAAGGCCAAAACCCAAACCACCATGGCAAGTGTCCACAAACGACCCTTGTTCATCACACCTTCCCGATTGGCACAGCCTCGATCCACGTTATCATGTCCCGGAGTGATGGCCAGCAGGGAAAGGCGCATCATGCTACTCGACCGCATCTTCGGCGCGATATCCGCCACAGCCGTGCTGCTTGGCTTCGCATGTCAGGCCACGTGGCTGACTGGAATCGTAGCGCCGTCGCGACAAGACGATATGACGATGGCGTTCTTCGGTGCGGCGATCGTCCCGCTCATCTACCTGGTCGCCTACGCCGGGCACCGCGACCGCTTGCCCTACGACGCCGAAGGCAGCCTTGAGCTCCGCCCCATTATTCGTGCCCTTCCCGGCTGGGCGCAGACCGTCGCCGTGATTCTCTTCATCTACGCGTTCGCTCTCGTCGGAATTGCACTCGTTCCCGCGATCCCGAAGCTCGCCGGCGACGCTTGCGGCGCAGGCGATTGCCTATCGTGGCCCCACCTCATTACGGCGATGATCGCGATGTTCACGGCCATGTCGTTCGTCGACGCCGTGTACCTCTGGCGGACTCACGCTGCCAGCGCCTGATACACCGGCATGATCATCTGAAACGCCCGCAGGTCGCCGGTCGTGCCTTCGCCCATCTTGTTCATCACGTAAGCACAGCATACGCGCTTGTCCAAATCGGCGATAACCAGCGAACCGCCCCACCCGCCCCAGAAACACGTGTTCGGGCTGGGCAGCGGCATCGCCTGCCCGGGCAGTCCGTAACCCATCCCATGCCGCACCGGCAGCCCGAGCACCATGTCGAGCCCTTCGATCTGCGGCTCCAGCGCGCGCCGTGTCCCCTGATCCGACATGATGCGCTTGCCCTTCGACACCCCGCGATTGGCGAGCACGGTCTGCACCTCCGCAACCGCGCGCGCATTGCCGAAGCCGCCCGCCGCCGGAATCTCGGCGGCCCGCCAAGCCCGCGTGCGCGGCTCAAGCGCGGTCAGCACCGGATTGTCCAACGTGCGCCCCGCAATCGACTGCGGATCGCGACCTTTGCCCATGCCGTCCTTCGGCGGAAGCAACTCACCGACGCGCGCATCGTGCGCTGGCGCCAAACCTATATGAAAGTCTGCACCGAGCGGCCCGGCGATCTCCTCGCGAAACACCGTGCCCACGGTCTTACCCGACGCACGCCGGATCACCTCACCGACCAGAAAACCCTGCGTGACCGCGTGGTACCCAACCTTCTCGCCGGGCGTCCACCACGGCGCCTGCGCCGCAAGCAACCCGCAAATCCGCTCCCAATCGTAAAGGTCCTCCGCCTTCAGCCGCGCGTCCCACCCCGAAAGTCCCGCCGAGTGCGAAAGCAGATGACTGACCTTCACCGCGCCTTTCCCGTTCGCCGCGAACTCAGGCCAATAGCGCACGACGGGCGCCTGCAAATCGAGCACCCCGCGATCGGCCAGCAGCAGCGCCGTCAACGCCGTCATCGTCTTCGTCGTCGAGTAGACGTTGACGATCGTATCGCGCACCCAAGGCCGCGACCGCGCCTCGTCCGCCCAACCACCCCAGAGATCGACGACGGTCTCGCCCTCAACCGTCACCGCAAACGAGGCGCCGTGATCGAGCCCGCTCGCGAGGTTGCTCGCAAACACGTCACGCACGGCGGCAAACCGTGCATCGCAGTATCCATGAACTGAAGCATCGGCCATCATTTGTCCTTCGAGTGAGCAAACGTTGTTCCAGCAGCGGCACTTTCCGGCGGCGGAAACGGATCGGTCTTGCGCCAAGCGCGCGGAAGAACCACCTGGACGCCAGTGTCCCGTTCCTTCCGCTTGAGGTATTTCATTGCCGCGTCGAAATTGTGCGCTGGCGGCCGGAAGGGTCTCAATTCCTCCTCGCCGATCTCAAGTCGGTCGAACATGTAGTCCCAATGAATCGGAAAGACGCGCTTTGCGCCGACGGTCGTTACGACTTCATTCCAGTAGGCGTCGCGCTCTTCGTCTTTCATATCGCCCAGAGGGACGATTCCCAAGTAAACGACATCTGCTTTGAAGCCCTTTAGCGCACCCTGAAGGTATCCCGCGCTGCTGTGCACCAACACCGTTCGCCCGCTCTCCAAAAACTCGATGAAGATCGAGAAGCACCCGCCTTCCTTGTATTTCGTGAAGAACACCGGTGGGACCAGTTTCTCCTTGATCTCGCTTTCGTCGCTGAACGGCGTATCGCCGTGTTTCGAGCGTATTGTCGTCACCCTGAAAACCGGGTTCTTTTCCGGAACCAGAAATGTCGTCGGTTTCGCAGGGTGGATCAGTCGAAACGACCCTGGAAACTCGACACCTTCGGCGATGAATTGGGTCGATCGGGACCCGATCAACGTGGCGTCTTGCGACTCCGCAAGGACAGGCGCATCCATCGCGTGATCATAGTGCGAATGCGTGGTGATGACCGCGTCCAACTTTGATGCGATCTTCACCGCTTTCCAAATGCGATCGATCTCCACCTTGTCCGGCTCGACCCTAATCAAGTCGATCGCATCGGGGCGCGAAAAGAAGCCGTCCGTCGCGATCGCATGCCCCCTATATTCGAACACGAGAGTCGAAACGCCGAGAAAGGTGGCGTTGACGCCGTCTTGGGGTGCAGCCGCGGGATAGGAATCGCCATACCAATCCTTGGAAGCGCATCCACCCAACACGGCAAGCATCGTTGCCGCGATCAGCGCTCGGAAGATATGCATTTCCCCTCTCCTCGACTGTCCGGCATGGCGCCGCCTGCTCGATCTTCATATGATGTCCAAGTAACGGTTACGTCGCAACTAGGCTCCACCTTGCTCCAAAACGGCGCACCGCCCGAATCCCGAACAATCTTGCTGACCGGAGTCGCGATGATCGCGTTCGCGGCGAACTCGCTGCTCTGCCGCAAGGCACTCGGCGCGGACTTGATCGACGCCGGCAGCTTCGCCGCGCTCCGCACGGCGGCAGGCGCGTTGACACTCGGCGCCATCCTCGCCGCACGCGGAAACCTGCGCGCGCTCAAAGCCGACCACTGGCGCACCGGCGCGATGCTGTTCACCTACATGGTCTTCTTCACCTTCGCCTACCGGACGCTAAGCGCGGGCACGGGCGCGCTGATCCTGTTCGGCGCGGTGCAGCTCACGATGTTCGTCGCCGCACTACGCAGCGGTGAGACATTCTCCACGCTCTCATGGGGCGGGCTCGCGCTCGCCGTCGCGGGCCTCGTTTATCTGGTCTCGCCGGGCCTCAGCGCGCCCGATCCGCTCGGCGCGCTACTGATGGCGATCGCAGGCGTTGCCTGGGGCCTCTACTCGCTGCTCGGCCGCTCCGCCAGCGACCCACTCGGCGCAACAGCCGGCGCCTTCGTCGCGGCGTTGCCTGCGGTCCTTTTGGTCAGTGCCGGCGCCGGCGCGTTGAACGGATTTCACATCGACATGACCGGCGCTACGCTGGCAATCGCCTCGGGCGCCATCGCCTCCGGCTGCGGCTACGTCGTCTGGTACGCCGCCCTGCGCGGTCTCAGCGCGGCGCGCGCCGCCATCGTCCAGCTCTCGGTTCCCGTGATCGCGGCGTTCGGCGGCGTCCTCTTCCTCGCCGAGGACATCACGCTGCGCCTGATCGTGGCCTCGATCGCGACACTCGGCGGCGTCGCCATCGTGCTCGCGCAACGCACGGCCAAGCGCATCTAGCTCTGGTTCCGCGGCCGGTCGCTCACCACGACCATCGGCCCCAACGGATAGTCCGCATCGCGCCGCCCGCTCGACGGCACCCACAAACTCGACACCGCGCCGTCCAAATAAAGCGCATCCTCGCATTTCAACGCGTCGCGAAAGAACCGCGCGAACTTCCCGAACGAAACCGGCTCGTCGCTGATCACGAAATAGGCGACCTCTTCATGCACGCCGACGCCGTTGCGTGTATAGCGCGAGGCGCCGTCCTGCCCGAACTGCGCATTCAGCCGCCCCGCGATGACAAGCATCGGCCCCGATTGCGTCGCCCAGACAGGCTTCGCGCCACTGCTCGCATAGTCCGCCGTGGTCAACACGTGCGGCTGGCGTTTGTCGTCGACGAAGAACACACCGTTCGGCTGCATATAGAAATTGCCGGACCCCGTTTGCTGGTTCAGCGCACGATCCTCGCGCCCGTTCGCGACGAAGAGGCCGACCGGCCCGCCGCCCGGATCGAACATGCCGGCGTTCATTGCAAAGACCACGCGCCGCGCATCCACCAGCCCGCTCGCCGCCAGCGCCTCGAAACTGCCGAGCGCATGCCCCTGCCCGTCCGCCCAAACGAGGGTGACCTCCTGCCGGCCCGGCCGGTAGACGCAAACGCTGAACGTGCTGCCCTCGAACGCGCGCGGCTCGCACACCGTCGTGCGCATCGTCATGCGATAGGCAAGCACGCCCGCGACGAGAAGCGCGAAGACCGCCAGATACCGGAAAGCCGTACTGCGCATGCGCCTACTCGTACCGCTCTTCAAGCCACGGATCGCCGACATTGTGATAGCCGCGCACTTCCCAATAACCCGGCTTGTCGTCGCGACTGAATTCCATGCGCTTCACCCACTTCGCGCTCTTCCAGAAGTAATAGCGCGGAATGACGATCCGAACCGGCCCACCATGCTGACGCGTGATCGGATAACCCTCCCACGAATGCGCGATCATCACGTCGTCCGCCGTGAACGCCTCAAGCGCGACATTCGTCGTGTAGCCGTCATAGGCGTGAAAGATCACGTGGCCCGCCTCCGCCTTCGGCCGCACGAGCGCGATCAAATCGCGCGCCGAAACGCCAACCCAATGATTGTCGTAACGGCTCCACTTCGTGACGCAATGAATGTCGGAAACACTCTCCGTCTGCGGCAGCGCCGTGAGCTGCGCATAGGTGAGCGAAGTCGGGTTCTCGACCAGCCCGTCAACAGACAGTTTCCAATCGTCCCTTGTGACATCCGGCTGAAGCCCCAAATCGAGCACCGGCCAGTTCGCCACCAGCCGCTGCCCCGGCGGCAACCGGTTCACCCGCTCCGGATCCGTCACGCCCGTAATGTTCCGTGCCGCCTTGGCCCAGCGCATCTTCGCGGCCAAGAGCTTCTCGTTGATGTCGTCGCTCATGAAGCGCTCACCCCTTCTGCCGCATCAAGCGCCCCTTCTCGCGCTCCCAATCGCGCTTTTTCTCCGTGTCGCGTTTGTCGTGCAGCTTCTTGCCCTTGGCGAGGCCAAGCTCCACCTTCGCGCGGCCCTTTGCGTTGAAGATGATTTTGAGCGGCACCAGCGTCATGCCTTCGCGCTCGACCGCTTGGCTGAGCTTCGCGATCTGGTTCTTCCGGAGCAGCAGCTTCCGCACGCGCCTGGGCTCGTGATTGAACCGGTTCCCTTCCGTGTATTCGGGAATGTACGAATTCACGAGGAAGATCTCCCCGCCCTTCGGATGCGCGTAGGACTCACCAATCGTGGCCTTGCCGCCGCGCAGCGACTTCACCTCCGTGCCGGTCAGCATGATGCCGGCCTCCACCACCTCTTCGATGAAGTAGTTGTGCCGCGCCTTGCGGTTGTCCGCCGCGATCTTGACCCCGGCGTCCTTGTCTTTTTTCGCAGCCATGGGGTCCGATCAGTTCAGCAGGCCAACCTTCGTCATCGCCGCCCGCACTTTCGCCTTCGACGTCTCGCTAAGCGGCGCCAGCGGCAGGCGCACCGTTTCTTCGCACTTTGCCAACAGACTCACTGCGTACTTCACCGGAGCGGGGCTCGTCTCGCAGAACAGCGTATCGTGCAGCGGCATCAACCGCTCATGTAACTCGCGCGCCGTCGCGAAGTCGCCCCGCGCGCACGCCACCTGAAACTCGGAGCACAGCCGCGGCGCCACATTCGCCGTCACCGAGATGCAGCCCACGCCGCCATGCGCGTTGAAGCCCAGCGCCGTGCCGTCCTCACCCGAAATCTGCAAGAACTTCGGTCCGCAAAGCGCACGCTGCTGCGTCGCCCGCGCGACGTCGGCTGTCGCATCCTTCACGCCCACGATATTGGCGATCTTGGCAAGCCGCCCCATCGTGTCCGGCGCGATGTCCGACGACGTCCGCTTCGGCACGTTGTAGAGCAGGATCGGCAAACGGGTCGCCTTCGCGATCGCCTCGAAGTGCAGGTACATCCCATCCTGCGTCGGCCTGTTGTAATAAGGCGCCACCACCAGCGCCGCATCCGCGCCCAACTTCTGCGCGAGTTGGGTCAGTTCAATCGCGTGCGCCGTGGAGTTCGAGCCGGTCCCGGCGATCACCGGCACCCTACCCTTCGCGGCCTTGACCGCCGCACCCACAACTGCTGCGAACTCGTCCTCCGACAAAGTTGGGGATTCCCCCGTCGTGCCGCACGGTACCAGCCCATGCGAACCCTCGGCGATCTGCCATTCGACGATGGATTCGAACGCCTTGATATCGACCCTCCCGTCTCGGAATGGGGTAATGAGGGCCGGAATTGAGCCGTGGAGGCGAGCAAGGTCGAGCGTCATGGGTGTCCGATTAAGTGCTGTTTAGTGACGAAAATTAGACCCGCGCAGCGTGCGGAACAAGGCAAGTTAACCGGATCGTTCGGCAACCCATGTGATATTCGCAGGCTTGGCCGCGTCGGTCCCGACCGGTTAAGCTGCGTTAACGCCTTGCTGCTTCTTCGGAAAGTGCGCACGTGACGATTTCCAGTTTGAGTACGCGCCTTGCCGGCGCGGTCGTGCTTTTGTTTGCGTGGACGTCGACGCCTGCCACCGGGCAGATGGCGCCGATCCCCGATGACGACGGCGCCCGCCGCGTTCGCGCACACGCCCAGACGCTCTCGGCGAGCGACCTGAATCTGCTCGACAACGCGTTCGACTATTGCGACCGCAAGCAGTGGGACGCCGCGCGCCAAGTGGCCGCGCAAATCTCGAACCCCGCTGCGCGAGACGTCGTGCTGTGGCGCGCGTTCACGGCGAAGGATAACGGCGCCGCGTTTAGCGACCTCGACCGCTTCCTCGCCGGCCACCGCGACTGGCCGAACCAGCGCGCGCTGCAAGCCCGCACCGAAGAAGCGATGCCGGCCGACTCCATGCAGCCCGATCAGGTCATCGCCTGGTTCCAAGGCCGCGATCCGGTCTCCGGCGAAGGCATGATCAAACTCGGCGACGCCTATCTGCGCCGCAGCCAGGACGCGAACGCGAAAAGCTGGATTCGCAAAGGCTGGATCGAAGGCAACTTCACGCTGGAGCGCATGGCCGCGATCTCCGCGCGCTACGGCTCCCATTTGACCAGCGACGATCACAAGCGCCGCGCCTCGCGCCTCGTATGGGCCGGCGAATACGGCCAAGCGA
>CAZXAQ010000004.1:0-92469 GCA_964638635.1 uncultured Flavobacteriaceae bacterium
ACGGCATCACGCCCGAAAGCGTGCGCAAGTCGATCGCCGACATCATCCAAAGCCCCTACGAGCGCGACCACGTCATCGTCGACATCGGCCAAGGCAAAGACGGCAAGCCGCTCATCGGCCACAATTTGCGCGCCCACATCGCCGACCTCGAAAAGCGCATGAAGGAAGCAGCCTCCGACCTCGAATTCGAAGAAGCCGGCCGCCTCCGCGACGAAATCAAACGCCTGCAAGCAACGGAACTAGCGATCGCCGACGACCCCTTCGCCCGCCAAGAAGCGGTCGCCGAAGCCGCCGAAGAAGCCGCCGCCCGCAAACGGCCACGCCCCCGCGAAGACGGCAACGAACGCCCAGCGGCGCCGACACCGACCGGCAAATCCACCCGCGGCCGCCCGGGCCAACGTGCTCCATACAGAGGGCGAAGGCGCTAGACACCGCTTATCGAAGGGCACGGCAGCTCCGCAGAAGGCGCTCGTCCTGGGAGCGCAGGCGTCCTGCTCTTCGCTGCATCTCAACCGCACCACCCGTCGAGACTCAACAAGAGCAGGCGAGACGCCTGCGCTCCCAGGACAAGCGACTCCCTGTTGGCTAGAGTGATCGACGACGAACACGATCTAAACCCTTCAACTTCAAATTCCTTCAGCGCCATGAATCGTGCGCACGAGCGTCGCTTGACAAAGATCGCGCGCCACCGCTGGGTACTCCGACACACACTTAGGGGCGCCCATGCATCGCTTGTACCTCCTGTTCGCCGTCACAACACTCGCCGCCTGCACCACGACACCACCAACCGAGCCCGCCGACTCGTTCATGGCGAACCTGAACCAGCTCTGCGGCCAAACGCATGAAGGCCGCCTAGTCACCACCGACGCCGCTGACGCGGACTTCGCGGGCAAGAAGCTCGTCATGGGCCCCGTCGCCTGCAATGGCAACGAAGTCCAAGTCCCATTCGCGGTCGGCGACAACCGCACGCGCACCTGGGTAATCACCCGCACCAATGTCGGCGTGCGCCTCAAACACGTCCACCGCCACGACGACGGCACGGAAGACAAGGTCTCGCGCTACGGCGGCGACACGACGGCAGCCGGCAGCGAAACGCGCCAAGAGTTTCCCGCCGACGAGTTCTCGAAACTGATCTTCCGCGCGAACAAACTCGACCGCTCGGTCGATAACGTCTGGGCGGTCGAAGCCTCCTCAGGCAAACATTTCGCCTACGAACTGCGCCGCCCGAACCGCTTCTTCCGCGTGGAGTTCGACCTCAAGCCCCGCTGACGGCTACCACGGCGTCACGACAAGATGATCCTTGTCGATACGCCCGATCTTCGTGTGCAGCGTCTCGTCGTCCAGGTCGGCCGTCTGCGGCAGTAGTTTGCGGATGAGCGCAAGGTCGGCATCAGGTGCCCGTGTGATCACGCCCGCGACGCGCTCGCTGAACGCGAGCCCCACGGCCGGCTTCGGCGCACCGCTGCCGCAGTGCTCGACGGCTTTGAGCGCGCCCGGTCGCGCCATCGGCGGCGAAAGGCATGCGCCGGTCTTCGTAAGCACGCCGATGCGGTTCGCCCCGGCGATGACATACGTCGCGCCGGCAAGACCACCCATATAGTAGCGCTTCACCGACCGCGTCTTGGTGTTCACGATCACCACCGCGCCGCCGCGTCCGACATGCACGCCGCGCGTTTCGATGGTGAGCGGCCCTTTGTCGGTCATGATCATCGGCAACCCGTCGCGCGAACGGCCGAGATAGGCGACCTCGCCGAGATCGAGACCCGCCGACGGCAACGTGGAGAGCGCCAGCCGGTAGGCCTCGGCATCGCCGTTGCCCAAACGTCCGCGCACCGCGAGCATCCCGTCGGCACCGATCGGCGGTTTGTCGGTGCGCGCAAAATCCCAATGCATCCGCATTTCGACGCAGCCGGTCGCGTCCTTCGCGCAGGCCGTATGCGCCGCAAGACGCAACGGCGCGCCCAGCGCCGCTGCCGCCATCACGGCGGACGCAAATGTGAAGAGAACGGATCGAACGAGCACCATCGATTTGCCCCACCCCGATCGGCTGAGGCATTCTAAGGCGAACCCCCGCGACTGTCGCGCCACAGGCCGATGGTAAACCGTGAGCCGAGGAGCACCCCAATGATCACCTTCTTCACGAACGGCTTTTCCCCTTTCGCGCGAAAAGTCGCAATGGCGTTGGAGCATAAGGGCTTGGCCCACGAGACGGTCGACGGCCTGACCCACGCCAATCGCGAACGTTTGATTGCCGTGAACCCGCGCGCCGAGGTGCCGGTGCTGGTGGACGGCGACATCACCGTCGTGAACTCGGCCGACATTTGCGACTACCTCGACCGCCGCTATCCCGAGCGGCCGATCTATCCGGCGGACTTGAAGGCCCGCGTCGAAGCCCGCGCGCTCGAGCGCATCGCCGACGTGCGCATCGACGCGATCCTGCTCGATTGTTCGATCTGGACCTGGGCCGACCGGAAAGACCAACCGCCGCCGGGCTTGCAGGAGGCCGGCCAACGCGACCTCGACAAAATCTTCGTGCGCATCGAAGAGACGCTGAGCCGCTTCGCGACACCTCTGCCGTTCGGCCATCTCTCGATCGCCGAGTTCACCTACTGGCCGCATCTTGCAGCCTTGCGCCCGCTCGGTTTCACAATGGACGCCGCGAAGTTCCCGCGCCTCGCCGCCTGGTTCCAAGCCATGCGCCGCGAAAAGGTCTGCATGGACGACGCCAGACGCACCGCCGACTTCCTGCGCACGATCCCGGCAAACACCAGCTTCGAACGCGAAAAAATCTTCTGGCGCGGCGACCGCGTCGAATGGCTGCTCGCCCGCGGCTACCACGACTGGTTCATGGGCGAGATCAAATCCGGCCGCGTTCTGTGGCCGGATTGATCCCAATTATGGCTTACTCGCCGTAGAAGAAGCTCTCTTCCACGATCTTGCCGTTCTTCACGGTGTAGACGCCGACCTCGTCCATCGTCTGGCGCGTCTTGCCCTTCGGCGTCACGTCCATCTTGAAGCGCACGACGAACTGATTGCCGGCGACGTAAGGCCCTTCGACCTTCACGTCGTGCACGGTGTTGTTCGCGTACCACCACTGGCCCTTGCCCTCGACCGCCTTGCGGCCTTGCATCTTGGCCATGTCGCCTTCCATGGCTTCGCGGCTGATCACGTCGTCGGCCCAGAACTTGTCGCCGGCTTGGGCAAGCTCGCCCTTCTTGCAAAGGTCGGTGAAGGCCTTCGCGACTGCTTTCGTATCCATCAGTCTCTCCATCTCATCAAAGCCCCCGTGACGGCATTGTGGCGGGGCGCAACCGGTAAGACGAATCACAATCGCAGGAATCGACACCCACCAATGCGAAACGGGCGCCGTTTCCGGCGCCCGTCGCAAATTTCCGCGAAGATCGAACGGCTTAGCCGCCGACCACAACCGCGCCGTAGTCCATCGTGTTGAACGCCGGACCGTTGCGATCGTTGTCCTGCTGCGAGCCGTCGACGCCGAAGTGGAACGTCACGCCGATCTTGACCGTGTGCGTTTCCTTGTCGAACGACGGACCCGGCGTGAAGTCGGCTTCCGTCGAGCGGCCTTCATAGGCAACCCACAGGCTCAGCGGCTCTTTCTCTTCCGGCCAGTATTCGGCCTTCGCACCCCAGTGGATCGTCTCGACATCGGCGCCGTTGCCGATGGGAGCCAGAGCCTCACCCGAGATGTAGCCGACGTTCGCCGTCAGCGCGAACTTCGGCGTCGCATACCAACGCACTTCCGCGTTCGCAAACCACGCGCCGTTCAGGAAGACCTCGTCGCCGCCGAAGATCGGCAGGTCCGAGCTCGAGTCGAGATAGCCGCCATCGACGCCGAACGTGAAGTTGTTCCAGTAGTACTGGCCCTGCGCGCCGACGAAGTAGTACTCGGCGTCGGCCGCCAGGCCGGCAAATTCCGGACCCGACGAAACGCCGGCGCCCGCGAACAGGCCGACCGCATAGCGGTCGTTGCGGTAGTAAACGTGCGCCGCACCCTGGAAGCCCGCATCGCGGTCGAGCGAGAAGCCCGGGTTGCTATCGGCGAAGCCGCCGGTGCCCGCGAAGTCGAGCTGCAGGTTGATGTTGTTCGCGAACGCGACATTCAACTTCGCGTCGCCCGAGATCGACGTGTACGAGTCGTCGAACACGCCGCCCAGATCGTCCTGAAACGTCTGCCCGACCGCGAGGCTCACGTTGCCCGTGAACTTGTTCGCACCGGCGACGCTGACGCCCGTGAGCGCGAGCGTGCACAGCGCCGTACCGGCCATACCGGCCAACTTCCAATTCATGCGTAGTTCTCCATTTACCCAGGGAATGAAAGATCGAAGGAAGGCTACCCGCTTGATTTGTTATGGTTTTCGCGGGCCGAAAAGGTGGCGGACAATCACATGCAGGTAGAAGAGAAGTAAAGAGACAATTTGCGGCGAGTCATCGCAGTCGCACATCGAGTCATCGCTACGGAATATGGAGTCATGACCGCGATTGAACCACCGAACGAACCTCAAGATTACTGCAGAACACTATGGTTAATTTCGACTATGGGGGTACCACTCTTGGCGAAGCTGGATTGAATACGATCTGAGCTATCGCGCACACCGCATCAACATGTGTGACCGACGTCGTTCTACGTGCATCATGGCATACACACACGCTGGCGTTGGTGCCCTACCCCATTTACTATCGCCGCCAACGTCCCAGCCGAACAAACGGGACACAAGGGGTTTTGCGTGGGCGACATTATCGCCGCCATAACGGCGTTCGCGTCGAACGAGACGTTGCTGCTTGCGACGATCGCCGGTCTCCTCGCCGCGCTCGTAAGCCTCGGCTACGACCACTGGCGCCTGCGCAGGCGCCACGCGCAGGTTGAAGCCGAACTGTTCGAAAACACGGTCGGCAAAGAAAGCACGAACTGGACGAACGCCGCGCTGAACCTCGAACGCCAAGCGAAAGATCCCGGCATGGTCGCGCGCTCAAGCGTGATGACCCACCTCCACATGCTCGACGAAGCCGCGAACGCCTGGTTGAAGGGCAGCCAATGGGGCGAGGCCTTGCGCGTGACGCAGGAACTCCTGCGCGAATGCTGCCACGCGATCATACGGCCCAGCATCAATCAGGACGATTTCCGCGCGACCTCAGATCTCATCAAACGCGGGATCGAGAAGTACCCCGACCTCTCGCGCGCCGCAAATGAGGCGCCGGACAACGCGCTCGACTTCCTCACCGCGCGCGACGCGACGCTCTCGGTTCTCGCGGGCTCCGCGTTAATCGGCGACTTGCGCGATCAGATCGAAGAGGTGCGCAACGCGATCGAGAACCGGTCCGGCCGCCGCTCGCGCGCGGCCTAAACCAGCTTCGAGTTCAGATAAGCCGCGAACTCCCTCGAGTTCGGCTTGTGCTCTTTCAAGATCAGAATGACGCGATGAATCTGCGCGTCATTCACGCCGAACTTCTTCATCTTGCGCATGAGTTCCGGATCGCGCAGACGGCTGACCAGCTCGCCCGGCTCCATCGACGCGAAGTCCTGGATCGTACTCTTCACCGCTTTCAACACATTGCCGGACATCGCTGCGCCTCGTTCGAACTTCGCGCGATGATAACCGAACCGAACGCACCTGTCGCGCGCTCGCCTATCGGGCGAACCCCACAACAACGCACTCGCGCAAGCGACGAACATTGGCGCGCCTTCGGGTCCGTGACACTCTCCAATTGAAAACCTATTGGGAGAACGACATGCAGTACGCCGCAACGCTGGGCCGAATTCTGCTTGGCCTTTACTTCCTCGCCGCCGGTGCCGGAAAAATCTTCGCGCCGGCAATTCCCGTCGAACAAGTGGCCAAGATGGCGGCAAGCGGTGTCCCCGCAGCTGAACTGATGTTCGTGCTCACCGGCGCCTGCGAGACCATTGCGGGCATCTGTATGATCGCGGGCCTCCACACGCGCCTGGTCGCGCTGCTGCTCGCTCTCTTCTGCGTGCTCGCGTCGGTAACGCTCCACGCATTCTGGAGCGAACCCGAAGGCCACGAGAAATTCATTCAGATGATCATGTTCATGAAGAACATGTCGACGATGGCGGGCCTGCTCGCGTTCGTGGGGTTCGGCTCAGGCCCACTCTCGCTCGACCGCTTCTTCGGCAAGGACTAGGCGGTTGCCGCAAACGGCCTGTCGTGGATCCACTGCGACAAAATGAACTTCTCGTTGCGTGTAATCGGCAGCGCGGCATGCAGGCTCTTGCGGTCCGGAACCCCGTGCTCGTCGACATGCGCGAAGTAAACGCCGTCGCCCGCTTTACCGCGATGCCTTAGGCCGACCTTCGGGAACTCAAGCTCGCCCCCGTCATAATCGTCGTTCAGGTACAACAAGAACGTCGCGATCCGATCGCCCTTATACGAACCACCGTGGCCGTAGCCCTGATCGCCGAGGCGCAGTGCATCGTAGTGCGGCTTGATCTCCTGCCCCAACGCATAGTGAAAAATCTGCGGCGGTTCGAACGCAACGATCGGCATCCCCGTGATCGCCGAAATGCGCTCGCGCACCACCTGCAGCACACAGTCCGCCTCGACGATGTCGAACTTGAAGTCGCTACACGTGCGCGTCGCGAGGAACGTTGATTTCTTTCCGTCGAACATCATCGACGGCTGATACTTGCCGGCTCCGCACGCCATCAGCCAATCGCAAACCTCAACCGCCACGAACCCGTCGGCGGCCCGAATGCGCGGCGCCTCGCAAAGCGCGCGCCGCTCCGATGGTGACGCCCAAGCGCGCAGATCCACCCGCCGGCGCAAGCCACCCCAATCGCTCCCGCCGGGATCATGTGCCAGAATGCGCAGTTGCCCTTGCGCTCGTGCCGATCCCCGCTCCGCCGCTTGTTGCAGCAAATCCAGCGCACCGTTCCAGTCTTTCGGCGTCCAAGCGCCCGCCGATGTCAGCGTCGCCATTTGAGCCAAAGCTTCCGCCTCACCCTGCCCGGCAGCAACCGTCAAGAGCGCAAGCCCTTCCTTCGGCTCGAACGGTGCGTCACGCCCGACGAGCAAACGCAACCCGAGCGCACATCGGGCAGCAGCGGAGCCTCGCCCAGCCTCAGCGCGCAGATGCTCGACAGTTGGTGTTTCCATGCGTGAAAGCCCAAAGCACGAACCGGTGATTCTGCGGAACTCGCCACGCGGGTCAAGTTTTCCAAGCGCCGCAAATCCTGCTTAACGTCGCGCCCGCCACCCAAACGCGAGGCCCTCCCCATGCTCACGCTCTATCAAGACCCCCGCTCCGGCAATTGCTACAAGGCCATCCTGACTGCCGCCCATCTCGGCATCCCCCTGAAAACCGTCGATATCGACGTGACGTCCGGTGCCACCCGCAAACCCGACTTCTTGGCCAGGAACCCGAACGGCCGCGTCCCGACGCTCGAGCTCGAAGACGGCCGCCACCTCCCCGAATCGAACGCGATCATCTGGTACCTGGCCGAAGGCTCAACGCTGATCCCGACCGACAAGTTCCAGCGTGCGCAAATGCTCCAGTGGATGTTCTTCGAGCAATACAGCCACGAGCCATACATCGCCGTCGCCCGTTTCTGGATGGTCTTCGCCTCGAAAGACCAGCTGCGCCAGAAGGAGCACCTGATCCCCGAATGGCACGCGAAGGGCAACGCCGCCTTGGGCGTGATGGAGGGCCACCTGAAAAAGCACGACTGGTTCGCAGGCAACGCCTGCTCGCTCGCCGACATCGCCCTCTACGCCTACACGCACTGCGCCGAGGAGGGCGGCTTTAACTTGAAGACCTACCCGGCCGTCTCGGCCTGGTTGTCTCGCATTGCAAAAACCAAAGGATTTGTCCCGATGGGCGGCGCCTCGCACTAGGCGATCCCGCTGTGCTATCCCACCCATCAGGAAACATCAGGCAAGGGGTTCCTCACATGAAGACGTTTCGCGCCGCACTCATGCTCGGGTGCGCGATCGCGCTGGCAAGTTGCGGCGGATCCGATCAAAAGACCACAGCCGGCAAAGGTACACCAGCCGAAGCCGACAAGTTCGTCGCCGAACTGAACGCCGACATCCGCAAGATGTCGCCCTATTGGCAAGCCGCCGCGTGGCTGCAGCAGACCTACATCACCGATGACTCGCAGCTGATCAATTCGCGCGCGAACGAAGAATATCTGAACTGGCAGTCCCGCCGCATCGAGGAGTCGAAACGCTTCACCGGCGTCGAAGGTATGAGCTCCGACACGGCGCGCGCGATCATGCTGCTGAAGAACGTCGCCGCACCCGCGCCGAGCGATCCCGCACTGCAAGGCGAACTCGCGAAAATCCTGACCAAGATGGACGCGAACTACGGCTCCGGCAAATGGTGCCGCGGCGACAACGACTGCCTTGTCCTCGACGACATCGAGAAGATCATCGACGATCCGAACCAAACGCCGGAAGCGCGCGCCGCCGCCTGGAAGGGCTGGCAGGAAACCGCGCGGCCCATCCGAAAGGACTATCAACGCTTTGTCGAGCTGGTGAACCAAGGCGCCAAGGAAATGGGTTTCGCCGACGCCGGTGAGGTTTGGCGCGGCGGCTACGACATGACGCCGGCCGAATTCTCGGCCGAGACCGAGCGGCTCTGGGCCCAGGTCAAGCCGCTCTACAACGAGCTACACTGCTTCGTTCGCACGAAGCTAAACGCCAAATACGGTGACGCCGTTGTAACGAAGACGGGCACAATCCCGTCGCATTTGCTCGGCAACATGTGGGCGCAACAGTGGAGCAACATCTACCCGCTCCTCGAACCCTACAAAGGCGTCGCGAGTCTCGACGTGACCGCCGCCCTCAAGAAGCAACGCGAAGCCTTGTTCAACGAGCTGCGCAAGACCGAGAAAACCTCGACGCCGATCGAGTTCGCGGAGGTCAGCCACAAGGCCGACGTCGCGATGTCGGTGAAGATGACGAAGGTTGCCGAGGACTTCTACGTCTCGCTCGGCATGCCGAAGCTGCCGGAGTCGTTCTGGAAGAAGTCGATGCTGACCCGCCCGCGCGACCGCGACGTCGTCTGTCACGCCAGCGCCTGGGACCTGAACATGGAAGGCGACGTGCGCATCAAGCAGTGCATCGAGCCGAACGAGGATCAGCTGACCACGATCCACCACGAACTCGGCCACATCTACTATGACCTGATGTACAACCCGCTGCCGCCGATGTTCCAGGGCGCGGCCCACGACGGCTTCCACGAAGCGATCGGCGACACGATCACGCTGTCGCTCACACCGGCGCATTTGAACAAGATCGGTCTCGTCCCGCCGCAAAAGCCGGACCCCAAAGCCGTCATCAACTCGCAGATGAAATGGGCGCTCGACAAGATCGTGTTCCTGCCTTGGGGCAAGCTCGTCGATCAGTGGCGCTGGAAAGTCTTCTCCGGCGAGATCAAACCCGATCAATACAACGCCGGTTGGTGGAAGCTGCGCGAGGAGTATCAAGGCGTCTCAGCGCCGGTGCCGCGCACGGAAGAAGACTTCGATCCCGGCGCGAAGTACCACATCCCCGGCAACACGCCCTACACGCGTTACTTCCTGTCGTTCATCCTGCAGTTCCAATTCCAGAAGGCGCTGTGTGAAGCGTCGGGTCACAAGGGCCCGCTGCACGAGTGCGACGTTTACGGCAACAAAGAGGCCGGTGCGAAGTACATGGCGATGCTGCAAGCCGGCGCGTCCAAACCATGGCCCGAAACGCTGGAGAAGCTCACCGGCGGCAAGCAGATGGATGGCTCGGCGTTGATCGAGTACTTCACGCCGCTCATGGGCTACCTCAAGGAACAGAACCAAGGCCAAAGCTGCGGCTGGGGCAAATAACCGGAGGATCAATGCAAATACTCGGCGGAAGACTGCGCGGTACGGCTGTTGCCATCGCGATCGCGGCGACATGCGCCTTAAGCTCGACCACGTTCGCAACACCAGCTTCCGCCGAGAAAGTCCGAACGGCGCCCCACGCCACGATGACGCCGTTCGTCTCCGACCGGCAACTGAAGCGCTACCTGAAGCGCACGAGGCGCGCGCAACCCCAACCGGTGCCGACCATGGCGCCGCCGGCCCCACCGCCGCCTCCCCCCTCACCGTCCGCGCCGGCGACGACCACTGAGTCAAAATCCGCCGCCGGCGAAAGCATCACGAACACGCAAGTGGCGGGCGTCGACGAAGGCGGCATCGTCAAGATGCACGGCGACACGATCGTCATCCTGCGCCGCGGCCGCCTGTTCACGGTCTCGACCCGCCGCGGCGATCTTCGCCCCATCGACTTCATCGACGCCTTCCCGCCCGGCACCGACGGCCGCGGCGCCTGGTACGACGAGATGCTCGTCGCCGGAAACCGCGTGATCGTGATCGGCTACAGCTACGCGCGCGGCGGCACGGAAATCAATCGCTTCCGCATCGACAACGACGGCGGCCTCGAATTCGAAGATGCCTATCACCTGCGTTCGAACGACTACTATTCGTCGCGCAATTACGCCTCGCGACTGATCGGCTCGACGCTGATCGTCTACTCGCCGCTCTACCTACCCTACGGCAGCGTCGACAATTTCGACTGGCTGCCCGGCGTCCGCCGCTGGACCGGCGACGCAAAGCGCCCGTTCAGCCGCATCGTTCGCGCGCGCGAGATCTACCTGCCCGAAAACCTGCGCGATCCCTACAACGCCGACATCCAGGCGCTGCACACGGTGACATCGTGCGACCTCGCCGCGCCGGTGCTGCGCTGCCGCGCGCAAAGCGTCTTGGGCCCTGCAGGCCGCACATTCTTCGTGTCCGCAAACGCCGTCTATGTCTGGGTCAACAACAACCGCTACTACGCGGAGGAAAGCGGCAAGAGCCCCTCGTCGATGCTCTACCGCCTGCCGCTGAACGGCGGCCGTCCGTCGGCGATCGGCACGCGCGGCGCGCCGGTCGACCAGTTCGCCTTCCGCGAAGATTGGAACGAAGGCATCTTGAACGTACTCGTGCGCAGCGACGGCGGCGGCGATGCGATGTGGAACCCGGAATTCTCAAGCGGCTCCATCGCCCTGCTCCGCTTGCCCCTCTGGGCCTTCGGCGATGGCGACGACGACGCCCGTCAGAGTTACTATCGCAAACTCCCCAAACCCAGCGGCGACAGTTACTACACGATGCAAAACCGCTTCGTCGGCGCTTATGTGCTCTACGGCGCCGGCAACAGTTGGGGTCGCCCGCGCGGTGCGCTGTCGACGCTGGTCGTGGCACCTGTGCGCGGTGGCGAAGTGGCACAGTTCGAACTCAAACACGGCGTCGACCGCATCGAGGCCTTGGGCAACAACGCCGTCGTCGTTGGCGCGGACGCAAGCGACCTGCACTTCCAAGCCGTCGAACTCACCGCGCCGCAATCGCCCGTGATCGGCGAGCGCTACACGCTGGAGCGCGCCTCTCAAGGCGAAACGCGCAGCCACGGCTTCTTCTTCAAGCCGGACCCCTACGACAACCATGGTGCCGACAACGGCATTCTGGCGCTTCCCATCGCGCGCGCGGCACGCCCGGGCGCGAGCCAACTTGTCGAAAGCTCGGCCGCCATCACATTCCTGCGCCGCATCGACCGCGAATTCGCCCCAATAGGTGAACTCTTCGCCGACGACGGCCGCGTCGTCGACGATCAGTGCCAAGCCTCCTGCGTCGATTGGTACGGCAATGCGCGTCCCATCTTCTTGAGCAACCGCACGCTCGCGCTGATGGGTTACGAACTCGTCGAAGGCGACCTGACCTCGAACGGCATCAAGGAAAAGCGCCGCATCAACTTCGCGCCGGGCGCGCGTTAGAGCCCGCGCGAATTGGCGATCGTGAACGGCAGGGGAATCGAGCGCGCATAAGGCGCAATCGCCTCCTGCACCGACGCGGTCGCCACCAGCGCCCGCATGCGATAGCGCAGATCGCTCTGATCGGCGACCGGCTTAATCGGGTCGGCATAAAGCTGCGCCAGCATGATCGCCGACGCGCGCAGCTCCGGCTTCTGGAACATCGAAGCCAACACGGCGGCGGCCTTGTCCTTCTGCCCCGTGCACACAAAGGCGTCGAACGCGTCCACCGGCGCTTGATCTTTCATCGCCTCAAGCGCGGCCAACGCATCGTCGCGCTTTTCCGTGCGGCCGATGTCGTGCGCCGCGCACACCGTCGCCTTCAGCACCGAAGGCGTCCGCGCCTCGCCTTCCAGCGTGCCCAGCAACTGCAGCGCACCGTCGTCGTCGCCGGTCACGTCAAGAACCTGGGCGATCGCCACCCGAAGCGCGATCGAAAGCGACGGCTCTTCCTTCAACAACGCACGCGCCGTGCGCCGTGCCGCCCACGCCTGATCGAGATCGGCATACGCGTTCGCAATCTCAAGCCGTAGCGCCGGCCCCGCGGGCCTCTTTTCGCGCCGCGCCTGCTCGACGGCATGCAGCCCCAGCCGCACCGCTTCGTCCGCCTTCCCGATCACGCGCAGCGAACGCATCACGTTCAACCAATCCGTCGTCGTGAGCGACGCTTGTTCCAGCTGCAGCTGCAACCCGCGCTCCACGCGCGCGACCAGCGCACCCGGCGCCATCAGTGCGCGCACACTCGGATGGCTCCAAATCGGTTCGAACGCCTTGTCGGTCAGCACGACGCTCAAGATCGACGGCGTCTCCAACGCCTCCGTCTGCCGCGCCGCGTCTTCCACCCGGCGCTGGCCGACCAGCATACCGATGTAGCGCAAGCGCAGCGTATCGGGCACGCGCTGTCCGGAAGGCCCGCTGTAACGCCCCTCGACCAAGCGCACGATCAGTTTGTCGCGCACCGCACCGTCGCCGAGCGAAGACACGATGCCTTCGACCACCGCCGGACGCAGGCGGTTGACCATGATGAAGTCTTCTTCCTCAAGATCGAGGATCGCAGCCGCCGCTTGGTCGTGTTTCCCGGCCGTGGTCAGGATCGCAACCAACGACGCCCACGTGTAGCCGTTCGGGCTCGCCGCGTAGCGTTCGCGAACGACCTTCTCCGCATCGCCCGCTTTGCCGAGCCCAGTTAGCGCGCGCGCCTTCAGATAAGCGGCCCAATCGCCGTCCGCCGCCGAGAGCCCACCGTCGTTGATGGCCCCGGCAACCAGATCGAGCGCAAACGCATAGCGCCCGTCGTCGATCGCGCCGGCCGCGCGCTCAAGCCGCGTGTCGGCAACCATGGCGACCTGCACCGGCACGGGCGCAGGCGCGGCCTTCGCCACGGGCGGCTGCGCCGCCGCCACCGAAGTCGCGACAATCATCCAAACGCCAAGCACGTTAACGTCGATCCCCAAGCCCCCAGCCGAGCATAACAAATCCCGCTGCGCTTTGCGTTCCCAAAGCCGTGCGGTCGACAAACCCTGTGTCCTGACGGACACTTTCCCCTACGGCGCGAATCGGCGCCGTTTTGAGGGGAAACACCATGGATATAGGTCGCAAAATGGCTGCCGAATTCATCGGCACGTTTTGGCTTGTCTTGGGCGGCTGCGGCAGCGCCGTCATCGCCGCCGCCTTCCCGCAGGTCGGCATCGGGCTCTTGGGCGTCTCGTTCGCGTTCGGCTTAACCGTCCTGACCGGCGCCTACACGTTCGGTCACATCTCGGGCGGCCACTTCAATCCCGCCGTCACCGCAGGGCTGTGGGCCGGCGGACGGTTTCCGGTGAATGAGATCCTGCCCTACTGGGCCTCGCAAGTGCTGGGCGCCATTTCGGGCGCGGGGATGCTCTACCTGATCGCCTCCAGTGCGCCGAGCTTCGATCCGACGGCCGGTTTCGCCTCCAACGGCTACGGCGAACACTCGCCCGGCGGCTACAGCCTGGCCTCCGGCGCTATCGCCGAGGCGCTGCTGACGGCCATGTTCCTCCTGATCATCCTGGGCACGACGGGCAAGAAAGCCCCGCCAGGCTTCGCCCCGATCGCGATCGGCCTGGCACTGACGCTGATCCACCTGATCAGCATTCCGGTCACGAACACGTCGGTGAACCCGGCGCGCAGCACGGGCCCTGCAGTCTTCGTCGGCGGCTGGGCGTTGGAGCAACTTTGGCTGTTCTGGGTCGCGCCGCTCATCGGCGCCGTCGCAGCAGGCTTCTTCAACCGCTGGCTCAACGAAGAGAAATAGACGGACAAAAAAGAAGCCGGTATGCGGCTGGGGAGCGGCGCATACCGGCTGGTCCGTCACCATGCGCGAGGCAAAAGCACATGGCTTCTTCGAGTGCTGAGGACTTCTCGCCGTGTGGTCATCCGGCGCAGGGGTACTATCGCAAAGTGAAGTTTGCGCCACCCTTTCCGCCGGGTGAAAAGCGCGTAACGAAGGCTCAGACTTCCGACAGGGCCATGGCGAACGCGATGCTGAGCCCGGCGGTCAGAATGATCGAATAGACCAGCAAAAGCGCCACAAACTTGATGGACGTCAGCCACCAGCTGCGGCCGTAAACCCGGTACATGGCCATCCAAAGATAGATCGCCAAAATCAACCATACCGACCACAAGAACCCGGCGTCGCCCAGAATGGCCACGGCGAGCGCCACAAGCGACAACGCCACGAACAGAACGGTGTGGATGTGCGTCGAAAACACCAGATGTTCGATCAGGAACACCCTGGGCCACCAATGTATCAAGGCCAGCAAAAGCGCGAACACCGGCACAAGCACCAACATCAACCGCGGCAGCCATACGTTCAGCGGCGCGTTCAGTTTGATCGGATCGGCCAACGCCCGCTCATAACCTTCCTGGATGCGTTTGGCCTTCTCGCCGATCCACACGCCCCACTCGGCTTCGTCCGGATCGGTGCTCTTGGTCTCGACCTTGATCTCGTCGGTAACGTTCAAGACGTTGCGCTTTTGCTCCTCGGTCAGCTTTACGTGTTCGACCGCGCCGGCAGGCACGAAGAACTCCATCGTGACCACATCCATTTTCTGTTCGTTCTTGATCACGATCTGGCCGCTCGCTTCCTTTTTCATGGCTTCGATCGCTTCCGGCGGCAATTCGGCGAGCGACACGGATTTGACCTTGAAAGCGACCATCGCAAGCCCGGTCAGTTGCAGCGTCAGGAAGAACACGACGGACGCGATCACGAACAGCCGAAACGGCGGTAGCAGCGAAGCACGCTTGCCCTCGTTGTAGCGGCGCGTGAACTCGCCGGGTTCCGCGAACAGCAACCAGATCGTACGAAACGCGCGCGAGTCGTAGCCGAAGACGGAATCCAGGAACTCGCCGAAGATCCACCAGAACGGCCGATGATAGTCCGACGCCTTCTGCCCGCAGTTCGAGCAGTAAGGCCCGTTCAACGCCGTCCCACAATTGGCGCACTCCGGCATTGCGGCCATGGCAGCAACTCCCCCGGGGGCCATTATCCACGCCAGGCCCGGCAGGAGCAACTTTCGCCGCAGACAGAGTAAATCGATGCCCTAGGTGTTGAAGCGGAAGTGCATCACGTCGCCGTCCTGGACGACGTAATCCTTACCTTCCAACCGGAACTTGCCCGCGTCTTTGGCGCCGGCCTCGCCGTTGTTCGCGACGTAATCGTCGTAGGCGATCGTCTCCGCGCGGATGAACCCCTTCTCGAAGTCCGTATGGATGACCCCCGCCGCCTGTGGCGCCCGCGCGCCCGTATGCACCGTCCAAGCCCGCGCCTCCTTCGGCCCCACCGTAAAGAACGTAAGCAAATGCAGCAGCGAATACCCGGCACGGATGAGACGGTTCAAACCTGGCTCCTCAAGTCCCAGCGTCGCCAGAAAGTCGTCGCGCTCCGCCGCAGCGAGCTGCGCGATCTCCGACTCGATCTTCGCCGAAATCACGACGAACGCCGCCCCTTCTGCCTTCGCGCGCTCTTCGACCCGCTTAGAATGCGCATTGCCTGTGGCCGCAGAACCTTCATCGACATTCGCGACATAGACGATGGGTTTTGCCGTCAGGAGCTGCAGCATCTCGAACAGCGGCCGCTGCTCGTCCGTGATCTTCGCAAGGCGCGCCGGCTTGCCATCGCGCAACAGCGGCAACACCGCCGACATCACGTCGAACTGAGCCTTCGCTTCTTTGTCGCCTTGCTTGGCCTTCTTCTCGGCCGCCGGCGCGCGCTTCTCCAGGCTATCCAGGTCGGCGAGCATCAACTCCGTCTCGACTGTCTCCGCATCCGCCAACGGATCGATCCGGTTCTCGACATGCGTCACGTCACCATCGTCGAAACAGCGCAGCACATAGGCGACCGCGTCAACTTCGCGAATATGCGACAGGAACTGGTTGCCCAGCCCTTCGCCCTTCGACGCGCCGCGCACCAGCCCCGCGATATCGACGAACGTCAGACGCGTCGGAATGATCTGCGCCGACTTCCCGATCTTCGCGAGCGTATCCAGCCGCGGATCCGGCACCGCGACTTCACCGACGTTCGGTTCGATCGTACAGAACGGATAGTTCGCCGCCTGCGCCGCCGCCGTTTGCGTCAGCGCATTGAACAGCGTGGACTTGCCCACATTCGGCAACCCGACGATGCCGCACTTGAAACCCATGATACTCAGTCCTTCGTTTTTTCCGGCGGCTTCGGTTTGATTTCGCGCGGCGGCTGCGTCAGCAGCGCAATCTTGTTCATGAACCCGGCCCCGTCGCCGTCGGCGATGAACGTCGCCGCCTGCGCAATCGCATCAAGCAACGGATCGACCCACACGCGATCAGCCTTCGTGAAATTGCCGAGCACGTGCCCGGTCACGCGCTCCTTCTCGCCCGGATGCCCGATGCCGATCCGCACGCGCCAGTAGTCGTTGCCCGCATGCGCCGAGATCGAGCGCAAACCGTTATGCCCCGCGTTCCCGCCACCCTGCTTCACGCGCACCTTACCTGCCGCCAGATCGAGCTCGTCATAGAGCACCCAAACCTGCTCGATCGGAATCTTGTGAAAGGCCACCGCGTCCTGCACCGCCGTGCCGCTCTCGTTCATGTAGGTCGCGGGCTTTAAGATGAGCGCCTTCGCCGCACCGGCTTTGCCCTTGAGCACACCTTCGCGAACCTGCCCGCGAAACTTCACGCGCGACGGCGAAAACCCGTGCGCGTTCGCAATCGCGTCAACCGCCATGAATCCGACATTGTGGCGGTGGTTCTGATAGGCCTCGCCCGGATTGCCGAGACCGACGATGAGCAACATCACCTGAAACCGTCATGTGCAAACGGCCGCCAATTCGCGTTGGCGGCCGCCGCAATGCAATGGAGCAGTCGCGCTTACTTCTTCGCGGCCGGAGCTTTCGCAGCGGGGGCCTTCGCAGCACCCGCAGCCGGAGCCGCAGCCTTCGCACCCGCCGCCGGAGCAGCAGCCTTGCCGCCCGCAGCCGGCGCAGCACCCGCGGCCGGAGCCGCCGCAGCGCCCGCAGCCGGAGCCGCACCCGCCGCCGCTTCGCCTTCCGCAGCCGCTGTGGGCTTCGTTTCCACTTCCGTGAACGCCGACGGCGCAGCGACCGTCGCAACCGTAAAGTCGCGGTTGCGGATCACCGGCACCAGGCCTTCGGGAAGCTTGATCGCCGAGATGTGCAAGCTGTCGCCGATGTCCATGCCCTTGAGGTCCGCTTCGATGAACTGCGGAATGCGCTCGGACGGGCAGAAGAATTCGATCTCGTGACGCACGACGTTCAGCACGCCGCCGCGCTTCAAGCCCGGCGAGTCGCCGTGGTTGTTGAAGTGCACCGGAATGAAGAGGCGAATACGCGCGCCGGCGACCAAGCGCTGGAAGTCCGCGTGGATCGGCTGATCCGTCACCGGATCGACCTGCACCTCGCGCGGAATAACGCGCAGCTTCTCGCCTTCAACATCCAGTGTGAAAAGCGTCGAGGTAAAGCGGCCGGTCTCGTAGTGCTTGGCGATGTCGCGCACCGAAATCGTGATCGCACGCGGATCGACGCCGGCACCATAGACGACTGCGGGGATATTGCCGTCGCGGCGCACGGCGCGCGCGGCGCCCGTGCCTTTGCCGGAACGCGTCTTGGCTGGAATCGTGGCTTGTTCTGTCATGGCTCCTGAACCCTTTCAGGGGCGGAAATGCCCCTTATCTTGTTCATTCCGCCCTATGCGGAAGAGGCGCGGGGTTTACCGGAAGCCGCTGCCCAAGGCAAACGGCCGAAATGCCTCAGTCGAACAGGCTGGAAACCGAGCGTTCCTCGGCAATCCGCTGAATAGCCTCGCCCAAAAGCGCGGCCGTCGGCAGCACCTTGATGTTCGGGCAGGCCTTGACCGCCTCAGTCGGCGCGATCGAGTCCGTGATCACCAGGCCCTTGAGCGCCGACCCCTTAACCCTGGCCACCGCCCCGCCCGACAGCACGCCGTGCGTCGCATAGGCATAAGTCGCCTTCGCGCCCTTGTTCATCAACGCCTCGGCTGCGTTGCAGAGCGTGCCGGCGGAATCGACGATGTCGTCGATCAAGATGCAGGTCCGTCCCGACACGTCGCCGATGATGTTCATCACCTCGGACGTCCCCGCCCGCTCGCGCCGCTTGTCGACGATCGCAAGGTCCGCGTTGATGCGCCGCGCCAAGAGCCGCGCCCGAACCACGCCGCCAACGTCCGGCGAAACGACCATCAAGTCCTCGCCGTTGAACTGTTCTTTGATGTCATGCTCGAAGATCGGCGCGGCGTAGAGATTGTCGGTCGGGATATCGAAGAAGCCCTGAATCTGCCCCGCATGCAGATCGAGCGTCAGCACCCGGCTCGCCCCGGCCATCGTGATCAAATTGGCGACCAGCTTCGCCGAAATCGGCGTGCGAGGTCCGGGTTTCCGGTCCTGCCGCGCATACCCGAAATAGGGCACGACCGCCGTGATGCGCTTGGCCGACGACCGTCTCAATGCGTCGATGCAGATCAACAGCTCCATCAAATGGTCGTTCGCCGGAAACGACGTCGACTGCAGGACGAACATGTCTTGCCCGCGCACGTTTTCCTGAATCTCGACAAAGACCTCCATGTCGGCGAACCGCCGGACGATCGCCTTGGTCAGCGGCACCTTCAGATATTCGCTGATCTGGTTCGCAAGCGGGTGGTTGCTGTTACCGGCAAGGAGCTTCATGTCGGGTGTTTCCGGAGCGTTGCGAACGGGAGGCGCCGGGCTTGTAGCAACGCCCCACCCCCCATGCAACGCGCCTCAGCCCTGCGACCCGCTTGTAACCTGTTGAATAAGCTGTGCGATACCTTCCGCCGCAGCTTCCGCC
Source organism: uncultured Flavobacteriaceae bacterium (assembly GCA_964638635.1). Classification (GTDB taxonomy): domain Bacteria; phylum Pseudomonadota; class Alphaproteobacteria; order Micropepsales; family Micropepsaceae; genus SZUA-430. The sequence goes on from CAZXAQ010000004.1 coordinate 19,176, forward strand.
GCAAACGCCGCGATCTCGCGCCAGGGTTTCGACAGACGCCCGTGCGGCACGGCATTCTCTTGGGCGATGCTCCCGGCCTCCCGGCCGCTGGCGTCGAGCACACGCCAGGTCAGGGTCACCACGTCCTGGCCTGCCGGACCCGCCACCACCTTGACGATGCCCTCGATTCGCCATTGCGCCTTCGCTTGGCTCTGCCCCAGCACGACACCCTTCATCGGCAAGATGCCGTTGAGTGCGCGCGTCAGCGCCTGATTCCCGTCACCGGGCGCCCCTTTGACGGCACCAATCCAAACCACCGGCTTCACCGCCGCGGTGATCGTCTGCGAAATCTGCGTATCGGGACGCAGCAACGCCGCGTCGAGCGCGTTCACCGTGTCTTGCGCCACAATGCGCAGGTCGCCTTCCCCGAGCGTTTCCTCGACCGCCTTGAATGTCACCGAAAACTTCGCGCGCTCGGCGCCGTCCGGATCGGCAAGCCGCCAAACGATGACGCCCTGCCCGCCGGCATCCTCCCTCTTCCTCTTCTTCTTGCCTTTGGCGGCTGGCATCACCGGTGTCTCGATGCGCGCCGCTTCGCCGCTCAACGACCACGCACGAACGCTCGCTTCGCTCAGCGCCGGAATGTCGGCCGCTTGCGCAAGTTCGACGATGCGATCGCGCAGCGCCGTTCCCCGATCTTCCGCCAGCCCACCCGGCACCGCCACGACAAGCGCCGGAACGCGGATCGCTTGCGCGATCATATCGTCGTTGCGCTCCTTGCCTTTGAACGGCTGTGGAATCCCGAACGGGTCTTCCATGCCGAGCGGCTCCGTCACCGACGAGCACGCAGCCAACCCCACAAAAGCAACGAACAAGACAAGACGCTTCATGGCTTCAGCATGATGGCAGAAACATTGCGGCCGTAGTCCGTCTCGCCGCGATGCGTCGTCCGCCGATAGGAGAAATACGCGTCATTGTGTTCGTAGGTGCACACATTGAGCGCCTCGACGCCACCGATACCGGTCGCTTTGAGACGCGCCGTGACGTAACCCGGCAAATCGAACTGCCAATGCCCCGCCCGCGGTGACGGCACGAAGTAGCGCTTGTTGCTCGCGTCCGCCTCAACAAAGCGCGCCTCGAATTCCGGCCCCACTTCGTAGGACGCTTGCGAAATGCACGGCCCCACCGCCGCCTGTATGCGCGAGCGCGAAGCGCCAAGCCGCTCCATCAGCGCCACGATGGACTCGGCGACGCCGCTGATAGCACCCTTCCAACCGGAATGCGCACAGCCGATCACACCGGCCTTCGCATCGGACAACAGGATCGGCGCACAATCCGCCGCGAGCACGCCAAGCGCCACGCCGCGCAGTGTTGTCGCCATTGCATCGGCCTTCGGCGGCGCCGTCCGCGGCCAAGGCTCGGTCACATGCAGCGCATCCGCACTGTGAATTTGATAGAGCGTGATCAGCTGCGGCTCCTGCGTACCCAGCCACGTCGCAACCCGTGTCCGGTTCTCGCACACCGACGCCGTCTCGTCGTTCGACCCATAGCCGCAATTCAACGAGGCGAAGATCCCACCCGACACGCCGCCCTGGCGGCCGAAGAAGCCGTGCGCGATCGGACCGTCGGCAAGCGCGTGCGAAAAAAGCGGTTTCATGCGTCCGAAAAGCCTGCCGGTTCGAGCGTCGCCGGCGCGAACGCGCACAGCACCTTGAACAAGCTGCCCATCGCGTCCGCTCCGGTCAACCGCACGTAGGCCGCATCGAGCGCCGCCGCTTGCGCCGCCGAGGCCGAGCGCTTCAATGCATGAACCCGGGCCTGAGCCCCCAGCCGGTCCAAAAACGGCCCCTGCATCGCCAACGGCGATAGACGAACACCAGCTTCAGCAAACGCCTCCCCCAACGCCGTGAAGTCGACATGCGACGTCACATCCGCGTGACCGGGCTCCGCCAACACGTCGGCAAAAGCATGCGCCTTGACCGCCTGGAGCGTGTCGCCGACAGCCGGCCCCGCGAAACCGTAGTCGATGGCAAGCGCCGCCCCGCCGTTTCGCACAACCGCCTCGCCGATCATCCGCGCAATCGCCGCGCGCGCCGGCGACGTCTCGACGATCGAACCGGCCGGCGCGCCGCGAACGGTCGCATCAATCATCCGCTCGTCAACAATGCCGCTCGCACCGAACATCAGTGCATCGCCCTGAAGCCCGACACACCGCTCGCTCCACCCCTTCGCCCCGCGCACCCACTGCCGGATCGGCAGCGCGTCGAAGAACTCGTTCGCGACGACGATCAACGGCCCTTTCACATCCAAGTCTTCGAACCGGTCGAGCCAATGCGCCGCGACCGGCGCCTCGCGCAGCGCGTCTTGCTGCAGCCGCTTGAGCGCCTCGCTCACCTCAACCATCGCAACCGAAACGGCGCTCAAGAACGCCGGCGCAACGCGCGCTGCTCGAAGCGCATCCTTCATCAACGTTCCGCGCCCCGGCCCAAGCTCCACGAGCGTGAACGTCTTCGGCGCGCCAAGCTTCTGCCAAACATCGACACACCAAAGCCCGATCAGCTCCCCAAAAATCTGCGAGATCTCCGGCGCCGTGACGAAATCGCCGCGCGCGCCCAGCGGATCCGCGCGCCGGTAATAGCTATCGTCGCGCGCCGTCAAAACGACACGCATGAACTCCGCAACCGAAATCGGTCCGTCCGCGCGTATGAGATCCTTCAGGTGCTGCGCGACATCGCTCATTGCGTCAGCAGCGCGGGCCCCTTCCGGCGGAGCGCATACCAGAAGAAGAACCCGGCGAACGCGACCATCAAGAACGAGAGGACGGTCCCCATCGAGATCGCCCCGCCCAACAGCGACTGATGCGCGTTCTCGCGGAAGAACACCTCGACGATCGTGCGAAACAGCGCATAGCCGCCCCACATCACTGCGATGCACAGGCCCGGCCGCTTCAACGCATCGAAGCGATAGACCATCACCGCCAGAATCAGGAACAGGACGATGCCCTCGAGCCCCGCTTCGTAGAGCTGGCTTGGATGTCGCGGCGGATTGCTGAGCACCGTGCCGTCCGGCGCGCGGATTGCGGCAGCCGGAAACACCATCCCCCACGACACGTCCGTGACCTTCCCCCACAGCTCGCCGTTCACGAAGTTCGCGATGCGCCCAAAGAACAACCCAATGGGCGCCGCCACCGCCACAAGGTCGCCGAGTGCCACCATGTCGATCTTCCGGCTTCGCGCGAACAAGATGATCGCGAGCACCACGCCGACGGCACCGCCGTGGAACGACATCCCGCCTTCCCAGGTGTAGAAAATCTTCCACGGCTCGGTGGAAAACTTCTCCCACTCGTAGATCAGCCCATAGAACAATATGTAGCCAAGCCGCCCGCCGACGATCACGCCCAGCGCCGCCCACACGAAGAGATCGCCGATGTGATCGCTGGTCGCTTGCGGCTTGCCGTTGAACGGTGCGCCCGCCCAAAGCCGCGGCGTGCGAATCAATCTGAGAATGAACCACCACGCACCCAGTAGCCCTGCGATATATGACAGCGCGTACCAGCGAATGGCGACCGGCCCGATCTGAATGAGCACCGGATCGATTTCGGGAAACGGAATAACCGCCATGCGGTGGAAGTCCTAACAGCAGCCAGAGACTTGCGATTGCCGCTTCGCGAGTGTCAAGGCGGGGGCGATTCACCAACAAGAGTCCGAGACGCTCTGTATCAACACGCCGCGTGAGTTGAGTGTACAGCACGGGACTCGCAGGACTCGCACTCGATTACTTTTCTGACACGTCGCGTATCGCTCTATCCGCAAGCTGTCCCCAACGCGGATTCACTCTGCGAACACAGTCCACATGAAGAATGAGTCAGCCCACAGACACACCCTTGCGTGGGATTCAACGGTTAGTGCACCCTTCGATTCATGGGAGGTGCTTCGCGTCGGGCTACTAAATGTTGGAGCGTCAGTTTTTCCAGGCCTGAAGCACCTCCCTGCGTACCTTGCTAATTGCCCTCGCTTGTCCAGCCCGCCGCCGGCCCTCTCCGGCGGCGGGTTGACTCTGGGGGGCCGAGATGAGGCTGCAAACGAGATGACGACACCGCAGATCCAAGCCGAAGTGTCTCAAGGCAATCCCCTAGACCTGATGGAGCAAATCGCGGTTCAAAACGAATGGCTTTTCGACCGGGCGGGTGAGGATGAGATGCACCTGTCGTTCCCTGGCCAGAGCGAGGACCACCATCTCTCGTTCTCCTGGCGCCACGACGTCGAAACGCTGCAGCTCTGCGCCCAGCTCGAAGTCAAAGTGCCGAAGCAAAAGCGCCCGGAAGTGGCCGCTTTGATCAACATCATCAACGAGCAGCTCTGGCTCGGTCACTTCGAGATGTGGCCCGATTCGGGCCAGATCATCTTCCGCCACGGCCTGTTGCTGCGCGGCGCCATGGCCGTACCCGAGCAATGCGAAGGCCTGATCGACGCCGCGCTGGAGGCCTGCGACCGCTACTATTCGGCCTTCCAATTCGTGATCTGGGCCGGTAAGTCCGCCGCAGAAGCAGCTGCAGCGGTGGTCTATCAGTGCCAGGGAAGCGCCTAACCCCAAAGTCGAAGCCGGCGCCTTCCACAGGCCGCCCCATCGTCATCGTCGGCGTCGGCCACATGGGCGGCGCTATCGCCCGCGGGCTCATCGCAGCCGGCCTGGGCGAACGCCTGATCCTCATCGACCCGGCACTGAAACAAGCCGACACGCGCGCCTACCGCAAAGCTGGTGCGACCACGGGAGCCGGCGCCAGCGCCCTTGAGGACACCAACCCGGAAGCGCTGATCCTAGCCGTGAAGCCGCAGATGATGCCGCAGACGGCCCCGGCCTATGCAAAATCGGCGGGCGACGCCTTGGTGATATCGATCGTCGCCGGCACGCAGATTGAGAGCCTTCGCCATTGGCTCGGCGCGCCAAAAGCAATTGTCCGCGCCATGCCCAACCTTCCAGCCTCGATCGGCAAAGGCATCACCGCCGCTCACGCGACGCGCACGACAAGCGCCGCCCAACGCAAACTCGCCGAACGTCTGCTTCGCGCCGTCGGTGATCTGGTGTGGCTGGAGGGTGAAGAGCTCTTGAACGCCGTCACCGCGGTCTCCGGTTCTGGTCCCGCCTACGTGTTCTTACTCGCCGAAGCCATGGCCGCAGCCGCCGAGCGCTTGGGCCTGCCGCATGATGTTGCGGCCACCCTCGCTCGCAAGACGATCGAAGGTGCGGGCGCCCTGCTCGCCGCCAATCCCGCCGCACCTGCCGACCTACGCCGCTCCGTCACCAGTCCCGGCGGCACCACCGAAGCGGCGCTGAAGGTGCTCACAAGCGATGGGCGCTTCGAACGGCTTCTGGGAGAAGCGATCGCGGCTGCGAACGCGCGCGGCTTCGAACTCGCCAAAATCCGCGAGCAGACATAAACTCGGGACCTATGGCGACCAAACTCTCCCCGGAAGACAAGCTCGTCACCGCCGCCCTCGCCGCGATCGAGAAAGGCGGCTGGAAAGCGCTATCGCTGACGGCATTGGCGCGCAAAGCGAAGATACCGCCGGCAACGGTCTACGAACTCTGTCCCGACAAGCGCGCGCTGCTGCAGCTCATCGCCAAGCGCGTCGACATTGCGGCCCTCGAACGCGCCGTCGAACCCGACGACACCATGCCGCCGCGCGACCGCGCCTTCGACGCGATCATCAGCTGCTTCGAATCGATGACGCCGCTCAAACCCGCGATTGCCGTCATCCACGCCGACACCAAGGGCGACCCCGGCGTGATCTTCGACGTCCTGCCCGCGACCGTCCGCAGCGCCTTCTGGATCGCCGACAGCGCGGGCCTGCCCACCACCGGCTGGCAGGGCTTCCTCGTCACCCGCGGCATCGGCGTGCTGCTCGCGGAATCGATGGGAATCTGGCTCGAAGACGGGGAGGACCTGGCGAAGACCATGGCCCATGTCGACCGGCGCCTGCGCCTCATCGAAGAATGGACCGAACGGCTTCAGAACGTCCGCGCACCGGAAGACGAAGAAGAACCCGCCGACGCCGATTGACGCGGCCTCCCGCCCGGGCTCATCTTCCCCACCCCAGAGGAGACAATACCCATGTCGAACAAAAGCCCGTTCCCCGAGTTCGATTTCAAATGGCCGAACTTCGATCAGGGCTTCTGGGACCGCTTCTCCGTCCCAGGCATCGACAACAGCGCGCTGATGCAGAGCCAAAAGAAAAACTTCGAAGCGCTGATCAAGGCAAACCAGAAAGCCGCGCAAGGCTACCAAAACCTGATGCGCCGCCAAGGCGAGATCATGGCCGAGTCGATGCAGGCGATCCAAGAATCCGTCGCCGACCTCATGAAAGCGAACGACGGCAAGGACCTGCCGAAGAAACAAGCCGAACTCGTCGAAAAAACCGTCGGCCGCGCACTCAAACACATGAAAGAATTGGCCGAACTCGCCATCGACGCCAACAGCGACGCCTTCAAAATCATGCAAGAGCGCGCCAAGGAATCGATCGCCGAGATGCAAGAACTCGCCGAGAAAATCACCGCCGGGCGGAAGTAGTTAAACCGGCAACCGCACCACCGCGCGCAAACCGCCGAGTTTGCTTTCGCCGAGCGTGATGTCCCCGCCGTGCCCGCGCGCGATGTCGCGGGCGATCGCAAGACCTAGGCCCACGCCGCCGCCTTGCGCAAGCGTACGGCCGCTGTCCAAACGGTGGAACGGCCGGAATGCCTCCTCGCGCCGGTCGGGCGGAATACCGGGCCCGTCGTCGTCGACCGCGATCTCGACCATGTCGTCATTCTGGCTCGCGCTGACCGCCGCCCGCGTGCCGTAGCGCAGCGCGTTCTCGACCAGGTTCGTCACGCACCGCCGCATCGCATTCGGCCGCACTTCCAAAACAAGGTCGCCACCGACCGTAACATCCACCTTCTTGTTCGGCGCCTTCGTGCCCACCTTCCGCTGCGCGCTGGTCGCGACGTCACGGAGCAGCTGCCCGATGTCGGTATCGGCCGCACCCTCGCCCGCTTGGCCGCGCGCGAACGCGAGATACTCGTCGAGCATATGCCCCATCTCTTCCAGGTCGTCCTTCAACGCCTGAACCGACGGCGCCTCCTTCATCATTGCAAGCTCGAGCTTCATGCGCGTCAGCGGCGTGCGCAAGTCGTGGCTGACGCCGGCCAGCATGTCCGTCCGCTGCTGCACGAAGCGCGAGATGCGCTCCTTCATATCGAGAAACGCCAACCCCGCGCGCCGCACTTCCGTCGCCCCCGCGGGCCGGAAGTCCGGCACGTCGCGCCCCTTGCCGAACGCCTCCGCCACGTCCGCGAGCCGCTCGATCGGCCGGATCTGATTGCGCAGGAACAGAATGGCGACCGAGAGCAGGATCAACGCGGTCCCCATGCTCCACAGCACCCACACATGCGTGTTCGTCGACATCACGCGCTTGCGGTCCGCCAGAACGTGCATCACCGCGCCGTCGAGCTGAATGCGAATATCGACCTGATCGTCCAGCGACTCCGAGTCCACCCAAACCGGCCGCCCGGTGTTGGTCGCAAGTTCGCGCCCGAACACCTGCTTCAGCACATCGTAAGCGGGCGACTCCGTGCTCGGAAGCTTCTCGCCCGGTATCACGACCGGCGCGAGCCCGAACGACGTCTCCTTGAGCCGCGCCGTCTCAGCAGCAAACCGCTCCGGCCCCAGCGTCTCGTAGCTTTGCACGAAGAGCGCAACTTGCGCCGCAACCCCGCGCGAGATACGCGTCGTCACCGCATCCCACTGCCGGTCGAACAACAGATATGTCACGACCGCCTGCAGCACGACGACCGGCATCACGATGATGACGAGCGAGCGCCCGAACAACCCGCGCGGCATAGAACGGCGAAACCACCCGCGCGTCATCGTCTACCCCACGCGATCCGGCATCAGCACATAGCCGATACCGCGAACGGTCTGCAGATAGAGCGGCAGCTTCGGATCGTTCTCGATCTTGCGCCGGAGCCGCGTGATCTGCACGTCGACCGTGCGCTCCAACACCTCACCCATACGCTGCGAGAGATCGGTGCGCGTGAACGTCTGCCCGGGGTTTGCCGCAAGCACGCGCATCAACTGCAACTCCGCCGAGGTCAGCTTCACCGGCTTGCCGTCGCGCACCAGCTCGCCGCGCTCCGGATCGAACCGGCAAAGCCCGAGTTGAATAATCTGCTTGACCTGCTCCGTCGGTTGCCCCGCACGCCGCAAGATCGTGGCGATCCGAAGCAACAGCTCGCGCGGCTCGAACGGCTTCGGCAGATAGTCGTCCGCCCCGCGCTCCAAGCCTTCGATCCGATCCCCCGCCTCGCCGCGCGCCGTCAGGAGCAGGATCGGCACGTTCGACGTCTCGCGAATGGCCTTCGTCAGCGAGAACCCATCCTCGCCCGGCATCATCACGTCGAGCACGATAAAGTCGAAGTCGAGGCTCGCCATCAACTGCCGCGCCTCGGCGGCGTCTTTCGCGGCCGTCACGCGATACCCAGCCTCGCTCAAATACCGCTGCAGCAGTGTGCGAATGCGCGTGTCGTCGTCGACGATCAGCAAGTGCTGAAGCGTGTCGTCGCCCTCCGGCGCGTCTTTGACGTCGCTCATCATCGCTTCGCAATCAGGCGCAACACGCCCGCCCGTTCCGTATCCGCAAGAAGACCGCCCAGCACCTGCCGGAACCCCGCCACGGCTTCGGGCCCCGCCTCGCGATAGGCCTTTGCAAACCGCGCCCGCTGCAAGGCCGACAGCTCACCCTCGACCGCCTGGCCCTTCGCCGTGAGCCGAAGCAACCGCTGCCGCCGGTCCGAAACACCCGTGCTCTGCACAAGATATCCGCCTTCCGTCAGCCCACGGACAACCCGGCTGAGCGATTGTTTCGTAATACCCAGGATACTGAGCAAGTCCGACACCGGCATCCCCGGATGGCGCGCAACAAAATGCATGGCGCGATAGTCCGCGTGCCCGAGCCCAAGCTCGCCGAGCCGCTTATCCATCGCATCGGCCATGCTGCGCCCCGCAAAGAAGAACAGCTCCATGCCGTCCGTCAGTTCTTCTTCGCGAAGGTAGAGAAGCGGCGCCTGCGCCTTCATAGAAAGTGCCCGGTCGAGGGTCATGCACATCGGTTATGGCAGATATGCGACTCACAATAGAGCCCACCCTGTACCGCTCGCAAGCGGCAGGGCTATACTGCCGAAAACGCGCTTAACCAACGTTGGAGCCTTCGATGGCGCTTATCCCCTTCGACGATCGCGACGGCCACATCTGGTACGACGGCAAACTCATGCCCTGGCGCGACGCCAAAACCCACGTGCTGACCCACGGCCTGCACTACGGCTCCAGCATTTTCGAGGGCCAGCGCGTCTACAATAGAAAGGTCTTCAAGCTCGAAGAGCACACCGCGCGCCTCTTCGAGTCGGCGAAGATCATCGGCTTCGAAATCCCGTACACACAGGCGCAAATCAACGACGCCTGCAAAATGGTCGTCGAAGCGCAAGGGATGGACGACGCCTACATGCGTCCTGTCGCCTTCCGCGGCAGCGAAATGATGGCCGTCAGCGCGCAGAAGTCGAAAATCCACGTTGCGATCGCCGTGTGGCCGTGGCCGTCGATGTTCGATCCGGAAATCAAGCGCAAGGGCATCCGCCTCGACATCGCCCGCTGGCGCCGCCCCGCGCCGGACACGACGCCGTGGAAAGCGAAAGCGGCGGGCCTCTACATGATCTGCACGCTCTCAAAGCACGAGGCGGAAGCGAAGGGTTACGCGGACGCGATGATGTACGATTGGCGCGGCCTCGTCGCCGAAGCGACCGGCGCGAACATCTTCTTTGTCAAGGAAGGCAAGCTGTTCACGCCCTACGCCGACTGCTTCCTGAACGGCATCACGCGCCAAACCGTCATGGCCCTCGCCCGCGCCCGCCAAATCGAAGTGGTGGAAAAATACATCCAACCGTCCGAAGTCGGCGGCTTCGAGCAGTGCTTCCTGACAGGCTCGGCGGCCGAGGTGTCGCCCGTCGGCTCGATCGGCGATTGGACGTTCGAGGTCGGCAACATCACGCAAACGCTGATGGAGGACTATTCGAACTTCGTCCGCGGCAAGCACAAACTCTAATCGCGCGTCCAGCGCGCGGCGGCCTCATCGTCGCTGCCGCGCGCTTCCACCCAATGTTCGCCCGACGCGCGCAGCTCGCGCTTCCAAAACGGCGCCCGGGTCTTCAGATAATCCATCAGAAATTCCGCCGCCTCGAACGCCGCGCGGCGATGCGCCGCCGCGGTCACCACAAGCACAATCCGCTCGCCAGGTTTCAGCTCGCCGATGCGGTGCACGATCGAAACACCCTGCAACGACCAGCGCGAACGCGCCTCCTTGGCGATCCGCTCCAGCTCGCGTTCCGTCATGCCCGGAAAGTGCTCAAGCGTCATGCTGACGAGCTTCTCGCCGTGGCTCTCGCCGCGCACGACACCGACGAAGCTCACGATCGCGCCCGCGTCTTCGCGCTGCAGCCGCGCGATCTCCGTGCCCGGCTCGAAATCCTCGCGCTGAACCCGGACCGTCATCCGCCCGTAACCGGCGGAAAGAACGCGACCTCGTCGCCCGCCTTCAGCGGCGCCGCGAAATCGACATGTTCCTGATTGAGCGCCGCGCGCACGCGCTTCAAATCCGCGAACGCATCCGCATATCCGCCGCCGCGCGCCGCAAGCCAACCGGCCAACTCACCGACCGTGCGCACCGTTCCCGGCAGATCGACCGCCTCCTCGCCGCGCCCGACTTTCTGACGAAGCCACGCGAAGTAGAGCACCTTCACGACGGCCGCTCCGCCGTGCGCGGACGCGGTCGCGCATGCTCGCCCGACACGTGGCTCAAATTCGCCTGCACGTAAGAGAAGCCGGTGTAGATCGTCAGCACCGCCGCCGCCCACAAGGTGAGAATGCCGGCGCGATGCACCCAGCCCCATACGTGCTCGATCGCCGGCGCCACGATCAACATCGCGATCGCAACGACCTGCAGCACCGTCTTCATCTTCGAAATCGACGAGACGGGAACCTGCACCGAGATCGTCGCCAAGAATTCGCGCATGCCTGAGACGAGAATCTCGCGCGCCAAGATGATCAGCGCTGGAATGATCACCCAGCCGCGAATGTCGTCCATGTAAACCAGCATCACGAGCGCCGAAGCGATCAGCAGCTTGTCCGCGATCGGATCGAGCATCTGCCCCAGCCGGGACTCGACGTTCCGCCGCCGAGCTACCCAACCGTCGGCGTAGTCGGTGATCGCCGCAATCAAAAACAGCCCGAACACGACCCAGCGGCCGACCGGCATGTCGAGCCAGAACGCGGCGACGAACACGGGCGTCAACACGATCCGCGCCAGCGTCAGCAGATTGGGAAGGTGGTCACCCATAACGCCACTCTATCAGGCATCAGCCCTTGTCGTGGAAGTGCTCGTAAATCTTCCGCGCCATCGCCTTGGAAATACCCTTAACCGATTCCAGATCGGCGAGCCCAGCTGTCGTGACCGCCCGCCCCGAACCGAAATGGTTCAAAAGCGCGCGTTTCCGCGAAGGCCCGATACCCTCGACCTCGTCCAACGGCGACGACGCCAGCGTCGCCGCCCGCTTCGCCCGGTGCGTTCCGATGGCAAAGCGGTGCGCTTCGTCGCGCAGGCGCTGCAGGTAGAACAGCACCGGCGACTTGAACTCCAGATGGAACGGCTCGCGCCCCACCATGAAAAAGCGCTCGCGCCCCGCATCGCGATCCGGCCCCTTGGCAATCGACACGAGCTTCACGCCGGTGACGCCCAATGACGTCATGACCTCATGCGCCACCGAAAGCTGCCCCGCCCCGCCGTCGATCAACACGAGATCGGGCGTGGCCCAATCATCCGAATCATCGTCCGCTTTCTCGTCAAACGAAACGCCCGCATCCGTTTGCTCCTGTTCCTTCATCATCCGCTTGAAACGACGCGTCAGCACCTCGCGCATCATCGCGTAGTCGTCGCCCGGCGTCAGCTCCGCGTTCTTGATGTTGAACTTGCGATACTCGCGTTTGATGAAGCCTTCCGGCCCCGCCACGATCATCGCGCCGACCGCGTTCGTGCCCGAGATGTGACTGTTGTCGTAGACCTCGATCCGCTGCGGCGCCTCGCTGAACCCAAACGCGGCGGCGACACCTTCGAGTAGCTGAATCTGCGTGGCACTCTCGGCCATTCGCCGCGCCAGCGACTCGCGCGCGTTCATGACGGCCTGCGCCATCACCTCACGCTTCTCGCCGCGCTGCGGCATCAACACTTCGACGCGCCGCCCGGCCTTCAGCGACAACGCTTCCTCAAGTAGAACGCGTTCGGCCAAATCGTGGCTGATGATGACGAGCTTCGGCGGCTCGCGGTCATCGTAAAACTGCGCCAGAAAACTGTCGAGAATTTCGGGAATCTCAACACCACGGTCGTGCTTCGGAAAGTAAGCGCGGTTGCCCCAATTCTGCCCGGAGCGGAAAAAGAACACCTGGATGCACGTGTGCCCGCCATCCTGATACGCTGCGAACAGATCGGCCTCGTCGATCGTCTCCGGGTTGATCCCCTGCTGCAACTGGACATGCGCCAGCGCCCGAATCCGGTCGCGCAGCCGCGCAGCCTTCTCAAAGTCGAGCGCCTCGGCGGCCGCCTCCATCTCGTGCGAAAGCTCGCCCTTCACCTCCAGGCTCTTGCCGCGCAAGAAGCCCACGGCCTGATCGACGAGGTGCTGGTAGTCCTCAAGCGAAATCTTCCCCACGCACGGCGCCGCGCAGCGCTTGATCTGATGCAGCAAACACGGCCGCGTCCGGCTCTCGTAGACTGAATCGGTACAACTCCGGAGCAAGAACGCCCGCTGCAACGTATTCAGCGTCCGCGTCACCGAATAGGCGGACGCGAACGGCCCAAAATACTCGCCCTTCCGCGATTTCGCCCCGCGATGCTTGATGATCTGCGGCGCCGCGTGATCGCCGGTCACCAGAATGAACGGAAACGACTTGTCGTCGCGCAGGTGAACGTTGTAACGCGGTTTCAACCGCTTGATCAGATTGGCCTCAAGCAAGAGCGCCTCGACCTCGGAGCGCGTCTGCACGAACTCCATCGACGCCGTGTTCGCAATCATCCGCGCAATCCGCGCCGGCTGATCGAACGGCTTCGTATAGGCCACGACCCGCTTCTTCAGATTCGCCGCCTTGCCGACGTAAAGCACGTCACCATTAGAGGCCATCATCCGATAGACCCCCGGCGCATTCGGCAACCGCGTGAGATAATCGGCAACAACCGCCGCCCCGGAGGCCATCAGGCCCGGCGCATCGACTTCAAAGGTTTCCGGCAAATCGCTCATCTTCGGCCAGAACATAGTGGCAGCAACGCCCGCCGCAAGCACCGGGATCCCGCCAGCAAGAATGGATTGACGGCATCATACCCAATATGATAATCTAGCTAGATAATCTAGCCAGGATAGTAAGAAAAATGGACGAGCGCGAGTGGCAACTCCAAGACGCGAAGAACAAATTCAGCGAGCTTGTCGACCGCGCGGTCGAAGGCGAAGCCCAGGTTGTCACGCGCCGCGGCAAGCGTACCGCGGTTCTGGTGTCCGCCGAAGAATACGCGCGGCTCAAAGGGCGTGGCGCCAAGGGCCCCTTGGATTTCGTTCAACACCTTCTCGCCGCCCCAAAGGGAGACTTCCACGCTCCAAAGCGCGCGAAGACGAAGTTACGGAAATTGGACCTTGGCTGACTCTTACCTCCTGGACACCTTCACAATATCGCAAGCGTTGTCGCGGCACCCCAACGCAGGCGCTGTCGCTTGGATCGCCAATCAGAACCCCACCTCTCTTTTCATGAGCGTGGTATCGGTCGCCGAAATCCGACGCGGCGCAATCCAAGCGCGGAAGAACGATCCAAAATTCGCCGACAAGATCGACACTTGGCTCAACACGACGGTCGCATCGTTTAGCGATCGAATTCTACCGATCAACGTGGCCGTCGCTCGGCATTGGGGCGCGCTGCAGGCCACTGCGGGTCACGGTGGCGAGGACATCATGATCGCGGCGACCGCGCTCGACCAAGGGTTGACCCTCGTTACGCGCAACATTCGCGACTTCGCTCGCCTTGGCGTGAAAGTCGAGAGTCCGTTCTCGTAGCCCGCGCCTCAGCGCTCCGCCGCGCGCTCAATCTCGACGCCGACGGACTGCGCCTCCGCGAGCACCTTCAGCTTCTCGATCCGTACGCGCGCAACCTTGACCCGCTTGTCCGCCAGGCAGTGCGCCGCAACCTTCTCGGCCAATGTCTCCACCAGGTTCAAATGTCCCAAGGCCAAGATCGCCTTCACGCCCTTCACCACCGCCTCATAGTCGACGACGTTCTCAAGCTTGTCGCCAAGCTCGCCGTCCGTCTCCTCGACGGTCAGGTCGATGTTGATACGGACCGGCTGCAATTGCCCCTTCTCATGCCGGTGCACGCCGATATTCGCGTTGAGCTCGAGGTCGCGCACAAACACATGCCGGATGCGCATCTTCGCATCGGCGATGCGCAGCGGTTGAACCTTTGGGCGTTCGCTCATGAGCCTCACTCGAAAAACTTGTCGCGCGACCAGGCCAGATGCTGCCCGCTGTCGACCACGATCATCTGCCCCGTGACCGCCGGCGCGGACAGCAAATACGCGACCGCGCCAGCGATGTCCTCAGGCTCCGACGGCCGCTGCAGCAGCGTCGCCTTCACATGCGCATCGAAATTCGCCTGAGACTGCCGCTCCGCCTTCAAGGACGGCCCCGGCGCCACCGCATTGACGCGAATACGCGGTGCCAGGGCCTGCGCCAGTGTCCGTGTCAGCGACCACAACCCGGCTTTCGAGACCGTGTACGACAAGAACTGCGGCGTCAGATTCACCACCTGCTGATCGATGATGTTGACGATCCCGCCGTTCGTACCTGCCGGTAACTGCTTCGCGAACGCCTGCGACAACACCAGAGGCGCGCGCAGATTCGTGTCGAGATGCTTGTCCCAGCTCTCGCGCGTCGCCGTCTCGACCCGATCGTCTTCGAACACCGATGCGCTGTTCACCAGCGCTGTTAGATGCCCAAACGCCGCCGCCGCGCGCGGCACGAGCGTCGCGACCTCCGACTCCTTCGACAGTTCGCCATCGACCAATACCGCCCGGCGCCCGAGCCGCTTCACCTCGGCGGCAACCGCCTCGGCGTCGGCTTTGCTGGAGCGATAATGAATGGCGACGTCGTACCCCTCGCCCGCGAGCTTCAACGCAATCGCGCGGCCAAGCCGCTTCGCCGCGCCCGTGACAAGCGCCGCGCTCATGTCTTCACCGGCGTCTGCTTGCCGTAGGTTTTGAACTTCTCAATCACCCGCGCCATCTCGCGTCCCGACAGAATTCGCGGCCGCCCGATCTGCAACGCGCGCGCATATTGCGCCGCCAACGCCTCGAGAGCCGCCGCGCGATCATACGCCTGCCGCGCACTTTCGCCCAAGGCGATTGAACCATGGTTGGCAAGCAAACAAGAATTCCGCGGACCAAGAGCCTTAACGGCGAACCGCGCCAAGTCCTCGCTGCCATAGGTCGCGTACGGCGCACACACCACGCGGTCGCCTCCGAACTCGGCCACCATGTAATGAAACGCCGGAATGCCGCGATGTAGGCACGACAACGCCGTCGCGTTCAGCGAATGCGTGTGTACGATCGCACCGACATCTGGCCGCGCCTTGTAAATCGCCAGATGCACGCGCCATTCGCTCGACGCCACGCGCTGTCCGGGGTGTACGCGCCCGTCACCGCGCACTTCGACGATGTCGGCGGCCCGCATATCGGTATAAGGAATGCCGGTCGGCGTGATCAGCATGCCGCCGTCGACGCGCACCGAGAGATTGCCGCTTTTGCCCGGCGACAAGCCGCTCGACGACATGCGCTGCCCAACCGCCACGATCTCGGAACGCAAATTCGGCGTGGCACTCACGACCGCCGCGCGCTTCGAAAGCACGCGCGCCACCCGCCGCCGCACCGCCGTGCGCTTCACCGCGCTCGCTCCGGAAAGAGCTTCAGAAGACCTTCGCGCGTCGCCGCCGCGATCCCACGCTCGGTGATGAGCCCGCTGACCAGCCGCGCCGGCGTCACGTCAAACGCCGGATTGCGCGCAGGACTCCCCGGCGCCGTCAGCTCGACTGTCAGCACCTCGCCGCCTGCCGTCCGCCCCTGCACATGCGTGATCTCGCGCCCCGACCGTTCCTCGATCTCGATCTGCTTCACGCCGTCCGCGATCGTCCAGTCGATCGTCGACGACGGCAACGCCACATAAAACGGCACGCCATTGTCGTGCGCGGCGAGCGCCTTCAAATACGTCCCAATCTTGTTCGCAACATCGCCCGAAGCGGTCGTCCGGTCCGTCCCAACGATGCACATATCGACGTCGCCATGCTGCATGTAATGCCCGCCGGCGTTGTCGGCGATGATCGAGTGCTTCACGCCGTGCGCACCGAGCTCGTAGGCCGTCAGCGATCCGCCTTGATTGCGCGGCCGCGTCTCGTCCACCCAAACGTGGATCGGAATGCCCTTGTCATGCGCCATATAGATGGGTGCCAACGCCGTACCCCAATCGACGCAGGCGAGCCACCCGGCGTTGCAGTGCGTGAGCACGTTGACCGTCGCACCCTTCTTATTCGCCGCAACCGCCTCGATCAGTGTCAGTCCATGACGCCCGATCGCCTCGTTCGTCGCCACGTCGTCGTCGCAAAGCTGCGCCGCCCGCGCATAAGCCGCCGCCACTCGCCGCGCCGCCGGCTGATTGCGCACAGAGGCCACCATCTCATCAAGCGCCCACTTCAGGTTGATTGCCGTCGGCCGTGTCTTGACGAGCATGTCGTACGCCCGCTCCAACGCCTCATCCGACGCATCGACACGAAGCGCCATGCAAAGCCCATAAGCGCCCGTCGCCCCAATCAACGGCGCCCCGCGCACGACCATGGCCTTGATCGCCTCAGCCGCCTCCTCCGCGCTCGCCAGCCGCTTGGTCACGAACGCAAACGGCAGCTTCGTCTGGTCGATCACCTCGACCGACCAACCGTCAGCCGCGACCCAAATCGTTCGATAGTGACGGCCGTGAATCTTCATCGCGTCTCCATCGGGATTCGGTTATCGGGACCCGGTTATCGGTGCGCCCGAACACCGAATCCCGAACTCCGATCCACGACTAGTGCCCTTCAAACTCCACCAGGCTCAGCACCTTCTTGCCCATCTTCTCCAACCGCCGCCGGCCTTTCAGTTCCGGCAGGTCGATGATGAAGCTGCAGCCGACGACGTTGCCGCCCGCCTTCTCGATCAGCTTGATAGCGGCTTCAGCCGTCCCGCCGGTCGCGATCAGATCGTCGACGAGGAGCACGTTCTCGCCCTTCTGCACCGCGTCTTCGTGAATCTCGACCGTGTCGGTCCCGTACTCGAGGTCATAGGTTTGCCCGATCGTCTTCCACGGCAGCTTGCCCTTCTTGCGCACGGGCACGAACCCGACGGAGAGCTGATGCGCGACCGCACCGGCCAGAATGAACCCGCGCGCCTCGATCCCCGCCACCTTGTCGATCTGCATCCCCGCATAGGGCTGCACCAGTTGATCGACGGTCGTGCGGAACGCGCGCGCGTTGCCGAGCAGCGTCGTCACGTCGCGAAACATGATGCCGGGCTTCGGATAGTCGGGGATCGTGCGGATGACGGATTTGAAGTCCATGGGATCTAAGCCTTCTTGAGAACGCGGCCGGCGACCGCATCGAGTTTGGCGACAAGGGCGGCATCGCGCTTTTCCGGCGCGGTGATGAGCGCAGTATCGAGCGTATGCTCGATGCCGAGCGGCGACGGCGAACGCTTGGGCCCAAGCTTCGGCGCCACGCGCTTGAGCAACGTGCGCGCCCGCTCCGCATTGCCGTTCAGCACCTTGATGACCTGCTCAACCGTCACGTGATCGTGGTCCGGATGCCAGCAGTCGTAATCGGTGACCATCGCGACGATCGCGTAAGGCAGCTCCGCCTCGCGCGCGAGCTTCGCCTCCGGCATCGCGGTCATGCCGATCACACTGCAACCCCAGGAGCGGTAAAGATTGCTCTCCGCCAGTGTCGAAAACTGCGGCCCTTCCATCGCGAGATAGGTCCCGCCCACGACGTGATCGATCTTCGCCTCGCGCGCCGCATCCGCCAGCGCCCCTTGCAGCCGCGGACAAATCGGATGCGCGAGCGACACATGCGCCACAAACCCCGGCCCGAAGAACGACTTCTCCCGCGCAAACGTCCGGTCGATGAACTGGTCCGCCAGCACGAACATGCCGGGCGGCAGTTCCTCCTTGAACGAACCGCACGCCGACACCGAGATCACGTCGGTCACGCCGACGCGCTTCAAGACGTCGATATTGGCGCGATAATTAATACTGGTCGGCGTATGCACATGCCCGCGCCCGTGCCGCGGCAAGAACATCATGTCGACACCGCCAAGCCGCCCGAACAAGAGCTCGTCCGACGCCTCGCCCCAGGGCGAGCGCACCCGCTCCCATCGCTGGTTCTCAAGCCCGTCGATCCCGTAGACCCCGCTGCCGCCGATCACGCCCAAAACGGTGTTGGTCATCGCGCTCCAAGTCCTCCGCAGGTGACGGCGGGGTTGTAGCCGCCTCGTGCCCAAAAACAAAGGGCCGGCACATATGGCGCCGGCCCTCCAAAATTCAAGACTGCAACGCCGTCAGTGATCGACGTCCTTCCAAAGCTGGCGGTAGGCGACGTAGAGCAACAGCGCGAGCGCGGCGAGGAAGATCATCACCTTCACGCCCATCTGCTTGCGCTCTTCCATCTTGGGCTCCGCCGCCCAGGTGAGGAACGCCGTCACGTCCTTCGCCATCTGCTCCTTCGTCGCTTCCGGATTACCAGCGTCGGGCGCATAGGTCACCTGCCCGTCCGACGTCAGCGGCGCCGGCATCGCGATCTGGTGGTTCGGGAAGTACTCGTTGTAGTTCAACCCCGGCAGCAGCTCGAAACCGGCGGGCGCATCCGAGTATCCGGTGATCAGCGAAAACAAATAGTTCGACCCGTCCGGCCGCGCCTTGGTGATCACCGACAAGTCCGGCGGATAGGCGTTGTTGTTTGCCGCGCGCGCCGCAAGCTCGTTCGGGAACGGCGACGGGAACCGGTCCGCCGGAATCCCCGGCCGCTCGATCTCTTCGCCTTTGTCGTCGAGCGCCTTGATCTTGAAGCTCGCCGCGATCGCCTTCATCTGCGCTTCGGTGAACTCCGGCCCGCCGGGTTGCGACAGGTTTCGAAACGACAGCAAGTGCATCGAGTGGCACGCCGCGCAGACTTCCTTGTAGACTTGATAGCCGCGCTGCAGCTGCTGCCGGTCGAACTGCCCGAAAGCGCCTTCCCACTCCCACTTGACCTGCTTCGGCGCCTTCGCCGCATGAGCATCGCCCTCGCCGCCCGCGGCGAGAGCCGTGCCCGTCAAACCGAAGCCAAGAATCAGCGCGATAGAGAGTCTGAGTTTCTTCATGGCCATCCCCATCACTCTGCCGCCGCCGGGACAGCCCCGCCGCCCTTCTTCGCCAACACCGCTTTGGAGATGCTCTCAGGCACCGGTAACGGCGTCTCCATGAGCCCCACGACAGGCGTAATCACGAGGAAGTGCAGGAAGTAATAGACCGTCAAAATCTGCGACAGGATGAGCTTGCCGATCGGCAGCTCCACGCCGAAGAAGACGAGGTTGCTGTCGTCCGCCGTCTGCGCACCCAGATAGCCGAGCAGGAAGATCACGACCATCAGGATCCAGAACAGCTGCCGCATAATCGGGCGGAACTTGTTCGACCGCACGCGCGACGTGTCGAGCCACGGCAACAGCGCCCACACGAAGATCGCGCTGAACATCAAGATGACGCCGATCAGCTTGTCCGGCACCGACCGCAGAATCGCGTAGAGCGGCAGGTAGTACCACTCCGGCACGATATGCGCGGGCGTAACCAACCGGTTCGCCGGCACGTAGTTGTCGGCATGGCCGAGCGCGTTCGGATTGAAGAAGATGAAGTAGCTGAACACGATCAGGAACAGCGCGATCCAGAACCCGTCCTTCGTCGTGTAATACGGGTGGAACGGCACCGTATCCGCCGGCCCCTTCACGTCGATGCCGAGCGGATTGTTGTTGCCCGGCACGTGCAGCGCCCAGATGTGCAACACCACCACGCCCGCGATCACGAACGGCAGCAGATAGTGCAACGAGAAGAAGCGTTGCAGCGTCGAGTTGTCGACCGCAAACGAACCCCACAGCCACTGCGTGATGCTTTCGCCAACGAAAGGGATCGCCGAGAAGAAATTCGTGATGACGGTGGCACCCCAGAACGACATCTGCCCCCAGGGCAGCGTGTAGCCGAGGAAGCCCGTCGCCATCATGAGCAGATAGATCACGATGCCGAGCAGCCAAAGCACCTCGCGCGGCGCCTTGTACGAGCCGTAATAAAGGCCGCGGAAAATGTGCAGATAGACGGCGACGAAGAACATCGACGCGCCGTTCGAGTGCATGTAGCGCAGAAGCCAGCCGTAGTTCACGTCGCGCATAATGCGCTCGACGCTGTCGAAGGCCTGCGTTTCGTGCGGCACGTAGTGCATTGCCAGCACGACCCCTGAGAGGATCTGCACCACGAGCATGAACGTCAGAATACCGCCGAACGTGAACCACATGTTGAGGTTCTTCGGCGTCGGAAACTGCAGCATCGTGTCGTCGAGAAACCGGATGATCGGCAGCCGCGAGTCGAGCCACTTCGTGAACGCGTTCGTCGGTTTATAGGTGGAATTGCCGTGTGCCATGATCGCCCTCAGCCGTGGTGTTCAGCGACGGCCGCGGGCTTGGGCTCCGCACCGATCAGCACTTTGGTTTCCGACAGGAATTGATAAGGCGGCACCGCCAAGTTCTTCGGTGCTGGACCTTTGCGGATGCGCCCCGACGTGTCGTAGTGCGAACCGTGGCACGGGCACAGCCAACCGCCGAACTCGCCCTTCATCTCCTTCGAGGGCACGCAACCCAAATGCGTGCAGGTCGCAACCAGAATCAGCCACTCCGGCTTCTGCACCCGGTCCTT
The DNA here is from genome assembly GCA_964638635.1 of uncultured Flavobacteriaceae bacterium. Lineage (GTDB taxonomy): Bacteria > Pseudomonadota > Alphaproteobacteria > Micropepsales > Micropepsaceae > SZUA-430. Next base: position 40,281 of record CAZXAQ010000004.1, read on the forward strand.
GTCCGCCTGCGGATCGCGCAAGCCGTCGAGCTGCGTCTCTTCGGCGGCCTTGATCTCTTCCGGCGTACGGCGGCGGACGAAGACCGGCTTCTTCTGCCACTCGATCGTCACGATCTGTCCCGGGATCAGCGGCGTGAGGTCGAACTCGACCTCTTTCAGCGCCAGTGTATCGGCCGCCGGATTCATCTGATCGATGAAGGGCCAGAGCGAGGCGGCAAGACCGACCCCTGCAGCGGCCGTCGAGGCCACATAGATGAAATCACGCCGGGTAACGTTGGCGTTGTCCGTGGAATGCGCCAAGGTCGAATCCCCCTTTGGGCACGAAGAAGATGTGGTTGTGAGAAGAAGATCCGTCGCGGTGACAAACCGCGCCGAACCGTCGGCAAGGCCAGGAATTCGGCCGCAAAATAGAGAGTCGCCCCCCTATGGTCTTGCGTCACGATGCCGCATAAATGGCGGAAACGCTTAGGTCGCGGTGGATCATTTTTGCGCACCGAAACGCGTTACGGATTTCCGGTTGATTCCAATCAATGCGCATCGCCCTGTTTGAGCCCGACATTGCCGCCAACACCGGTACGATCATCCGGCTCGGCGCGTGCATGAATGTGGCCATCGACATCATCGAACCCTGCGGCTTCCCCTTTGGCGACGCCAGCCTGAAGCGTGCGGGCCTCGACTATCTGCCGCGCGCAAGTGTCACGCGCCACGCGTCCTGGGCCGCCTTTCGCGCGGCGCACCAAGGCCGCCGCCTGGTCCTCGCAACCACCAAAGCCTCAAAGCCCTACACCGAGGTCAGCTATCACCGCGACGACACGTTGCTGTTCGGCCGCGAGAGCGCGGGCGTAACGGACGAAGTGGCAAGCGCCGCCGACGAACGCATCCGCATCCCGATGCCGGGCGGCCTGCGCTCGCTGAACGTCGCGGTTGCAGCCGCCATGATTCTGGGCGAAGCCCTGCGCCAGACCGGCGCCCTGAAGGAGACAAAGCCATGAACGTCGACATCTCCGTCGCCCGCAAGACCCGCGCCGCGGGCTGGTTCGAAGAACTGCGCGACCGCATCTGCGCCGAGTTCGAGCGCCTGGAAGACGAACTCACGGGCCAACTCGCCGACCGCCCGCCCGGGCGCTTCCAACGCAAATCGTGGAAGCGCGCGGCAGCCCCGGGCGTCGACGCCGGCGGCGGCACGATGTCGATCATGCACGGCCGCGTGTTCGAAAAGGTGGGCGTCAACATCTCGACCGTGTACGGCCAATTCTCGAAGGACTTCGCCCAATCGATCCCGGGCGCCGGCGACGATCCGAACTTCTGGGCCGCGGGCATTTCGCTCGTTGCCCATATGCAGAACCCGCGCGTGCCCGCGGTGCACATGAACACGCGCCACATCGTGACGAAGAAAGCCTGGTTCGGCGGCGGCGCCGACTTGACGCCGATGACCCCGAACGACCAGGACACCGCCGACTTCCACGCCGCATTGCGGACGGCGTGCGAGCGTCACGATCCGTCCTACTACAAGGACTTCAAAGCCTGGTGTGATGAGTACTTCTTCCTCCCCCACCGGGGCGAGCCGCGCGGGATCGGCGGGATTTTCTACGACTATCTCGACACCGACGACTGGGAAGCCGACTTCGCCTTCACCCGCGACGTCGGCGAAGCGTTCTTAAGCGTCTACCCGCAAATCGTCCGCCGCCACATGAACGGCCCCTGGACCAAAGAGGAGCGCGAACACCAACTCATGCGCCGCGGCCGCTACGTCGAATTCAACCTCCTCTACGACCGCGGCACCCAATTCGGCCTGAAAACGGGCGGCAATGTGGAAGCAATCCTCATGTCGCTCCCACCAGAAGTTCGTTGGCCGTAACTCAAATTGGTTCGTCATGGCCGGCAAGCGAAGCGCGACCCGGCCACCCAGGGTTACAGCGCTTGCCAAGAAAATGACTCACGCGATGCCGAGAAGAGCGCGAAGAAGAAAGTCCTCACACAATGACACGATGTGGTGCGCGCCTTCGGCGCGAAGCACCCAATTGACAGCTTGGCATAGCGCCTACGGCGCAAAGTGAGCTCCCCCATTGTTTCATTGTGTCATCGTGTGAGGCATTTCTTTCTTCTTCCTTCTTCGCGCTCTTCGCGGCTTCGCGTCGGAAATTCCGCTTGCCCGGCCATGACGGCGCACTTTTGCCGGTTGCGCGGTAGGTTGGTTTAGGCTGGAATCGCCTGCTCAGTCGGAGTCGCACATGCCGCTCGTTCGTCTCGCCACTGCCATGCTCGCAGCACTTCTGCTCGTCACACCCACCCTCGCCGCACCAACCAAAGTCCCCGTCCCCCCGCTGGCGCTCGATCCCTATCTCGGCGACTGGCAGGGCACCGCGACCGCACTCAGCGAAACCGACGAAGACTTCCCGACCTCGAACCGCGACATCGCCGTCTCGATCAACAAATCCGACATCGGCGGCTTTCTCTTGAGCTGGTCGACGCTGCAGCGTCAGAAGGGCAATCCCAAAGCCCCACTCGAAGTGTTGAAGTCAACCACTGTAGAATTCGTTCCCGCCCCCACGCCGAACACTTGGCGCGCCAAAGCCGAAAGCGACCCTTACAGTGGCGGCATACTCTATTGGGCACGCCTCGACGGCACCGGCCTCGTCGTCTCCAGCTTCACGATCAACGAAGACGGCAAGCCCGAATTCCAAACCTACCGCCGCCGCGTCGCGGGCAAAGAGATGCGCCTCGAATTCTCCAACGTGAAGGACGGCAAGTTCGTCCGCACCGTCAAAGGCACGTTGCGCAAACTGAAAGGCCGCTAAGGCTCGACCCGCACCAAAAGCGCCGTCGCATCGTCGCTCTTCTTCATGCGTGGGAATCGCTCGCCGTTCGGGTCGTCCTCCTCGATATGGCGCAACTCCCGTATGAGCGCCTGAAGCCCGATCGTCTGCGCCGTCGCAATCAACTCGCGATCGCCGTACCGGTGGTAATCCTCGACCAGCGCATAGAACCCGTCCGTCGCCAGCAACACGGTGGCCGGCCCCGACAACGTCAGTGACGTCACCGTCGCATTTGCCCCAACGGCGGGATCGGCACCCAACAGCCAATACCCGGCACTCGTGTTGACGGTGTTCCGCGCCCGCCGGAGTTCCGGGAGCACGGCGGCTGGTCCCAACGGCTGCCCCTTGCGCGCCGCAATCATCTTTTGCGCGAGCCGCGTCTCGAACGCGTTACGCGACGGATTCGTCCCGAAATTGTGCACCTCGTCGTCGTTGGTTTCGATGAGCACACGGCTGTCACCGACATAAGCAATGTTGAGCCGCCCCGCCTGGACGCCGATCAAACTCATCGTCGTCCACGGCAACTCGTAGCGCTCGGCTGGCGCGCGCACACGGCCCCCCTCAAACTGCGCCGTAATCCCCTGCGCCACCGTCGTAATCAGCGCACGGAGATCGCCGCCACCCGAACCGGCATGCGCCAAAAACAAATCGCGCGCCGTATGCGAAGCCCACGCCGCATCGCTCCGGCCCGGCATCAGCGGCGTTTCCGCCAGACTCGTCACCCCATCGAGCACGAACGCGATCGCATGCGCCGCCCCAAGCGCATCCTCATTCACCCGCTCGGCCGACCCGCCGACGCTCAAGCCTTCAATGACCGTGATCTGCGGCATACCCGTTACCGTTTCTGGCGAATCTTCGCCTCAAGCGGCGCCAGCGAATAGCTCGTGCTTCGCCCGCCGCCCGCGTCCTTCACCAATACGCCACGCGTGATCAGATCGTCGATATCCCGCGAGGCCGTATCTTGTGAGCACTTACACAACTTTGCCCATTTCGACGACGTGAGCTTACCCTCAAACCCGTTCAGCAGCCGGTTGAGGATCGCGCGCTGCCGGTCATTGAACGCGGCATTGCCATGCCGCTCCCAGAACCGCGCCTTGGCAAGCACGCTGGCCAGCATCCGATCGGCACCCTCGATCGCTCGTGCAAGACAATCGAGGAACCAGACGAGCCACGCCGTGATGTCGAGCTCGCCCTTCTGCGTCTCTTCGAGAATCGCGTAGTAGCTCCTTCGCTCGCCGCGTATCTGCGACGACATACTGTAGAACCGCTGCCGCGACCGCTCCGAACGCGCGAGCAGAAGATCGGCAACCGCTCGCGCAATGCGGCCGTTCCCGTCGTCGAACGGGTGAATGGTCACGAACCACAGATGCGCGACACCAGCTTTGAGCACCAAATCGGCGTCGCCGTTCGCGTTGAGCCACTTGAGGAACGCCCGCATCTCGGCCTTCAGCCGCTTCGCGCCCGGCGCCTCGTAGTGCACGCGCTCGTATCCTATCGCGCCAGACACGACTTGCATCGGCCCGGCGGCGTCGGTACGCCAGGCACCCACCGTGATCTTCGAGAGACTATTACGCCCCTTGGGAAACAGTGACTTGTGCCAAGCGAACAAGCGCTCTTCCGTGAGCTGCTTGTCGAACTTCTGAGTCGCATCGAGCATCAACTCGACGATGCCGTCCACTGACCTGTCTGCCGGCGCCAGCGCCCCGATATCGACGCCCAACCGTCGCGCCAGGGATGAGCGCACCTGCTCGCGGTTCAACACCTCGCCTTCGATGTCGCTCGTCTTCACAACTTCTTCGGTCAGGCTGGCCAGCGTCGCTTCTTCGCGCAGGCGGAACCCAAGCGCTTCCATCCGTCCGATGAGGCGGCCCTGAGCGTGCCGCACACCGGCCAGCCGGTCGGCCAATGCGGCCGCATCCCAGCGGAACTTGGGCCAATCCTTACGCTCGTGAATGTAAGTCATAATCTCCGCAACCCGTGCGGAGATTATGGGTTCTATTCTCCGCACCGGCAAGATTAATCTCCGCAAGTTATGCGGAGATTAACAGGCTCAAATCGTCGCCTGCACGACCGCCTTGAGCCGCTCGGCCAGCGAGAACTTGTCGTCGGTGAAACCGTTATCGATCCACCACGCCTCGACTTCGCTCAAGACCTTGCCGACCAAAGGTCCTTGCGGAACACCAGCAGCCATCGCGTCGGGACCCTTCAGCGGAAACACCGGCTTGGTCCAACTATCGGCAAGTGCAAGCAACGCAAGCCACTGCGGGACGTTCGACGTCTTCGGATCCTCCGCCCAACGCAACCGCACCCAATCTTTGAACAACGGAACGCCGCAGCGGTAGAGCGTGCGCTGGACTTCGGGAACCGAGAGATAGGAGACAATCTTCGTGGGCTGCCCCAGCATGTCGGACAGCCGGTCGCGATCGTCGTTCGACAGCCGCCAGCGCGTCGCGATCTCGCCCGCCTGAGGCGCATCGGCGAGCAAGGCGCCAAGCCTGAGCAACCCGTCCGCCTCGAAGAAGTTGTCCGCATCGATCTCGCACACCCGCTGAAACCGCGCGAACTTGAGCTCGCCGTGGAGCACCTCGCCGAGCACGCCCGACGCCGCCATCGCACGCAGCACCGGAATCGGATGCTCCGCGCCCATCAGCTTCAGCATTTCCTTCTGGATGCGCTCGCCCGACAGCGTCTTGATCTGCCCGCGCGCGGTCGCGCACGCAGTCAAACCGTCCGCGTCGATCTCGCCTTTCCCGTACCAGGCGTGAAAGCGAAACAGCCTCAGGATGCGCAAATAGTCTTCCGCAATCCGGCGCGATGCATCGCCGATAAACCGCACGCGCCGTGCTTGCAAGTCCGCAATCCCACCGACGAGATCGAACACCTGGCCCTTGGCGTCCGCATAGAGCGCATTCATCGTGAAGTCGCGCCGTTGCGCGTCTTCCGCCCAGTCGGTGCTGAACGCGACTGTCGCCCGCCGCCCGTCGGTCGAAACATCGCGCCGAAGCGTCGTGATCTCGAACGGCGTCTTGTTGGTGACCGCCGTGATCGTCCCGTGCTCGATGCCGGTCGGCACCGCTTGCATCCCCGCCGCCACCAGCCGCCGCGAAACTTCGTCCGGCAAAAGCGGCGTCGCAATGTCGATGTCCTCGACGGGCACGCCCAGTAGCGCATTACGCACGCAGCCGCCGACGAACCGCGCCGCCCCGCCGTCGCGCGTCAACGCATCCATCACCGCGCGCGTCTCCGGCGCGTTGAGCCAGGTCTGAGAATGAATCGAAGGCGTCGTCATGCCTCAGCCGTACAGCCGCTCATAGAGATTGACCAGTATCCCCGCCGTCGCGCCCCAAATGTAATGACGCTCGTACTGCATCGCGTAGTACCGGCGCTCGCGGCCCTGCCAATTCGCGGTCTCTTGGCGGTGATTGGCCCGATCCATCAAGAACGCAAACGGCACCTCGAACGCCTCGGCCACTTCCGCCGCGTCGATCCGAAGCTCGAACCCTTCCCGCACAAGCCCGACGAACGGCTGAATCGCAAACCCCGTCCCCGTCTCGTAACGATCAAGCTCCCCCCGCACATCGACAAACGAACGCGGCAGCCCAACCTCCTCTTCCGTCTCGCGTAACGCCGCCGCAATCGCGTCGTCATCCTCATCCCCGACGCGCCCACCCGGAAAACTCACCTGCCCCGCATGCCGCGCCAAGTGATCTGCACGCCGCGTGAACAACACGCTCAAGCCCGAAGACCGTTCGATAATCGGAATGAGCACGGCCGCCGGCCGCAACACCCGCGACGGCGTCTCCTCGCGCATCCGCGGATTGAGATCGAAGTCCCCACGCCGAGGCGCAGCGTGATTGTCGCTGCCACGCGACAATCTCTCCTCAAGCCGCCGCCTAAGTTCGACATCGCTCAAACTCACGAGGCACCGCCAGACTCCCCTCGCCCGCTTGCGGGAGAGGGGCCGGGGGTGAGGGGAAGTCTGTTCTCGTTCTTCGAAACGGCGAGGAGCGACGCGTACAGAACTTCAAACGCAGAGGCACCAAGACTCCCCCTCACCCCCAACCCCTCTCCCGCAAGCGGGCGAGGGGAGTCGCACAACGACATCATTCCGGCGACCCCAACGAGAACCACACGCCATCACTCCACACGCCCAACTCGCGACCAACCTCAGTCGCCCGCTCCTCCGCCATCGCGACCAACTCGTAGAACACGGCGCGCGACACCCGCGCCTCCAGCGCACCGCGCACGTGCACATAGGGCCGCGGCTCGGCCCCGCGAAACGCCACCCGTAACGGATGCTCAGGCCCCGCAACCACCTCATCCCCGACATTCGTCAAGAACCGCAGCTGCCGCGCACGCCCCTCACCTTCGGCATCGGCGCGAACCGCAACGAACGGCACATCCTCAACTCTCAACCCCACCTTCTCGACCGGCGTAACGAGCACATACCGCCCATCCGCCTCGCGCCGCAGGATCGTCGAGAACAGCCGCACCAGCGCGGGCCGACCGATCGGCGTGCCCAGATAGAACCACGTTCCGTCGACCGCGATGCGCATATCGATGTCGCCGCAGTCCGGCGGATTCCATGTGTCGACCGGTGGCAACTTGCGCGTGTGCGCGGCCTCCGCCTGAGCCTCCGCCAGCCCGCGCAAAAAGTCAGGCGCGGGCGCGCCCCAGTGCATCGGATCCTGTGCCGAATTGGACATATTAACGGGCGACCTCGACGCCTTTCCGGGAGTTAATCCGGCAGTTCAACTGATGTTGAGCATAGGACCTCAAGCCGTTCTGTCCATGGCCCAGGTTTAGCTATAACTCTGCCCATCTGTGCCATAGAAAAGCCGCGCGGCTCCGCGCGTTATCCAAACTCTGACCCAAGGCGGCGTGACTTTGAGCAACCAAGCCCTCGAAACCTCCGACTCGATCGTCCGCGAAGTCGAACATGCCGTGGCGCGCATCGCGGCCGTCCGCGAAGCGATCGGCCGGGTTATTTTCGGCCAGCGCTCGGTGGTCGACCAAGTGCTGGTCACGATCCTGGCTGGCGGCCACGGCCTTCTGGTCGGCGTGCCGGGCCTCGCCAAAACCCGCCTCGTCGAAGCGCTCGGCATCGTGCTCGGCCTCGCCACCAAGCGCATCCAATTCACCCCCGACCTCATGCCCGCCGACATCGTGGGCTCTGAGGTCTTGGAAGAGGCCGAAACCGGCCGCCGCTCCTTCCGCTTCATCAAGGGCCCGGTCTTCGCCCAGCTCCTGATGGCCGACGAAATCAACCGCGCCAGCCCCCGCACCCAATCGGCGCTGCTTCAGGCCATGCAGGAGCACCACGTGACCGTCGCCGGCATGCGCTACGACCTGCCGCATCCGTTCCACGTCCTGGCGACGCAAAACCCGCTCGAACAAGAAGGCACCTACCCGCTCCCCGAAGCCCAGCTCGACCGCTTTCTGATGCAGATCGACGTCGGCTACCCCGACCTCGACGCCGAGAAGCGCGTGCTGCTCGCCACCACCGGCGTCAGCGAGGAGCAGCCGAAGGAAGTCATCCGCGCGCAAGACATCATGTTCTTCCAGCGCCTCGTCCGTGCCATTCCGGTCGGCGAGAAGGTGCTCGACGCCATCCTCGCCCTCGTGCGCAGCGCAAGGCCTGAAGAAGGCGGCGCGCAGAGCATCAAAGACCACGTCGCTTGGGGCCCATCTCCTCGCGCGAGCCAGGCGTTCTCGCTCGCGGTGCGTGCCCGCGCCCTGATCGAAGGCCGCTTCGCGCCGTCGGTGGACGACGTCGTCGCGCTCGCGCCGCCCATTTTGCGCCACAGAATGGCGCTCAACTTTGCGGCCCGCGCCGACGGCGTGACGATGGCCGATGTGATCAACCGGCTGACCGCGCCGTACCAGTAACGCGGGGCAGCTCGAGAGGTTCGTATGGCGAGTGTCGCGTCGACGCTCTTTAGCGGTTGGACCCAAACGCCCAAACGCGAAGCCAGTGCCCGCGAACAGGCGGAGCACCTGGGCGCGCGTTTGCCGCCGCTGATGATCCAAGCCGAGCGCGTTGCCTCGACCGTCGCCACCGGCGAACACGGCCGCCGCCGTGTCGGCCAAGGCGAAGCGTTCTGGCAGTTCCGCCGTTACCGCCAAGAAGATCCGTCGACCGCCGTCGATTGGCGCCAATCCGCAAAGTCGCAACATCTGTTTGTGCGCGAACGCGAATGGGCGGCGGCAGCCAGCGTGTGGATCTGGCGCGATGCCTCGCCGTCCATGCACTACAAATCGCACGTCGCGAAGTGCACGAAGGTCGAGCGCGCAACCGTGCTCGCACTCGCGTTCGCGTCGCTGCTCGTGCGCGGCGGCGAACGTATCGGCGCGCTTGACAGCGTGAAGCCGCCCGCAACCGGCAAGCCCGGCTTCAACCGCTTCGCGCTGCAGATGACCCAGCAAATGACGTCGAAGCAAAGCCTGCCGCCGCTGATGCCGCTGCCGCGCTTCTCGCAGATCATTCTGATCTCCGACTGGCTCTCGCCCTCCGAAGGCGTGCTCAACATCCTGCGCCACTACGGCGCGCTCGGGGTGCGCGGTCACTTGATCCAAGTCCTCGACCCTGCCGAAGAAGACCTGCCGTTCGACGGCCGCACCGAGTTCGAGGACGTGGAATCGAAAACCCGCATGCTCGCCCGCCGCGCCGAGACACTGCGCGACGCCTATCGCGGACGCCTCGCGGCCCTGCGCAGCGAGGTCGCCCAAGCCTGCCGCCGCCAGGACTGGACGTTCGCGACGCACCGCACCGACAAGCCCGCGCAAGGCGCGCTGCTCGCCGCCTACGCCGCTTTGTCCGCCCACCGCCCGTTCGAGATGAGGTGACGGTGTGACGTCGGTTGGTCCGCTTGCGTTTGGAGTCCCCTGGATCCTGTTCGGGTTGATCGCGCTGCCCGTGATCTGGTGGCTCTTGCGCGTGACGCCGCCGGCGCCGAAGCGCGTGCTGTTCCCTGCGGTGCGCCTGCTGCTCGGCCTGCACCAGAAAGAGGAAACGCCGGCGCGCACGCCGCTGTGGCTCTTGCTGCTCAGAACCGCCATCGCAGGCCTCGTCATCCTCGCGCTCGCCGATCCCTACTTGAACCCGCAATCCGCGGGCTTGAAGAAGAGCCCCGTCATCGTCGTCGTCGACAACGGCTGGGCCGCAGCCGCCCGCTGGGACGACCGTGTCGGCGCCATGCAAACGCTCGCCGCCGAAGCCGAACGCGACGGCCGTCCGCTGGTCGTTCTGCCCACCGCACTCAGCGATGCCCCGGCGGTGCTCAAACTGCTCTCCGGCGCCGAAGCGCAAGGCGCCGTCAAAGCTGTCGCGCCGCAACCGTTCGGCGTCGACCGCGCCAAAGCCCTCACGAGCCTCCAAAAACTGAACGTCACCGGCAACCCCGACATCGTCTGGCTGACCGACGGTCTCGAAGACGGGAGCGCCCGCGAGTTCGCCCGCGGCCTCGCCGCCATCGGCGCGCTACGCGTGATGACAGACGACGCGCTCAACGCCGCCCTGGCCCTCACGCCGCCGAAAGCCGAAGGCAGCGCGCTCGTCTTCCGCGTCGTGCGCGGCAAGGACGAGGGCGAGGTCAAAGGCACGCTCCGCGCGACCGGCGCGCAGGGCCGCTTCCTCGCCGCGCAGGAGTTCACGCTCAAAGCCGGCGAGACGAGCACGGAAGTGAAACTCGACCTCGCCACCGAACTCCGGAACGACCTCGCCCGCGTCGAACTTGCGGACCGTCAGTCCGCCGGCGGCGTCGCCTTGATCGACGAACGCTGGCGCCGCCGCCCGGTGGGCCTCGTCTCTGGCCAGACGGTTGACGCCGCGCAGCCGCTGCTCTCCGACCTCTTCTATCTCGACCGCGCACTTGGGCCGTACGCCGAACTCCACCACGGCAAGATCACCGATCTGGTGAAAGCGGGCCTCTCGGTCCTCGTTCTGGCGGACGTCGGCCAAATCGTCGGCGCGGACAAAACCGCAGCCGCCGAATGGGTCTCGAAGGGCGGCGTCTTGATCCGCTTCTCCGGCCCCAAACTCGCCGCGCAAAGCGACGAGCTGATCCCCGGCAAGCTGCGCACCGGCGGCCGCCTGCTCGATGGCGCGCTGTCGTGGAGCGAACCGCAAACCTTGAGCCCGTGGACAGAAGAGAGCCCGTTCTTCGGCCTGCCCATTCCGCCCGACGTGACGATCAAGCGCCAAGTCCTGACCGAACCCGCGATTGGCACCGACATCAAAACCTGGGCCCAACTCAGCGACGGCACGCCGCTCGTCACCGCCAAGCGCCAGGACAAGGGTTGGGTGATCCTGTTCCACGTCACCGCGAACACCGCGTGGTCGTCACTCCCGATCTCCGGACTCTTCGTCGAAATGCTCCGCCGCACGATCGCACTCTCGACCGGCGTCGCCGCCGACGACCCGAGCTTGACCGCCGCCGGCGGTCCGCTCGCCCCCGCCGAGACGCTCGACGGCTTTGGCCGCCTCGGCCAGCCAGCCGCCGCGGCACTACCGATGCGCGGCCCCGACTTCGAAAAAGCGACCCCAAGCCCCCGTCATCCGCCGGGTTTCTACGGCGAGGGCGGCGTCCGCCGCGCCTTCAATTTGTTCAAGCCGGACGCGGCTTTGCAGCCCCTGCCCACCCTGCCCGCAGGCGTCGAGGTCACGACATTTGGTCTTCGCCAGGCTGTTGAGCTTAAATACGTCCTGATGGCGATCGCGATTGCCCTAGCGCTCTTCGACCTCGTGGCCGGTTTGATCCTGCGCGGGCTGGTGGCAGCGCCGCGCCTGCCGTTGCGCCAAGCAGCGACCGTGGTCCTCGCCGGCGCCTTCGCGTTGGCCGTCATCGGCGACGCCCGCGCAAACGACGATTACAACCTCAAAGCCTCGAACACCTACCGCCTCGCCTTCGTGCTCACCGGCGACCCGGAAGTCGATGCGATGAGCCGCGCCGGCCTGAAGGGCCTAACGCGCATCTTGAAGGAGCGCACCGCCGCCGAGCCGGGCGAACCGATGGCCATCGACATCGAGCAGGACGAACTCGCCTTCTTCCCGCTCATCTATTGGCCCGTTTCGTCCGCACAGTCGCAGCTCTCCGCGAACGCACTCGCGAAGGTCGACGCCTTCATGCGCAACGGCGGCACGATCCTGTTCGACACGCGCGACCAAGACTCCGCGCTTCCGATCGCCACCGGCCGCACCGCGAACGGGTCGCTGACGCTGCGCCGTCTGCTCGCCGGTCTCGACATCCCGCCGCTGCAGCCGTTGGGCCAAGACCACGTGCTCACCCGCGCGTTCTATCTCCTGCGCGAGTTCCCCGGCCGCTGGGCCTCGGGCCGCGTCTGGGTCGAGGCCCAGCAGAACGGCGGCGGCGCACCGTCGACCACAGCCTCCGACGGCGTCTCGCCGATCATCGTGGGCGGGGCTGACTGGGCAGCCGCCTGGGCCGAGGACGACAACCATCGCCCGATCGCGGCTGTCGTGCCGGGCGGCGACCGACAGCGCGAGATGGCGATGCGCTTCGGCGTGAACTTGGTCATGTACTCGCTGACCGGCAACTACAAGACCGACCAGGTCCACGTGCCCGCGATCCTTGAGCGTTTGGGTCAATAGATGGCCCTCGACATCGTCTTCGTCCCGCATTTGCCGCTCGTCATGATTCTGATCCTGACGGTGGCATGTGTTGCGCTCGTCGGCGCCGGCTTGCTCCTGCGCGCACCCGGCGCCTGGTGGCGCGCGGCAGCGATGGCGGCAGCGCTCCTCGTTCTTGCCAATCCGGCGATCGTCGAGGAGGAGCGCAAAGGCCTGCCCGACGTCGCGGTGATCGTCGCGGACCAAACGCAAAGCCAAGCGATCGGCGACCGCTCGAAAACCGTGGACGACACGGTGACGAAACTGCGCGCCAAGCTCGCCGAACACAAAGACCTCGACGTCCGCGTCATCACCGTGACCGAAGACCGCTCCGTGCAGGACGGCGGCTCATCGCTGTTCGGTCCGCTCGCCGAAGCCTTCGCCGACGTGCCGCCCGACCGCATCGCCGGCGCGATCCTGGTCACCGACGGCCAGGTCCACGACGTGCCGTCCGGCAACGCCGCCAAGCTTACCTATCCGGTCCACGCCCTCCTCACCGGCCAGCCCGACGAACACGACCGCAAACTCACGATCGAGCAAGCCCCGCGCTACGGCATCGTCGGTGAGCCGCTGACCTTCACCATCCGTGTCGACGACTTCGGCACCAGCGGCCAAGCCGTCGCCGACATCGAAGTCCGCATCGACGGCAAGATCGTGCTGAACGAAACGGCCAAGACCGGCGAAGCGAAGTCGCTCGAGCTGACACTTCCGCACGGCGGCGAGAACGTCATCGAAATACAAGCCACGCCCGGCCCGAAGGAGCTCACGCTCCTGAACAACCGCGCCGCGGTCGTCACCACCGGCATCCGCGACCAGCTCCGCGTCCTCCTCGTCTCGGGCGAACCGCACGCGGGCGAGCGCACGCTACGCAACCTCTTGAAGGCCGACCCATCGGTCTCGCTCGTCCACTTCACCATTCTCCGTCCGCCGGAGAAGCAGGACGGCACGCCGGTGGACGAACTCTCGTTGATCGCCTTCCCGACCCGCGAGCTGTTCGACGAGAAGCTGAACGATTTCAACCTCATCATCTTCGACCGCTACCAGCGCCGCGGTGTGCTGCCGTTGGCATACTACGAAAACGTCGCGCGCTACGTCGAAAACGGCGGCGCGTTGCTCGTGACTTCCGGCCCCGAGTTCTCCTCGCCCTTGAGCCTCTACCGTTCGCCGCTGAACTCCGTGCTGCCGGCCGAGCCCGTCGAGCGCATTTTCGAGCAAGGTTACAAGCCCCGCCTCACCGAAGCCGGCGAACGCCACCCGGTGACCGCAGGCCTGCCCGGCGCCAATGTCGGGACCAAGGACCCAACCTGGGGCCGCTGGTTCCGCCTCGTGCAGAGCCAAGTCCTGAGCGGCCAAACGCTGATGAGTGGCGCCGAGCAGCAACCGCTGCTCGTCTTGAACCGCGTGCAGCAAGGCCGCGTCGCGCTGCTGCTCTCCGACCACGCCTGGCTCTGGACCCGTGGCTTCGAAGGCGGCGGCCCGCAAGCCGAGCTCCTGCGCCGCCTCGCGCACTGGCTCATGAAGGAGCCGGAGCTTGAGGAAGAACGCCTGAACGGCACGATCAAAGGCGACCGCCTGATCGTGACCCGCCGCACGATGGCCGAGCGCGCGGCGGCAATCGAAGTGACTCACCCGTCCGGCCGCGTCGAGAAGGTGACGCTGACGCCGACCGAAGACGGCGCCTTCTCCGGCACGATCAAGGCGCCCGAGATGGGCCTCTACCGCCTGCGCGACGGCAACCTGAACGCGGTCGCGGCCGCAGGCCCCTTGAACCCCCGCGAACTCGCCGACGTGCGCGCGACCGACAAGCTCCTCAAACCCGTCACCGACGCGACCAAAGGCGGCATCGCCTGGATCAAGCGCGACGGCATTCCGGAAGTCCGCCGCACCCGCCCCGGCCGCGCTGCGGCCGACGACGGCTGGATCGGCCTGCGCGCGAACGAAGCCTACGCGGTCCGCTCGACCCGCCAGACCCCGCTGTTCCATCCGGCGCTCGCCTTCGTGCTCATCATCGGCAGCCTCATGCTCGGCTGGCGCCGCGAAGGCCACTGACGCAAATCCGCAAAAAAACGCAGGCAAAAAACAGACGCGATCGAATCCGTAACAGCGTAACATCGGCGGCGTTCTGCGGTTTCTGACGTAACATTGACGTCACAAAGACGTAACTTGTTACGCATCCACGAAAACACCGCCCGACATTTTCGCGAACGCACCTCTCCCGCAAGCCTCACCGGCAGTTCATCCCGCCGGGGCAAACTTTCAGATCAATAGGTTCAAGTCGCAGCCGCGACCGAGGTGTCCGAGCGGACTCGGCCGGGAAGAGAACATATATAGAACAATATCTAGAAAAGTCAAGCTTTTCGATTATCCTCACTTTTTCAAAAGTGAGCATAACCGCGTTCCGCGGGGCTGAGCGGGAAGGTCCGGGCCACCTCGCGAAAATCGCCTGCCGGTTGCAATCGCGCGGCCAACGTTGATTTCCACATCCAATTTTCTCACCGCCCAAAGTAGGTTCGTCGCAAACCAGCTGATCGTCGGAGAACACGCATGCCGGTAACGAGCAGAGTCGCCTCCCGGATATCTACTGAACTCAAACGCTATCAACCGATTCTCGCCGGCGCGAAGCAGCGTGACATCGGCGAGGCCGATACTGTCGTTATCGTGCAAGACATGCTCAACGACGTACTCGGCTACGACAAGTACCAGCACGTCACGTCTGAACACGCGATTAAGGGCACATACGTCGATCTCGCAGTGAAGGTCGACAACGATTTGCGGTTCCTGATTGAGGTAAAAGCCATCGGCCTCGAGCTCAAGGATGCGCACGTCAAGCAAGCGATCGACTATGGCGCAAATCAGGGCGTCGAATGGGTCGTTCTGACGAACGGTCAGATGTGGCGCGTCTATCGCATCCACTTCGGTCAGCCGATCGAGAAATCGCTGGTGGTCGAAGTCGATGCAATGAACGCCAAGACCACAAGCGACCAAGTGATCGAGTGCTTCGGCAGCTTGAGCAAGGAGGGCTTTTCCAAAGGCTCGATGGACGAACTCGCGACCACCAAACAGCTGACAAACAAGTTCACCGTTGCCGCCGTACTGATGAGCGAGGAAATCGTCGACGAGCTTCGCAAGGAACTGCGGCGCCTCTCGCCAGGACTATCGGTCGACAACGAGTATCTATCGACCTTGCTCAGCACCGAAATCGTCAAACGCGAATTGCTCGACAGCGAAGAAGCGAAAGCCGCGACGAAAACAGTGCAGAAACTGCAGCGATCTCGTCAACGAAAGAAAGACCAGGCGTCCGACGACGATAAACCCGCCCATCACCCGCGCACGCAAGAAGGAAACTAACGCAGGCCTACACCGCCGCCTGCAACTCCCGCTGCGCGAGCCGTTCCATCAGCAGGTTGATCTTCTTGAACCGCGGATCGCTCGTCACTTCGGCGCCGGCCCATGACGGCCGCTCGAACAATGAAGTCTCGCTCGAAAGCTCGATTTCCGCGATCACGATGCCCTCAAGCGCACCGTGATAAACGTCGACTTCCCACGTATGCCCAAGCCACGGCACGATATGCCGCGTCTTCTGGAACACCATGTCGCCGCAGAGGCTCAGCATCGCCTCGGCGTCGGTCACGGGAATCTCGTATTCGAACTCCTCGCGGCTCATGCCGGCCGCGCGGCTCTTCACCGCCAGCGTTGCCCGATCGCCGGTGCAGCGCACGCGCACCTTCTTGTCGCCGTCCCGCGAAAGCAGCCCGTCTCTGATGTCCAGCTTCGCCGTCACATGCTCGCGCCAACGGTCGTTGACGACGAGAAATTTTCGTTCGATTTCGAGCGCCACAGCGATGTCCCAGCCTACGCAGCTATCCTACCCGCGCGAGGCCGCAACGCTCAACGAACGGCCTGTGCAAACGCTTCTCAGGAAAAACTCGCGTCGCAGTTTTTTCCGCGGCCGAATCGCGCCTCGATCTACGGATTGGGGTGCGCACGACGCGCACCCATATGCCCGGATTGTGGATAAGTTCAGGCCTTACAGAACGCCGCGATATCCCGCGCCGTGTCGTAGCTGATGTCCGGCGCCGCGATCGCAAACAGCTCGACGCCGTGCGTCGTGCCCATCGACTGCCGGGCACGCGCTTTCACGCCGTTTTTGATCAGCAAGCGATAGAAGCCGATGCCTTCGTCGCGCAGCGGATCGCACTCGTTCACGTGAATGACCGTCGGCGGGAGACCCTTCACATCGTCGTCGCCGGCGAACGAAGGCCACGCGAGTGGATTCTTCGCCTCGAACGCCTCGATACCATAGGCCATCGCACCGCGATTGTTGTGCAGCTCAAGCAGGATGCCGTTGTTCTCGACCGACGACGGGTTCTGCGGCAGCGGCCACTGCCCTGCGATATAGGGACAGAGCGCATAGAGCCCCTTGATAATCCCGATGTCGCCGTCCTTCTTCAGTTTCAACCCCGTGGCCAGCGTCAAGTTCCCGCCGCCGCTCTCACCCGCAACGATGATGCGCTTCAGATCGATGTTGAGCCGGTCGGCGTGGCTAACCACCCACCGCACGCCCGACACGCAATCGTTCAAACCCGCCGGAAACGGCGCCACCTCCGGCGTCGACGACGGCGTCCCGCAATTGCGGAAGTCGACCATCGCGACCGCGACACCCTGTTGCGCAATAATGCGGCCCCACGCCTTGTACATGCCGTCGTAGCAGGAGAAGTGCATCATCCCGCCGCCGTGCAGATAAACGACACACGGCAAGCGCTCGCTCGTGTCAGGGCGAATGTATTGGATCTTGATCTCGTTCCCGTCGGGCTCGGAGCGGAACGTCTCCGTCGTGATCTTCAACCCCTTCGACGGCGCAACCTCTTCGTTGTCGCACATCTGCAGCATCATCTTGACCATCGCCATCCGCGCCTTCCCGGCATCGGAATTGTCCTCGGCCAGGATCTGCTCCCTGTTCGCCACATCGCCGGCCGGCACAATGTCGGGTGCCGCTCCCAAGAGCGCCTTGATGCGCGGGTCGATACGGGGATCGTTGACGATTTTCGAAGCCATGGGATGCGTCCTTTCGTGAATAGCGGTCCAGCTTTCTACCACGCCGAACGAAACCCGCCACCGGAAAGGACGCTGCAAAGAACAAGAATCTCACACAAAGACACAAAGCAACAAAGCGATCCGCCTTCGGCGCGACGCGCCTATCCGACGCCGACAGCGCGCCTACGGCGCGCGGAAGATCACCCTTTGTTTCTTTGTGTCTTTGTGTGAGATATCCTTCCTTTCTTCTTCGCGGCTTCGCGTGAACTCCCTTGATGCTCGAAATCTTCCTCGCCTCGCTCGTCACCTTCTTCGTCGTCATCGACCCGCCGGGCGTCATCCCGATGTTCGCGACGCTGACGCAAGACATGCCGGTCTCCTGGCGCCACCGGATGGCCTGGAAGAGCGTGCTCGTCGCAAGCTTCATCTTGCTCGGTTTCGCGTTCGGCGGCGAATGGCTGCTCGACAAGCTGCACGTCAGCCTCGACGCGTTCCGCATCGCGGGCGGCCTGCTGCTCTTCCTGATCGCGATCGACATGCTGTTCGAAACCCGCACGCAGCGCCGCGAAGCGCGCAACGCGAAGGTCATCGAGGAACGCCACGCCCACCCCGGCGAACACGAAGACATCTCCGTCTTCCCCCTCGCGATTCCCTTGATCGCAGGCCCCGGCTCCATCGCCTCGATCATGCTGCTCTTCGCGCAGCACAACGCATGGCCCGCCCGCGCGGCCGTCCTGGCCGGCGTGGCCGCGAACCTCCTGCTCACGTTCGGCGCCTTCTGGCTCGCCGCCAAATTCTCCCACATGATCAGCGCCACCATCGCCGCCATGGTGACCCGCATCTTCGGCATCATCCTGGCGGCCCTGGCCGCCCAGTTCGTCATCGACGGCATCAAGAACGTGTTCGGAATCTGAACGCGGAATACGGAAAACGGGGATCAGACCGGGTACGGCTCTGATCCCCGTTCTCTGTGTTCCGTCTTTTCCAGGCGTCGCCGACTCGCTAACCTAAACGCGGGCCGAGGGGGGAAAACGATTGAAACGCGCATGGTGGTTGTCGGCGACGCTGGTGAGCGTCGCGCTGTTCGGCGGCGAATTTGCGCACGCCTCTTGGTTCGGCGTCGACAAGGATGAAGCGAAGGCGCGCCTCCGCGGACGCTCGCTCAAAGAGCTCATCTCTGTTCTAGGCTATCCGGATTCTTCTGCGCAGGTCGGCGACAGAACGGTCTACGTCTGGAACACCTACGAACTCAGCACGAGGGACGAACCCGTCTATGACGACCCGCTTCTGAAGGGCAGGCGCACGGGCACTGTCACCACCTCAAAACAACTGCGGTGTACGTTCAAAGCGATCTTTCTCGTAGACGGACGGTTCGCCAGTTGGTCGATCGATGGCAATGACGGCGCGTGCCGGAAATTCTACCGCAGCTTCCTCAAACTGCCGGAAGGACCGCCTGCGACCGCTGCACCGGCAAGTCCCAGCGCGGTCCCGCCCGCCGCAAACCCGCGACCGGGTTCGGGCTTGGTGCGCCCGGGCGAAACGCGGAACAGTCTGATCATGTTCGACGACTACGAAGTCAGCGCGCCTAATCACTGGCGCCAAACGGATGTGGACGACGGGGACGGCATTGTCTCCGCGCAGTTCGAGGGCGCTTCGAGTTGCTTGGTCATCGGGGTCCCCTTGTCGCAGGGAACAGCCGACGACGTGTGGAACAACTCACTCGAAAACTTCGCCGAAGAAGGAAAAATCATCGCGCAAGATGCGTTCGTCGAGAACGGCGTACCGGTTCGTGTGGCGCTGGGCCAAAAGCAGGGCCGCGCGCCAACGCTTTTCAAGCTGAGCGCTTATGCAAGAGCAACGTTCATTGTTGCGACCAACGGCGGTCTCGACAGCCCGACCGAACTGAAGCGCAATGACCAAGCGTTCTACTTCTGCACCGTCCGCGCGCTGCCGGGTCGGCGCTAGTTAGCCGAGCGTGCACCCGGCCGCCGCAACGGCCTCGCTCATGCGCGCCTTGCGAACGTCGCCCGCCATCGCCTCAAGCGCGCCGTCAGCGAGCGACAACCCGAGCACCCGCGCATAGTCCACCGGCCCCGGCATCGTGATCCGCCCCGCGGGCAGTATCCGCTTGAATCCTGCGCGGCCGTAATAGGGTTCGTCCCCCACCAGAATAACCGCGCGATGCCCGAGCCGCTTCGCTTCGGCCAGCGTCGTCTGCATCAGCGCGAGCGCGATCCCCTGCCCCTGCCGGTCGGCGACGATCGCAATCGGCCCGAGCATCAATGCGGCTTGAGCCCCGATCACCACCGGCCAATAGCGCACCGTGCCGACGATGCGCACACCCTCCTCAGCGACGAACGAAAGCTCGGCCACACACGCGACGCCTTCGCGCAAGCGATACGCACTCTTCGCAAACCGCCCCGGCCCAAACGCGGCGGCAACGATGGCGTCGGCGGCGGGAGCATCGCTCGGCCTTTCGCGGCGGATGACGGCCACCCGCTAACCCTTCGCCTTCACGAGGTCTGTCAGCAGTTTGATCTGCTCCTCGTGCTTGGCGAGCATCTGCGCCAGTTGCTCGTTGCGCAGTTGATCGAACTTCTCGTGCAGCGCCATGATCTCGAGCTCGGCTTTCAGGTTCACCTCATAGTCGTGCTGCGCGGTGAGGCGGTCTTTTTGCGACTGCCGGTTCTGTGACATCATGATGATCGGCGCCTGCAGCGCCGCCAGCATCGACAGCAACAGGTTCAAGAAGATGAACGGATAGGGGTCGAGCGCGCCGGTGACCAGGATGATCGTGTTCAGCGTAGCCCAAAACACCAGGAAGACCCCGAAGATGCTGATGAACGTCCACGAGCCGCCGAACTCCGCCACCTTGTCGGCGAGCCATTCGCCGAAGGTTTCCTTCTCGCCGTCCTCTTGGCTGAGATCGCGGCTGACGACGGTCCGCTCGGCGACATGTTTCAGGATTCGCCGCTTGCGCTCCGATGCCGCGTCGGCGCCGAGGCCGAGCTTGTGTTCCAACGACTGAAGCAGTTGATGCGTGTTCATGAGGTCCCTCAACCGGTGCGATTCGCAAGGCGTCTTCGGCGCACTTATAGCAGGAGCCGAACAACGCCCTGGAATCTCCCCGCGCCCTGCGGTTAACGTGCCACCCAACAGCCATCAAGCAAGGGAGGAACCCATGGGAGTGTTAGCGGGCAAAGTCGTGCTGGTGACGGGCGGCGGCAACGGCATCGGCAAGGAATGCGCGCTGCTGGCCGCGCGCGAAGGCGCAAAGGTCGTGGTGAACGACTTAGGGGGAAGCACGTCCGGCGGCGACGAAGGCTCCGCCGGTCCCGCCGAAACGGTCGTGCGCGAGATCAAAGCCGCCGGCGGCCAAGCCGTCGCGAACTCCGAAAGCGTAACCAGCCGCCCGGCGGTGAAGCGCATGTTCGAGCAAGCGAAGGACACGTTCGGCGGTTTGCACGCGGTGATCAATCCGGCGGGCATTCTGCGCGACACGATGTTCCACAAAATGACCGATCAGGACTGGGACCTCGTGATCGACGTCCATCTGAACGGCGCCTACAACGTCTGCCGCGCGACGATCGAACATTTCCGCGAGCAGCAGGACGGCGCCTACGTCCTCTTCACCTCGACAAGCGGCATCATCGGCAACATCGGCCAAGCGAACTACGCGGCGGCGAAAATGGGCGTCGCCGGCCTTTCGCGCATCATCGCCATGGAAGGCGTACAAAAGAACGTGCGCTCCAACATCATCGCCCCGTTCGCCTGGTCGCGCATGATCGCCACCATCCCGATCAAGGACGAAGCCTCCGCCAAGCGCGTCGAACGCATGAAGAACTTCATGCGCGCCGACCAAGTCGCCCAACTCGCGATCGCGCTTTGCGCCACGAAGGATGTCACCGGCCAAATCTTCGTCGCCCGCGGCAACGAAATCTTCCTGATGTCGCAATCGCGCCCCCTGCGCGGCATGGCCAAAATCGAAGGCTGGACGCCGGAGACGATCGTCAATCACGCCTTCCCCGCGATGAAGACGATGATGTACGACAGCGGGGCAACCACCTCCGTCTTCGGCTGGGACCCGATTTAGGGAAAAAGGATTCACCACAAAGCCACGAAGGCACAAAGAAGAATGCCTCACACAATGTGACAATGACACAATGAGTTGAGAACCCGCGCGCGTGAGCGCGCAGTCAGACTCTGACCGGCGCTACGCGCCAAGAAGAGGGCTCCCATTGTTTCATTGTCACATTGTGTGAGGCACCCTTACTTCTTTGTGCCTTCGTGGCTTTGTGGTGAAACTACTTTCGAACCTCGACACCCCATCACCCTCGGCGAGCGGCCACCCATGACCAAGACCTTCACCTACGACGCGCTCCCGCAAGAGCGCGTCCACTTCGGCAAGTCGGTGCGCGAAGTCCTCGGCGATGAGGTCGAACGCCTCGGCGCCAAGCGCGTGTTCGTAGCGACATCCAAGACACTGCGCGAACAAACGGGCGCGATCTCGCTGATTGCGACATCGTTGGGCGGCAAGATCGCCGCGATCTACGACAACATCGCCGAGCACGCGAAACTCGACGGCGTACTCGCGGCCGTCCGCGCCGCCCGGGAAGCGAAGGCCGATCTCCTCGTCGGCGTCGGCGGCGGCTCGATCATCGACGGCTTGAAGGTGGTGCAACTCGCGCTCAGCGAAAACGTCGAAACGATGGACCAACTGCTCGCGCTCGCGAACAAGCGCCACATGAAGCCGACGCCGCTCCGCCAAATCGCGATCCCGACCACACTCTCCGGCGCCGAAGTGACACCCGCTGGCGGCGGCACGGACGCGGGCCGGGGCCAGAAGCTCGGCTTCATGAACCCGTTCCTCGTTCCGCGCGTGGTGATCTACGACCCCGCACTTGGCGCACTCACGCCGGAATGGCTCTGGCTCTCAAGCGCGATCCGCGGCGTCGATCACTGCTGCGAAGGCTACCTCGCGACGAACGCAACGCCCGTCTACGACGCGGGTCTCACCCACGCACTCGGCCTCTTCGCGACGTCACTGCGCCGCACGAAAGATGTCCCCGGCGACCCGTTCGCCCGCATCGAAAGCCAAATGGCCGCCTACCTCGCTTGCGTAAACTCCTCGCGCGCCGGAAGCGGCGCCAGCCACGGCATCGGCTACATTCTGGGCGGTCGCTACGGCGTCCACCACGGCCACTCAAGCTGCGTGGTGCTCCCACACGTCCTACGCTGGAACGAGAAGACGACGGCCGACCGGCAAAACGCGCTCGCCCGCGCGATGAACCGCACGAACCTCGCCGACGCCGTCGCCGAATTGATCAAGGACTTAGGCCTCCCCGCACGCCTACGCGACGTCGGCATCAAGGAAGCGCAACTTCAAGCGATCGCCGAAGAAGCCGCAAAACATCCGGTCGTGCTCACCAACCCGCGCCCAATCACGAGCGCTAGTGACGTGCTCGAAATCCTGCGCGCTGCGTGGTGAGCTAGCCCTGCACCAACCGCTGCCAATAGAACGCCGGCCGGTACTCGTTGTACTTCGCATGGAACGGCAAATACTTGTGATAGGCCTGCAGCATCGGGTCCTTCGAGTTCGCGACCGCACTCTCCGTCTCGCCGATGATGCAGGCACGCTGCGACGCGCTGCCCGACGAGAACCCGAACAGCCCGCCGTGCCAGCAGAGCGCCCGCGCCCGCCGCACGATCCGCAGATGCGCGTTGTCGAGCGCACGGAGCGTCACCGCGTCATGCGGCAACACATCCGCAGGCTGATACGCCACCTGGTCCGCCGCCGCGGCACCAGCGAACGCCAACGACACCGCAACAATCAAAGCGCGCATGGGGGAAGCCTCCGGCTATGCCAATGGATGAGGATAATCTAGGCTCGCCCACCTGTCTCGCACATGAACGGCCGTTCACGAACCCGCGACTGAGGATCCCATGCTGAGCTTCGCCGACTACCGCAAACACGACGCACTCTCACTCGCGGAACTTGTGAGGACGAAGCAAGTCACGCCGGAGGAACTGCTCAACGCCGCCCTCGCCCGCGCGGCCGCCGTGAACCCGAAGATCAACGCCATCGTCCTCGACCATGAGGATGTCGCGCGCAAACAGCTGAAAGAGGGCCTGCCACAAGGCCCGTTCACGGGCGTGCCGTACTTGCTCAAAGACCTGGGCGCGATGCTCAAAGGCACCGTCACCACCGGCAGCCTCAGCCTCTACCGCGAAACCGTCGCGCAGGCCGACACCACGTTCGTCGAGCGCTGCAGACAAGCGGGCCTCGTCATCTTCGGCAAAACGCACTCGCCCGAACTGGGCCTCAGCCCCTCCTCCGAGTCGCGCATGTTCGGCGCGACGCGCAATCCGTGGAACCTCGACCACATCGCGGGCGGCTCAAGCGGCGGCGCGGCAGCCGCGGTCGCTGCAGGGATCATCCCTACCGCGCACGCGACCGACGGCGGCGGCTCGATCCGCATCCCAGCCGCCTGCTGCGGCCTGTTCGGCCTGAAGCCGACGCGCGCCCGCACGCCAATGGGCCCGAAACGCGGCGAAGGCTGGGGCGGCGCCTCGATCGCGCACGTCGTCTCGCGCAGCGTCCGCGACAGCGCCGCGTTCCTCGACGCCACCGCCGGCGCCGCGCCTGGCGACCCGTACGCGGCACCAGCGCAAGCACGTCCCTTCCTCGACGAGGTGAAAGCCGCACCCGGCCGCTTGCGCATCGCCGTCTCCACCACGCCGCCGATTCCAGTCGCCATCCACCCCGACGCCATCGCCGCCGTGAAAGACGCGGCGAAACTCTGCGAAAGCCTCGGCCACATCGTCGAGGAAGCCACACCCGCAATCAACGGCATGGAGATCATGGCTGCCCAAGGCGTCGTGATCAGCGCCAACGTCGCTTTCACCGTCGATGAAGCCGCCGAAGCTCTGGGCCGCGCCGCCAAGCCCAGCGACGTCGAGCGCGCCACCTGGTTCCGCATCGAAAACGCCCGCAAGACGGACTCGAGCGTCTACGCGAAAGCGATGAACACGCTGCACTACCTGGGCCGCACGCTCGCCGCCTTCATGGAAAACTACGACGTCGTCCTCCAGCCGACGCTCGCCCAACCGCCGCTGAAAATCGGCGTCCTCAACATGGACCGCGAAGACCTGGGCGAACTCTTCCGCGACGTGATCGGCTTCCTGCCCTACACCGGCATCTACAACCTGACCGGCCAGCCCTCGGCGAACATCCCGCTCCATTGGAACGCGGCAGGCTTGCCGATCGGCACGATGTTCACCGCCCGCTTCGGCGATGAAGCCACGCTCTTCCGCCTCGCCGCCCAACTCGAACAAGCGCGTCCTTGGAAGGACCGCTACGCACCACTCTAAAGGAGCACACGATGAGCTACAGCGAACCAACCGACATGAACCATCTCCGCGACATCCGCCATGCCGCGCCGAAGGAGTTCGAAGCCTGGCTGAACCTCGACAAGATCGTCGCCCGCGAAGACGGCGCGATCCCGCGCAAGTATCGCGAGCTGATCGCGATCGCCGTCGCGGTGACGACGCAGTGCCCCTACTGCCTCGACGCCCACACGAAAGCGGCCAAGGAAAAAGGCGTGACCGAGGCCGAACTCTCCGAAGCCGTGATGATCGCAACCGCTCTGCGCGCCGGTGCCGGTGCCACACACGGCGCACTGGCGATGAAGCTGTTCAAGCGGGAGTGACGGGCACCTACCCTACCACGTCGTGCTTTGCGCCGCCTCGCCCGCCAATTCGCTAAGCCGCCGCCGCGTGCCGCCGGTGGTGCCTTTCGGCAAATCGTACACCGGAAAGAACGCAGCCTCCGCGATCTCAAGAGCACGCTTCTTGCCCTCGACATACCGCCATTCACCCGCCTCGTAGAACACGATGTGGTCGGACTTCTGCTGGGTGAGACTGAGATAGACGCCCACGAGACGCGGCGGCGTGAGCGCCTCGATCAACGCCTCTTCGCGCAACTCCCGCACCGCGGCGTCGGCCGCCGTCTCCCGCCGGTCGATCGCGCCGCCCGGAAAATGCCAGCCCGGCGCATAGGTATGCCGCACCAGCAAAACACGGTCGGCCTCGCGCACGATAATCCGTACACCAATCGTTAAGGGCCAGCGCCCGGTTCGCGCCAGTTTCGCGACGCGCTGATAGGCTTGGATGGAAGAGCCGACGATCCGGCCAAATCGATGGGTCATGACAACGAAGCTTTAAGCGCAATCCGGTGCGCCCGGTAAAGCGTTCCCTAACCCCTGGCGGTCTAATCTCGCGTGAAGAATTACGCCGAAGAAGTGGGGACATCCATGTCGTTCGAACAAAAGCGCCTCGAGGCGCGGGACCTGTTCAAATTCGCGCGCCGCGTGCTGACGCCGCACGAAGAGGAAGTGATCGAAGCGCCAGTGGAACCGGTCGACATTCGCTCCGGCATCGACCGCGCGCTGCGCCAAACGCGCCGCGGCTCGTACTCGGTGGTAACACTCGCCGAAGCCGCCGCCCGCGCCGTCTCCACGGTCGAAGGCACGCTGGTCGCGATCGACACGATCCACAACTTCCTCTCCGAGGCGATGGACCTCACCGCCGAGGCGCTCTCGAACGCCGACATCACGAAGCGCGCCATGGTCGCCGACCGTTACGAGGAACTGCGTTCGCGCATCGACACGGTCGCCGGCGGCGCCACCTTCGAGGGCGTGAACCTCATCGACGGCAACCGCGGCTCGATCGAAGTGATCCTGCCCGACGGCGGCCACCCGCGCCATGCGATCGGCCACATCACGCTCGTCGCCGGCGAACGCGGCTTGGCGCTCAAGGCGCCGTCGGAGTTGTTCGCATCGAACGACGAAATCGAAGCCGCCCGCATGTCGCTGCTCGCGGCACGCCAGCGTCTCGACCGTGCCGCCGAAACGTTCCTGAATCAGGCTAGCGTTCTGGCTCCGCATTTGAGCCCGGAAGCAGCGGTCGCCTGATCCGCAAGGCCTGCACATCTCCGGATGACACGTTCGTGGCGGAATGGCAGCCTATGGCTGCCGTTCGGCATGCCATCACCTCGAAGCCCCCACGCGAATGACGGATTTCAATGTCGGCCAACTTAAGGGCATCTTGAAGAGCGTCACGCACGCGCTCTTCGAGAAGATCTGCCGCAAGGAACGGCGCGAAGACATTTGCGGGTTCAGCCTTTACTCCGACGAAGGCGCGTCCAGCATCTCGGCGGCGTACAACACGGCCAAGCACCTGAAGAAGGTGCTAGCCGAAGACCCCGGCGGCGACGGCGTCTACTATCGTTGGTACCCGGCGGAGTGGAAAGCGGAAGGTATCCCGAACAAGCATCTCGACGGCCTGAGCCGGATGATGTTCGACCTCTCGGTATCGGACATGATGAAGAAGAAGGGCGCTCTCAAAATCTACAAGAACGCAATCTACACCACGGCCGTCGCCGTGCTGAAGGAACTCAAGAGAGAAGGCTTGTTCGACTCACTTCATCAGGACTTTGTCCTGGTCTTCTCCGTGAGCGATCACAACGACAAAGCTAAAGAGATCGCGTGGGCGCAAGCGTTGAACGGCAAGAAGATCGCAAGAGATTTCGTCGCCTGGCGCAAAGCGTGGTAGCGCCGGCTAGACCCAGCGCCTAACGCGCGCACGGTAGTCGCGATAGGGCTGCCCGTGCGCGCGTTCTAGAAACGCTTCCTCGCTGCGGATCTGCACCTCGAGCGAGATGTAGGTCGCGGCAAGGAACGAAAGCGTGACCGCGCTCGGCGACCAAATCGTGAGCCCCGCGACGAACGCGAGCATCCCAAGAAAGATCGGATTGCGCGAGATCGCGAACGGCCCCGCCGTGCGCAGCGCCGTCGCCTTTTCGGGAATGCCGATTCGCCATGACGAACCCATGGCGAACTGCGCATAGCCGGTCCAGGCGATGGCCGCGGCCATGATCGCGGTGCCGACCCACCGCGCGACCTCCCCGCTCGCCCAGGTCAATGCGCCGAACGCATGCACCGTCTCCGGCCGTATCGCGATCAGGGCACCGTAGGCGATAAGGCCGACGACCACGACCGCGAACACCTGCCCGACGAACCTGTGCAGCGGATCCTGATGATCGATGACATAGGGGTTCACGCCCTCCGTGCGCCAAAGCCAGAAGCTGCGCGCGAGCGTGACCGCGACAAAAGCCAAGCCGAGGAGAAGTGCCGTCATAGGTGCCTACCCGTGATGATGAGCATGATGATCGTGATGCGCAGGCGCGGGAACCGCCTCGCCGTTGAGTTCGCGCCGTGCCGTACGGATCGTCTCGACCGAGGCGCTGAGCGCGAGCGCCGCCATCACGGCCGCAACCGCAATGTCCGGCCACAGCGTTCCCGTGCCGAACACGCCGAGCGCCGCCACCATGACGGCGACGTTGCCGATCGCGTCGTTGCGTGTGCACAGCCAGACCGACCGCATATTCGCGTCGCCCTCGCGATACCGGTAGAGCAACAGCGCGACGCCGACATTGGCAATCAACGCCAGGAAACCGATCAGCCCCATCGTCGGCGCATGCGGCATCGCATCGCCAAGCACATTCATGACCGCGGCGACAATCACCCAGATGCCGAAAAGCCCCATGCTGATGCCCTTCACCAGCGCCGCTCGCGCGCGCCACATGAGCCCCATGCTCAGCACCGCGAGGCTCAAACCGTAGTTCGCCGCATCGCCCAAAAAGTCGAGCGCGTCCGCCTGCAGCGACACCGACCCGGCCGCAATACCGGCGACAACCTCGACCGCGAACATCGCCGCGTTCACGAAGAGCGCAATCCAAAGCACACGCCGGTAGGCCGGCGAGGCGAGCGGCGAAGGCGCGGGGCAGCATGAATCCATCGGGTGATTCCCTTTTCTCGCCGCCACCCTACATGCTACAGTGACTGTAGCTTCAAGAGCGAAAAAATGGCTGAAGACCTCACCATCGGTGCGCTGGCCAGGCGTGCCGCGACCAAAGTCCAGACGATCCGCTTCTACGAGCAGGAAGGCCTGATGCCGGCGCCCGCGCGCACGGAAGGCGGCCAGCGGCGCTATGCGAAGGCCCACGCCGACCGCTTGGCGTTCATCCGCCACGCGCGCGAACTCGGCTTCCCGCTCGACGCCATCCGCGAACTCCTGCACCTCGTCGACAAGCCCGACCAACCCTGCGACCGCGTCGACCGCGTGGCGAGCGACGTCCTCGCCGACGTCGAAGCGAAGATCGCCCGCCTCGAAAGCCTGCGCGGCGAACTCCAACGCATGGTCCGCCAATGTCGTCACGGCCGCGTCGCCGAATGCCGCGTGATCAAAGTTCTCGCCGACCACTCGCACTCCCACTGCCTATCAGACGACCACGGGCATTAGAAGAAGAGGTCTCACACGATGACACGATGGGGCGATGTAAGGGCGTCCCGAACGTTGGTGCCTACTCGCGCGCCGCAGGCGCGCAGCCAACTCTTCATTGGCGCTTCGCGCCGAAGTTGAGCCACCAAGTCATCGTCTCATCGTGCCATCGTGTGAAACCTCTTCTTCGCGGCTTTGCGTGAGGTACGTCCTTAGCGCTTGCCCGCCAGTCGACCATGACCTAGTTGTTGCCGCCACCGCCGAGGAACCGCCCATGTCATCGCCATCCAACGCCGACCAAATCGCCTATTGGAATGGTGACGTAGGTGCGCGCTGGGTCGCGCAACAAGCTCGGCTCGACGCAATGCTCGCGCCGATCGGCGATGCCGTTCTGAAGGCGGCGAACGCGCAACCCGGCGAGCACGTTCTCGACATAGGCTGCGGTTGCGGCGACACCTCGATCAAGTTCGCGAAAACGGGCGCTCGCGTGGTCGGCGCCGATGTCTCCGCCCCTATGCTCGCGCTGGCGAAGCGCCGCGCCGCCGAAACCAACGGCGCCACCTTCGTCGAAGCCGACGCAGCGACACACACGTTCAACGCACAAACGTTCGACCTGCTCTTCTCCCGCTTCGGCGTGATGTTCTTCGCCGATCCCGACGCCGCCTTCGCGAACATGCGCAAGGCGCTGAAACCCACCGGCCGCGCCGCCTTCGTCTGCTGGCGCGATTGGCGCGAGAACGAATGGGTCCGCGTGCCAATCATGGCCGTGCGCCCGCACGTGCCACCGCAGCCGCAGCTGGGGCCCGAAGACCCGGGTCCGTTCGCCTTCGCCGATCCGGCCCGCATCCGCCGCATCATGGCGAACGGCGGTTTCGACGCGATCACGCTCAAACCCTTCGACACGAAGGTCGAGATCGGCAACGCGCTCGATGACGCCGTGACATACCTGCAGGAGTTCGGCCCGATCGCGCGCGCGCTGAACGACGCCTCGCCCGCACAAAAGGAACAGGCCGCCAAAGCATTGCGCGAAGCCCTCGCACCGTACGCGAAAACGACACCGATCACGCTCGGCGCCGCCGTCTGGATCGTCACCGCGAAAGCCTGATCCCATGAATCAGATCGAATTCACCCAACTCCTCGCCCGCTTCTCGAGCGCCGCCTCGCAAGGTGACGGCAAAGCCTTCGCCGAATGCTTCGCCGAAGACGGCGTCTATCACGACTACATCTACGGCCCGCACACCGGCCGCGCCTCGATCGAAGACATGCTGGTCAATCTCTTCCACCGTGACGCCGCGAACTACGACTGGCGCATGTTCGATCCCGTCGTGAACGGCGACATCGGCTACGCCTGGTCGCTCTCGAAGTTCACATCCACGATCGAGGCCTTCAAAGGCAAAGACGTCGTCATCGACGGCATGAGCCGCTTCGCACTGAGAGGCAATCTCATCGCCGAATACCGCGAGAGCGTGAACGGCGGGGTCGCCATGGCCCAACTTGGCGTGGAGCCCACGCGCATGGCGAAGGTGATGAACCGCTGGGCCGGCTGGCTGCGCGACCGGCCGGAAGTCAAAGCCTATCTGAAACGCTAGGCTTTTCCCCAAATCCGCGCGCGGACCCGCAGCCGCCGCAACGCCAAATACGTTGGCTTTCGCCCCCGCCCGTCTTATCGCTCAAGCGGGCATTCAACGGGATTCGCGAAGATGATCTTGGTGATCGAGAACGTACTGACCGACAACGACGTCGCGAAGGTCGTCGACAAGCTGAACGGCATGAAGTTCGTCGAAGGAACCGCGACCGCCGGCTGGCACGCCAAACTGGTGAAGAACAACCTGCAGGTCGACCGCACGCAGTTGGAATACCAGCCGCTGAACAAATCGGTCACCGAAGCGATCATGCGCAACGGCACCTTCCGCATGGCCGCCCGCCCGCGCCACATCACGCCGCTGCTGTTCAGCCGCTACAGGGACAGCATGGAATACGGCACCCATGTCGACGACCCGGTGATGTACGGTCTGCGCAGCGACATCTCCTTCACGCTGTTCCTGGCCGACCCGAACGCCTACGACGGCGGCGAGCTCGTGATGGAAACGACGTCCGGCGAACGCGCCTTCAAGCTTAAGGCCGGCCAAATGATGATCTACCCGTCGACGACGCTGCACCGGGTGACACCCGTCACCCGCGGCGAACGCGTCGCCGCCGTCGGCTGGTGCCAAAGCTACGTCCGCCACGCCGACCAGCGCGAAATCCTCTACGACCTCGACATCGCCCGCCGCGGCGTCTTCGAAAAAGAAAAGAAATCCCGCGAGTTCGACGTCATCTCGAAGAGCCACGCCAACCTGCTGCGCATGTGGACGGATGGCTAGCGGCAGCGCTTCCGCCCCAAGCAAGACTTTGATACGAATCTAGCGTCCGGCACATTGCGCCGGACCCCTGTTGTGGAGGCTTCGAATGTTGCGCCTCGCAATTTTTCTGGGCGCTATCGCCGTCGGCTTAGGACTCGGCTTGGGCAGCGCCTATTTCGCTGTATGGCGTATCGCAGAGAGCGAACTGATCACAAAAAATGGTCCTTGGCTCACGCTCCTTGCTGCGGGCAGCCCCGACGCCGACATGTACACGCGTACGGCCGTCGCCTTAGGCGCCATTGGCGCGTTGCGGAAGGAGGAAACGATCTACTTCTTCGCGCGGAAAGACAGTGCCGGCAACGATTTACGCGGTGAGTGTAGCTATCGAATCGAAGGTCGCGATCTGGACGCGCGCTGGTGGAGCATTACACTCTACGGCAACGACAATTTTCTGATCGACAACCCTTCGAACCGCTACTCGATCAGCAAAACAAATGTCGTGCGCGGCTCCGACGGCACCTTCGTCATACGTCTGTCGCGAACGCAAACAAGCGTAAATTGGATCGCGACATCGCGGAAGGGATTTCGCGTCACGCTACGAATCTACAATCCCGGCGCGTCGGTCAGCGATCATCCGGCAACCGCGGCGCTACCCGCTATTGTCCGGGAGGAGTGCTCATGACGCGGTCGACCTGGCTGAAGGCTGGAGCTTTGACCGTTGCTGTGGCCGTACTCTCCCATTGGGCAGTCATCAACTATGCACCACAACTTGCCATGTGGCGCTTCGCGACGATTGTGGCGGCAGAGGGGCAGACTAACGCGGCAATCCATTTCGAGCGTGCCAACGCCGCATTTCGGAAGTTCCCGGCACCAAGTCCGGACTTGTTCTACTCGATGTGCGTGTTCGACGTAGAAGCCGCGCCGGTCGAAGTGACGATGCCGGCGCCATCAGACACTTATTGGTCGGCTGCATTTTACGCGGCAAACGGCGACAACTTCTTCGTGGTGAATGACAAGTCCGCAAAGGGTGCCCGCGGCATCATCGTTATCGTTGGCGCGAACTCTGCCGAACCGGCTCTGAGCGGCGGATTGATCGCCAAATCTCCATCCACAACCGGTATCGTCATAATCCGCACGCTGATCAACGACGACGCGCGCGAAGCTGAACTTGATAGGGAGCGTCGCGAAGCAAGTTGCAAGCCGTTGTCTCCATGAGAGCAAGCTGAGCTTGTTCACTCCGTATCGAACTTGATCCCCTGCGCGAGCGGTAGCGCGTTCGAGTAGTTCACCGTTGCCGTCTGCCGACGCATATAGGCCTTCCACGAATCCGAGCCCGACTCGCGCCCGCCGCCGGTTTCCTTCTCGCCGCCGAACGCGCCGCCGATTTCGGCACCGCTAGGCCCGATGTTGACGTTCGCGATGCCGCAATCGCTGCCGGCGGCCGCGACAAAGCGCTCGGCCTCCTGCATGTCCCGCGTGAAGATGCACGACGACAGGCCCTGCGCCACGCCGTTCTGCAGCCGCAGCGCCTCGTCGAAGTCGCGATAGGTCAGCACATAGAGGATCGGCGCAAACGTCTCGTGCTTCACGACCTCGGTCTGCGACGGCATTTCGACGATCGCAGGCTGCACGTAGAAGGCGTTCGGAAACTGGCCATCGAGCGCGCGCGCCCCGCCCGTCACCGCCCCGCCCTGCGCCTTGGCTTGGCCGAGCGCGTTCTGCATCCCGTCGAACGCCGCCTTGTCGATCAGCGGCCCGACGAGCGTGCCGCTTTCCAGCGGATTGCCGATCTTGATCGCGCCGTACACCGTCTTGAGACGCGCCACCAACTTGTCGCGCACCGATTCATGCACGATCAACCGGCGCAAGCTTGTGCAGCGCTGCCCCGCCGTACCGACCGCCGCAAACGTGATCGCCCGCTCCGCGAGCTTCAAGTCCGCCGACGGCGCCACGATCATCGCGTTGTTGCCGCCAAGCTCCAGCAGCGACCGCCCAAGCCGGGCCGCCACCACCGGCGCCAGCGCTTTGCCCATCCGCGTCGAGCCCGTGGCCGACACGAGCGGCACGCGCACATCGGCAGCCAAATGCTCGCCAACGTCGCGCCCGCCTTGGATCACGACCGACAGGTTCTTCGGCGCATCGCCGAACTTCGCCGCCGCGCGCTCGAACAATTTCTGCGTCGCCATGGCGGTGAGCGGCGTCTTCTCCGACGGCTTCCAGATCACGCTATCGCCGCACACGATCGCAAGCGCCGCATTCCACGCCCACACTGCGACGGGAAAGTTGAACGCGCTGATCACGCCGACGGGCCCCAACGGATGCCACGTCTCCATCATGCGATGGCCCGGCCGCTCGGACGCGATCGTCAAACCGTAAAGCTGGCGCGAGAGACCGACCGCGAAATCGCAAATGTCGATCATCTCCTGCACTTCGCCGAGACCCTCTTGCAGGATCTTGCCGGCTTCGAGCGTCACAAGCCGCCCGAGCGCATCCTTGTTCGCGCGCAACTCCTCGCCGAACAATCGCACGAGTTCGCCGCGCCGGGGTGCCGGAACTTCGCGCCACGCATGGAATGCCGCAACCGACGCCGCGATCTTCGCTTCGGCCTCGGCCGGCGTGTCGCTCTTCACCCGCCCGAGCTCAGCCCCGTCGATCGGGCTCTTCACGACGAGATCGCCGCGCGAAACATCTTCCGCCGAAACGCCAAGCGCCTTCAGAACATCCGCAACCATCTTGGACCTCCGTCCTAAGCGTAGACCTTGCCAAACCGGTTCGCGAGAAACGCTTTCAAATCAGCCTGCTCCTGCCGCACGAAACCTTGTCTCGGCAGCTTGCCCGCAACCATCATGTCGACCATCGCGCAAATCCCCGCGGCGGTCGTAATCTGAATGGCGCTCATCAGCTTGCCCTCAACCTCGTGCGCATAAACCTTCTTCGCATAGCTTTCCTGCGTCAGCTGCCCGTGCTGCTGGCCCGACACCGTCACGAACACCAAAACGACGTCCTGATACGTGATCGGGATAGCCGTCTCCAGCACGTCCTTCATGATATCGCGCCGCTGACCCAGACGCAGGTCCCGAACCAGCGTCTTGATGATATCGCGGTGCCCCGGATAGCGCACGGTCTTGTAGTTCAAATTCTCGATCTTGCCCTGCAGCGTCTCGGCGAGCGTCCCGAGGCCCCCCGACGTGTTGAACGCCTCGTAGTCCACACCGTCGAGCGAGAAATGCTCCATCTCCTCCAGCGCCGGCACTTCACGCAAATGCCCGTCGACGATGGCCTCGCACGGATTGCAGTATTCGTTGATCAGGCCATCCGTCGACCAGGTCAGATTGTATTTCAGCGCATTCGTCGGATAAACCGGCAGCGCACCCACCCGCATGTTCACATCGCGCAGGCTCTCGAACTTCTTCGTCATGTCGTGCGCGACGATCGAGATGAACCCCGGCGCCAGGCCGCATTGCGGCACGAACGCGGTATCGGCCCCTTGCGCGAGCTTCTTCACGACCCGCGTGCTCTCAACGTCTTCCGTCAAATCGAAATAGTGCGCGCCGGAATCCTTCGCCGCCCCCGCGATCACCGGCGTCAGGTGATAGGGCATCGCCGAGACGACGATATCGTGCCCCTTCATCGCGGCGCGCAGAGCGGCCGGATCGGCGACATCGAGCACCATCGTCTTGGCGTTCTTCGTCGGCAACCGCTTCAAGCTCTCCGCGTCGCGGTCCGCGACCGTCAGCTGATAGTCACCCGTGCCGCCCAGCATCGCCGTAATCGCGCTGCCGATCTTGCCGCCGCCGAGGAGAATGAGCTTCGTCGCCATGGGAAGTGCCTTTCGAAATCGCATGAAGACGAAAAGCCTACCCCCGCTTTCCGCCGATTTGCAGCGGTGAAACCGTCGAAAGTCGCTAAAGTGAGTGACAAATTAACGGATCAACCGTCATATTGCCGGAATGGCAACGCTCGACGACACCGACCGCAAGCTCCTGAACCTGCTCCGCGCCGATGCCCGCGAGAGCGTCTCCGCCCTCGCCCGCAAGCTCGACCTCGCCCGCTCGACCGTGCAGGAACGCATCGCCCGTCTTGAGCGCACAAGCATCATCGCCGGTTACACGATCCGCAGCGGCGAAGACTTCGCCGAACGCCAAATCGCCGCCCACGTGATGATCAGCGTTGACCCGAAGATGGCGGCCAGCGTCACCGCCGACCTCAAAAAGATGCCCGAAGTCCGCTCCCTCGCCGCGATCTCCGGCACCTTCGACATGATGGCCGAAGTCGCCGCCGAAACGACGGCCAAGATCGACGCCATCCTCGACGCCATCGGCCGCCTCAAAGGCGTGCAAAAAACGATGTCGTCGATCGTGCTCAGTGTGAAGTTCGAGCGATAACTCAAAAGATTCGTCATGGCCGGGCTTGACCCGGCCACCCAGGGTCACACGCGCAAGCGTTTGAGCTTGTTACTCTGGGTGGCCGGTCGCGCTTCGCTTGCCCGGCCATGACGAGCTTTATTTACTGCTGCGCCTTCATATCCTGCACGCGCACCACATACCCCGCACCGCGCACCGCAGCACAAATCGCGTCGGCGTGCGCCGGATCGCGCGTTTCCATCGTGATGCGCAACTGCGCACCTTTCGCGGGCAAATCGGTCAGCATCCGTTCGTGCTGAACCTCGATGATGTTCGCGCCCGCATCGCCGACGATCGCCGCGACCTTGGCCAAAATCCCCGGCCGGTCTTCGATCTCGACCCCGATCGTCAGCACCCGCCGCTCGCGGCTCAACTCGCGCATGATGACGTTCGCAAGCAGCCGCGGATCGATGTTCCCGCCGCTCAACACGACGCCGACTTTGCGCCCCTTGAACAGATGAGGATGCTCGAGCAACGCCGCAAACCCCGTCGCGCCTGCGCCTTCCGCCACCGTCTTCTCGATCGACAGCAACAGCGCAATCGCACGCTCGATCGACTCCTCCGAAACCAGCAGGAACTCATCGACCAGCTTGCGGCAGATCTCCCGCGTGATCACGCCCGCGTTCTTCACCGCAATGCCGTCCGCAATCGACTGACCGCCGCTGATCGGGTCACCGCCCTTCAACGCAACGCGCATCGAGGGATAAAGCGCCGTCTCCACGCCCACGATCCGGATCGAAGGCTTCAGCGCCTTCGCCGCCACCGCGATGCCGGAGATCATCCCCCCGCCCCCGATCGGCACGACGATCGTGTCGAGATCCGGAAAATCCTCGAGCATCTCGAGCCCGATCGTCCCCTGCCCCGCGATGATCTTCTCGTCGTCGTAGGGGTGCACGAAGACGAGCCCCTCCTTCGCCGCGATCTCGTTCGTGGTTTGCTCGCAGTCGGACAGCGCCATGCCCTTCTGCACCACGCGCGCCCCGTATTCCTTCGTGTGCTTGACCTTCACGAACGGCGCCGTCTCCGGCATCACGATCGTGGACGGAATCCCAAGCCGCGACGCATGATAGGCCACCGCCTGCGCATGATTGCCCGCTGACATCGCAATCACCCCGGCCTTCCGTTCGGCTGGCGTCAGCGACAACAGCTTGTTCAACGACCCGCGATCCTTGAACGCCGCCGTGAACTGCAAGTTCTCGAACTTGATGAAAACCTCGGCGCCCATGATCTGCGAAAGCGTGCGCGACTTCGCGCACGGCGTCCGCTCGACCTGACCCTTGATCGCCGCGGCCGCGCGGCGGATGTCTTCGAGCGTCACGCTCATGGCTTCGATCCCGTTCAGTGCGGCACACGTTTAGTCCGCCCGCGCGTCGAAGCGCAATGCGTCAACCGGCCTATTCGCCCACCAGCTTCGCCATCGCCGCGACATAGTTAGCGAACGCCTTGCGGCCTTGGCCCGTGATGCGCGCCCGCGTCAGCGGCTTGCGCGCCAAGAAACTCTTCTCGATCTTGATGTACCCCGCATCCTCGAGCTTGCGCAGGTGGATCGAAAGATTGCCCTGCGTCGCCTGCAGGAGCGCTTTAAGCTCGTTGAAATCGGCGACCTCCGCATCCGCGAGATAGGCCATAATGCCGAGCCGAAACCGCCCATGGATGACATCGTCGATCTTGCCGACGTCGAATCCCGCCATCGCGCGAACCTATTCCCCCGCGCGGGCAAGCCGCATCATAACGAATCCGGGCAACGCCATCAGCAATAACAAGCTCAATGCTGCGATCAAAATGTAAGTCGTCGTTCCGATCGCCCACCCGAGAACAACGGTGGCCGCAAACCACCCAAGCGCGACCGCCAAGAGCCACACCTGCTTGCGCAGCATGAAGGCGACCAGCCAACCGGCCCCCTGCATCGCAAAAACGAAGCAGGGATAAAGCTCCCAAATCTCGATGCTGTCCTTCCGCGCCGCCAGCATCCCGACCACGATCACCAGCGCGAGGTTGGCGGCGCCTGCGGCTGAAAAGAAGGCATTGATCGCCTTCTGCGCCCGCGGCTGCACAAGGCCGCGCGTGCGCCACATGAACCAGCCGAGCCACGCCAGAAACACGACCGTAGGCCCCAGGCTCGAAACCAGCCAGCCGAGCTTCGACAACTCCACCGCTCCGGTCGCGCCAAGCCACTGCACGAAGCACTGGCCGCCATAGATCAGCCCGCCGGCAACAAAGGCCTCACCGCCCGCCATCGCGGTTCGGCTGTTGCCGGCGTCGATGATGGCGCGCATGTAGGCCAAATCATCGCGTACGCTTTGAGTGTCGCCGTCCATGGGCTTCTCCATCACCTAGATCACACGCGCAAAACTTGGGAACGTCCGCAACAGCGCCGTCGTCGCCCAACTCAGCAAAAGCGTCGTCGCGAAAACGATCCCGCCCTTCTCAAGCCCCGTCAGCGGCGCACCGAGAAGCGCGAACTGCAACCAAACGGCATAGACATAGTGCAACAAATAGATGCCGTAGGCGTTGCGGCGCAAGCTGTCGAACACCGGACTGGACCGCTTGAAGAAGCGCACAAACACGGACACGAGCGAAAACGACAACGTCGCGCACGCGATCGCGAACAACCCACACAACGCGATCGTCCAAAAAGGCTGCGGCTGGAACTTCACGCCAAGCGCGGTCAGAAACGCCGCCGTAAGGGCCACAAAGGCAGTCAATCCAGCCGGCATCCACAACCACCAACGCCGCGCGAGCTTGCCCGACACGTCCAGCAGACCCCGGTCGAGGCCATACGCGCCGACACCGATCCCCGCGAAGAAATACGCCGC
Organism: uncultured Flavobacteriaceae bacterium; assembly: GCA_964638635.1. Lineage (GTDB taxonomy): Bacteria > Pseudomonadota > Alphaproteobacteria > Micropepsales > Micropepsaceae > SZUA-430. The sequence continues at coordinate 78,660 of CAZXAQ010000004.1, forward strand.
ATAGTGCAACACCCGGCCCGCCTGAACGAAGAACGGCCCCCAATGCACCCACGCGTCGCCGCCGAGATAAAGATTCATGGCCAGAAATCCGGCCCCTGAAACGACGATGAGACCACCGACATACGCCCACGGCCTGCGATCGGCGTGCGCCGACAACCGCCCAAGCGCAACACCGAACCGCCGCGCAATCGCATAGACGACAACGACCAGAAGATCGAACGCCAGCAGCACCCACAGAAACCACGCCGGCCCCGCCGGCCACGCGCCGAGCGAAAGCCAAGCGTTGGCGTACGAGACCAAATCCGGCGCGCCGCCGCCTTGCAGATAAGACGGATAGTAGGCAAGCGGCGCAAACACCGCCGCAGCGACGGCGAACGGCAAACCAAGACGGACAATTCGATCGCCCGCGAAGGCGAGCGCACCCTTGCGCGTCAGGCTCGACCACACAAAAAGACCAGAGATGAAGAACATCAACGACATGAAGAAGATGTCGTTGATCCCGATCAGAAGACCGAACTCCGGAACCCGTTGGCTATCCACGACGGGAAACGCCGTCCAAAGCATGTTCTCCGACGCCCACCCCGCCGCCGTCGGCGCCTGCGCGTCCGGCACATAGGCGATCAGCGTGTGATGCGCCACCACAAGCACCGTGACGAACGCGCGTAGATAACCGATCGGAACGTTGTCCGCTCGTGCCGCCTCATCCGCCGCGTCGCGCGCGCTGCCGTTGCTCATCACCCACCCCATCGTTGCCGTCATCACCCAACAATCACACATATATACACAAACTAGTTTGTTTTGTAAACCAAAGCCGCAAGGCAGTGTTGCCGCAGGCGCGCGGCGACGAATGCGACGCGCCGCCGGAACCGCCGGCGACCCAAATGTCGAGAAAAGGTAGAGAGAAGAAGTTGGTAGCAGCGGACGGATTTGAACCGCCGACCAAGGGATTATGATTCCCCTGCTCTACCGCTGAGCTACGCTGCCACGCGGAAAAAGAGGGCGCGATGTAAGGCGCGACCCCGAACCCTGTCAAGGCAACGGGGCGTTAAGCCGCGAGCGCGGCCTCGCCCTTCACGATCCAGCCGCCGCCGAGCATCCGGCTCGGCTCATTTGCGTCGTAAAGCACACACGCCTGCCCCGGCGCGACGCCTTCTTCATGTGCCAGCAATTCAACCTCGGCGCCGCCTGTAGCCACGCGGATTTCAGCCCGCACCGGTTCGCGCGTCGAGCGCACGCGCGCGAGCACCGCGCGCGGGGTCGCAGACAGCGGCGCGTCCAGCCAGTTCATATCGCGCAAATACACGCGCTTCGTCGCCAGCGCCTCGCGCGGGCCGACGACAACCTCGCGCTTCGCCGCATCGATGCGGATCACGAACAGCGACTCGTGATGCGACAAGCCCAAGCCCTTGCGCTGCCCGACCGTGAAGTTGATCACGCCGTCGTGCCGCCCGAGCACCTTGCCCGACAGATCCACAATCTCACCCGGTTCGATCGCACCCGGCTTCAGCTTCTGCACGACATCGCTGTAGCGCCCGTTCGGTACGAAGCAGATGTCCTGACTGTCCGGCTTGTCCGCGAGCGCCAAGCCCATGTCCGCCGCAAGCGCGCGCGTCTCGCTCTTCGGCAACCCGCCGAGCGGAAAGCGCACGAAGTCGAGCTGCGCCCGGGTGGTCGCAAACAGAAAATAACTCTGGTCGCGCGAGGCATCGACCGCGCGATGCAGCTCCGGTCCGTGTGCGCCATCAACGCGGCGGATGTAGTGCCCCGTCACGAGAGCCGAAGCCCCCATGTCCTGCGACGCCGCAAGCAGATCGCGAAACTTCACCGTTTCGTTACACTTCACGCACGGGATCGGCGTCTCGCCGCGCGCGTAGGACGCCGCGAAATCCTCCATCACCGATTTCTTAAACCGCTCCGCATAGTCGAGCGTGTAGTGCGCAATGCCAATGCGCTCCGCCGCCGCCTTCGCGTCGTAGATATCCTGCCCCGCGCAGCACGACCCCTTGCGCTTCGGTTGCCCGTCGCTCGCATAGAGTTGCAGCGTCACGCCCACGACATCAAAGCCCGCACGCTTGACGAGCGCCGCCGCGACCGCGCTATCCACCCCGCCCGACATGGCCGCAACGACGCGTGTCCGCGCCGGGTCCCCGGGCAGATTCATCAGGTTACGGATGTCGTCGGTCGTGCTCATCTTGGGCCGCGAAATACAGGAGGATGCTGGTATCGCGCAACCGGCCGCACCCCCTTTAGGCCTTGATCCGGGGCCATATCCGCCTAAGTCATAGACGTTAGGGCGAAATATTTTTTGCGCGCGAATTGTCGCCGCCGGGCTCCCAAACAGGAACTGTTTAGGGAGCTTACCGAAACGCCACCAACTGAATAACGGCGACACGACGAACGCGCACGAATGGAACGCCGCAAAGGCGCGGCCGTTTACAGGTGTGAATGCTTCGTTTCGGCTGGCACGGACTTTGCTCCTATCGGCACAACAGGAGCGTAACCACGCTCAAAAACCGGACGGAAACAGCTTCCCCTGTAGGATTTCCCGAAATGGGGTGTACTGAGTACGGGAGCGCGTATTGTGATGAGTGAAGAACGGCAAGGCCGTGTTACCTACGTCATCGGGCCGGATGGGAGCCCGCTGACGATTGCAGATCTGCCGCCGCCGAACACGAAGCGGTGGGTCATTCGCCGCAAGGCCGAAGTGGTCGCCGCTGTGCGCGGTGGTCTCTTGAGCCTGGAAGAGGCGTGCAATCGCTACACGTTGACGGTCGAAGAATTCCTGGCCTGGCAACGCGCGATCGACAAGTACGGTCTCGCCGGCCTGCGCACCACGCGCGTCCAGCAGTACCGCAACTAGTCCGTAGGCGGACAAACACCTGCATTCAGGGCCGGACGTGAGGCGCTCCTCACGCATCCGGCCCAAGTTCTTTTTGGGACCCGCTGGAACCCCACTCACTCGCCTCGCCGTTGTGTTGCAGGCGCGAAGAACCCCAAACCACCCGCCTGTCTGAACGAACCCGCGAAAAACACCGTTGCAGGCCCGCCACAAGTCTAGCGTTCCGAAAGCACATCATCTCGCGCTCCGCGGGAATTCCGGTACTCTTCCCGCAACAGCTCTGGGGAGGGCACGAGGCATGGAAACCGGCGGACTTATGGACGGCTTGATGGGCATCTTGAACGAGATGCTGGCGATCGTATCGCGCGTCTTCGGGGGTGCGGACACGATATCGTTACTGATCATGTTGGTGGTGGTCGTGGCGGCCGGCCTGCAGCTGCACGAGGTGCGCCGCATCGTCCAAGTAACCGTAGGAGCGCTGGTTCTCTACGGGCTTGTGAAGCTGGGCTACTCGGTCACCCAAGGGGCGAATCCGGTGGCGCTGCCGACAACCGCGTGGAACGATTTGAAGGTCATGTCTGTGGGCGACCTCACGGTTTACTTTCTGGCGTTTGCCATCGTGATCACGGTCGTTCATATCATCAGAAATTCGGTCGGCTCCGGCGGCGGCGGGCACTAGCGCGCAGAAGTCGACTGGCATATCCGGCGGGGCAATTTGGGGCGCGCCGCCGGACGAAGTTTGTGACAATATCGGGGGAATGACCGGACGCGCGAAACGCCGTTCGGCTTTGGGTGGGTACGCATATGGAAAAGCAGTTCATTGATCTTGTGAACCACGTCTTCACGCTGGAGTGGGCGCTGCTCGCGATCCCGCTCAGTTTGGTTTTGTGCGTGTTCACGAACCGCGTACTCCCGGGTTTCATTCTGGCCGCGATCGCGGTCGTCGTGCATCACGTCGGCATTCTGGTGTTGAGCGGCGCGGACATGGCAACGCTGCCCGCGCAAATCCAAGCGATGATCCCGAAGCTTGAGCCGATCTCGCTCGTCGCCGAATACGTCGCCTACTCGTTCCTGATCATCGTCTTTAGCCTGACGCGCCAAGACATGATGCGGCCGAGCGTGCTGGAAGAATAAGGCCCTACTCCTCCTCGCCCCGCCAGCCGTCGAACGACAACCGGCCGGCACCCATACCGACGAGCACAAGCAGCCCGCCGGCGATCGCCATGTTCTTGGCGAAGAGCTGCATCTCCGTCTGCTGAAGCGCGGCGTTATCCGTAATCGCCCAGAAATCGTGCATCACGAAACTGACGGCGAGCGTGAACAGGAACAGCACCAGCGCCATCAGCCGCGTGCGGAACCCGGCTGCAAGCCCAAGCCCCGCCCCGATCTCGATGACGACCGAAAGCGCAAGCAAGGGCCCGACGGCGGAGATGCCGTGCGCACTCATGGCCTGCGCGGTTTCCTCCCAATGCTGAAGCTTGCCAACGCCCGCAAGCACGAACAGCGCCGCCAGCATGCAGCGGCCCACGACGGGCGCGATACTCTCGCCGAACGACATGACGTGCGCTTCCTCCTGGACAAGTGAATCGCGAGACGCTTGGATTGCGCCGATCCTAGCGCGCTCGTCGCCAAGACGCGCTAGAATCGCCACGTAGCGCTCGAGAGAACATGCCGCCCGCCGACGAACAATTGTGGATTTTGGCAGGCTTAGGCGCGGTGGCGCTGATCCTCGCCTTCGTCGTGCGCCAGATGATGCGCACGAGGCCCCAGCCGATTCCCACCCAAGGCCCGCTGCGCCTCACGATCAAGCCGCTGAAGGAACTGAGGCCCGATCCGAACCATCTCTATCTGGGCACCACGATCGCGCGCGAATTGACCGCCCGCCTCAAAGGCTTCGAGCGGCTAGAACCGCACATGGGCGACGGCGGTTCGATGCTCTGCGTCGAAGGCACCGTGCGCAAATTCGGCCCGCGCCTCGTCATCGCGCTCCGCCTCGCCAACAGCCGCCACCCGGTGTGGCGCGGCACCTACGACGGCTCGATCAACGACCTGGGCTATATGGCCGACAAGATGGCCGCCAACGTCGCCCACGCGCTGAAGGTTGCGCCGCGCAAGAAAGCGGCGCAACCGGCAGCAGCGAAGTAACCTACTTTGCGGCCGGCTCGTCCACCAGCTTCCACGTCGGTTCCTTGGCGTGGCGGATGCCGTAAACGAAGTAGATGACGAGCCCTATCGCAAGCCAGCCAAGCACGCGCCACCACAACGTCAGCAACAGCGGCCACACCATCAAACCGCACACGATGATCCCGAGGATGGGCACGAGCGGATAGAGCGGCGTCTTGAACGGCCGCTTCACGTTCGGCCGCGTCTCCCGCAGAACCATGACCGCGACGCAAACCAAAATGAACGCGAGCAGCGTCCCGACTGAAACCATGTCGCCCAAGACGTCGAGTGGGAACAGACCGGCGAAGGCCGCGACCACTGCGCCGATGATCAACGTGCTAATCAACGGCGTACGCGACTTCGGATCGATCTTCGCAAAGGCATGCGGCAGGAACCCGTCGCGAGCCATTGCATAGAAGATGCGCGTTTGCCCGTAGAGCGAAACGAGAATGACAGTCGAAAGGCCGGCGATCGCACCGATCTCGACCCACAACCTCAACCACTGCAAACTCTCACCGCCGGCTTCGATGGCAACCGACACAGGCGCATCGACTTTGAGGGTCGTGTAATGCGCAAGCCCCACCATCGTCAGCGACATCAGGATGTAGAGCACCGTACAAATCGCCAGCGAGCCCAGAATGCCGATCGGCAAATCGCGTTGCGGATTCTTCGCCTCTTGCGCCGCAACCGAAACGCTGTCGAAGCCGATATAGGCGAAGAAGATGACGCCGGACGCCGCCAGAATGCCGCTCCAACCGAACTCACCGAACTTGCCGGTGTTCTCCGGGATGAATGGGGTCAGATTCTCGGCTGAGATCAGCGGCAAGCCGAACGCGATAACAGCCAAAACGATCGCGACCTTCAGGAGCACCATTGCGTTATTGAAGCCTGCCGACGAGCGGATGCCCGCAATCAAGAACACCGTCAGCAAGCCCACAACGCCGACCGCCGGAAGATTCACGATTGCATCGGTGGCGACCAAACTGCCGTCGGCTGCTTGTGCGAACGGCGCGGCGGCAAATTGCGCCGGAACTTCGATTCCGACATGGCCGAGCAGCTTTTTGAAATACCCTCCCCAGCCGACTGCAACCGTGCTCGCCGCCATGCCGTACTCAAGGCAAAGGTCCCAACCGATCATGAAACCGACGATACGGCCGAACGCCGCGTAGGCGTAGGTATAGGCGCCACCCGATGCCGGGATCATCGCCGCAAGTTCGGCATAGCAGAGCCCGGCAAACGCACATCCGATGCACGCGAACACGAACGAGAGCACGATCGCCGGCCCCGCATGATCGGCCGCCGCTTGACCGGTAATCACGAAAATACCTGCGCCGATAATTGCGCCGATGCCGATACCGATGAGCTGCCAAGGCCCAAGCGCACGGCGCAACTCAACGTCGCCGCTTTCAGCGACCTTCGCTTCTACCTGTCCAGCCATGATCCTGATGTCCCTATCAATCGTTTCGGCCCCACGCCGGTTCGACCGGCGCGAAGCGCTTTGACGTGAAGTCTGCCACGGCCCGGAGAAACCGCGAAGGCCTCATTGCTTGGGCTTAAGATACTCGAGCGCCGATGACCCCGTTGTCAGCAACCGGCGGGAACTGATCGCGATCCCTCCGGTCAGGTCTTCGGGCCCTTCGCTGCGGTTGCTAACGGGCACGATCGACGAGACCGCGCGCGCCGCAAACCGCGTTGCGTCGTCCTCGAACTTGAGCCCCACGCCCGCAACCAGCGGCTCCTTGCCGTCCTTGAACGGCGCCGTATCGGGCAGCACCGGCCATTTGCCGTCGGCCATCCGCGTGATGTCGACATAGACACGTTTGCGCACATGGAACTTGCCGCGCAACGGCTCGCCGTAGTTCTCGAGATGAACGAAATCGAATCCGGCCTCCGTCAACTTCGCTTGGTCGAGGCGGCTCCAGATTTCCTTGATCTCGGTGTACTTGGCCGGGATGTTCGTCACCGCCGTGCCCGAGTGAAGCTCGATCCCAAGCGCCTTGGTGGCGCCCGCCGGCGCAAAAATCTCGCCGATAAAATCGACATAGACCGGGCCGGTCGAAAGCTGAACGGTTTCCGGTTGCGGCGGCGTCCAGTTGGGATCCTGCGCGACCTTCCAGGGCTCCTTACCGGCCTGACGCAGCCACACGCCGTTCTTGCCGCGCACATAGGCAAAGTCCTCGAACACTTGAACCGTCTCGTCGTCCATCTTCTTCTCGGACTTGAGCAAGTTCACGACCGCGCGCCCGTATTCCTTTTCTTCCGCAGTCAGCAGTACCACGCGACCGAACAGCTGATCGGCGACCTCGATGACCTTCGTGCGGTCGGCGACGACAGCTGGATCGCTGAGCACGAAATTGACGACCAGCGTCTTGGGTTGCCCCGGATCGGTGCTCTCCAACGCCGTTAAGAATCGCGCCTTCACGCCGTCACGAAGCTGGATCCAATTTTCCGCCGCACCAACCGCACCCGAAAGCGCAAACACGGCGACAAACAGCGCCGCGACCCAACTCCGCCAACCCATCTGGATCCCCATTTTCCCAACTCGAACGCGAACCCTAAGTGCGCAACACCGAGGCCCGCAACGCATTACAACCGGAGCACTTGACAGGAGTGAACAAATAGGGAACAAACACATCCGGGGCACGAATGACGAAACGCGAGTGGCAAGAAATGTTCGGCAAGAGAGAGATCAACGACCCCGCCAAGGTGCTCCGCCTCCATGCGCAGGAATGGAGCCGCAATGAAGCCCTTCGGATCAGTCCCCGCCGCCGCTGGGACGGGGACCCGTCCGCTAAGCGCATGGTCGTCCACCGCAGCGACGTCGGCGAACTGGCGCTAACGCCGATGCGCTGGGGCCTGGTGCCGGAATGGAGACGCAGCGAACCGGAATTGCAGCCGTTGATCAGCGTGCAAGCCGAAACCGTCGCGAACACGCAAGACTGGCGCCGCCTCTTGAACACCAAGCGCTGCGTCGTCCCAACCGACCAATTCTACGAATGGAAGCGTGTCGCCGGCGTCAAAACGCGGGAATACACGTTCAGACTGAGAAACGGCCGACCGCTGATGATCGCCGCCCTCTGGGGCCGCTCGCCCTCAGCCACAGGACGTCTCACCGAAAGCTTCGCCTACATGACGTGCGAGGCGAACCGCATGATCGCGTCGATCCACGACCGCATGCCGGTCGTTCTGGACGACGCGGGCGTCGCGACCTGGCTGAACCCGAACGCCACGCTCGAAAGCCTGCTCGGCCTGTTGCAGCCGCTGGCATCGATGGAACTCGACATGCGTCCGGTCACCGCGGAACCCGCGGTGCTGCGTCCGTATCAACCGTCGCTGTTCGGCCGCGCCGCTTAGGCCTTCAGCGCCTGCCGCTCCATCGCCATCTCGGCGATGTCGGCGTGCACCTGGCGCGCGTACTCGACGCGATCGCGGTTCGCATCGCCCTCGGCCGCGATCTCGTACTTCTTGAGGTCGCGGTAGGCGGCTTGCAGCTCTTCGCTCACCGCGGAAGCCTGCTTCTCGACTTCGTCGAGCGTGCGTTGAATGTTTTCGCGCCGCGCCTGGACCGAGCGCGCGAACGTCGGAAATGCCAACCGGGCGAGATCGCTGTTCACCGAACGGCGCTGTTCCTCTTGGACCATCGTCTCAAGATCGGACATTTTCTTAGCCAAATCGGCGCGCATGCCGTCGAGCGACTGCAAACGCTTGCGGATTTCCTCAACGCGGAACCGATGAAGCCGGACCAAACCTTCGCGCGATTTCATGTGACGTTCCCCCTTATTTTCCTTAAGCGGCCGTTTGACCGGACCGCTGCAACTTCTGCGCCGCGTGACCCCATTCCGGCACGCGTCGTTCCCCATGCGAGCAACCCAGATGCGCCACCACTTCCGCGCGCGCCTGAAAATCGGCGCGAACCCGGATCAAACGATCCGGACCGCAAGCTGAGATCGCTTGCACGCATCAGAGGGCACGTGAGTAAGCCCGCCTAAACCACGGGTGATTATGGCGAAATAGGTTTAAGGTTGCGCTAAAGCGGCATGTGTTGATGGTGTCGCCGGAATAACTCAGCCCCTGACACATTTTTCGCTGGCGGATTTACGAAGGTGCCTTCGCGATTAAGCTTTATTAAGCATTACCACTTAGATTCGATGGTGAATGAACCAACAAGGGCTCCCGGTTGTACCCGGGTCGCGAGGGGAGAGTAGAAGCACATGAGAGTTCTCTTGATCGAGGACGATAGCGCTATGGCTCAGAGCATCGAACTGATGCTCAAGTCGGAAGGCTTTAACGTCTACACCACGGATCTTGGCGAGGAAGGCGTAGACCTCGGCAAACTGTACGACTACGACATCATCATCCTCGATCTGCAGCTGCCGGACATGTCCGGTTTCGACGTGCTGAAGCAATTGCGCGTCAACAAGATCGCCACCCCGATCCTGATCCTGTCCGGTTCGACCCAGGTCGAAAACAAGGTCAAGGGCTTGGGCTTCGGCGCCGACGACTACATGACGAAGCCGTTCCACAAGGACGAGTTGATCGCCCGCGTTCACGCCGTTGTGCGCCGTTCGAAGGGCCACTCGCAGTCGGTCATCCAGACCGGCAAGCTGACGGTCAATCTCGACACGAAAACCGTCGAAGTTGACGGTAGCCGCGTTCACCTGACCGGCAAAGAATACCAGATGTTGGAACTGCTCTCGCTGCGCAAGGGCACGACGCTGACGAAGGAAATGTTCTTGAACCACCTCTACGGCGGCATGGACGAGCCGGAACTCAAGATCATCGACGTCTTCATCTGCAAACTGCGCAAGAAGCTGCAGGCCGCCGCCGGCCAGCACTACATCGAAACGGTGTGGGGCCGCGGCTACGTGCTGCGCGATCCGGCGGAAGTCGCCGCCGCATAGGAGTTAGGACCTGAGGGGGTCTGGCGAGGGGCGCTGCCGGCAACGGCGGCGCCCCTCGACTTTTAGGGGCCGCGTTACGCCGGCATTAAGCACGCTTGGCCCCCGCCTTCTTAACCCGCCTCCCCTACCCTACCGGACTGGCAAGGCGGAAACCCGCGTCATGGCGCGCGTTCTGGTACTCGACGACGACAGGTTGTTCGGCGCGCTGATGCGGCGCGAACTGGATCACCACGCGCACGAGGTCGTTCTCGCCGAAACCGCCGCCGAGGCGCGCGCCGCGCTCGCCGCCGATGCGTTCGACGCCATGGTCTGCGACATCATCCTACCCGACGAGAACGGCCTGCATCTGATGCGCGACATCCGCCGCGACTATCCTGCCATGGCGTTGATCGCCATTTCCGGCGGCAGAGGCGGCGCGGTCGACTTGCTGCAGCTGGCGCAGACGGTCGGCGTCGACGACATCGTGAAAAAGCCGATCGAACTCACGAAATTCGTGACGACCGTCGAACGCGCGCTCACGGAAAAACAAGCGCGGCAGCACCGCGCTCAATCGTCTTAAGACCGCCGCTCGAACTTCGCGTCGAAGCGCACCGTGTCGCCTTCGTGGTGATGCGTGATCGAGCCGCCCATCTTCTTCGCGAGCAGCGCGGTCACGAACGGCGCAATCGTGCGCCCGGTCAGATCCTCCGGCGGTGTCGCCAGCGCCAGACCTTCCTTGATGTCCGGCGCCAGGTTCGCCTTCAGCCCCTTCGCCACGATCGAGATCGTAACCGCGTTGCGCGGCACCTCGACCTTGACGCTGAGCAAACCGCCGCGCGGAATACAATCGGCGCCCAAGGCGGCCAAGTTCAACAGCACCCGGACAATCTCTTTGTCGACCGCGACCGGTGGCGACTGCCAATCGAGCTTCGCCTTGCCCACGCGGAAGAACTCATCGGCCACGTTGCCGACTTCGCGCAGGTCGATCTCCGCGCCCGCCGAGCCCATCGCCCCGAACGCAAGGCGCGCGAACAACAGCCGCGCCTTCGCCTGCCCGACGCTGTGCTCGATCAGCCGCATCGCATGCTCACGCATTTGCGCGTCCTGCTCGTCGGCGAGGATTTCAAGCCCGTTCGAAATCGCGGCCACAGGACTGATCAAGTCGTGGCAGACGCGGCTGACGAGCAGCGCGCCCAGGTCGGTTTCGTCGGCTCGAGCCGGTGGTGATTTCACTTGCGCATCCGGAATTGGCGAAGGCACCGGAGACAAGTATTCTGAAGCTAGACGTTGCATCAACCTAAACCAACCAGATGCCGCTTAAGATTGGCTTAAACGGCGAAGGGTGAACCGGACGAATGCCGAAGCAGCAACCGCTCGCCAGTGAACTCGAACCGGGCCAATGTGTCATGCTCGAAGGTGCGCACGACTGGGGATTGGGTCAGATTCAATCGGTCACGGGCGATCGCGCGACCGTCAATTTCGAGAATATGGGCAAACGCTTGATCAATCTCAAACACGCGACGCTGAAAGTGGTGGACCCGCGGGAGTACCCTCAGCCGTGAAACCCCTAGAAGCTGAAGCGCGCACCCTGCTGCTCGCACAAATGGTCGAGATCGCACGCAGCGCGGGTGCTCTGATCATGCGCCACTATGCCGGGGACAGTGAGCGGCGTCACAAGGCCGACCAATCCCCGGTCACCGCCGCCGACGAAGAGGCCGAAGCGCTGATCTTGCAGGGCCTCCACGCCGCAGCCCCGAACATCCCCGTCATCGCGGAAGAAAGCGCCGCTGCGGGCAAACTGCCCGACATCGCGGGCGGCGTCTTCCTCCTCGTGGACCCGCTCGACGGCACGAAAGAATTCCTAAACAAGAACGGCGAGTTCACGGTCAACATCGCGCTCATCGAACGGGGCACGCCGACGGCAGGCGTCGTCTTCGCCCCCGCGGTCGAGCGCCTGTTCTGGGGCAGCACCACGGGCGCCTTCGAGGAAAGCCACGGCGAAAAGCGCCAAATCCAAACCCGCGCGACGCCGAAAGACGGCATGATCGCGATCGCCAGCCGCAGCCACCGCGACCGCCTGACCGACGAGTACCTCGCCCACTACCCGATCGCGAACCTGATCGCCGCCGGCTCCTCGTTGAAGTTCTGCGTGATCGCCGCCGGCGAAGCCGACCTCTACCCGCGCCACGGACCGACGATGGAATGGGACACCGCCGCAGGCGACGCGGTGCTGCGCGCCGCCGGCGGCCGCGTCACCCGCCTCGACGGCAAGACCCCCCTCACTTACGGCAACGCCCGCGAAAAATTCCAGAACCCAAGCTTCGTCGCCTGGGGCCGGTAAGGAAGGAGAGTGCCTCACACAATGAACCAATGACACAATGTGGCGCTCTTCCTCGGCGCGAAGCGCCAGTTGAACACATTGCGCCTACGGCGCGAGGTGGCTTCCCATTGTGTCATTGGTTCATTGTGTGAGGCACTCTTCTTCGCGGCTTCGCGTGAGACTCTATCTGATCGCGGAACTCCATCGCCCCACCCCGCCGGAATCGAATCGCAACTTGTTCGCGCTGATGAGACTGTTACGCTCCGGCACCGCCAAGGAGGCCCCCATGCTGCGCTTCGCCATCGCCGTGATGCTCTTGTTCGCCGCGACGGCCGCGACGGTTGAAGCCCGAACGCTTGGCGAAACCAAGATTGCCAGCGAGTCCGCCCTAAGAAAGCTGAAACACAACAAGGGCGTGACGCTCCAATGGCTGTGGGGCGCGACGCCTGGAAAGCTCGTCGTGACCGAAACGCCTGAGGGCGTCATGCTTTCGGGCCAGCAAGGTCCGCACAACGGCGATCAACTGACAATGACCGGCGTGGTCACACGCATTGAGGCCAGAAGGTTCTGGTTCAAAGGCCGCATCGAGATCAAGGACAACGAAACGACCGACATCTGCGTCCGCGACGGCACCTACACGTTCCGCATCACAGGCGCGCGCAAGTTCTGGCGGATGAAGGAGCAAGAGGCCCGCTGTCCCGGGCGCGCCGATCTGACGGATTACGTCGACATCCGGTTTTGAGACGTTTCAACCGGCGCGCTTCACCTTCAACAGCGTCGACTCCGCCGCCACGACTTCGACACGCGTACCCACCGTGAGGTCGCTTCCGTCCACGGACTGCGCCGACCACCGCGTGTCGCCGACGGTCACCGCGCCTTCGCCATGGCGGAAGTCTTCCGCGACCGTCGCGAACTTGCCCACGATGTGGTCGGTTCGCTGATTGAGCGCCGATACGTCGCCGAGCTTCTGCTTCGGCAAGTAGAACGATACGCCGACCAAGATCGCGGACAGCACAGCAAAGACGCCGATCTGCGTCGTCCACGCGACGTCGCCGGTGAACGCGAGCAGCCCGGTCACAAACGCTGCGATCCCGGGCCAAATCAAGAACTGCGTCGGCATGATCATCTCGATGCCGATAAGCACGGCGCCAAGCGCCAGCCAGTGATACGGCCCAATCGTCACCAACCACGACATATCCATGAGCAAACCCCTTCTTGCTGTCTATCGCGCCGCCGGCGGCACGGAACCCTGCGTCCGCACGGCTGTCGCTTGCGCGGCCTTCTCGCCGACGACTTTCGCAAGCTCGCCGATGCCCGCAATCGAACCCAACAGGCCGGCTGACTCCATCGGCAAGATGACGAACTTCTGGTTCGGCGCCGTCGCCAACTCCTTGAAGGCCTCGACGTACTTCTGACCAAGGAAGTAGTTGATCGCCTGCACGTCGCCGTTCGCGATCGCGTCGGAGACGAGCTGCGTCGCCTTCGCTTCGGCTTCGGCCAAGCGCTCGCGCGCTTCGGCGTCGCGGTACGCGGCTTCGCGCCGGCCTTCCGCTTCCAAGATCGCCGCCTGCTTCGAACCCTCTGCGCGAAGAATCTCGGCCTGCTTCT
>CAZXAQ010000005.1:0-1271 GCA_964638635.1 uncultured Flavobacteriaceae bacterium
CCGGCAAATGGATCCTGACGGCGGGCCTCGGCGGCATGGGCGGCGCGCAAGCGCTCGCGGCCACGATGGCGGGCGCCTCGATCCTGGCCGTCGAATGCCGCCAAAGCCGCATCGAAAAGCGCCTGGAGACAAAGTACCTCGACACCTGGACTGCCTCGCTCGACGAAGCGCTCGCCTTGATCAAGGAGTCCTGCGCCAAGAAAAAGCCGCTCTCCGTCGGCCTGCTCGGCAACGCCGCCGAGATTTACCCCGAACTGGTCAAGCGCGGCGCGAAGCCCGATCTCGTCACCGACCAGACATCCGCGCACGACGTCCTCAACGGCTACTGCCCGAAAGGCTGGACCGTCGCCGAATGGGAGTCGCGCATCCAATCCGACCCGAAGTCCGTCGAACGCGCCGCCCGCGCCTCGATCAAGGAACACGTCGAGGCGATGCTGGCGTTTTCGAAGCGCGGGATCGCGACGTTCGACTACGGCAACAACATCCGCCAAGTCGCGAAGGAAGAGGGCGTGGCGAACGCATTCGACTTCCCGGGCTTCGTCCCCGCCTATATCCGCCCGCTGTTCTGCCGCGGCGTCGGCCCGTTCCGCTGGGCCGCACTCTCCGGCGACCCGGAAGACATCGCCAAGACCGACGCCAAGGTTCGCGAACTGATCCCGCGCGACCGCCATTTGCACAACTGGCTCGACATGGCGGCCAAGCGCATCAAGTTCCAAGGCCTGCCCGCACGCATCTGTTGGGTGGGCCTCGGCGATCGTCACCGCTTAGGCCTCGCTTTCAACGAGATGGTGGCAAGCGGTGAACTCAAAGCCCCGATCGTCATCGGCCGCGACCATCTGGACTCCGGCTCGGTCGCAAGCCCGAACCGCGAAACCGAAGCCATGAAAGACGGCACCGACGCCGTCTCCGATTGGCCGCTCCTGAACGCGCTTCTCAACACGGCAAGCGGCGCCACCTGGGTCTCGCTCCACCACGGCGGTGGCGTCGGCATGGGCTTCTCCCAACACGCCGGCATGGTCATCGTCTGCGACGGCACAAAGGAAGCGGCAAGGCGCATCGAACGCGTCCTCTGGAACGACCCCGCCACCGGCGTCATGCGCCACGCCGACGCCGGTTACGACGAAGCGATCGCCTGCGCGAAGGAGCACAAGTTGGACCTCCCAATGCTGAAAGGTGCACTATGACAGTCTGGGAGCGCGGGCGTCCCGCCCGCTCTTTTGGCCAAACCCACCCACCCCCCCAGGTGTGTGCTGAACAACCGGCGGGGGGGC
>CAZXAQ010000005.1:1281-90149 GCA_964638635.1 uncultured Flavobacteriaceae bacterium
CGCTCTTTGGACATCTCCAACGCTCCACGCATGTTGAGTCAGAAAGAGCGGGCGGGACGCCCGCGCTCCCAGACGGCGCTCGTATGACCATCCTAACCCCAGGCAAAGCCGACCTCACCACGCTCCGCAAAATCGCACGCGAAAAACTCGCGTTCGACCTCGACCCCGCTTGCCGCGCTGATGTCGACGCCTCGCGCAAGGTCGTCGAAAACATCCTCACGAAAGACGCACCCGTCTACGGCATCAACACCGGCTTCGGCCAGCTCGCGAGCAAGCGCATCCCGAAACACCAACTCGCCGAACTGCAAAGCAACCTGGTGCTCAGCCACGCCACCGGCACCGGCGAGATGCTTGGCGACAAGACGGTGCGCCTGATCCTCACGCTGAAAATCCTCGGCCTCGCGCGCGGCTACTCCGGCATCCGTTGGATCGTGATCGAACGGTTGAAGAAATTCCTCGACTTCGACCTCTTGCCGCAGATCCCGGTGAAGGGCTCCGTTGGCGCCTCGGGCGACCTCGCCCCGCTCGCACACCTCGCCTGCGCGCTCATCGGCGTCGGCAAGGTGAAGTACCGCGGCTACGAAATGAACGCCGCCGACGCGCTGCAACGTGCCGGCCTCGAACCGCTGACACTGGAAGCGAAGGAAGGCCTCGCGCTCATCAACGGCACGCAAGTCTCGACCGCGCTCGCGCTGCAAGGCCTGTTCGCCGCGGAAAACATCTTCTCCGCGGCCCTCGTCTCCGGCGCGCTCACGACCGATGCGATCAAGGGCTCCGACACGCCGTTCGATCCGCGCATCCACGATGTGCGCGGCCACCAAGGCCAAACCGACGCGGCGGCGGCGCTTCGATCGCTCATGGCCGGCAGCGAAATCCGCCTGAGCCATGAAGTCGGCGACGACCGCGTGCAAGACCCATACTCTATACGCTGCCAGCCGCAGGTGATGGGCGCCTGCCTCGACGCGCTCCGCCATGCCGCCAAGACGCTCGAAATCGAAGCGAACGCGGTTAGCGACAACCCGCTCGTCTTCGCCGACAAAGGCGACATCCTCTCCGGCGGCAACTTCCACGCCGAACCGGTCGCGCTCGCCGCTGACCATTTGGCGCTCGCACTCGCCGAAACGGGCGCCCTCGCCGAACGCCGCATTGCGCTCCTGATCGACAAGAACCTGACCGCGGGCTTGCCGGGCTTCCTCGTGAAGGACGGCGGCCTCAACTCCGGCTTCATGATCGCGCACGTGACGGCGGCGGCCTTAGCCTCCGAAAACAAATCGCTCGCGCACCCCGCAAGCGTCGACTCTCTGCCCACGTCCGCGAACCAGGAAGACCACGTCTCCATGGCAACTTTCGCCGCGCGAAGGCTCTCCGACATGCACGCGAACTCCAGCGGCATCATCGGCATCGAACTGCTCGCGGCCGCGCAAGGCATCGAATTCCGCCGCCCGCTGAAGTCGTCGAAGGTCCTCGAAGCCGAACTCGCCGCCATCCGCGCCGAAGTTCCGCCTTACGACAAAGACCGCTTCTTCGCCCCCGACATCGCCGCCGCCCGCGCGCTGGTCGACAGCGGGCGATATCGCGCCGCCGTCGACGGCCACATCCACTTGCCGTCAGGCACATGAGCGCACCCGCAATCTTCCACCTCACGCGCGGCCAAGCTCCATTGCTGGTGAGCTTTCCGCACTCGGGCACTTACATTCCGCCCGACATCGCGGCGCGCATGACGCCGGTCGCGCTCACAATGCCCGACACCGACTGGCACGTGCCAAAGCTCTACCCGTTCCTCGACGCGATGGGCGCAAGCCGCATCGAAGCCACGCACTCGCGTTACGTCGTGGACCTAAACCGCCCGCCCGACGACAAAGAACTCTACGCCGGCCAAAAGAAAACCGGCCTCGTTCCCACCGACACGTTCAAAGGCGAACCGCTCTACCGCGACGGCGAAGCACCCACGGGCGACGAAATCGCGGCGCGCCGCAAGTTCTGGCAGCCCTATCACGACGCGCTCGCCCAAGAACTCTCGCGCCTCAAAGCGATCCACGGCGCGGTCATCCTCTGGGACGCCCACTCGATCGAAAGCGTGCTCCCGACGCTCTTCGAAGGCCGCTTGCCCGATCTGAACCTCGGCACGTTCGACAACAAAGCCTGCGACAAGGACATCGCCGAAACCACCTTCGCCGCCGCGCAAACGACGGGCTTCAACGCGGTACTGAACGCCCGCTTCAAAGGCGGCTTCATCACGCGAAACTACGGCGCCCCAAAGAAAGGCATCAACGCCATCCAACTCGAAATGGCGCAAGTGATCTACATGGACGAAGGCCCCCCGTTCACCTACCGCTCCGACAAAGCGGCCAAGGTAACGACGGCGATCCGCACCATGATCGCAGCGGCGATGGAAGTGCTCTAACGCAGCCTGGGAGCGCGGGCGTCCCGCCCGCTCTTCTCGATTTCTCCATCACACCGGCACCTGAGATGTTGTAAAGAGCGGGCGGGACGCCCGCGCTCCCAGACTGGACCGATGATCACCGCCCTCGACAGCATCAAGCTTCTAACCGCAGATATCACGAGCGCCGCCGACGCGATGCAGCGCCTGCTCGGCCGTTCGGTGGTCACTGGTGAAGAAAGCGCCACGGTACGCCTCGCCAACATGTCGTTCGACATCACGCAATCGGACGACGGCGGCGAAGGCCTCGCCGGTCTGGCGTTCGCTGTCGAGAACATCGACCGGGCAACCCGTGCTTGCGAACGCCGCGCGCTGAAGCCAAGCGCGCCCATCGCCTTCGCCGAAACCGACGCGAACGGCTTGCGTGAAGGCCGCCACATCGACCTCGACGTCGCCGCAACGTTCGGCGTGCCGATCTCGCTGCTGGAATACACGAAAGCCCCAGAGCCGGGGCGCGCCGCGGGCGAGGGCGCCGTCACCGACCTCGACCACGTCGTCGTCCGCACGACGCATCCGAACCGCGCCGCCGCGCTCTATGGCGCGCGTCTCGGCCTCGACATGCGCCTCGACCGCACCGAGCCGAAATGGGGTGCGCGGCTGATGTTCTTCCGCGCGGGCGACTTGATTATCGAGGTCGTACACAACCTCGCCGACGAACCGTCCGACGCACCCGACAAGCTCTGGGGCCTCTCCTGGCGCGTCGCGAACATCGAAGCCGCCCATGCCCGCCTCAAAGCTTCAGCCTTCGACATCAGCGAAATCCGCCCCGGCCGCAAGCCCGGCACCCGCGTATTCACCGTGCGCAACAACACGCTCGGCGTGCCGACGCTCATCCTCCAGCCCGCGCCGGGCAAACCCGGTGGATAGCGAATCGGTTCGCATCCGGCACAAAACAGGTTCCAGGGACACCGCCCGCGGCCTGTGCTAGGCTCCGCCCCCGCATGCGCCTGCTCACCTATCCGGCGGCCGCGTTCGACGCGTTGACGCCCTCCACAAAGGCCGCCGTCATCATGGCGGTTTGCGGCGTGTTCGGCGTGCTGAGCGGCTTCGTGCTTTACATCGTCTTCACGCATTTGTTGGAGCAGGGCGGCGTCGCCGCGAAGCTGACCGGCGTCGCCATCGGCCTGGTCGTCTCGATGGCCATCGCCTGGTTCGCCGACCGCCTGTGGGAGGCGATCGACAACGGCCACGTTTCGCTGGGTCAGGGCACGCGCCGCACACTGATCGCGGCGCTCTCGCTCGTCATCGTGTTCGAGCTCTCGGCCTCCGCGTTCGAAGACCTGGGCCGTGCCGTCGTCGGCGACTACGACGGCATCCGCCGCGTCGCCGCCGACATCGCGGGCCGCGACCGCGCCGACGGCGGCGATGCCATCGACGCCGGCCAAGGCGCAGCCCTCTTCGCGATGATGCGCGACGAACTGAAGGCGATGGAGAACCCGTGCCCCGAATGCGTGAAGTCGCCGACGATGCGCCTCGTCGCGCTGCTGCCCGATGCTGCGCGGTACCGCATCTTCTTCACCGAACTGAAGCTCACCGATCAGCAAATCCGCGAAGCGCTGATCGAGCCGGCGAACAAGGCGCTGCTGAGCAGTTCATTCGAAAGCTGCGGCACCGCCGGTCAACGTCTACCGGGCAGCGCCGCCGCGCGAACCGTCTGGGGCACGTTCGACGCGCTGAGCCCCGGGCACGACGCGCTGCAGATCACGACTTGCCGCGCCGAACTCGCCGCAACCGCGGACGACACACGTATCGAGCGCCTGACGCCGGCGCTGAACGCGTTGCTCGCGCGCCACGATCTCTACGACGCCGACAGCTTCCGCCTGACCGTCGAACACAAACCGCTGGACCTGTCGCCCGCAACGCGCGCCACGCTCGCCGCGCAGCGCGAACAATGCGACGCGATCAAGGCCTCCTTTGGCGCGGGGCGCCTCTTGGGCTGCCTCGCGACCGCAAAGTCGGGTTTCGCCAAAGCGGGTGCGGGCAAGCTGATCCCCGTCGCCGAGATCAAAGCGCTGAACCGCGAGCTGCTGTCGGCCGCGTTCGGTGCGGAGCTCGTCGCGCCGCTCCCCGTCTATTGGTGGGATCTCATTCTGCTGTTCCTGATCTGGAGCACGGCCGCCGTCGTGCTCGGCACCTATCTCGCGTTCTGCGTCTTCGACGACGGCCTGCCGCTCGAGGGCCTTAAGGGCGTGCCGATGCGCGCCTGGGTCGCGGTCTGCGCGATCGCGTTCTCGGCCGTGCTGGCGGCACTGCTGCTGACCCTCGCGCGCGTGCTGCCGTTCCTCTGGCAGCTCATGTTCGATCCTCAGGCCGTGGATGCGCCGTATCCGCTCTTCGCCGTCATCCCCTGGTTCGTGCAGTGGCTGGCGAAGGGCGGCATCGGCTTCGCGATCCCGGGATGGATCACACTGCCGCTCGCGATCGGTACCGCCTTCGTCGTCTGGGCGAACGGCCAGGGAAAACAAGACGACAGCGCCTCCACATTCGCAGGTTTCGCGCTGCTCGGCATGCTTCTGACCTCCGTGGTGCCGGTGCTTGGCGGCGTTATCGGTGTGCTTTTGGTCGTGGCCGGGGCGTGGATCGTGCCTGCGTTCGGCCTAGCGTTCATGCTGCCGCACTTGAAGCCCGGCGCGAACCTGCCGCAGTGGTGGGGCGCGATCGCGCTCGGCGGCGGGCTCGCGATCGCGGCTTGGGTTGCCGCATTGGTGACGGACGTCGACGTCGTCTACCGCAGCGCCATCGCCATCGGCGGCTTGCTCGCCGCCGCAACCGGCTTGCTGATCTTGCGGAAGGTGCCGGTCGACGATCTGTGGCCGCTGCTCGCCGTGACGGTGGGCCTCACCTTGCTCGGCGGCAGCGCGGCGGTTCAACAACTGACATTCGCCGGTGCGTTGAAGGAGTTGCACCCCGTCACCGCAACGCCCTACGCCCGACCGGAGCCCACGCAACTCGAAATCTGGCAGTATCTCTACAGGCTACACCCGCAGCTGGCGGCCGAAGAAATCCCCGAAGCCTTCCGCGCACCACCCGCCGCCGACTCGCTCAGCGAAGCGCTCCACCTCGAACTGGCGCTTACCGGTTCCATCGGCTTTTGGCTGACGATAGGCATGCTCGTCGCCTGGTCCCTGAAAATCGGCCCGCGCCACGCGAAAGAGCAGGAGCCGGCGCCTTGAACGGCAGGCCGCGAACCGCATTTTGGCCTCATTGTCTGCCGATGATTTCAAGCTCAGGGAGGCTGGAATGATTGAGAACATCGTGGCGGCGGCTGCCGCGGTCGTCGTGCTCGCTCTCATGTCGGTCGTCGCGGCGCGTTCGTTTCCGAAGGGCGCCAGGGTTCCCATGCAATGGGGCATCACGGGAGCGCCCACATGGTACGCGCCGGTTTGGTTCGCCGTATCCTTCACGCCGGTGCTGGCGTCGCTTGCGTTCGTGTCGGCCGTGTTGCTCACCTCCGTCAGTGAAAAGGCGCGACACGACATCGGGCACGCTCTGCCGATGATGATGGGCGTCTTCCTGTTCGTCCACGTTGTGCATCTGGCGTGTGCGTACTGGCACTTCGCCGCGCGCCGGCGCGCCGACCACTAACGGCAGCCTTCCTTCCTAGAATCTAACCCGCCAAAATCCGCTGCACCGTCCCGCGATACTCGGTCATCGCGCCGTCCTCGCGCGCATGATGGCGATCCCGCACCAGCCACGCCCCCGCAACCATCACGTCGCGCACCGCGCGCCGTCCGGTGACGAAGACATAGCTCGCCAGCGCCTGCGCCCCGTCGCGCCCGGCGAGCGACACGTGCTCCGTATCGATCACCAACAAATCCGCCCGCTTGCCGACCGCGATCTCGCCCGCGTCGAGGCCGAGCACCTGCGCGCCATTCCGCGCCGTCTCACCCCAGAGCCGCGCCGCCGTCTGCGGCACGGCCTGGTTCGCCGACACGTTCCGCCGCCGGTGCAGCAGGCGCTGCGAGTATTCGAGCGCTTTCAACTCCTCCGCCGGATCGACCGCGATGTGGCTGTCGCCGCCGATCGCAATCCGCCCGCGCGCATTGAAGAACTCCGTCAGCCGGAAAATCCCGTCACCGAGATTGGCCTCCGTCGTCGGACACAACCCCGCGACCGCGCCGCTCTCGGCGAGCGCCCGCGTCTCGCGCGTGTTCATATGCGTCGCATGCACGAAGCACCATCGTTGGTCGACCGGAAACTGCGCCAGAATGTAGTCGATCGGCCGCGTCCCGAACTTCGCGATCGCCTCGTCGACTTCGCCGGTCTGCTCCGCCGCGTGCAGATGGATCGGCGACGTGGCCTCTACCCCCGCAATCGCCTCGCGCATCAGCGCCGGCGGCACGGCGCGCAACGAATGCAGCGCCAGCCCCAACTGCGTCACACCCGCCTTGCCGCGCATCGCCTCGCGCAGCGAAAGCAACTCGCCCACCGTCTTGCCGAAGCGCTTCTGCCGCTCGCTCAACGCGCGCCCGTCCGCGCCGCCCGTCACATAGAGCGTCGGCATCAGCGTCAGCGCGATGCCGCTCTCCGCCGCCGCGAGCGCAATCGCCTCGGCCATCGCCGTCGCGGGCGCGTACGCGGCACCACCCGGCTGATTATGCAAATAGTGAAACTCGCCGACGGATGTGTACCCCGCCTTCAGCATCTCGATGAAAAGGAACCGCGCGATCGCAAGCTGCGCATCCGGATCGAGCAGCTCCGCAAAGCGATACATCGCCTCGCGCCAGCTCCAGAAATTGTCCTTGCCGCCGGCGTCCCACTCGGCAAGCCCCGCCATCGCCCGCTGAAACGCATGGGAGTGCACATTGCCCATGCCGGGCAGCACGAGACCCTTGAGCGCCTGATCGCCGCCCGCGGCGCCAGCCACCTCGATCGAACGGATGACACCGCCCTCGACCCCGATGCGAACGCCGGCGCGAACGCCCTCGGGCAACAACGCGTGGTCGGCGTGGTAGTGTTGCATGTCTCTCACGATGGTCTGTTTCGCGCTCACCTTGTCACGATTGCCGCGCGCATCCAATATTGACTCACGCGAAGCCGCGAAGGCGCGAAGCAGAATGCCTCACACAATGAAACAATGGAACAATGAGGGCTGACCAGTTTGGCGCGAAGCGCCCGTTTGCCAGTTGCGTTTGCGCCTGCGGCGCAGGGGTGCACGCCATTGTGTCATTGTTTCATTGTGTGAGGCATTCTGCTTCGCGGCTTCGCGTGAGGCCCCTTCTTGGGGTGGCCGACCCGCGCAGAGCATGACATTCTGCCGCCATGACGAATCCGAAATGGGACCACCTCTGGATCAACGCCCGCCTCGCCACCATGCGCGAGAGCACGGCCGCGTACGGCGCGATTGAAAATGCCGCTTTCGCCGACAAGGGGGGCCGCATCGTCTTCGCAGGGCCCATGCGCGACCTGCCCGGCAAGCCCGACGCGCTCGCCACCCGCGTAATGGACGCGCAGAATCAATGGATCACGCCGGGCTTGATCGACTGCCATACGCACCTCGTCTTCGCCGGCAACCGCGCCATCGAATTCGAGCAGCGCCTCAAAGGTGTCAGCTACGAGGCAATCTCCAAAGCTGGCGGCGGCATCATGTCCACCGTCCGCGCCACACGCGCTGCGGACGACGAAGCATTGTTCAACCAAGCGCAAGCGCGGCTGCACGCGCTCTTCGGCCAAGGCGTCACGACGGTCGAGATTAAGTCGGGCTACGGCCTCGACCTCGAAACCGAGCTGCGCTTGCTGCGCGTCGCCCGCCGCTTGGGCAGCGCCGGCGCACCGCGCGTCATGACGACCTATCTGGGCCTCCACGCGCTGCCACCCGAATTCGCGAACAAGCGCGCCGCCTACGTCGCCGAGATGAGCGGCCCGGTCTTGCGCGCGGTCACGGCGGAAGGTTTGGCCGACGCGGTCGATGCCTTCTGCGAAGGCATCGCCTTCACCGCCGAAGAGACCGCGCAGTTCTTCTCCGCCGCCAAGGCGCTCGGCCTCAACATCAAACTCCACGCTGACCAGCTCTCCGACACGAACGGGGCCGCGCTGGCGGCGAAGTTCGGCGCGATCTCCGCCGACCACCTCGAATACACCGACAGCGCCGGCGTCGCCGCGATGGCGAAAGCCGGCACCGTCGCGGTGCTCTTGCCGGGTGCCTTCTTCGTCCTGCGCGAAACCAAGAAGCCGCCCGTCGATGCGTTCCGCCGCGCGAAAGTGCCGATCGCGATTGCGACCGACTGCAACCCGGGCACGTCGCCGAATGTGTCGCTCCACAACACCATGGCGATGGCCTGCACCCTGTTCGGCCTGACGCCGGAGGAGACGCTCGCCGGCGTCACCCGCAACGCTGCGCGGGCCCTGGGCCTTGGGTCCGAGACGGGCACGTTGGACGTCGGCAGGGCCGCGGACTACGCCGTCTGGACCATCGATCATCCCGCCGAACTCAGCTATTGGATCGGCGGCAGCATCTCTCCCTCCGCCATCGGCGCCAGCGCCGCGTTGGCGGCGGCAAATCAACCGGCATCATGACCCAATTCGCGACTTACCCAAGCCTCAAAAACGAAGCCATCATCGTCACCGGCGGCGCCTCCGGCATTGGCGCCTCGATCGTGGAACACTTCGCGGCCCAAGGCGCGCGCGTCGGCTTCCTCGACCTCGATGAGGAAGCGGGCAGGGCGCTCGCCGCCAAGACGAACACAGCCTTTGCCAAGTGCGACCTTCGCGACATCGCAGCGCTCCGCACAGCGATCGCGAAGTTCGAAACCGCGCAGGGCCCCACACTCGCGCTCGTCAACAACGCGGCCCGCGACGACCGCCACGCGATCGAGGACGTCACGCCCGAATTCTGGGACGAACGCATAGCGACAAACCTGCGCCACCAGTTCTTCGCCGCTCAAGCCGTGTTGCCCGCGATGCGTAAACGCAAACGCGGCTCCATCATCAACGTCGGCTCAATCAGCTGGCGCTTGGCGTTGGGCGGCATGCCCGCCTACGTCACCGCGAAAGCAGCGGTCGAGGGTTTGACGCGCGGCCTCGCCCGCGACGTGGGCGGCGACGGCATCCGCGTGAACAGCGTGATCCCCGGCTGGATCATGACCGAGCGCCAAATCAAGCTCTGGCTCACGCCCGAAAGCGAAGCCGACTTGATGGCGAAGCAGTGCCTCAAGGAGAAGCTCTACCCGCCCGACATCGCGCGCATGGTCCTCTGGCTCGCCGCCGACGACAGCCGCATGGCGACCGCGCAAAGCTTCGTCGTCGACGGCGGCTGGGCCTAAACCGCCTTCGTCATCCGCTTCAGATCGCGCTCGAAGTACTTTCCGGCGATCCAGTAGTGAGCCGCCGCCCAGATGTTCAGGAACGTCAGGATGAGCAGCGCATAGCGCAGCGAATCCTTACCGTAAGTCGGCGCCAGCGCGTCGCTGATATAGCCTGCAAGAAACGGCCCGATCCCCATGCCGATCAAGTTGATCACGAAGAGCAACAGCGCCGAGGCGACCGTACGCATACGCACGTCGACGAGGCCCTGCGTCATCGCATAGGTCGGCGGGAGATAAACCGCGCCAAGCGCCGCCGGTACGCCGATCAGCGCGAACACCATCGCCGACGAGTCGGTCAGATAGATCGCAAGGCCGAACGGCAGACCGATAATCGTGGCCAACGTCACGATCCTTGGCATCCACTTCAAGTCGCGCTTCGAGAACTGATCCGCGATGTAGCCGCCGAAGAACGTGCCGAGCCCGCCCGCGACGCCGAACACGAGCGCCAGGAACAGGCTCAAATCCGTCATCGAAAGTCCATGCGAGCGCATGACGAATGTCGGCCACCACTGCACGCCCGCGTAGCCGACCAGCGTCGTGATCGTCGCGCCAATGAACACGTGCACCAGCGACGTTTGGCTCAACATATGCCGGACCGTCGTCATCAACGGCGGGGCATCGCCCGTCGGCGCGTGGCCGTCGGAAGCGCCGCGCTTGGGCTCGCGGATCGTGAACATCACAAGCAAAGCCAGGATAAGCCCAGGAATGCCGAGCATATAGAACGTCGTCCGCCAGCCGTAGCTCGCCGCGATATGCGCGCCGCCATAGAGCCCGACGAACAGGCCGAACGGCACGCCCAAGGCGAAGATGCCGAGCGCGGTCGCGCGCTGCTTCGGCCCGAACAGGTCCGAGATGATCGAGTGCGACGGCGGGCTGCCGCCGGCTTCGCCGACGCCCACGCCGACGCGCGCCAGCGCGAACTGCCAAAAATTCGTCGCAAGGCCGCAAACCGCCGTCATCACGGACCAAATTGCGACCGCGAGCGAGATGATGGTCTTGCGGTTCCCGCGGTCCGCCCAGATCGCGATTGGAACGCCCAGCGTCGCGTAGAAGATCGCGAACGCGGTCCCCGCGAGGAACCCGAGCGCCGCATCCGACACCTGAAACTCCGCCTTAATGGCGGGCATCAGCACCGAGAGGATCATCCGGTCCGCGTAGTTGCTGATGTAAACGACGAGCAACAGCAGCAGCACGTAGATCTTGTAAGTCGTGGAGAAATCTTGCGCGCCCGCGGGCGCAGCGGCGACGGCGCCGTCCGAACTCATCTCGTTTCCTCAACCCGATGTTTATGATTTGTAAGCAGCTTGCAGGAAACCGGCGGCACCGCAAGTCTTTTGCTGCCGGCGAGGAAACTACAGCGCGGAAACGCAATATGAAGAAAACCGACGACTTGCTGGCCCTCAGCGAAGACGCGTTCACCCGTCTTTATGCCGAGCGCGTCGAACCGATCTTCCGCGCGCAGGAGGAAAACCGCCGGGCGGCGATGAAGACGTTCCAAGGCCGTGCGGTGATGACGGCCGTCGCGGCCGTCGCAACCGCGGCACTTGCGTGGTGGCTGTTCGCGGACGCGATGCCCGTGCTGTTCGCGGGGATCGGAATCGGCGTCGGGGGCTTCATCTTCGCTTACGCGCCGTTGCAAACCGTGGCGACCGACACCAAACGCCAATCGCTGACCGCGATCGCCGAATCGATCGGTTGCGGTTACCAACTCGACGCCTTCGAGCCGCAGGCACTGGCGACGTTCAACGAGCTCCGTCTTCTGCCGGGTTGCGACCGCCAGAACTTCGAGGATTGCTTCAGCGGGGATCACAAAGGCTGCGCCTTCGCCTTTTATGACGGCCATTTGGAGCGGCGCGTCAAAACGAAGAACGGCGAGCGCTGGGATACCGTCTTCCGCGGCCAACTCATCCGTATCGCCTTCCCGAAGAGATTCCTGGGAACGACGATCATCCGCCGCGACCGGGGCATGTTCAACTTCATGCAGCGCTGGGTGTCGACCTTGCAACGCGTTGGCTTGGGCGACAGCCGCCTCGAAAAGGCGTTCGAGGTCTACGCGAGCGACCAGGTCGAGGCGCGCTATCTGATCCACCCCGTGTTCATGGAGCGCCTGCTCGAGCTCGAAACCAAGTTCCAAGGCAAAGACCTGCGCGGCGCCTTCATCGAAGGCGACCTCTTGGTCGCGATCGAAGGCGGCAACAAATTCGAGGTCGGC
Source organism: uncultured Flavobacteriaceae bacterium (assembly GCA_964638635.1). Taxonomy (GTDB): domain Bacteria; phylum Pseudomonadota; class Alphaproteobacteria; order Micropepsales; family Micropepsaceae; genus SZUA-430. Next base: position 13,238 of record CAZXAQ010000005.1, read on the forward strand.
ACGATGTTCGCAAAGCTGGACGATATCGGCCGCGCCCGCGCCATCGTCGGCGACATCACCGAGATCATGCGCCTCATAGACGCCGTGCTGACGGCGGAGCAGGGCGTGCTCCCAAACGAAACGGGCCCGGCGTCACCGGGCCCGTCGCAGACAAACTGAGCGGCGCCTATTGCGCTAGCATGTCCTGGCCGTTCGCCAGAATCTTGCCTTCCTTCGTGAAAACGATGTCGATGATGTAGGCGCGGTCGTTCTTCGGCGAGGCCGGATCGGGCTTGCCCATCGCGCGAACCGCCGAGATAACGCCCATGATCTGTTGCGCCATCTCGTCCTTCGCCCCGCGCTTCTGCATCGCCGTGGCCAGCGCGTCGATGCCCGTAAAGCGCAACGACACCTTGCCGTCCGGCATCATGTTTTCGGACGGCAGATAGCTCGCCAAGCCCTTGCCCGTCATCTGCGCCGTCGGCGTCGTGAGGTTGAGACGGTTGAGCGCGATCGAAAGCTTCGCCGCGCTCAGAACTTCCATCGCCTTGCCCGAAAGATCGGTGCCGACCTGCTCGAGTGCCGCCGTCCCGGCCGCCGTCGCGTCTTCGCCCTTCGCCGTATCGGCCGCGGCCTTCTTCGCCTCGGCCTGCAGCTGGGGCAGGGCGTCCATGTAGATCTCCCAAAGCTTGCGCCCCGGCACACCCGAGGCCTCAAGCTCCATCGACGCTTCTTTCACGTCCGCTTCCGGTGGCAGCATCGGATCTTCCGGTGCGCCCGACATGCCGCCGGCCGAGAAGCCCATCTTGATCTTCGTCATACCCGCGTTGTCCGGGCCTGCGCCGAAGCCGAACGACGTGTTCTTCAGCCCAAACTGCATCTTGCCATCTTGCACCATCTCAAGCCCGTCGAGCGTATAGGTGTACTCGACGTTGCCCATGAAGTCCGGCATGCGCTTCATGAACGCGATCATCTTCGGATCAAGCTCGCCGCCCGTCCACGCCTTGAAGATGTCGGGGTTCGACAGCGTATAGCCCGCTTCCTTCGCGGCCTTCGCCCAGTCTTCCATGCGCGCGCCGTTCATGGTCGCAACGATGTTGATCGCACCCATCTTCATGACCGTCTTGTCGGTCGGGTCGTCGGCGCTGAAATTCTTCACGACCATGTCGTACCGGCCGTCATAGAGCCCGCCGCCTTTGGGCGTGAGGCCGCCTGTCATCGCGATCTGTTCGATCTTCGCGCCCCCGGGCTCTTTCTGCGAGCTCACGGTGATGTTGCCGAGCCGCATGTCCAGCTTGTCGATCGACTGTAGCTTTTCCACCCACACGCCCTTCAGCGTCTGACTGCCGATCTTGATCTCGCCTTCAACCTTCCCGGTCTTATCCTTGACCTGCATCGAACTCGGCATCACGGCCTCGACATTGACGAGCCCTTCGCCGCCGTTCGAGAACTTGATCGTCACGGGATCGAGAACCGCCGAATTGCCGTCGCTCCCCTGGAACGACAGACGCGGCAGCGTACCGACGACGGTGCCGTCGCTCGCGGTCTCGACTTTCGCCGCTCCCTCCGCCTTCGCGACGAAGTCCGATCCCGGTTCCGGCTTCGTCACCGCCGCAACGAACTGATCGAGCCGCTGTTGCAGCAGCTTCGAGTCGACGGCGGGCCCAGTGCTCGACCCACCGCAAGCGGTCAGGAAGAGGGCAAAAATCAGCGCGGGCGTTGAACGCCGCACCATGCGACTGCGGTTCATTTGTGTTGGTCCTTAAGTGAGAGCGGACTTTAGTCCTGCTGGAGTGCGCGGCGAATGTGCAGGTCCGCGCCAAGACGGGTCAAGTGCGCCTGATCACGCGGACGCGGGCCCGTCCGCAAGCGACTGCAGCGTCCAAAGCCTGGAAAACGACAGAATCAGAAGCGGCACGAGCGCGCCCCCAATCGCAATCCACAACACGGCGCCCGGTCCCACAATCTCGGCGAGTGGTCCCGCGATCAATGCCCCCAGAGGGAGCGAGATGCCTTCGGCCGCCTGAAACGTCGCGCCCGCGCGCGCTTGCACGTCGAGCGGAAGAACCGTCTGGCGAATCGTCACCGCCAGGATGAAGAAGGCAGCGAGAAACCCGTCGCCGATCAGCTGCTGCAGAACGAGGAACGGCACCACCAGCGCACCCTGTCCCTCCGCCGCTGGCACGAACACGGTGGCCAGAATCCACGCACCCAGGCAAAGCACGACCGCACGCCCATGGCCGAACATGCGGGCGAGAGGCGCCGCCACAAAGGCACCGGCAAGCGCGCTGACGCCGCCGACGCCGATGATGAAACCGACGGTCGCCTCGCTAAGCGCGAGCGTGCGCAAAGCAAACAGCATGTAGAGCGCCGCGAAGAAGCCGCCGAACAGCCCGAACGTCGCCTGCGCCAGCAACAGCGGAAACACCACCGGATGCCCGCGGCACGCGCGCCACCCCTCGCCAATGTCGCGCCAAGGATCGTCCGCCGCCGTTGCCTGCGCGACCTCTTCGCCGGCCCGAATCTCGCTGAGCCACCACGCCGACCACACGAAGCTCAGCGCGTCCACGATCACAGCGACCGGCGCGGTCACCGCCTGAATAAGCACGCCGGCCGCACTCGGCCCCGCAATCTCGGCGACCGCCTCCGTCGACTGCAGCTTCGTGTTCCCGTCGACCAGCTGCTCGCGCTCGACCAGCCGCGGCAAGTAAGCCGACTTAGCGATCATGAAGATTGTGGTCGCGGCGCCTGTCAGCGCGGCGATGACGACGAGCTGCACCAGCGTCAACACGCCAAACCACGCCGCGACCGGGAGCGTCAGCAACAGCGCCGCCCTGAGCAGGTCCATGGCAATCAAAAGCGGCCGCTTCCGCGTGCGGTCGATCCACCCCGCCGCGAACAGCCCAACCACAACGCCGGGCAACATCGCCATCGCGCTCAAAAACGCGGTCGCCGTCGCCGAGGCGTGCAACGTGTTGACGGCGATAATCGGCAGCGCCGTGCGCGTGATACGGCTGCCCACAGCGCTCACCGCTTGCGCGATCAAGAGCCGCCGGAAGTCCAGGTGCGCGAGAAGGGATGAATTCACGGAATCTTAACGAGTATCTGCCGACGGCTTAACGGCTCCTTCGCATTTCTACGCGATATTGCAAACAAAGCATCAACAATACCGTTAGGTGGGGCACTGCCCATGGCCAAGATCCTGATTTGCGAAGACGACGAGCTCTACCAGCAGATTGCCGAAGCCGCCTTCGCGGGCAGCGATCATGAGGTCGAGTTCGCGCAAAACGGCCGCGAGGCGATCGACCGGTTGAGAAAGGCCGCGTTCGATCTGGTCGTCACCGATCTTCTGATGCCCGACAAGGATGGCCTCGAAGTCATCCGCGCGATCCGCGATTCCAGCAAGACGACGCCGATCCTCGCGATGACGGCGGGCCTGGCCTCGCTCAAAGAGCCGTTGCTGGTCGCTGCCACCGCGCTGGGCGCTAACGACGTCATCCAAAAACCGTTCCGCCCCGTGGCCTTGCGTGAGCGGGTGGATGCGCTGCTTGCCAAGGCGCGCAAGGACCAAGAGTCGATCGCCGTCTAAACGCCGGAGCAGGTCCCGTGAGTGGAAGAAAACCGGCCGGTGCCGAGCAGAAGACCGCGCAGTCGCGCAATGGTCTCGCCCGCATCTTCGCAATTCTGGCTATCCTGAACGTTGTGACGGCGTTGGGCGGCCTGTCGGTCGGCCACTACGCGCTGAGCCTGCTCGGCGACCGCCAGCAACAGAACAAGATGTGGAACGAGCAGAACGCCCAGCTCGTTCATCTGCGCGACACGCTCGCCGAACTCGACGTGCCCGCGAACAACATCTTCCAGACCGAAGACGTCGCCCTGGAACGCAATCGCCTGGCGCGCGCCGAGAGCGCCTTCGGGATAGCCTTCGGCAAGTTCGCAGACGGCGATTTGATCAAGCACAAGGGTTCGCTCAACAAAGCGCTACGCACGGAACTGGACAAGGTGCGCGACGCGGGCAGCGAAATGGCGACCCGCACGCACGTCGTGCTCGACTATTTCGCTGTGGGCCGCAGAGCGGACGCGGCCAAGGAAATGGTCGTCGTCGACGAACTGTACAAGGATGCGAGCACGGCGATCACGCAGATCATGCAGCTGATCATCGCCGATCAGAACGACGATCTGGAGCAGGTCAGCACGTCGATCAGCGACGCGCAGATCGCCGAGTACGCCTTTGTCGTGCTCGTCATCTTGTTGGTGCTGGCAAGCTTCATGTATGCGCGCTCCGCCAACCGCCTGTCGCGCCAAGTCGAGGAGGAACGCCAAATCTATGTCGCGGCGCTCGAACGGGCGAAGCTCGCGGCCGAACAGGCGAGCGCCGCCAAGTCGGCATTCCTGGCCAACATGAGCCACGAGATCCGCACGCCTCTGAACGGTATCGTCGGCATGGTCGAAATCCTTCTCGATTCGAGCCTCAGCCACGAACAGCGCGTCCAAGCGGAAACCGCCCGCGCCTCGGCCGATCAGCTGCTGCAGGTCATCGGCAACATCCTGGACATATCGAAACTCGAAGCGGGGTCGCTCTCGCTCGAGAGCGTGCCCTTCGACCTGACGCCGCTCGTCGAAAGCGCGGCTCAGACGTTCGCCGCCAAGGCGCACGCCAAAGGCCTCGAAATCTGCGTCGACGTCTCCGCCGAAGCCGAGGGCGCCTATCAAGGCGATCCGACGCGGTTGCGCCAAGTGCTGCTGAATCTCATCGGCAACGCGGTCAAGTTTACGGAGAAGGGCCTCATCTTCGTGCAGGTCTCGGCCATGCAAAGCCGCCTGCGTTTCGCCGTACGCGACACCGGCCCCGGCATGACCCCGCAAGCCCGCGCCAAACTGTTCGAGAAATTCTCGCAAGGCGACGACTCGATCACGCGCCGCTTCGGCGGCACGGGACTGGGCCTCGCGATCTGCAAGGAAATCGTCGAAGCGATGAAGGGCGCCATCTCGGTGCAAAGCGAGGTCGGCAAAGGCTCGCTCTTCATCTTCGAAATCTCGCTGCCCAGAACCGCATCGCCCGCGATGATGGCCGACGTTTCGCTGCTTGCGGGCAAGCGCGCGCTGGTGGTCGACGACGTGGCATTGAATCGCGAAATCCTGACGCGCCAACTCGCGCGCTGGAACATGAGCGTCGAAACCGCTCACGACGGCGTCTCTGCGCTCATCGCGATTGACCGCGCCGAGCAGGCGGGCAAGCCGTTCGAGGTGGTGCTGCTGGACCGCCACATGCCGGGTCAAACCGGCAACGAGGTAGCCGACGCGATCCGCAAGCTCGAGCACGGCGAAACGATCAAGCTCGTTCTTTGCTCTTCGATCAGCCACGGCGTCACCGTCTCGGCGGGCACTGGCACGCAGTTCGACGCGGTTCTGTTCAAGCCGCTGATGCGCGCGGCCCTGCTCGAAACGCTCACGAACGTCTTCTGCGACAACCCACTCGCATGGGCGCAAGGCGGCGGAACGGAAGACACCCGCATCGCCGGGGCCGACGTCCTGCTCGTCGAAGACAACGAAACAAACATGTACGCTGCGACGACGATGCTGGAGCAGCTTGGCTGCACCGTCACGACCGCGCGCTCGGGACTTGAGGCGATCCGCGAAACGGCGAAGAAGGCGTTCGACGTCATTCTGATGGATATGCAGATGCCCGAGATGGACGGCCTGCAAGCCACGCGGCACATTCGCGCGACGCCCGGCCCCAATCAAACGAAGCCGATCCTAGCCCTAACCGCGAACGCCTTTGTGGAGGACGCGGCGCGCTGCAAGTCCGCCGGCATGAACGAGCATCTGACGAAGCCCATCCGCCGCCACGTGCTTGAGGCCGCGCTCGCACGCCATCTGCCGGTCCGCAAAGCCCCCGACAGTGCGCCGTCGTCGCAGCTCTGCGCCCGCACCTGGGCCGATCTCCAAAGCGACATGCCGCCGGCAGCGATCAAGAAGCTCGCGACGACGTTCATCAACAATCAAACGCGCGAGTTGGAAGCGATGCGCACTGACATCGCATTGAACGATCGCGAAACGCTGCGCCGCCGCGCGCACTCGCTCAAAGGCGCGGCGCGCTTGCTCGGCGCAACGGAACTCGCCGACGCCGCCATGTCGTTTGAAGCCGTCGCGCTGACGATCGAGCCGGAGCAGGGGATCGAGCGCGTAAGCGGACTAGACCGCCTGTTTACAGAGGCGGCCCGCGAAATCGCCGAGAAGCTGACGTCGCTCTCAATGGCTGCCTGAGGTGAACGTGCCCGCGACCGCGGTCGTGGGTAAAATGAAGCCCTTCGCCCGGTAGAGCCTGCGCCCCCATTGGTTTGTGGGCGTGTACCAGACGCGGACCTTGCTCCAGTCGTTGTTCGCGCTCTCGTCGCGCATGGGCGCGCTCAGATAGATGCGACCGTCATTGCCCCAGTTCGCATGGTCGACGACGATCGTGCGGGGGTCCAAAATCTGCTTCACGACGGCGACGTGCCCCCGGCGGGCGGTACGATAGCCGCGCATCACGAACACCGCGCCTTCCTGGGGACGGCGCGAGCGGGTGTACTTGCCCTCGGCCAGCTTCCACCACCGATTGGCGTTCCCGCGAATGTCGATGCCAGAGGCCTCCCGGGCGAACGGCACGCATTGGAGGTTCGCGTCCACGATCTGCGGGCGAACCTCGGCAAGGCGCAGCTCGGTCGTCGGCTTGCTCCGCGGCATGGGGGAGGCAAGGCTTTCCTCGATGGCGGTCAGCTTCGCCTCGGCCTCGGCCAGCGGCAGGTCATAGTTGGAAGTATTCGCGGGCTCGATCGCGCCCCCGGCAAATGAAGTGGAATAGTTCGAAGGAACCGTCTGGCAAGCCGAAAGGCCAACGCCGGCCACGAGGAGTGCCGTCAGACAACGTGTGGTATTAGTCTTCAAACGATACACTCCCTTGACTGGAATGCGGACCAGTCGGACCTTACGCACCTATTGGGCCGGGCTTCGTGGAGCCCGAGGGTGAGGGAGTCAACTTAATGATTTATTACCGTTAACTTTTGGCTCAATATCTAGCGAAATCGCGGCAATCGGCCACAATATGTGCCTCGCGGATCACGACAGAACTGCAGCGGTGTGAGAGTTCGGTGTCAGCGGGCGGCAACCCGCTGCCCGCCCTCCGGTCCCAAAATGAACCCCTGGACCTTGTAAACCCGGCCGCCGTAGTGGCCTTCGGGGGCGTACCAGACCCGGACCTCGGACCAGTCGTTGTCCTCCGACACGTCCATAACCGGGTTGTCCAGGCTGATTTCTCCGCCGTTCAGCCAGTTCGCGTGGTCGACCACGATCTCCCGGTCGCTCACGACCTTACGGACCACGGCCACATGGCCGCGCTGGGCATTGCCGTAGCTCTTCATGACCATCACGGAGCCAACCTCAGGCGCGGACGACCGGCCGAACCGGCCCGCCGCCTGATCCCACCAGGTGTATGCATCCCCCCAGATCCCGATCCCGGAACTGTCGCGGGCGTAGGGCACACATTGCAGCCGCGGGCCCCCGCGCAGCACGCGCGGTTGGGCTCCCGTGGAGTGCCACGTCACCGGCCCCGGATCGTCGAAACCCGCGCAACCGCTGAGACCGACCGCCAACACGGCCGCCGCCATAGAAGGAAGAGCTTGCAGTTTCATAGCTCGTTAACCACCCAGACTGAGAGAACAGCAACCGGCGCAAATGCCCCCGCTGTCACGCGAACCCCATCCTCGCGCAAGGCCGCTCAAAGGCCGTTCAAATGAGAGGCGCGTTTTAGTTCAAACTGCAACGGACTAGGAATTGCGCCGTTGCCGCTGTTCGCGCTGGTTTAGGCCGGGTAACCGCGGCTGGGAATAATTTCCACAACTAATCGAGCGTCCGGCGGTAGCGCAAAAGTGCGACAGCCATCGCCGTCAGCATGAAGGCAATCAGCGGCCAAATGTCCGCCACCATGTCGCCGAGATGGCTGCCCTTCAGCATCACGCCGCGCACGATGCGCATGAAATGCGTGTTCGGCAGAACGCTCCCGATCCATTGCGCCCACACCGGCATGCCGCGGAAAGGGAACATGAAACCCGAAAGCAAGATCGACGGCAGAAAAAAGAAAAACGTCATCTGCATCGCCTGCAGCTGATTGGCCGCGACCGTCGAAATCGTGAAGCCCACCGAGAGATTGGCGGCGATGAAGAGGGCCAGCGCGATCGACAGATCGAAGTAGGACCCAAGCATCGGCACGCCGAACAGCAACCGCGCCGCGATCAGCACGACCGTGACCTGAATGTAGCCCATGAAAATGTACGGCAAGATTTTGCCAGCCATCACCTCGAACGGCTGCAGCGGCATCGCGAGCAAATTCTCCATCGTCCCGCGCTCAACCTCGCGCGTGACGGCCAGCGCCGTGATCATGACCATCGTCATCGTCAAGATCACGCCGATCAGCCCCGGAACGACGTTGTAGGCGGAGATGCCTTCCGGATTGTACCGCCGATGCACCACGACCTCGAACGGTGCCGGCGTCGGCCGAAGCGACGACAATGCGCCGGTCAGCTCGCGATTGAACACGGTGGCGGGCAACTGCGCGACGGCACTCACCGCGTTGGCGGCGGCCGCTGGGTCACTCGCGTCGGCTTCAATCAAAACCTGCGGCCGCTCGCCGCGCGCGAGCTCGCGCGAGAATTCGGGCGGGACGGTCACCACAAAAGCGACGCTTCCGCTCGCCAGCAGCGCCGCGCCTTCGCGCTCGCCCTTGATGATGTTCGTGACCCGGAAGTAGCCGGAATTTTCAAGCGCCCGGACGAGCGTACGCGAATAGACGCTCGGATCCTGCACGTTCACCGCCGTGGGCAGATGCTTCGGGTCGTTGTTGATTGCGAACCCGAACAGCACCAGCTGCAAGATCGGAATGCCGATGATCATCGCGAACGTCAGCCGGTCGCGACGCATCTGAATAAGCTCTTTCAGAAACACCGCGCCGATCCGCGAGAGCGAAATGCCGAACATCGCGCTCACCCCGTCAACCGCGCCCGGAACGGCGCCATCAGATGAATGAACACGTCCTCAAGGCTCGGCGACGACTTGCTCCAGTGAAACCCGGCCCGCGTCCGAAACGGCGCGATCGCCTGATCAAGCTTGGCCGCATCGGTCCCGCTAACATGCAACGTCACGCCGAACACGGAGACCTGATCGATACCGGCAAGCCCGTGCAGCTCGCTCGCAAGCGTACGCACGTCGTCGCCGGTCACGATCCAGGTCGCAAGCGTCGACGCGCCGATCACCTCATCGACGGTGCCGCGCGCCAACACGGTGCCGTACGCCAGATAGACGATCCGGTCGCAGCGCTCGGCTTCGTCCATGTAGTGCGTCGACACCAGCACCGTGAGTCCTTGCGCGGCCAGCTGATGAATCTCATCCCAAAAATCGCGCCGCGCCTGCGGATCGACGCCAGCTGTCGGCTCATCCAAAAGCAGCAGCTGCGGCCGGTGCAGAATGCACGCGGCAAGGGCGAGGCGTTGCTTCCACCCGCCCGACAGCGTACCCGCCAATTGCTGTTGCCGCTCGACGAGGCCCAGCCGCTCGATCGCCTGATCGACCGCGCGCACGCGATCGTCCATCTCATAGACGCGGGCGACAAAGTCCAAATTCTCGCGGATCGAGAGATCTTCATAGAACGAAAAGCGCTGCGTCATATATCCGACATTGCGCTTGATCTGTGCCGCGTCTCGTTTGATGTCGTAACCGAGGCATGTTCCAGTGCCGCTGTCCGGCAGCAAGAGCCCGCACAGCATGCGGATCGTCGTCGTCTTGCCGCTGCCGTTCGGCCCTAAGAACCCCCAAACCTGGCCGCGTGGCACTTGAATGGAAAACTTGTCGACGACCTTGCGCTTGCCGAAACTCTTAGTCAGCTCGCTGACGTCGATCGCGAGCGGGGCGTTCATGGCAGGGTCACATCGATCGGTTGACCGGGCGTGAGCACGCCGCCGTCCGGCACCGCCTCGACCATCCAAACCAGTTTCTCGCGCGACCCAACGCTATAGATGACGGGCGGCGTAAACTCCGCGGCCGAGGCGATGAACGTCACGCGCCCCTTCAAGCCTTGCGCGCACCCGTCGCACGCGATGCCAACAACCGCACCGACGGCAAGCTTCGCCCGCTGTTGCTCCGGCACGAAGAAGCGCAGCTTCACGTTCTGCGGCGGCAGCAACTGCACGACCGCACCGCTCGGCGGCACGAACTCGCCCGCGCGTCGAAGCGTATCCTCGACACGCCCCGCGACCTTCGCCCGAATCCGCCGCTGACTGAGAGCATACTCGGCCCGCGCGAGCGCTGCCCTCGCACCCTCCGCGCTGGCGCGCGCGGCCGCGATCTCGTCGTTGCGCGCGCCCTTGCGCGCGAGCGCAAGGTTCGCCTCTGTCTGCTTCACCTGCATGAGCGCGGCATCGCGCTGCGCACGGCGCGTATCGAGCGCCGCTTGCGAAACGAACCCGCGTTGCTTCAAATCGATGGCGCGCTTGAATTCCGCCTCGGCGAGCGTCCGGTTCGCGACAGCTTGCGTGTGCGCCGCCTCAAGAGCCGCAATCTCGTCCGAGCGCCGGCCCTTTTCCAAATTCGCGAGTTGCGCTTCGGCCTGCCGCAGCTGCGCTGCCGCTTGGTCGCGCTGCGCCAGCTGTGTGTCCGCATCCAACGTGAACAGCGGATCGCCCACCTTCACCTGCGCGCCGCGCGTGACCAGGACCTCGCTCACCCAACCGCCCTCGGGCGCGGCGACGTAAACGTAGTCGCCTTCCGCATAGCCCGTAACCGTGCGTGGCGGCTCGCTGCTGCACGCCGCGAGCGCCAGTGTCAGTGCGATCGCAATCTGAATCCTCATGGCACACTCCCAACAGCGATGCCCCGCAAAAACGTATCGATGTGTTGTGCGATGAACGTCTCGGCGTTGAGCGTCTCGCCGTCGAATTGCGCGAACGTGGTCTGCCAGAGCGCCGTAAACACGATCGGCGAGAACGCGTTGAACGCCGCATGCTTCGGATCGACGTCGCGAAAGCGTCCTTCTGCAATCCCGCGCTCGATGATCGCGGAGAGAATGTTCACGCCGCGGGAGATCACCTGCCGCTTGTAGCTTTCGGCGAGCTTCGGAAACCGTCCGCCCTCGCCGACGATCAGGCGGGGGAACTTCATCATCCGCTCGTCGCGCAACACGCCGCCCATGAAGGTCAGCGCGCGCCGCAACATCGTGTCGGCCGGGATCGTGGTGTCGGCCGCCAACGCGCGTAGCGTCTCGATGTTCGGCAGCGGGATCGCCTGGACCAGCGCCTCGAACACGTCGTCCTTGCTGTCGAAGTAGAGGTAGATCGTGCCTTTGCTGACCCCGGCGCGCGCCGCGATGTCTTCAAGCCGCGCCGCCGCAAACCCCTTCTCGAAGAAGACGTCGAGCGCCGCCTCGAGGAGTTCGGCCGGCCGAGCCTCCTTACGTCGCTGCCACCGTTGAGATCGAACAGGCTGGGTCATGGTTAAATAAATAACTGACTAGTCATTAAGTAACACCTATCGCGCTCGTGAACAAGATTAATGAGTGGTTACATCTGTAACGTAGTTAAGGGACTGAAAAACAAGGGATTTTCTGTCCGGGCGCGGAGCCATGCGGCAGAGTCAGAGCTGACATGCAAACAGTGCAGTTGAATTCTCAGTATTACGGACCAAATACTAGTCCATCAGCAAGGACGTACCGCCGCCCGCAGGACCCAAGGGGCGGCACCACAGAAGGAGAGACGGCAATGAAAACAATGACGGTCATGATCGAATGGTCTGCGATCGCAGTCGCCCTCTACGCGACGCTCGCCATGGCCCTTCCGGTCCAGGCCTTCGCCGGCCTCGCCTAACGCCACCAGCCCAACCCCAAGAAATTCAATTCGCAGGAGAAAATGACAATGCAAACGCTCACGACGATCATCCAGTGGTCAGCTCTTACGTTCGCGGCTTACATGGCCGTCTCGACGCTTCTGATCGGCACCCCCGGCATCTTCGCCTAAGAGAAGCTTGACCGGCTTCAACGTCGGGGCCCGCGGCAAATCAAGAGCCGCCGGGCCCCGAAGTCGTTTTGGCCCTCGGCGACGACGGCATGCCCGTCGCGCTGACACAGATGGCGGAGATCGAGGGGCGCCAGTGCGTCGGTCACGGTAACCGCCAGGAACGTGCCCTCCGCCATGTCCCGCAACGCCTTCGCTGTCATCAGCGACGGCATCGGACACTTGAGCCCCGTGAGGTCGAGTTGTCGCGCTGTCTTCCAATCCGCCGCGTTCATGGAAAGTTCGGTTGACCCCTCGCGCTTTGCCCCTAACTTCGCGACAAGAACAGTACGCGATGGCCGCCATCGCAAGCCAATCGAATAACAACGGCCGGGGGCCGCAAGGGGGGACTTTAGGGTGTTCGGCGCAATTGCTCGCGAATGGCGGTTCCTATCCGCGACGACCCGCGTCTTGCGGATCATGGCCAAGGTCACGCCGGACTCCCCCCACACCGTCGCCGACATCATCGAGAAATGGGCGACGAAGCGCCCGAACAACGTCGCGATTTGGTTCGAAGACAAGAAATACACCTACCGCCAATACGACGCTGCTGCGAACCGCTACGCCCGCTGGGCCCAATCGCTGGGCCTGAAGAAGGGTGACGCGGTCGCCCTGCTAATGGAAAACCGCCCCGAATACCTGTTCGCCTGGGGCGGCCTCATCAAGATCGGCGTGACCGTCGCGCTCATCAACACGAACCTGCGCGAGCGGGCGCTCGCGCACAGCCTCGTTATCTCAGGCGCCAAACATCTCGTGCTAGGCGCGGAACTCGCTGACAACTACGCCTCGTGCATCGACGACATGCAGGAGAAGCTGACGGTTTGGGCGACCGGCGGCGCGGTCGCCGGTGCCGAAGACCTCGACAAAGCGCTCGCTGCACAGTCCGACGCTCCGTTGCCGAAAGACGCACGCAAGGGTCTGACCGCAAACGACAAGTGCTTCTACATCTACACCTCCGGCACGACCGGCCTGCCCAAGGCCGCGAACATGAGCCATCTGCGCATTCAGATGATGATGAACTCGTTCGCCGCGGCAATGCGCTCGACCGAGCGTGATCGCATGTATGTCGTATTGCCGCTCTATCACTCCGCCGGCGGCGTCTGCGCGATCGGCTCCACCTTGACCGTCGGCGGCTCGGTCATCATCCGCCGGAAGTTCTCGGCAACGGCGTTCTGGGACGACTGCGTCAAGTACCGCGCGACCCAATTCGAATACATCGGCGAACTCTGCCGCTATCTCTTGAACTCCCCGCCGCACCCCAAGGAACGCAAGCATCGCCTGCGCGTCACCATGGGCAACGGCCTCCGACCCGAAATCTGGCCCGCCTTCAAAGCGCGCTTCCGCATTCCGCGTATCATCGAGTTCTACGGTGCGACCGAAGGCAACGTCTCGATGGTCAATTTCGACGGCAAAGTCGGCTCCATCGGCCGCATCCCGGGCTACATGCGCCGCGTCATCCAAACGCGCCTCGTTCAATTCGATATCGAGCACGAACAGCCCGTGCGCAACGACAAGGGCTTTTGCATCGAATGCAAACCCGACGAAGTGGGCGAGGCGATCGGCAAGATCGACGAACAGCGCGGCCGCTTTGAGGGCTATTCCAAAGGCACCGACACCGAGAAGAAGATCCTGCGCGACGTTTTCGAAAAGGGCGACGCCTGGTTCCGCACCGGCGACCTCTTGAAGCGCGACGCCCTGAACTATTTCTACTTCATCGACCGCATCGGCGACACGTTCCGCTGGAAGGGCGAGAACGTGGCGACCAGCGAAGTTGCCGAAGCGATCTCGATCTTCCCCGGCATCAAGGAAGCGAACGTCTACGGTGTGAAAGTCCCCGGCACCGACGGCCGCGCGGGCATGGCGGCCCTCGTCACGGCGGCGCCCATCGATCTCGCCAAGTTCAAAGCCCACCTTGAAAAGAACCTGGCCGCCTACGCACGGCCCATCTTCCTGCGCATGCAAGGCGAAATCGAAGTCACCGGCACGTTCAAGCACCGCAAGGTCGAACTGGTGAAAGAGGGCTACGACCCGCGCACGGTCAAAGAACCGCTCTTCTTCCTCGACCCCGTCGACGGCCAATACGTGCCGCTCACACCAGAACTCTACGACCGCATGATGGCGGGCGAGATCAGGCTCTAGACGTTGAGCACCTCGACCGGCGTCCAGCGCTGTTTGCGCCGCTCGCCGCGCGAAGAGGGCGTCTCGTTGTCGTAGCTGATCGCGACAACCGGCGCCGTGAACGCGGCGCGGTCATGCAGCACATTCGCGTTGACGATGCCCCAGAATTCGTCGCCCTCACCGTAGATCGCGCCCACATAAACCCCGCACCGCGCGCAGATCAGAAAGTCGGAGGTCTTGAGCCCAAAGCGGTAGCGAATGAGCGACCCGTCGTCCGCATCGAAGCGCAGCGCACCGTCCGCATCGCTCACCGTCAACGCGCCGTGCGAGCGGCAGAACGAACATTGGCACGCCCGCCGCTCGATCGATGCAGCGGGCAGGGCGCTTTCGAACGTGACGCGCAAGGCGCCGCAATGGCACCCGCCGCCAAACGCCATCATCGCGCCCATGCAAGCCTCCTATTCGGCGGCGGGCTTCTTTTCCTTCGCCGCCTGTTCGATCGCGTGCTTCTGGATCGTCGCCATCGCCGCACCCATGGCTGCGCCGATATACTTCTCCGAATGCCGCGAAGCGTCGTCGAAACTGTCCTGCCGGTTGACGTTCGAGCGGTTGATCACCGGCGTCACGTGCCGCTGCCAGAGTTCATAGGACTTCTTCGTGTTCTCGAAGTCGGCCCAATTGTGCGCGAGCTGCAGGAAGCACCCGAACTCGCCCTGCTTCGCCTGCAAGCGCTTGATCTGCGCGATCGCGTCGTCCGGCGTGCCCACAATGATCACGCCATCCTTGATCCCTTGCTCCAGCGGATCGACGTTCTTGTCCAGCGTCGCGCTCGCCGGATTGATCTTCGAGAAATAATCCGCCCATTTGTGGAAGCCATAGCGGATGTTCTCCATCGCCTTCTGCTTCGTTTCGGCGATGTGCAGCGGGCCAACCAAACGCAACCGCTCTGGATCCATCTTCCGCCCGTGCTCGGCGGCCACATCGTTCGCGATCTTCCAGTTGATGCCGAGCGCGTCGTAGCCGCCCGTCTGCGTGGCGGCGACGCACAGCATCCCGAACCCGTGCTTGCCCGCGAGCTTGCCGCCCGACGGCGTCACACTCGACGCCACGCAGATCTCCGGATGCGGCCACGTGTACGGCCGAAGCTGCGAAATCGCGTTCGAGAGGTTGAACCACTCCGTATTCTTCGTCACGCGCTTGCCCGCGAACAGATCGAGAATCACGTCGATCGCCTCGACCATCCGGTCGCGCTGCGTGTTCGGGTCGATGCCCATCTGGAACGCGTCGGAGGGCAACAGGCCCGGCCCCACGCCGAACATCACCCGCCCGCGCGTCTGATGATCGAGCTGGATCATCCGGTTCGCGACGGTGAGCGGGTTGTGATAGGGTAGCGACACAACGCCCGTGCCGAGCTTGATCCGCTTCGTGCGCTCAGCCGCCGCCGCAATAAACAACTCCGGCGAGGCGATGATCTCGTACCCCGCCGAATGGTGCTCGCCGACCCACGCTTCGTCGTAGCCAAGGCGGTCCAGATGCTCGATCAGCTCCAGGTCGCGGTGCAGACACAGCGTCGGGTCTTCGTCGAGCGGATGGAACGGCGCGAGAAAGATGCCGTTACGGAGTTTGATGGTCATGTGATCGTTCCTTTGGTGGCAATGTCGTTTCGCCTGACATATTGTCAGCCCACCCAGACATTGACAACCGACGAGGTCTCCTATGCGCGCCGCCGTCTTCAAAGAAATCGGCAAACCGCTTGCCGTCGAAACGCTCGCCAACCCCGAATGCGGACCGACGCACCTGATCCTCAAGGTCAAGAACTGCGGCATCTGCGGTTCCGACCTGCACATGACCGAAGCGACGTCGATCCAACCGCTGCCCGGCGGCTCGGTGATGGGGCACGAGTTTGCGGGCGAAGTGATCGAGGTGGGTTCTGCCGCCAAAGGCAAATGGAAGGCGGGCGACCGCGTCGCGGGCTTCCCCTTCATCTGCTGCGGCGAATTCAGTCCCTGCTTGAACACCGCCGGCGGCTACGCGACCTGCGCGAAAGGACTCACCGTCGGTCTCGGCCAAAGTCACGGCGCTTACGCCGAATACGTGAAGATCGGCATGGTCGGCGCGCACAAACTTCCGGCGAACGTCTCGTTCCGCGAAGGCGCGATGATCGAACCGCTTGCCGTCGGTCTCCACGCGGTCGATAAAGCGCAAATGGAGCGCGGTGCAACCGTGCTCGTCATCGGCGCAGGCCCCGTCGGCCTCGCCGTCATGCTCTGGGCGAAGTTCTTGGGCGCCCGCCACGTCATCGTCAGCGAGCGCGCCGAAACGCGCGCGAAGATGGCGGCCCGCTTCGGCGCGACCGACGCGGTCGATCCCGCCAAGGCGATCATCCCGCAAGTCGAGGCGATCGCAGGCAAAGGCCCCGACATCATCTTCGAATGCGTCGGCGCCCCCGGCCTCATCAACGAGGTCATGATGATGGCGCCGCGCCACACGAAGATTGTGGTCGCGGGCGTCTGCCAGCAGATGGACATGATTATGCCGCTGGTCGGCATCTTGAAGGAGCTCACGCTGCAATTCGTGCTGGGTTACCGCCCCGCTGACTTCGACTATGTGATTGAGATGATTGCGAAAGATCGCGTTGACGTGGAGCACATGATCACGGACGTCGTTAACCTCGATCAACTTCCCGCTGCATTCGAAGCGCTTCGCAAGCCGGTCCATCAGTGTAAAGTGATGCTGGAGAACTAGGCGGGCAGGGGCCAATGAACGAGACCGGCATCCCATTCATCTGGGCCGACGTTCCGGGACACGTTTCCTATGTCCTGATCGCGATCTCGTACTGGCTCACCAATATCTATTGGCTGCGCGTGACGGCGGTCGTCGGTCTGTCGCTCGAGATCGTCTACTTCCAACTTTCCGGCGGCGCGATGCATGCGGGTATCGGCTGGGACCTCGTTTTCATCGCGATCAATCTCTATCAAATCTATTGGTTGGTCGCCGAACGCCGCAATCTGAAGACGATGAAGCACGCGCATCTCTTGCGCCAAGGTGTCTTTGCCGGCTTCACGGACGCGCAACTCGCGCGCCTCGTCGCCTCCGGAACCTGGCGCGAATTGGAGCCGGGTACGGTGCTGACGGAGCAAGACAAACCTGTCCCGGAACTTGTGCTGATCTGCGACGGTCAAGCGGTCGTCAATGTGCACGGCTCAACCGTGGCGCACCTGCGTGGCGGCGCATTCGTCGGCGAGATGGCGTTCGTCTCCGGCAATCCCGCATCCGCCACCGTTGTTGTCGAGCAGCCGACACGTGCCTTCGTGTTCGATATGCCGCGCCTGCGCAAACTGGTCGACACCGACGACCTCGTCGCCGTCGCGATCCACCGCGTGATCGGCCGCGACCTCGCGAAGAAACTGCAAAAGCAAGACGAAGTGGAAGCGGCTTAAGGCCCAACGAGCCTGTCGGGCAGGGCAGCCCACGCCTTCGCCAGTTCGAACCGGCTGACATGCGCCGCGCGCGAATCCGCACCGAAGACCATCGCAGCCGGCGATCCCTTTGACCATTGCGGCCAAACCTCGACGCCGTCCGCGTTCGGCACCCCGGTGCGCGCGAACGACGTCCACGCTTGGATCATCGCCCGGCTGATCG
Organism: uncultured Flavobacteriaceae bacterium; assembly: GCA_964638635.1. GTDB lineage: Bacteria > Pseudomonadota > Alphaproteobacteria > Micropepsales > Micropepsaceae > SZUA-430. Next base: position 31,051 of record CAZXAQ010000005.1, read on the forward strand.
CGTCGGCCTCAGGCCCCTTGCCGAAGAAATTCTCGGCACCCGGCAGACTGTGCGTCCCGAACACGAAGCCAAGCTCCAGCGCATGACACGCCCCGAACGCGCCGCCCACTGCGGGTGAGCGCCAATCGAACACGTATTCGTAGACCGGCGCCTTCGCACTTTGTGCTCCAAGCAACCGCAGCGTCGGCTCGCGAAACGCGCGATTGGTCTGCATCGATACATAACGCTCATAGGGCGTCCCGTCGCGGTCGGCCGCCAACAGAGCGGGCGCTTCGTCGCCGAAACTGCGGCCCGCCCAGCGCGCGAGCTTGTCTTCGTCCATCGTGTGGAACTTCGCGTCGAGCGCGGTCCACAGCTTCCACTCTTCGGTCGTCGTGCCCGCAATCACCGGCACGCCCGCCGCCGAACCCGCCCGAACAGCATCGATCGGCCACAATGGCAGAACGTCGCCGTCGACCACCGGCTGCAGCGCCATCGAGCCCAACTTGTGCGGATCCTGTTGGTTGTCGACTTCCGCGACGAGGGCCGCCTGCGCCTTCAACAGCGCTTCGACCGGCGCGCGCTCAAGGTCGTTCGCGGCGGCGCCCAGATGCCCCAGGAACACCTCGGCGACGCGGTTCGCATGCTCGCGCGACCGCGCGATATGCGCACTGCCGCTCTGCGAAATTGCTTTGTGGAACAACCCGCGCGCCTTCGGGCTCGCGAGCAGGCACGCAACCGACATGCCGCCCGCGCTCTCGCCGAAGATCGTAACGTTGCCCGGATCGCCGCCGAAGGCCACGATGTTGTCGCGCACCCAGCCCAGCGCCGCGATCTGATCGGCAACGCCCTCCGCCCCGGTGGATTGAATGCGCCCGCGCGTGACGTCGGCAAGCCGCAAGAAGCCGAGGCTCGATAGCCGGTAATTGATCGTGACCACGACGACGTCGCCCGCGGCCGCCAAGTTCTTCCCGCTATAGAGCCCGATGCTGCCCGCGCCGGTTGCGAAGGCGCCGCCGTGAATCCAAACCATCACCGGCCGCTTCGCGCCGTCGCAGCCGGGCGTCCAAACGTTGAGGAACAGGCAGTCTTCGCTCTGTTCGGTTTTGCCGCCGCTCGCGATCAAGCCCTCAAGCGGCGTCGGATTTTGCGGCGCAACCGCACCGGCCACGCGCGCTGAACGAACACCGCTCCACCGCTGCACCCGTTCCGGCATGTGCCAGCGCTTGGCGGTCGCGAACGGAATACCTTTGAAATTCGACACGCCGCCGCGGCGCGCACCTTCAAGCTTCCCGCACGGTGCCTCGACCAGAACAGGAACGGACTCAGCGACGTTCATCTCTCAACCCTTCAAGCCGAAACAACCAAGAACCCCGCACGCGGGAAATGCACGACGACGTCGCCGACGGCGGGATCGTGACGCTTGATAGCAATCTCCTGTGCCGTCGAAAACACAAGCTCGCCCGCGACAGGATCGCGCCCGTAGTCGTCGGGCATCACCGCGACCCGTTCCCCAGGCTTCCGCCCGTTTGGATCGTGCTCGTCCACGCGCGCCGCCGCGGTCGAATTCTCAGCCTTCGCAATCGCCAGGGCCTCCTTCGAATCCATCGCAGTGTGCCTCCCATGCCCGATCGCGCAAACCCGCGCGTACCACGCGGTCAGCCGCGGAAACTCTTTCAACAACGCGTCCGCTGTCGGCGCGAAGAAACTCTTCAAGAACCAGACGTTCATATGGCAATGCGCGTCATCGACGGTCGCAATCTCGCCATGCAGAAACTTGCGCCCATCCTGAAGCTGCGCCTCCAAGAAGTCCGCATGCGCCCGCCACTGGTCCTTGAATGCAGGGATCGCGGCCTTCATTTGCTCATAGTTGAACGGCCGCTCCGGAAACATCTTCTCGCGGTCTTTCTTGAACGCCTCGGGAATCATCGGCCCGACCTCGCCGAAGATGAGCGGTATGGTCGCCTGAAAGAACGGCCGGTCCGACCAGAACGCGAGCGCGAAACTCAATCCCGCATGCGGGATCACGGCCGGCGTCGGATGCCGCCGCTCCAGCTCGCGGATGATCAGCTGCGTATCGCAATAGACGTCCGCGCCGATCTGCATCACCGGCGTCTTTCGGTACCCGCCCGTCAGCGGCATCAGATCGGGCTTCGGCATCATGTTCGGGATCTCGACCGAACGCCACGTGAGCCCCTTCATGCCGAAGACGATGCGGACCTTCTCCGAAAACGGTGACGTCCAGTAATGATGAAAGATAATCTCGCTCATGTGCGGCCCTATTTGAATTCGTTTGAAAAGCGGATCGTATCTGCCTTGATACCCTCAAGCACGACGTCGAGGCCGCCGGAGCGGATCATCCACTCCAGCCGGTGATCGCGGTACTCCCGCTTGAAGAGGCGCTGCTTCACAGCCTCGCCGACCATCGCCATGCCCTTGATCGAGTCCGCCGCCTGCTGTGCGGCTTGAGCGACGGACGCCCGCGCGTTCGCCCGCGCCTGCCAGGCTCCAAGCTTCGACGACGCCGAAGGGCCGACACCCAACCCGGCAGAACCGTTGATGTAGGGAATGACCGAGAGATCCGCCCAACCGAAGGCGCCGCAAAACCACTCTTGATCGCCCAGTTGCCGCTCCAGCCACATGAAAAAGTCGCGCGCCTGGGCGGCCGCCCGTGTCTCGATCACCCGCGCCTGTTCGCCCTCCGCCCGCTTGAACCAGCGAATTTCGCCGAGGCCCCAATTGATCGGCTCGTAGAGCGTGTCCATCGCGTCTTCGATCATCCGCGCCTTCGCGCGCAGCTTCGGATCGCGCGGCAGCATCGCAGGCGAGGGGTAAGCGTCTTCGATGTACTCGAGAATGACCGTCGAATCGAACACCGCAAAATCGCCGTCCACCAGCGCCGGCACCTCGCCGCGGGGCGAGGCCCTCAAGAACTCGGCGTCGACCTGGCCGGTTCCGATCGCCGCCGGCATCTTCAACTGAAACGGCACACCCTTCTCCAGAAGCGCGATCTTGCACTTCTGCGCATAGGGGCTGAGCGGATGTTCGTAGAGCGTAAGCATAGATGACGGCTTTCGATGGCTGATATAGCGTGGCTTAGCAGAACTACGAGAGCGAGGGCAGTTCGGATGCAAACGCACATGGGCCTTGACGCTAGGGCATTCGATCAAGCGCACGTGTACGGCGCTGTCACGGTGCGCCCGCTAGCCAAGGGCGACCGCAGCGCGTGGCACCGCCTCTGGAAAGGCTACCTCGACTTCTACGAAACGACGCTGCCCAAGGCGCAATACGACCTGACATTCGCGCGTTACCTCGACCCCGCCGAGCCGATGTTCGCCTATCTCGCCGAGCATGAAGGCAAACCGCGCGGCCTCACCCACATCATCCTGCACCGCCACGGCTGGCGCGACGGGCCGACCTGCTACCTGCAAGACCTCTACGTCGATCCCGATCTACGCGGCACGGGCATGGGCCGCGCCCTGATCGAACACGTCTACCACGTAACGAAGGCGGCTGGCGGCGGCCGCGTCTATTGGCTGACCCACGAAACGAACGTGACCGCCCGTCAGCTCTACGATCGCATCGCCGACAACACGGGCTTCATCCAATACGCAAAGACGCTCTGACTACTGTTCCTTAAACGCGGCCAGCAACGGCACGCGCGCCGCACGCCAAGCGGGGAACACGCCGCCCGCAACACCGATGACGAGCGCCAGGATCAAGCCCTGCAGCACCAGCGACCATGAGAGCTTCAGCGAGAACACGACCTGGGTGAAGTTGCTGCCCAACGTGGCGGCACTAATGCCGTCGAACAGCAGATAGGTTCCCACCGCCCCGACAAGCCCGCCGAGTGCGGCGAGGATGAGCGACTCCACCATCGTGCCGATAAACGCGGGCGTTCCGCGGAAACCGATCGCGCGCAGCGTCGCGATCTCGCGTGTGCGCGCATCGACGGACGCAAACATCGTGTTGAGCGCACCGGCAAGCGCCCCGAACGACATCGCGATCGCAAGCGGCCAGCCCAGATAGAGAATAAGGTCGCCGATGTTCCGGCTCTGGCCCGCGTAAAAATCCTTCTCGGTTCTGATGTCGAGCTTCAGCCGGGGATCGGCTTCGGAGAACGCCCGAATCCTCTCGATGCTGGCGGGGCTGTCCATCCGTGCACGCACCGTCTGCACCGTGCTGCCGCGCTGATAAAGCCCCTGCAGCACCGCGACGTCCGCCCAAATCTCGGACTCGAAAACGGTGCCGCCCGCATCGAACTCGCCGACCACGACCCAGTTTTGCGACGCCAGCCGCATCTTCGCGCCGAGCTCAAAGCCGCGGAACTGCTTCGATATCGAACGTCCGACGACGAGCTCGTTCGTGCCCGGCTGGAACATGCGCCCGCTCACAATGCGGATACCCTGGCGCACTTCGTTCGCGAGCGGCCCCACGCCCCGAAGCGGCAGGTTTGCCTTCAACCCCGAAGACTTCTTGATTCCGTCGACGATCACATAGAGTTCGGGCGACATCAGCGGCTTGCCGTCGGACCCCTTCGCCAACCCTGGCGCCTCCTGCATCAGCAGAACCTGGTCGCGCATCAGCGTCGAGTTGATCTCGCTCTCGCTCCCCTTGCGCAGCGCGATCACGACGTCGTTTGCGCCGGTGCCGGCGACGGTCGCCTGAAACCCGTTCGCCATCGCAAGGAACGCGAGCAACACGCCGGTAACGAGCGCGATCGCAACCACGGTCGCAAGCGACGTCCACTTGCGCTGCGGCAGCGAGCGGAGGTTCATCGCGGTCACCGCCGCGATCTGCGTGAACGTGCGTCCCATCGCTATTTCCTTCCGAGCGCGGTCACGATGTCGGTGTTCATCGCCCGGAACGCGGGGATCAATCCGGTCAAGAACCCCAACAACGCCATCAACACGAAGGCAACCGTCGCCGTATCGAACGAAAAGGCGACAGGCCCGAACCGGCTGAGCGGACCGGCCAGCGCGAAGCTGACGAGCCACGCGGCAACCACGCCCAAGAGGCCGCCGATCAACGCCAGCAACATGGATTCACCTATGATCAAGCCGAAGATGCGCCGGGTCGTGAACCCGATCGTCTTCATGACGGCAATCTCGTTCGTCCGCTCGCGCACGGTCAGCATCATCGTGTTGCCGACAATCAGAAGAATGGTCACGAACGCGGCGCCGACGACGGAACTCACGATGAAGCCCAAATCGCCGAGCTGCTCCGCGAACGCCTTGTTGAACGCTTGCTCTGTCTTCGTTTCCGTCTCGAAGGCGGAGTTCGCAAACAGCGTATCGACTTCGCGCATGATGCGCGGATTCTCTTTGGGATTCTCCGTTTTCAGAATCATCCACCCGGTCGTGCCGTCACCGAACGAACGCGTGTCGGCAAGATAGTCGTAATGAAAGATGACGGGCGTCGTGTCGACGCGTTGGTCGTTGCCGGTATAGATGCCCGCGATCGTAAAGTCCCAAGTGTCGGACCCGTTCTTCTGCCGGTAGATGTTGCTCTTGAGTGGCAACCGGTCGCCGACCTTCCAGCCATACTGATCGGCCGTCGCCTTGCCGACCAGGATGCTCGTCTTTTCGCGCAAGAACGCTTCGCGTTGCGCCGGCGGCACCACAAGCTCGGAATAAATGTCGAGATAGTTTTTGGGGTCGACCGCGAACGCGACCAGAAAGTTGCGCGGCTCCTGATAGTACCCGCCGAACCACTCCGCATGCGCAACCTGCTTCACGCCCGCCACCCCGGCCGTGCGCGTCGCATAGGCGAGCGGCATCGGCAGCGTAAAGTTGATCTTGTTCACGGTGATCAGCCGGTCCGCGCCCGCCACTTCGACGCCGGCGTTGATCGCGTTCTGAAATGTGGCCAGCACGCCGAAGATCACGAACGCCACAAAAATCGCGACGATCGTCAAAATCGTGCGCAGCCGTTTGCGGAACAGGTTTTTGCGGACGAGTTCGATCAAGGTCATGCCGCAAAATCCTTCTCGCTGAAGTGCCCCTTGTCGAGATGCAGGATGCGTTTGGCGAAGCGAGCCGCTTCCGGATCGTGCGTCACCATCACGATCGTCTTGCCGAGATCGCGGTTCAACGTCTGCAGCATCGAGAGAATTTCACCTGCCGTCTCGCGGTCGAGGTCCCCGGTCGGCTCGTCGCAGAGCAGCAGCTTCGGATCGGACACGATCGCCCTTGCAATTGCCACGCGCTGCTGCTGACCGCCCGAAAGCTCCGACGGCTTGTGCCGCGCCCGGTCGGAAAGCCCCACGATCTCCAGCGCCGTCTTCACGCGATCCGCGCGCGCTTTGGGTCCGAGCTTGGTCAGCAACAGCGGCAGCTCCACATTCTGCGAAGCCGTGAGCATCGGCATCAGATTGTAAAACTGGAAGATGAACCCGACATTCCCGGCGCGAAACCCGGCGAGCTTGCTTTCATCGAGATTGTCCATCCGCTTCCCGTCGAACACGATCTCGCCGCCCGAAGGCTTATCGATCCCGCCGAGCAAATTGAGCAACGTCGTCTTACCCGACCCCGACGGCCCCATGATCGCGACGAAGTCTTGGACCGGGATCGTCATGTCCAGACGCTCGAAGATCGGCACGCTCTGACTGCCGCGCGTATAGCGCTTGGTGACACCTTTCAGGTTGATCAGAGTCTCGCTCATTGCGGCGTATTTCCTTGCGGGGTTGGCGGCGCGGCGGGGGTGGTGGCCGCAGCCTTCTTCTCATCGTCGAAAAACAATACCTTCGCCGCCATCTCGGGCAAGATGCGCGGATCGCCGGTCTCGATCGCCACACGCACCTTGACCGTCGCCTTGTCGCGGTTCGCAGTCGGAATAATCGCGGCGACCTTCGCCGGTATCTCCCACTCGGGATAGGCGTCGAGCGTGGCACTCGCCCGCTGGTTCGGCTTCACGCGGCTGATGAACGCCTCGTTGACCTCGACCTCGACCTCGAGCGAGTTCATGTCGACGATCGTGCAGATACCCGTGCGCGTGAAACCGCCGCCCGCGGCCGAGGGCGACACGATCTCTCCGGGTTGCGCGTCTTTGGTCGTCACCATGCCCGCGAACGGGGCCCGAATCTCGTGCTTGTCGAGCAGCGCGCGCGACCGGGCGGCGCTCTGTTCCGCCGAACGTAGGGTTCCTTGCGCCTGCATCAACCGCGCGGCCGCCGAGTCGGCTGCCGCCTGCGCGCGCGTGAGGTCGGCCGTGCTCGCGAACTCCCGCGCCTTGACGCCCTGCACGCGCACGAGCGCGCGCTGCGCCTCCGCATTGTCGGCAATCGCGGCGTTGAGCGCACCGCGCGCCGAGCGCACGTTACCTTCCGAGATGCCGAGTTCCGTTTTGGCAAGTGTCGTGTCGAGCCGCGCCAGAACCTGTCCCGCCTGAACCGACATGCCTTCTTCGATGAGAACCTCGGCGATACGCCCGGTGATCTCGGCCGACACGGTGGCAAGCCGCCGCGCCGTCACATAGCCCGAGGCCGACAAGACGCCGCCGCTGCCGACGACGGGCGCAGTCGCCGCGCCGCCCGCCGCAGGGGGAGGCTCCGCAGTCGCCACTTGCTCTTCGCTCTTCGGCCAAAACGCATAGATCGCGCCCGCCGCAATCAGCGCGCACGCGGTCACGAAGCCGACGATCAGCCAGCGATTGCCGCCGCTTTCGTCCTCTTCCTCGTCCCGGTTGATCTTCAACCGGTCCAAGAGTTCGCGTTGACCTTCCGCCATCTGCACCCCTGAACGCGCCCATGCGCCCTACCAGTACGTGGAAGAGCACAGATCGGACCGCCACGCTTGATCGGCAAGGGCGAAACCTTACTGACGGCGATCGAACGAAACAAGAACTACTTGCGCCGCGTCGCCCAAATCTCACCCATCAGCGCAAACAATTCGGCCGCGTTGGGCGGCGTCTGATCGCCGGAAAACTCGCGGTAGAGCGTCGCAACGTTAACGGCGATCCGCTCCGCATCGCCCCAGGAATCGTAATCGCCGAGCGCAATGTCATGCGCCGCATCGCGCGCACTCAACCCCGCGTCGTACCGCTCGCGCGCTTCGTCGCGAATGTAGGTGAGATAGCTCTGCACGGCTTTGACCCCGCGCTTATCGGTGACAGGCCCGTGCCCGGGCACGATCGTCTCGCAATCGAGCCGCAAAATCTGATCGCAAGCCGCGATCCAATTCGCGACCGGCCCCGCCCACATGATCGGCGTGCCCTCAATGAAAAGAATGTCGCCGGTGAAGACAGTCTTGTCCGCCGGCACATGCACCAGCACGTCGCCGCCCGTATGCGCAGGTCCGACCTCGATAAGCTCAACCGTCTTCGCGCCGACATGCCGGCGCATCCGCCCGCTAAACGTCGTCGTCGGCGGTGTCGGCGTGATCCCGTTGAAGTCGAACGCACCGAAGCAATGCATCAGATACTCGCCGGTCAACCCCAACCCCGGCGCCGCCTTCATGAAGTTGGCAAGCAACGTCGGCTGCTCCCGCTTCATCTCCTCCGCCGCATGCGTCGAAGCGATGATCTCCGCCCCCTCAACGAGCTCGTTCCCATAACAATGATCCCCATTGTGATGCGTATTGACGAGTGTCCCGATCGTCTTCGCCGCCCGAGGCGCCGCCGCCCGCATCGCGGAAAGCATGTCCCGCGTGAGCTTCAGGTCGAACAACGTATCGACCAGCAGCGACTGATCCCCATCGGTGATCAACCCCGCATTCGACCACCCCCAAGACCCGTCGGGCTGCAGATACGCGAACGTCCCATTCCCGAGGTCGGCAAGACCGCGCTTGTAGGCGTATCCGTTCTTCGCGAGTGACATCGCCCTCTCCGCTCCTCAACACACAAAAAAGTATGTCATGGTCCGCGAAGGCGGACCACCCACGACTTCCTTTTTCGAGTCTTAGTCGTGGATGGTCGGCCTTCGCCGACCACGACACGCTAGAGGCAGTCAGGCGTACACACCAGTCGCGCCAAAACGTAGGGATCATAAACAAAGTAGGCAACGGCAGCGACCACGACCACAACGAGGCAGGCCAGCAACTCCCACCGTCCCTCGCGGTCCGGCCTTTGCTTCATTGCTTTGTCACGCACGCGCCGGCAACCCCTGATCCAAGAACCGCTCCGCGACCGCCGCGTAGAGCGCAATCCCATTCGCCATCGCGTTCTCGTCCAGCATCATCTTGTTCGAATGGCACGGCGCCGCGTGGTGGTGGTCGCAGCCTTCCGGCGTGACGCCGAGGAACACCATGCACCCCGGAATCCGCTGCAGCACGTACGACCAATCCTCCGCCCCCATCACGGGCGAGGGCATCGGCATAAACCCGCGTTCGCCGAACAGCTCGCGCGCACTCGCCGCCGCAAGGTCCACCATCCGCCCGTCGTTGACCGTCACGTCGTAGCCCGGCGTCAGCGTCACCTCGGCGCGCGCTTCGTGTGCCTCGGCGATCTTCTTGGTGACATGCGCCAACCCCTCCTTGGCACGCTTGCGCGAATGTTCCGACACCGAGCGCAGCGTGCCCACCAAATTCACCGACTCCGGAATGACATTGTTCGTGGTCCCGCCGTCGATCTTGGCGATCGTCAGCACCACCGGATCGAACGCGCTGATCTTGCGCGTGACGAAACTCTGTAGCGCTAGCACGATCTCGCACGCGACCGGCATGGGATCGATCGTGAAATGCGGCTGCGAGGCATGCCCGCCTTTGCCGACGACCTTGATGTTGATGACGTCCGTCGCGGCCATGAACGCACCCGCCTTCGCCGTGAACATCCCCGTCGGCACGTTCGGCGTGATGTGCATCGCAAACGCACCGTCGGGCTTCGGATGCCGGTCGATCAGCCCGTCCTCGATCATCTTCACCGCGCCGAAATAGCCTTCCTCGCCCGGCTGAAACATGAACTTCACGGTCCCCGCGAGCCGCCCGCGATGCGCATGCAGAAGCTTCACGGCACCGGCAAGCATCGCCGTGTGCGAGTCATGCCCGCACGCATGCATCTTCCCCGGCTCCTTCGACTTGAAGGGCAGGTCGGTATCCTCCGGCATCGGCAACGCATCCATATCGCCGCGCAACAGCACCGTGCGCCCCTGCGTCGGCCCCTGCAGCGTCACCACCATGCCGGACGATGACGGCCCGGTCTCGATCTTCACATCGAGCCCGTCCAGCGCCTCGCGTACGGCGGCCACCGTCTTGGGCAAGAACAACCCAAGCTCCGGATGCTCGTGAATCTTCCGCCTGAGCTTCACCGTCTCCGGCAGCAGCTCCTTCGCACCGTTCAGCCAAACCGCACCGTTTTCCACGAACGTCTCCTATCGCAACCCTGTCATGCCGCCGTCGACGGCGAGCGTTTGTCCCGTGATGTAAGCAGCCTCGTCCGACAAAAGAAACAGCGCCGCATACGCCGTCTCCCATCCCGTGCCCTGCCGCCCGAGCGGCACCGGCGTCTTCGCGCGCCCCGGGCGCCCGGCCGTCGCGGCACGCCCGATGGAGGTATCCATCAGCCCCGGCGCCACGATGTTGACGCGAATGCCGCGCCGCTCGCCTTCGATCCCTGCATGCCGCATCAACCCGGCAAGCGCCGCCTTCGACGCATCATAAGCGGGCAGGCGGCTCCCTGGTTTCATCGACGCGATCGATGAAATGAGCACGATCGACCCGCCATCCGCCATCACCGGCAGTGCCGCTTTGAGCGTCAGCATCGCCCCGCGGATGTTCACCGCAAACACGCGGTCCCACTGATCCATCTTCGCACCCGCAAGCCACGGGTCGCCAACGCCGATACCCACGTTGTAGACGAGCCCGTCGATCCCGCCGAACTTCTCGACCGTATCGCGCACCATCACCTCGATATCGGAGGGAATGGCGACGTTCGCTTCCAACGCCACAGCCGCGCCATCTCCTGCGAGCGCCGCTGTTTCCTCAGCGCTCGTATAGTTCCAATCCGCAATCGCGACCTTGGCACCCTCCCGCGCGAACAACACGGACATCGCCCGCCCGTTCCCGACCGGCGCATCCTCAAGTCCGCGCGTATCCTGCCCTCCACCCACGACGAGCACCCGCCGCCCGGTAAGCCGCCCGCGCCCCGGCGCCTCGCCCCGCGACTCCGCCGGCATCGGGCGTTCGATGTCTTCGCTCATGACGGCCGCTTCTGGCTCTCGGGAAACTTCACGCCAGCAGTCCCAGGCTGCTCGATCTCGATGTCGAACGTCTCCAAGAACCGGCTCACCATCATGTAGAAGCCGATCGTGATGGTGAGTTCCTGCATCTCCTGCAACGACAACCGTTCGCTAAGCGGCTTGAACGTCGCGTCACCCGCCCGCACGTTCAACACCACATCGTCCGTGTAACGCATCACCAGCCGCTGCATCTCGGAGAGTGCCGGATGATCCGGCCCCTTGTGCATCGCCTCAATCAAGGCCTCACTCATCCCGATATCGCGCCCGATCCGCTCGTGCTGATGCACCTCGTACTTAGCCTTGCTCAACACCCCGGCTCGGATGATCGCGATCTCGCGCAGGACGGGATCGAGTTTCGACTTGAACAGGATGTAGTTCCCGAGCTTCAAGAACGCGGGCATCAGCCCCTCGCCCCCGGCCAGCATGCGAAAGATGTTCAGCGGCGCAAGCTTGGCCAGCGCCTCCCGCGTCTCGGGTTGCAAAGCGGCGGGATCGGGGTAGGGCACGCGGGCCATGAGCGGTCTCCAATTGCGGGTCGAACACACTCTATTGCCTCCTGCGAACCGGGCGCTAGATTGGGTCCAAACAAAAGACGCCATGGGAGGATGAGAATGTACGATTTCGACGGCCTGAACGCGCTCGCCGACATCTCGCGCCAGCAAGCCCGCAAGCGGGGCAACTCACCCGCCTTCTTCTTCGAGGGTCGCGAGACCACGTTTTCCGCCTTCGACAAGCACACAAGCCAGGTCGCCAACGGCCTGATCGCCTTAGGGCAGAAGCCGAACGCCCGCATCGGCTACATGGGCATGAACTCCGACCGCTACTTCGAGGTCCTGCTCGGCGCCTGCAAGGCGAACACAGTGCTCGTCGGCATCAACTGGCGCCTGGCTGGCCCCGAAGTCGTCTACGTGCTCAACGACGCCGGCTGCGAGACGATGTTCGTGGGCGCAGAGTTCGTGCCGCTGATCGAAGCGATCAAGGCAAACTGCCCGAAGCTGAAACACATCATCGCTGTCGACGGTGGCCACAAGAGCTGGCCCGCCTACGAAGCCTGGCGCGACGGCCAAAGCGACAAGGACCCGCACCTCAAGATCGTGGCGGACGACGACGCGATCCAACTCTACACCTCCGGCACGACCGGCCACCCGAAAGGCGTGCAACTCACAAACGGCAACTACGTGTCGTTCTTCAAGTCCAGCCAAGATGCCCAATGGGCCGACTTCGAGCCCGGCGACCCGAACCTCATCGCCATGCCGAACTTCCATGTCGCGGGCGCGAACATGGGGCTCACCACGCTCGCGCAAGGCAGTTTCGGTGTCGTTCTAAAGACGGTAACGCCGGACGCGGTCTTCGATGCGATCGAAAAGTTCCGCATCAAGAACATCTTCTTGGTGCCGGCCGTCATCCTGATGCTCGTCCAACATCCGCGCATCAAAACGACCGACATTTCGTGCGTGAAGCGCATGTTCTACGGCGCCTCGCCGATCACGGAGGAGTTGCTCAAAACCGCGCAGGCGATCTTCAAAACCTGCGGCTTTTTCCAGCTCTACGGCCTCACCGAAACCGTCGGCGCCGGCACCGCGCTGCAGCCCTCGGATCACCGCGGCGCGCTGCTACGGTCCTGCGGCAAAGCCTATCCCGGCCTCGACATCAAAATCGTGGACGGCGACGACCGCGAGGTAAAGCAAGGCGAAGTCGGCGAAATCCTGATCAAGGGCGGCACGACGATGAAGGGCTACTGGAACAAGTCCGACGCGACCGCAAAGTCGATCAAGAACGGCTGGTTCTACACCGGCGACGCCGGTTACTTCGACAAGGACGGCTTCCTGTTCATCCACGACCGCGTAAAGGACATGATCGTCTCCGGCGGCGAAAACATCTACCCCGCCGAAGTCGAGAACGCGGTCTTCGGCCACGCCGCGGTGGCCGACGTCGCCGTCATCGGCGTCCCCGACGACAAGTGGGGCGAAGCGGTGAAGGCCATCGTGGTCTTGAAACCCGGCGAACATGCGACGGCCGAAGACATCATCGCGTTCACCCGCTCGCGCATCGCCGGCTACAAACTCCCGAAGACGGTCGACTTCATCGAAGCCTTGCCCCGGAACCCCAGCGGCAAAATCCTCCGCCGCGAGTTGCGCGAGCCGTATTGGGCAGGCAAAGAGAGACGGGTGAATTAGTTTAGGGCCTTCGGTCGCTGCCAAACATATCCAAGATGAACTCGCCGGCGCCTCCAACGGCGACGGCGATCACGAGGCCCAGCCAACTTTCAAGCGATGCACGGGCGAAGTACGCCGTTGTGAGCCAAGGTTTGTCGTCCGGTGTCGCGAACATTTCGGTAGCGATGTAGACAGCGAACAGCGCTAATACCAACGCCATGATCCAACGTCCCTTGACTAACCAATAGAGGGATGAGCCAGCTGAAAACGCAAGCGGCCCAAAGACAATGCCGAAAAACACTACTCCCATGACCGTCTCAGCCATGCCAACTGCATCCTCTCGGTAGCCCGCCAAGAAACTCTACAACGAAGTCGACCCGGCCCCAAATCCGCGCCGCGTGCGGATCTTCTTGAAGGAGAAGGGCGTCGATATCGAACTCGTGCCGACGCCACTCATAAAGCGAACGCACAAAGCGCCGGAGCACCTCGCTCGTAATCCGCTCGGCCAAGTGCCGGTGCTCGAACTCGATGACGGCAGCCACCTCTCCGAGAGTGTCTCGATCTGCCGCTATCTCGAGGAACTCCACCCGGAACCGAACCTGTTCGGCCGCGACGCAAAGGAGCGCGTCATTATCGACATGTGGCTCCGACGCGTCGAGTTCCGCCTGATGGTTCCGCTCGGCCAAATCTGGGTCCACACCCATCCCTTCACCGCCGCTGTCGCCACGCAAGCCTTCGGTCAGCAGTTCAAAGACTACGGCGAAGCGAACCGCAAATTCTTCACCGGCGGTTGCAAACTCGTCGACCGCGAAATCGCCAGCCGCGAGTTCATAGCGACCGATCGCTACACAATGGCCGACATCGTTGCCCAAACGACGTTCGATTTCGCCCGCTTCATCGGCGTCGATATCCCGGAAGACTGTGCGCACTTGACTGCGTGGTACGGCCGCGTCGGTTCCCGGCCTTCGGCCACGTTCGACGTACCCGAAGACCGCCTCGCCCAAGCACGTGCGCTCGGCCGCACCTGAGTGCTACTTCGCGCCCTGCTGTGATGCCGGCGCAGGCTGCTGTCCCGAGCCGCTTTGCTTGCGGCAATAGTCTTCGACGACCTTGCGTTGCGCGTCCGTCAGCTTCGACATATCCATTGCGCAATTGTAGACGACGGTAGCACTCACCCCGAACGCGGTGCTTCGCGTCGCGGCCGCGCCCGGTCCCACAGTCGCGCCGGCGCAAACCAGCAGCACCAACAGCAAAGCGTATCTCATGGCGGCTCCCCCAAGCCTGCCGTGATCGTAGGCCCGGGCTCGCATCGTCGCCAAGCAGCACAAATGACGACGCCGCTCGAAATTGCCGCAGTCGGTTAATGCGCCTGGATTCCGCCAGGCGCTAGCGCCGCTTCTCGATCGACACCATGATCGCGCCTTCTTCCGTCATGCCGTCGCGGCGGCCAGCGGCGATCAGCTCCTCGAACTCGCGCGCAAGCGCCGGGTCGTCTTGAACCTTGTCGAGATGCGCACGGCAATGCTGCAGCGTCTCGTCGATGTTGACGGCCATGGCGAAGCGCCGGCAGACGTAGTCGTAGGTCACGTCGCGCCAGGCGTTGACGGGCGCCAGCATCGCGCCGGGCGGCAGCGTGTCGTTGTGCACCACGCCGGTGCGCCGGTCGATCGTCTTCAGCCACCGGTCGAGCGCGTGCGACGTGCGTTGATCGGCAATCGTATCGTCGTACCAAACGTCAAGAATCTCGACGCCGTTCCGCGACACGCGCAGCGCTTCGTGCAGCGCCGCCGTCCAATCCTTCACGTGATGCGGCGTGTAGGAAAACACGACGACGTCGAACTCCCCATCCGCAAACGGAAGACGCTCCGCGACGCCCTCCACGGCTTCGAACCCGTCCAGCTTGAGTTTCGCGACGTGGTCGGCGCTGGGGTCAAGCGCGGTGAGCCGCCCAACCTCGCCTTTGACCGTTTTGAGGAACGTGCCGTCGCCGGCGCCGACCTCCAGGATCGATCGCGGGCGGCCGCTCAGCACGCGCGCGCGAAACTCGCCGCGATAGATATCGTCCGACATGAAATTCCTCCGATCGGGCGAGCCTACGCGCTTAAGCGTCAAATTGCACGGCGGTCGTGTTCGCGCCGCTGACGACGACCACAATCCGCTCGCCCGCGCGCGCGGCGTAACGTCCGCAGGCGATCGCCGCAAACGCCGCCGCACCGCCGGGCTCGGCCACGATGCGATAGGACGACCAAAGCTGCCGCTGCGCCGCGCGAATATCGTCGTCGTTGACGAGCGCGACGCCGGCCACGTGCGCCTGCGCGATCGGAAACATCAACTCGCCCACGCGCCGCGCGCCGAGCGAGTCCGCCGCAAGCCCGCCAACCGGCGCATCGACCGGCCGCCCGGCCTCGAGCGCACGTGTAAGGGTAGGGCACGCTTCCGGCTCGACGCCGATCACCCGCGCGCGGCCCGCCAATGCTGCGGTGACGCCGCCGAGCAAACCGCCGCCACCGACAGCCGCGATCACGGTGTCGGCACCCGCCACCTGGTCCTCGATCTCAAGCCCGATCGTTCCCGCGCCCAACAGTGTCTCGCGCTGGTCGTAGGCGTGCACGCGCAATGCGCCGCTCTCTGCTGCCCAAGTCTCGCTCGCCGCGAGTGCCTCCGCATAGGCGGCACCGCCGACCACAAGATCGGCGCCGTAGCTTCGAATCCGCTCGACCTTCGCGGGCGAGGAGATTTGCGGCACGAAAATCTTCGCCGGCACGCCGAGCTTCTGCGCCGCGAACGCAACCGCCGCGCCGTGATTGCCGCCGGACGCCGCGACGACGCCGGCCTTGGGCACCCCGCGCATCGTCAAATTGGCGAACGCGCCGCGTGCCTTGAATGAGCCCGCGTGTTGCAGAAACTCGAGCTTGAGCCAAACCGCCGCCCCGCCCACAAGCCCCGCGTCCAGCACGGGCGTCCGTCGCACATAGGGCGCGATGCGCGGGGCGCACGCCTCGATCGCGGCGCGGTCGATAGGATCATGCATGAAACCGGTCCCTCCGCGGACATCCTAGCACGCGCGCAAACGCGGCGGTCGCCCATCGCAGAGCGCACCGCCGCGCGACCCAAGCGCTGATGTTATTGTTCTAGCTCGGATGGCTGTCGCGGATAGAGCGCAAAAGCGCGTCCATTTCCGCCGCGAATGCAGGATTCTTGGCGATCATCTGCTCGATGACATAGACGCCGTGCAAAACCGTGGAGTGATCCCGCGGTCCGAACCGGCGGGCAATTTGCGGAAACGACTGCTCCGTCAACTTGCGCGCCGCATACATCGCGATCTGCCGGGGCCGCACCACCTCACGCTTGCGGCTCCGCGACTCAAGATCGCCCACCTGGAGGTTGTACTTCTCGCTCACATACCGTTTCACCGCATCGACGGTCGTCCGCCGCGATGGCGAGGGCGCTGCGGGCCGGTCGAACAGCGGTTGCGGATCGCGCGGCTCCGGCGCCGGGCGGTCGAGCACGAAGTCCACGGCGCAATCCTTCCGCGAAAACTGCTTGATCAGCGCGGTAATGCGGTCGGCAAACTTCTCGCGCACATTCAGGAAGTGAAACGGCGTGGAACAATTCAACACGACGCGGTCGCTGTCGGCCGATTTCAAGGCGATCGGCGCGATCCACATGCGATATCTGTATTCGCCGAGTTCGGCGTGAAGAACGCTGAGAACGCGGGGCCAAAAGTTCGTAGGCTCGCCGCCGGCCACTGCAAGATGGGGTGTCTGCATGTCGATGCTTCCCTTCGTTTTTTGTTTCGTTGCAACAAACTGAAAAAGTAGGTCCGGCTTGGCGCGAATACGCACGCGCTCGGCGAACCGCCGATCAATCATGTCCTCTGTTGGGTGAAAGCAGGCCCCTGGGGCCGGAGACTTTAGGCTGTTGACGCTCGAACGCTTCCGTAGCGGAGCGGGTGAATACGAACGTGCTTGTTCTCGGTCATCATTCTGTATCCGTCTCGGTCCGGGTGGGGCCCGGTGTCTGCGGGAAACGGCCAACACGAAAATGCCGTGTTGCGTCGGGGGCGTACTCAAGGTTCGAAGAATGTGACGGTGCGATGACATGAAGTCAACGCCTGATTCGCGCGAAAAAAATCCGCACACTGAGCGTCGCGGATTTTCGAAACATCATAGCGAAGATTCCGCCAAAAAAATTTTCGGCGAAGAGTTTTTCTTCGCGAGCACGCTCAAGAAATCGCGCGCGATCGCGTGCGCGTTTGCTTCTTGTTCTGTGTCCGCGTGTCGCACGCGGTCGAAGGACGATGCGCGAGAAAGCAAACGCGCTTCCATGGATCGACGACGGCACGCGCGCGAAATCCTTGCGCACGAAGAATGTCAAGCCACGTTGCGCGCGCAAACACGCCGATGTGATGCCGATCTGCGAGCGTGCGCGTCGCGCCGCTACGATCTGTCAGCGTGAGCGTGTAATCGACGGTTGTGGAGTCGCGCCCTGGTTTCATTGGATGCGTTAATTCGATGTAACGTGCGGAGCGCCCATCGACGGTGTTTCCGCCGGACTCGCGCGAAGGACGAAATGTTTCACGCACATCGTCCGGCTGCAGCAGAACAACGCCGCCGGGCCGGCAATGCAAGAACACCGTTTTGATCGCGCGGCGAAGATCCGGCACGGTCGTCAAGTAACTGATCGCGTCGTGCACGAAAACGAAATCGAACTGCCGCTTGAGCCTGAGCGTCCGCATGTCACCCGCAATGTGCTCGCAATCGGGGCTTAGCGTTGCGCTGAGCGCAAGCATTTGTGGCGACAAATCCGTCAGGGTCAGGCGGAAGTGCCTTTTCAGATGCAGCGCGTTGTTGCCGCCGCCGCTCCCGAGTTCGAGCATCGTCGGTTTCTCGGCTGCCCGTTTTTTCAGCAGTTGTTGGCGAACCCACCGCGCCTCACCGGCGTAGCTCTTGGGATGCGTCACCAGATGAAACCAGGCCGCCAGCTCCCAGTACATCTTGGGCTTCGATCGTACGGCCATCGCCCAATCTCTTGATCACCCCAACCTGTCGTGATTTCTAGCCGCCATGGCACAACGTGACAACGAGGGCCTCCAGCTTCGACCAGCCCGCGCCGACGAAAGCGCGATGCTCACCGACCTCTGCCTTCGCTCGAAAGCCGTGTGGGGCTACGACAAGGCGTTTATGCAAGCCTGTCGTGCGGAACTCACATTGACTCCGGTTGACTTGCAGAAGACCGGCGTTCAAGTCGCCGAGCGCAATGGCGCCGTCGTCGGTCTCGCGCAAGTTTCTGTCGCAGGGCACGAGGCGTCGCTCGACAAACTCTTCGTCGAACCGTCGGCACTGCGCACGGGCGCGGGGCGCCGGCTGTTCGAATGGTGCGTGACGACCGCGCGCGCACAAGGCGCCCGCACGCTCGCGATAGAGTCGGATCCCGATGCGGTAGCCTTCTATCGTCGCATGGGAGCTCGCGACGCGGGCTTTGTTCCGTCAGGCTCGATCCCAGGCCGCGAGCTTCCTCTCCTCAAACTCGAATTGTAGAGACGACAATGAACCTCAGCCCACGCAAAGGCATGACGGAACAAGAGATCACCGCCACGATCGACGCGATCCTCCGTGAAGCGACGCTCGAAGAGAAAGTCACGATGATGTCCGGCCGCGGCTTCTTCAAACAATTCTCCGAAAGCGGGAATCGCTGGGGCGGAAATCCCTATCGCGCAGGCGGCGGTTGCGAGCGCCTCGGCGTGCCCGCGCTCTACTTCACCGACGGCCCGCGCGGCGTCGCGCGCGGCAACTCCACATGCTTCCCGTGTTCAATGGCGCGGGGCGCTGCTTTCGACGTCGATCTCGAACGCCGCATCGGCGAGATCTTCGGCGTCGAAGCCCGCGCGCAAGGCTGCACGCTCTCCGGCGCCGTCTGCATGAACCTGCTCCGCCACCCCGCCTGGGGCCGCGCGCAAGAAACCTACGGCGAAGACCCGCACCATTTGGGCGAGATGGGTGCGGCCCTCGCGCAAGGCATCCAAACGCACAACGTCGTGGCGACCGTGAAACACTTCGCGCTCAACTCGATGGAGAACGCGCGCTTCAAGGTGGATGTGATCGCCGACGAGCGCACGCTGCACGAAGTCTATCTGCCGCACTTTAAGCGCGCACTCGACGCCGGTTGCGCCACCGTCATGAGCGCCTACAACAAGCTGAACGGCGAATACTGCGGCGAGAACCGCACGCTTCTGACGGATATCCTGCGCGGCGAGTGGGGTTTTGACGGCTTCGTGCACTCAGACTGGGTCTTCGGCGTGCACAAACAATACGCAGCCGCCGCCGGCCTCGACGTCGAAAACCCGGAACCGCTCGTCTTCGGGGAGAAACTTGTCGCCGCCGTGCAATCGGGCGCCGTCGAACCCCAAGCGATCGACCAAGCCTGCCGGCGGATCTTGACCGTAATCTACCGCTTCGCTGCCGCGGAAGATCCGCTGCCGGCCTACATGCCCGACCTCATCGCCCGCGAGAGCCATCGCGCGGTCGCGCTCGAAGCTGCCGAAAAGTCGGCCGTCCTGCTCACCAACGACGGCACGCTCCCGCTCAAGAAGGAAAAGGTGCGCAAGCTCGCCGTCCTCGGACGCCTCGCCGCGCTCGTGAACACCGGCGACTTCGGCTCTTCCCGCGTGCGCCCGCCCTACGTCGTAACGCCGCTCGAAGGTCTAACGCGTTATCTGGGCGAAAACGCGATACTCACCGCCGACGAAAGCAACCTCGCCGCCGCGCGCGCCGCAACGAAAGAGGCCGACGCAACCATCGTGGTCGTCGGCTACACCGCCAAAGAGGAGGGCGAGTTCGTCCCCGGCGACATCTCGCTCGGCCAAGATGGCGGCCAACCGAATGACAACAACCCGCATCCGATCGGCGGCGACCGCGACTGCCTCGATCTCCCGCGTCCGCAAATCGACCTAATCAAAGCCGCGGTGGAGAGCGGCCAACCCGTCATCGTCGTGATCGTCGCAGGCTCCGCCGTGCTCGTCGAAGAGTGGCTCTCCCAATCGAACGCGATCCTGCAGACCTTCTACAGCGGGATGGAAGGCGGCACCGCGCTCGCGAAACTCGTGTTCGGCGACATCTCACCCTCCGGCAAGCTCCCGTTCACCGTCGCGAAGTCCGAGCGCGACTACCCGCACTTCGACAAGGATGCCGACCGCATCGACTACGGCTACTACCACGGCTACACGCTGTTCGAACGCGAGGGCAGGGCACCGCGCTTCCCGTTCGGCCACGGCCTCAGCTACACGCGCTTCACCTACCGCGCCCTGAAACTGCGCCGCACGAAAGACGCTGTCGAAGTAACCGTGTCTGTTCGCAACGAAGGCAAAGTCGCCGCCGACGAGATCGTCCAAATCTACGCAAGCTTCCCAGCCACAGCCGCCGACCGCCCGAAGAAGCTGCTGAAGGCCTTCGCGCGCCTATCTCTCGAGCCCGGCGAAACGAAAACCGTCCGCCGCGAAGTGCGCCTCGACGCCCTCAAGTGGCGCGATCCCGCCACCCACACCTGGAAACTCGAAAGCGGCCGCCACACAATCCACGTCGGTGGCTCGTCTCAAACCGCGCTCAGCGCAACGATCGATCTTTAGATCCATGCCGCTCATCCGAACATCGAACGAAAGCGACACGCTCATCGTCACCTTTGCGCGCCCGCCGGCCAACGCCTTCAACCTGGCGCTGATCGAAGAACTCGCCACCTGTTTCGAAGCCGCCGTCGCAAAACCGCCGCCGCGCGGACTCGTGGTCACCGGCGAAGGTGCAGTCTTCTCGGGCGGCGTCGATTTCAAGGAAGCGCCGCGTTACAGCGCCGAGGAAAAGAGCCGTATGGTGCAGGGGATCAACCGCATGATCACCGCACTCTACGGCGTCCCATGCGCAACCGTCGCAGCGGTGAACGGCCATGCGATCGGCGGCGCTTTCGTGGTCATGCTCGCCTGCGACGTGCGGCTGGCGGTGCGGTCGAACGCCAAACTCGCACTCAGCGAAGTCGCGGCGGGCATCCCTTATCCCGCCTGCCCCATGGAAATCGTCAAGGCCGAACTCGCCCCGGACGTGCGCCGCCGCTTGGTCCTGTCCGGGCAACCGATCGCACCCGCGGATGCGCACGGCATGGGGATCGTGGATGAGCTTGTTTCTCCTGATCGGCTCGTGTTGCGAGCCGTCGAGATCGCGCAAACGCGCGCGGCGCTACCTGCCTACGCGCGCGTCAAAGGGCAACTGAAGTCGGATACGCTCCGACGTATGAGCGGGATCATTGCCGGCGCCGAAGACCCGATGCTCGACCATTGGGTTTGATCGGCCGGGCAGTCCACCGCCGTCGATCTCTAGGCGACGCCGCCCATCGCGAACCAGCGCGGCAGCAACCCGGCCTGACGGGCATCGCGCTCCAAGCCCTCGCGGAAATCCGGATGCGCGAGCCCGATCAGCGCCTTCGCGCGCTCCGAAACCGACTTGCCCTTCAGATTGACCATCCCGTACTCCGTCACGACATACATAATGTCCGACCGCGGCGTCGTCACGATGTTGCCCGGTGTCAGGTCGAGGACGATGCGGCTCTTGCGTTGGCCTTTGCGTTCATAGGTTGACGACAACAGCATGAACGACTTGCCGCCTTTGGACGCATAGGCGCCGCGCACGAACTGCAGCTGTCCGCCGGTGCCGGTCAGATGGCGATGCCCGTCGGACTCCGACGCGGCTTGTCCCTGAAGATCGATCTGCGTCGTGTTGTTGATCGACACGACGTTGTCGTTCCGCATGATGATGTGCGGAAGATTCGTGTAATCGACCGGATAACACAGCATCTCCGGATTCTTGTCGATCGCTTCGTAGAGGTACTTCGACCCCAGCGCGAACGTGAATACAACCTTCCCCGGATCGATCTGCTTGCGCGCGCCGGTGACGCAACCCGCTTTCATCAGGTCGATGATCCCGTCGGTCAGCATCTCGGTGTGCACGCCCAGGTCCTTGATCCCGCTTTGCGCCAACAGCGAGCACACGGCATTCGGCATCGACCCGATGCCGATCTGGATACAGGCGCCGTCGTCGATCTCGCCCGCGATGAGTTCGGCGGCCTTGCGGTCGATATCCGTCATCGGCGCATTGCGCAGCTCGGTCAGCGGCGCTTTCGTTCCTTCGACGATGTAGTCGACCTCGCTCACGTGAATGTTGTTTTCATCGCCGTGCACCCACGGCACCGAAGGCGAGGTCTCCAACACGACTATCTTCGCTCGCTCGACCGCGGCACGGATCCACACATTGCTGGGGCCGAGGTTGAAGTTCCCGTCCTTGTCCATCGGGGCCGTGCGCAGGAGCAGCATGTCTGGCGGCTCGATGAACCGGCGGTAGTAGTCTGGCACCTCGCCCAAATTGAGCGGAATGTAGATGCAGCGCCCGGCATCGTGCTTCATCCGGTCGTAGGTGCTGAAGTGCCAATTGAACGATAGGAAGTGCTTCGACTCCGGATCGGACTCGAACATCATGACCGGCCGGATCGAAAGGCACGCGCGCACCTTGACGTTGGTCAGTTCATCCTTGCGAGCCGCGATCGCCTGATCGAGCACCTCCGGCTGCGTGTTGGCGCCGCCGAAGTCGAGCCACATCCCCGATTTGACCAATGCCGCAACCTCGGCGGCGGTGGCATGCTTGGCCGGCGCTTGTGCCTTGCGTCTCGTCATGGGGTTTCCTCAAGTCACGTTTGTGATTTGCCGAAGTATTTGCACACCCGGGGGCGATGGCAAAGCCTCCCGCCTCGTGCAATATCAAAGAACCGCCATTGACCTGGAAGGACGCCCCCCATGACCGCGACGGCCAAGACCCTGCCGCCGTTCAAACCCCTCCCCATGCTGCCGCCGAAAATCTACTCGCAGCGCCGTGGCGACGGCACTTACATCATCCGCTCGCTCTACGACCTCGGGCCGATGCACCGCTCGATCGCCCATCTGCTGGAGGAACGCGCAACCGAACACCCAACCCGCAATCTGCTCGCCCAACGCACGCCGGCCGGCCCCTGGCGCTTCATCACTTACGGTGAGATGAACCAGCGGGCGAACGCCATCGCCCAGGCTTTGTTGGATCGCAGCCTCGGTCCCGACACGCCGCTTCTCATCCTCTCCGGCAATTCGATCGAACACGCGACCATGATGCTGGGCGCGATGAAGGCCCGCGTGCCGGTCGCCCCGGTCTCCGTCGCCTATTCGCTGTTCAGTCAGGACCACGGCAAACTCCGCCACGTCGCCGCGCTCACGAAGCCGAAGATGATCTTCGTCGACAACGGCCCGCTTTACGAGCGCGCGATCAAAGCGCTCGACCTCACGGGCATTGAGATCGTGACCGTCGTACCCGCACCCGAGCTGCCCTCCACGTCATACGAAAGCCTGCTGCAAACAAACGCCGGCCCCGCGGTTCGCGCGTCGATGGACAAGATCGATCACGCGACCGTTGCCAAGTACCTCTTCACCTCGGGCTCGACCGGCATGCCGAAAGGCGTCATCCAAACGCACGGCATGATGTGCGCGGTGATCGCCGGCCAGGAGTCGCTCCGTGCCGAGCCGCCGAACCCGGACGAAATCCCCGAAAGCCTCGAGTGGATGCCGTGGAACCACATCTCCGCCGGCAACATCGGTTTCAACGGCAATCTGAACGCGGGCGGCACGGTCTATCTCGACAACGGCAAGCCGATCCCCGGCATGTTCGACGAGACGATCCGCAATCTGCGTGAAGTCTCGCCGCTGGTGTTCGGCTCTGCACCGATCGCCTTCACGATGCTCGCCGACGCGATGGAACGCGACGACAAGCTGCGCGACAAGTTCTTCGCCAAACTGAAGTACATGGGCTACGGTGGCGCGACGCTCTCCGACGACCTTTACGACCGCATGCAAGCGCTCGCGATAAAATCCACGGGCCAGCGCATCGCGCTCACCACCATGTATGGCGCGACCGAGACGCAAGGCATTACGGTTGTACATTGGCTGACCGAGCGGGTGGGCTTGATCGGCCTGCCGCTCCCCGGCGTGACGCTGAAGCTCGTCCCGAACGGCCAAAAGCTCGAAGTCCGCGTGAAGGGTCCGACCGTCACGCCGGGCTACCTGAACCGCGGCGACCTCACCGAAGCCGCCTTCGACGAAGAAGGCTTCTACAAACTCGGCGACGCTGCGAAATTCGTGGACCCCTACGAACCCGCAAAGGGCCTCATCTTCGACGGCCGCGTGACGGAGGACTTCAAACTCTCCTCCGGCACCTGGGTCTCGGTCGGCACACTGCGCGCCGAAGTCATCGCCGCCGCCTCGCCCCTGATCCAAGACTGCGTGATCGCGGGCCTCGACAAAGAATTCATCGGCGTCCTCGCCTGGCCGAACATGACGGCCGCGCGCGAGATCTGCGCCGACCCGAACCTGAAAACGCCCGACGAAATCCTCCGCTCCAGAGCCGTCGTGGAGTTCATCCGCGAAGCGCTGCAAAAGCACAACAAAGCGGCCGGCGGCTCCTCGAGCAAAGTCGCGCGCCTAATGCTGATGACCGAACCGCCGTCGATCGACGGCCACGAGATCACGGACAAGGGCTACGTCAACCAGCGTGCGACCCTCGACCGCCGCGCCAAGCTGGTCGAAGCGCTCTACACGAAAACGCCGGCGCCAGACGTCATCGTCGTTTAGCGCGGGCCTGGGGGCTTGCATCGTCCACGACGGCGCGCCATCTAGCTTGATCTGGCCGCGTCGGCGTGGGGGACAGTATGCGCATTGTGATCCGCATTTTTCTGGGATTGCTCGTGCTTGCCGCGCTGGCCGCGGGCAGCCTTTACGCCCTCTACGAGTCGAACAAGGTCGCGATTCCCGACCTCGCGAAATCGTCCACGATCGACAGCCGCGCAGTCGCACCGAACGGCGCAATCACGCGAGCGGCGGAGCGCCTGGAACAACTGCGGAGAGAAATCGGTTATCCCGCCGTGTCGATCGCTGTCGCCGTCGACGGTGCCATCGTTTGGCAAGAAGCGCGCGGCTGGGCGTCCGTCGAACGCAAGGCGCCGGCAAAGATCGACACACCCTTCGCCATCGGCAGTGTCTCGAAAACGCTGACCGCCGTCGTCGCGATGAAGCTCGCCGAGCGCGGCGACCTCGACCTCGACGCCGATATTCGAAAGTACGTGCCGTCGTTTCCGCAAAAGGAACATGTAATAACGGCGCGCCAGCTGCTGTCGCACCAAGCGGGCATCCGCCACTACCGCTTCGAACTCGCGCCGCCGACGTTTTCGGACTTCGGCTCGACGACTCAGTACGACAGCGTGACCGATAGCCTCGCGGTCTTCGCGAACGATCCTCTGCTCTTCAAACCGGACACGGATTTCGCGTACAGCACCTACGGCTTCACTCTGCTCAGCGCCGTGATGGAAGCCGCAGCCCGCAAGCCGTTCCTCGACTTAATGGATGCCGAACTGTTCACACGCCTACAGCTCGCCGGCATCGGCCCCGACGACAAGCTGCACCCTGTCCCGGGCCGCGCCTCCGACTACCAGAACATTCTGCGCGACGGCGCGGTCCTGCCCGCACCGTTCACGAACTCGAGCGGCAAGTGGGCCGGTGGCGGCTTCCGCGCGACGCCGACCGACCTTGCGCGCTTCGGCGCCGCGCTCCTGCGCGGCGAGGTCGTGGCGGCCGAGACGCTGCAAACGATGTTCATGCCCCGCAAACTCGCGAACGGCAAGGTCAATCCCCAAGACTACGCGCTCGGCGTTCGCGTCGATCAAATCACCGACCCCGCATATCCGGGCAAGTCCTGGCGCGCCGTCCACCATGGCGGTGTTGCCGTGGGTAGCCAAGCAATGTTCGTCATGCTGCCCGACCAGCAGATCGTCGTAGCCCTCAGCGCCAACGCATCGACCCAGCCGCCCGCCCGCGGCATGTTCGATGCGGCGACCGACATCGCCGTACTGTTCGCCGAGCAACGCTGAACGAAGCGGCTCGTTGCGCAGGAAAGTGTTAATGCCGGCACTGCGGGAGTTGAATCGCGGCCACTTGCACACGCGCGCACACGCCTATTTGATGCACCCCGCAACACCACCGGAAACGTGCACACGATGTCGCTCGACGCAATCGTCAAAGGCCTGCTCGATCAGATGGCCGCAACCCCGCAGCCGAAGCTGTGGGAGCTGACGCCCGTCCAGGGCCGCGAGATGTACCGCGCCATGGCGCAGGTGCTGGAGCCGCCCGCGATCGCGATCGGCAAGATCGAGAACCTCGCGATGCCGGGACCCGCGGGTGAGATCAAGCTGCGCGTCTACACACCGGTCGCCAGCGGCGCGACCGCGCTTCCCGGCCTCGTCTACTTTCACGGCGGCGGCTGGGTGATCGGCGACCTCGACACGCATGACGCGCTCTGCCGCACGCTCGCGAACGAGACCGGCGCCCGCGTCGTCGCGGTCGACTACCGCCTCGCCCCGGAGCACAAATTCCCGGCCGCGGCCGACGACGGCTTCGCTGCCGTGAAGTGGGTTGAAACGAACGCCGCGACGCTCGGTATCGATCCGAACCGCATCGCGGTCGCAGGCGACAGCGCAGGCGGCAATCTCGCCGCCGTCGTCTGCCTCATGGCCAAGCAAAAGGGCGGCCCGCGTATCGTCCATCAGCTGCTGATCTATCCTGTGACCCAGTGGAAGGCCGACACGGGCTCGATGAACAGCTTCGCCGAAGGCTACTTCCTCGAGAAGAAGACGATGCACTGGTTCTTCGATCAATACGCCCCCGGCGCCGACCCGAACGACTGGCGCGTCTCGCCGCTTGCGGCAGCCGACGTGTCAGGTCTCCCACGAGCGTACATCGTGACCGCAGGCTTCGACCCCTTGAAAGACGAAGGCAAAGCCTATGCCGACAAATTGAATCGGGCGGGGGTCGCGGCCGTCTATGTCGACTATCCCGGCATGGTGCACGGCTTCTTCAACATGCAGGGCGTTCTTCCCACGTCGCGCGAAGCGATCGCCGACGCGGCGAAGGCCGTGCGCCAGGCTTTCGGACAATAGCGGCTCACTTCACCGTCGCGTCATAGGCGAGCGCAATCGACGCGTTTGCGGCCAACGTTGCCGTCGATCCGCTCAGCGTCGTGCCGCTGAAACTCGCGCCCACCGGATCGCTCTCGTCGCCACCGGTGTTGTTGTCGTCTTCGACGGTCGTCGTATTGGTGCACGCCGTGCCCGATCGTATCGAGCCTGCCACGTAAAGCTGCTCCGCGCTGACCGCGTCGCTAAGCACGATCGAAGTTGCCGACTGGTTGCCCACATTGGTGACCAAAACGCACCACCTGATCCTCGCGCCGGGAATGCGCTTCGGGTTCGTCGTTCCGTTGAACGGATCGCTCACGATCGAGCTCGTCTTGGTCACCGACAACCCGCCGGTGATCACCGACAGGTTGAGCTCGTCGATATTCCAATAGTTTGGCTCCGTCTCGACCGCCGCCCCGGTCCCCGGCCCTCGCACGAGGCCGTTCTGCGCGCCGATCGTGCTGGTCGAAGCATCCCGTGCGAACAAGCGCAGTATCCACCCGTTGCCCGACGCGGCCGACGGCACGTTCAGCCGGTCGGCATTCACGCTGCCGTCGTTCGTCCAAATCGCGTCGCCCGCGGTCGTATCGCCATGCGTGCCGTCGTTGAACAACGGCACCGTCCGGACTGAGTTGCCGGAGTTGTTGAAGAGATTGACCATCACCGGATTCGTGGCAACCGTCGGCGCCGCATCGACGCGGGCCGTCACGGGCACGGTCGAACCGCGCACCAGCGACGTGCCGTTCGGCGCCAAGAAGACGACGCCGAAACCCTGCGGCGTTCCCAACGTGCCGTTCGCCACCGACCATTCGACGTCGTCGATATGAAACCACGACCGATACTGATTGATGTGCGTCGACTGGATGGTCAGCGTCACGGTCTGTCCGGCAAGCGAGGCCAGCGAAACGGTGCGCGACCACCAGGGTTCCGCCTGCGGCGCCACGCTCATGCCCTGCGTATGCACGCCGGTCGACGTCATGTCGAAATGGTTGTACGCGCGGTAGCCCGGCTGCGTCGTGCTTTGCGGCGCGTTTGTGGGGTTGCTGAGGTTCGGGCTGTGCGGTGCGGTCGTGTAATTGCCGTAGGCCGGGCCCACGACGTTGATTGTCGTGCCGCCCGCGTTCAACCGGATTGTCAGCGTATCGTACCCGGTCGAGTCCCAGCCCTCGACGCGCCACCGCGCCGTGAAGTCGCCGGGATTTGTCGCAGGCACTGTGAACGTGCGCGTGATCGTCCGCGAGGTGTCGCCGTTTTCGTTGTTCGTGCGCGCGCCGATCAGGTACGAGAACGCCCCCGTGCGCGGCGTACCGTCCGTCGTCTTCGGCGTCGGATAGGCATTGCCGCCGTTCGTCGAGATTGACGGGTTCTCCGATGGTCGCACTTGCGCGTCGAGATTGTTGTCGCCCGTCGGCGCGTTCCACCCCGCCGGCTGCGACGTGCCAGCGGCGCCGCGCTCGAAGTTGCCGTTGATCGGCGTCTGCGGGTTCGCCCCCTTCGCGCCGTTCTGCGTGATGTCGAAATAGACGTGATAGACGCTGGGCCCCGCGTCTTCGAGAATGAACCGGATCTCGCCGCGTCCGTTCCCGCTCGCATCCGTCGCGCCGTTGTAGATCGTATCGGTGAACTCCTGCCGCGCCGCCAGCGATCCGCCGGGCCGCACGATCCGCGGACTGTTCACATCGAACGTGCCGCTGATCCCCATCGTGGCCATCAGCGCGTTGAAGTCGACGTCGACCTTGACCGTCGCGTTGACCGCCGCGCCCGCCGGCACGTTCACCGGCACCCGGTAGTGCCAATCGGGCGCGGAACCCACCGCGTTTTGGTCGTACCAGGTGGGATTCGTGCGCAAATCGGCACTGACCGGCATTGCCAGCAGCAGCGAGAGCACCGCCAGAATCGAGAAGGCTTTGAAAAGTCTCCCCGATCGACTGAACACCCGCCCGCTCCAAACGCCATCGGCGCCTCAAACGGCGCGCAAGATAGGAACTTCGTTTAAGAGTATTACCGGTCGATGAATCGTCTCGCCTGACGCACCTGGCAACCGCGGAAATCCTAGGCTAGAAGACCCCTGCCATTCCGAGACGCCGATGCGCGAATTCACCTGAGGACAAGAGATGACAAACCGCCAAATCCACATCGTCGAACTGCCAAAGGACAAACTTGCGCCCGAACACTTCCGGCTCGCCGACGGTCCCATGCCGCAAGCGAAGGACGGCGAACTCCTCCTCAAAACGAAGCTGATCTCGCTCGACGCCGCGAACCGCGCCTGGATGCAAGGCGCCACCTACCGCGCCGCGATCGAAGCGGGGCAGGTGATGGCCGGCGGCGCCGTCGCCGAGGTGATGGAAGCGAAAGCGCCGGGCTTCGCCAAAGGCGACCTCGTCTTCGCCGACACCGGCTGGCAGGAATACTCCGCGTTGCCCGCTAAGCACGCACAAAAGCTCCCTCGCATCGAGCCGATCTCCCACTTGCTCAGCGTGTACGGCATCGCCGGCCTCACCGCCTATTTCGGTCTGCTCAACGTCGGCAAACCGAAGCCGGGCGAAACCGTCGTCGTGTCCGCGGCGGCAGGTTCCGTCGGCGTCTTTGTCGGCCAAATCGCAAAGCTCAAAGGCTGCCGCGTCGTCGGCATTGCAGGCGGTGCCAAGAAGTGCGAGTGGCTCGAACGCGATCTCGGATTCGACGCGACCATCGACTACAAGGCGAAAGCCGTTGGCGGCGCGTTGAAGGAAGCGGCCCCCAAAGGCATTGACGTCTACTTCGACAACGTCGGCGGCGACATCCTGGAAGCCTGCCTCTTCCGCATGAACAACCACGGCCGCATCTCCTGCTGCGGCGCGGTCAGCCAATACGACGGCGTTGCCCCCAGAAGCGGCCCCCGTGGCATCCCCGGCCTCATCGTGACGAAGCGCCTGACAATGCAAGGCTTTATCGTGATGGACTACAACGCCGAACGCGAAAAGGCGCTCGCCGATCTCCAATCCTGGGTGAAGGCCGGCCAAATCAAAGTCCCCGAAGACATCATGAAAGGTCTCGAAAACACGCCGAAAGCCCTCATCGGTCTCCTCGCCGGCGACAACTTCGGCAAACGCATGGTGCTGGTGAGCTGAGTTCTGAACCTGTGCACTAAGGTGTTGCTGACTTCGCCAGCAGGGGCTTCAGCTGCTTCGGCAACAGATAGTGATGGCTGAGCACGCGCCCGTCGAGCACGAGCGCGAACACGCCGTAGGGCGAAGGCGCGCGTGCCTGAAGCGTCTTCGCGTCCTCGAAAGCAACAACACGAAACGAAAGACCTGCACTCTTCGCAGCACCCACCGCGAAAGCGGCAGCATCGTCCAAATAGGGACATTGGTCCGATCGCACGACGGTAAGCCCGCGCCCAAGCCGCTTCGCCCGCGCGCTCCAATCGTCCGGAAGACTGGGGTTCCGCGTTTTGCCAAAGGGCAGCGCCCACAACGAGTAAGTGGGTGGCGCCGCATCGACCTGAGCAAACCCGTTTTTCTCAAGCAGATCCGGACTCATCAACCAGTTCCCGGCGCTCGCCAGCATGGCGACGCCTTTGCAGCCTTCGCGCTTCGCGTCTGCGATGCAAGCCTTGAGCAGCTGCGTCGCATATCCCTTGCCCTTCGAAGCACCGACGACCCACAGGCAATGGATGAACATAAACCCGCGTGCATTGACTGCACGCCACGCATGCTCCCCCGGCAGATACTCGATGAAGCCGCGCCCGCCTTGTTGCAAGTCCAGCAGCTTGATCCGAAGTCCCTCGCCGAAGCGCGCCTGAAGCCAGCCCATCTTGCGCCGGTAGCCATCGCTCTTCGGCTGGCTCATCTTGCAGAAGAAGCCGAGCTTCTGAACGTTGTCCGCCGTGACGTCGATGAGTTTCATGGCGTACAAGATGGTGCACCGCGCCGTCCGCCGGCATTGATATCGGTCAAGGCGAACCCCATAGTCATCCGCGTTTCGATCGCTCCGGATCGACTGGCACGGTCTGCCCCGTCTTTACGCGGTCCATCACGACGCTGGTCTTGTACCGCCGCACATGCGGATCGGCCGAAAACAGCTCGCGCGAAATCTGTTCGAAGTGCTCGACGTCGCGCGCGAGCACGATCAAAAGCAAGTCCGTGTCGCCGGTGACGTTGTAGATCTGCTGCACCTCCGGCGCCGCCTTCAGCCGCTTCTTGATCGCGGCGACTTCCGCCACACGGACCTTCTCCAAAATGACCTCGACGATAAACGTCATCGCAAAGCCGAGCGCCTTGGGATCGAGAACGGAAACGTCCGCCTTGATGACGCCGTCTTCGCGCAATTTCGCAACACGCCGGTGAACGGCGGAGGGCGAAAGCCCCACCTTGCGCGCGAGGTCATCGACGCTTTGGCGGGCGTCGTCCTGCAAGCTGGCGGCAATCAAGAGATCTTGATGGTCGTACATGCAAAATCCTCGCGCATGTCAGGTCAGCAGTGCGGGAATCTTGCGCACTTCCCCGAAACTTGCGCAGCAACTCGCAAAATCTTGTCATATCGTGCGAAGAATGAAGCACAGGACTTACCTTGTAAACATCGTCGCGATCACCTGCGTCGTGATCGCAGCCGCAATGGCCGCCCCCATCGACCCGGCATCGCTCGACGACGCCACGTTCGAGCGCGAACTCGATCGCCGCTTTCATTACGGTCCGCCGCAGCCCGCACCCGCCGAGCACGCCGACGAGCGCGAAGGCCAAGCCGCCGACGCCGCGTATTTCACCGCCTTCCCGAACTTCGACCGCTCTTACGCGCCGGCCGCGCGCGCCGAAGCACAGCACCGCGCGAAGGCGCTCGCCGCCGACGCGCGCAATCTCACCCACGAACAATTCGTCCTCCGCGTCGCCGAGATCGCCGCCCTCGCCGACAACGCGCACACCGTGATCGGCGAAAACGCCTTTCGCAAGAATACGCCGCGCCTGCCGCTGCGCACCTATCTGTTCGCCGACGGCCTCTTCGTGCTCTGGGCCAACCCCGCGTTAGCCGATCTCCTGGGCGCCCGCATCGACACCATCGACGGCAAGCGTATTGACGACATCTATGCCGTGATCCGCCGCTACCACGGCGGCACCGAAGCGCGCCGCCGCGTGCGCTTGATCCCGATGCTCGAATCCCCCGCGTTGTTGCAAGCAGCCGGCGTCGCGAAAGACCGCAACGCGCTCACGCTGACCGGCATCCGCGCGAACGGAACGCCATTCACGCGCCGGATCGAAGCCGAGCAGCGCGACCGCTCCGCCTGGGTCTCGACCACCGTCCGCACGTTGTTTCCGCTCGCGCCCGGCCAGATCGAGCGGATGGTGAGCTTCGCGAAGCCCGGCGCCAACGTGCCGGTCTATCTGCAAAAGTCCGACAAACTCTTTACGCTCGCACCGCTCCCCCACGGCGGACTCTACATCGGCCTCTCCCACAACGCCGACGCCGACGAAGGACCGATCGCTCCCTTCCTCGACGCTGCCCTTACGCGCGTCCGCACCGAGCGGCCCGCCTTCGTCGTCCTCGACATGCGCATGAACGGCGGCGGCGATTACACAACGACCTATGCGTTCGCCCGCGCACTGCCCGCCGCGGCAGCAGGCGCAAACATCTACATCTTTACATCGCCCTTCACATTCTCTGCCGCGATCACAACGACAGCCGCCCTCAAAGAAGCCGGCGGCGCCCGCGTGAAAATCGTCGGCGAAGAGGTCGGCGACCGCCTCGACTTCTGGGCCGAAGGCGGCAGTTTCAACCTGCCGAACGCGTTCGTCACCGTCAGTTACGCCGCCGGCCGCCACGTCTACAACGCCCCCTGCACCGACCGCGAAGCATGCTTTTGGTTGAACGACCGCTACCCGGTGCGCGTGGCGACGCTGAAGCCCGACATCGCAGCCCCGCTGACATTCGCTGCCTACCGCGCAAGCCGCGACCCGGCGATAGATGCGGTGCTTGCAAGCGAGCGCTAACGCCGTGACCTTCGAACTTTACCCCACCATCTTCCCCGGGTTCATCACGCCCGCCGGGTCGAGCTCCCGTTTCACCGCCTTCAGCACGCTTATCCCCGCCGCACCTTTCTCCGCCTCCAACCACGGCAGGTGATCTTCGCCCACGCCGTGGTGATGCGTGATCGTCCCGCCGGCGCGCACGATCGCATCCGACGCCGCACCCTTGATCGCGCGCCACTGACCGACCGGGTCGCTAAGATCGCGCGGCCAGACATAGGTGAAATAGAGGCTCGCGCCGTCGTGGTACGCGTGGCTGATATGCGCGAGCACGATGCCGTGCGCGCCTGTCGTCGGCGCCTTCGCGCGCATCGCCTCGTCGAGCGCGCCGCGCACGGCGGCGTAGAGCTTGTCGATGTTCGACCACGTCGTCGCGGTCTCAAGCGTGTCGACGCCGAGGCCCCGGTCCATCATCGGATCGCGCGAATAGGGCCCATGAAAGCGTCCCTGATACCAGCGGTTCGCGGGCCCCCGCCCGACGGCGAGCCCCCCGCACGCGCGCACGATCCGCCGCGCCGCCGCGATGCCGTAATCGACGCGATCCTGATCGCCCTCGAACCCCAAGATGATCGCGCAGGGCTTCCCACCCATCCCGCGCGCGGCGAGATAGCGCGCCTGGAGTTTGTCCTTAAACGTCGGCGGCGCACCCGCCTTGCCGAACGCTTGAAAGAAATAGGTCTCGTCCGCATCGGAGAGCCGCATGGTCGCCGTCGGCAGCTCCGCCTGCACCATCTGCCGGATCGCCTTCGCGCCGCTCGCGAAGTCCGGGAACAACACAGCCGAATAGTCGCTCGCTTCGGGGACGGGATGAATGCGCACTGTCGCTTCCGTGATCACGCCGAACGCGCCTTCCGATCCCACGATCAGTGCGCGCAAGTCGGGCCCCGCGGCAGAGGCGGGCAGGGCGGGGAGCCGCCATAGACCTTTCGCGGTTGCCACCGTCGCCCCCGCAAACCAATCGCCCGCGCGGCCATAGGCATTCGACTGTTGCCCAGCGCCGGACGCCGCGATCCACCCGCCCAGCGTCGAGAACTCGAACGACTGCGGATGATGCCCATGTTTGAATCCTTGCGCGTTCAGCGCCGCTTCGAAATCGACGCCGTAGATGCCCGCCTCCGCCGTCGCGGTGAGCGACGTCTTGTCGACGGAAATGAACTTGTTCATCGCCGTCAGATCGAGCGCGATCACTACCTCGAACCCCTTCGCCGAACCCGTGAGCCCGCCGACGACGCTCGACCCGCCCGCAAACGGTACCACCGCAACGCGCTCGGTCGACGCCCAAGCAAGCACGCGCACGACTTCGTCAGCGGTCTTTGGATAGACCACCGCATCCGGTGCATCCGAAAGGTCGCCGGCGCGCAACTTCAACAGGTCGAAGTAACTCTTCCCCCGCGTGTGCGAAGCGCGCTCATAGGCGTCGTCCCGCACCTCCGCGATCGCCGCCAACGCCGCACGTCGCGACCCAAGCCGCGACGCCGGCATCGAAACTTCGTCCAACGTCTTTGCCGGTGTCACCGGCAACGCTCCGGTGCCCAGCGCCTCGGCCATCCACCCGAACGCCGCCTCGCGCCCCTCGAGCGGATTGTGCGCCTTCACCCACCCCCACCCGTTCCAACGCGTATCTTTGCGATCAATCGGCATTCAATCGATCTCCAATTCCAAATGAGTCGTCATGGCCGGGCTTGACCCGGCCACCCAGGGAAATGCCCACGCGACTCGACGGTAGCGCACAACAACACTGCACACCACATCGGCTCTGCCCCGTGACACTGGGTGGCCGGGTCAAGCCCGGTCATGACGAGCTTTCTTGTTGATGGAGGGACAGAGAGAATTCTAAGCCCGAAACTTCAACGCCTTCGGCAGCACCTCGAACATCGCCGGCAGCCGGCCCGGCGACTCGCCGTCGGCTTCGATGTGGACCGCCTCGCCCGCCGTCGCCTCCACCGGTGTGGCGATCACCGACTTCGCGCGGAACACCTTCACATGCGGATTGTTCACATGCGCGCCGGTCTTGATGTCGTTCAGCGATTTCAGCACGTTTCCCTTCGGCGCGTCGCTCATGATGATGACGTCGAGCAGCCCGTCGTCCGGCGCCGCGTCGGGGGCGACGCGCATGCCGCCGCCGAAGAACTGCCCGTTGCACACCGCGCAGGTCGAGATCGTGACGACGTCGTCGAACACGTTGTCGACCTTCAGCCGCACCGGCTTCGCGCGGTAACTGAACAACGCCGTCACGCTAGCCCAGGTGTAAATGAACCCGCCCAACACGCGCTTCAAACGCGACCGGTTCACGCGGTCGACCACGTGCCCGCTCATCCCGAAGCTCGCGATGTTCGCGAAGTGCCGCATCCCGCTCTGCCCGCTGGGCGTGACGAACGTGAAGCGCCCGACGTCGATCCGCCGGACGCGCCCCTCCGCGATCCGCTCCAGCGAGGCGTCGAACCCCGCCTCGATGTCGAACGTCTTACGGAAGTCGCCGCCGGTGCCGAGATTGAGCAGCGCGAACTCCGCCTCCGGATTGATCGCCTGCCCGTTCTGGAAGAAGCCGTTCACGACCTCGTTGATCGTGCCGTCGCCGCCGACCGCAACAACCCGTTCGTACCCGTCGCGCAACGCATGCGTCGTGATCCGCGTTGCGTCCATCGGCGCATTCGTCAGCGCGACAGTGATCGGCCCCGCGACCTCGGCAAGGCGTTCGGCGATCGACTGCGCGTCGCGCCCCGTCTTGCCGCCCGCCGAACGCGGGTTGATCACCGCCAACGTCTTCATGCGCGCCCCAAAGCCTCATAACGCCAGCCGATCGACGCCACCTGCCGCCGCTTCTCCTCCGCGCTCCACCCCAGCATCACGCCCATCAGCGTCGCCACGTCGTCGACCGCCGAGGGCTCCAACGGCCCCAGCGTGCCGAGCCCCGTGCGGCGGAACAAAACGTCGTCCAGCGTCATCGCCATCTCGGATCGTACGGCGAACGCGACTTGCGCCGCAATGTCCGGAAGACGCTGCGACACCGCCCGAAGCAGGTTTTTGTCCTCGTTTCCGAGCGCCAACACCTCAGCCGCCCGCGCGCCGTAGTTGCGTGCAAGGTTCTGGGCGATGGACGGCGACGGCGCGGCCAGTTTTTCGACAAACGGCTTGAACCGCCCCGTCGACCCCGGCAGCGGCACGTCGCCTGTGTCGCAAGCCTTACCGCCGCCGAGCTTCGCCGCAATCTTGTCGACGCACTTCTCTGCGTTGTCGCGCGACGTCGTCCACTTGCCGCCGATCGCCGAGATCAAGTTCGAAGGCCCGCCCTCCGCGCCGTGATCGACAAGTTCCGCCCGCCGGCTCGCGTTGTAACTATCCTTCGACCCGCTATCGACCAGCGGCCGCAACCCCGCATACGCATAAAGCACATGCTCACGCTCAAGTTTGAGCGTCGGCAAAGCGCTGTTCACATACGCGAGATAATCCGCAACCTCGCCCTCCGTCGCCTTCAACGCGTCCGGCTTGTCCTGAAACACCGTATCCGTCGTGCCGATAATCGTATGGTCGCGCCACGGCAGCACGAAAATGTGCCCGCCTTTGTGGCTCACCGCGAGCGCCCGCCCGTTCGTCAGCTTGTGCGTGACGATGTGAATTCCCTTCGAGCGCATCAACTTGTGCGAAGCCTCGCCGCCCGAAACGAGCTCCAACAGACGGTCCGCCCAAGGCCCCGCCGCGTTCACGAACAGCCGCGCCTTCAGCGTCGCTTCGTCACCCGTGATCGCATCGCGCACACGTACCGCATCGATGCCGCCGCCGCCACGCTCGAACGCCACGGCTTCCGCATAGTTCGCAACCACCGCGCCGTGCGCCGCCGCGTCGATCAGGCACTCGAGCCCCAACCGCTCCGGTGAATACATCTGACAATCGGTATAGAGCAGGGCGCCCGCCAACCCCTCGCGCGCAACGGAAGGCTCCAACCGCAACGCTTCGTCCGCCGAAATCGCCCGATGCCCCGCCATATGCTGATCCGGATCGTCGAGCCGGTTCCGGTCGAACGCGAGCAGGTCATAGACGGTCAAGCCCGCGCCCACGAACCACGTTTCCGCCGCACTTTTCACCGGCAGCATGAACTCGAGCGGATAGACCATATGCGGCGCGATCTTCTCCCACACGCGCCGCTCTTTCAGCGACTCGCGAATGAGCCCGAACTCGAACGTCTTCAAATAGCGAAGCCCGCCATGCACCAGCTTCGACGACCCCGACGACGTCCCGCACGAAAAATCCCGCTTCTCGACCAGCGCCACCGAAAACCCGCGCCGCGCCGCATCCCGCGCAATGCAAGCCCCGGTAATCCCGCCGCCGACAATGGCGACGTCGAACGTAGCGTTAAGCGCGCGAAAATTGCGGTGCATCGTGGGGCGAATAGCTGTTGCAGCCACTCCTTATATACGCGCCGCCCATAAGTCACCCCCGCCGGTTTCCGCCCCCGCTTCGCGGGGACGGAAACAGTTGCTAGGCTCGCCCAACCACCATTCACCACCCGGACCCACCCATGCCCCGCATCAAAGCCAACGGCATCGAAACCGAAGTCGAACTCTCAGGCCCCGCCTCCGGTCCGCCCCTCGTCATCATCCAGGGCTACACCTCGCAGATGACGTCCTGGCCCGACGAGTTCCACGAGGCGCTGGCCGCCGCGGGCCTGCGCGTCATCCGCTTCGACAACCGCGACATCGGCCTCGGCCACAAGCACCACGGCGTCATCCCGGATCTGCGCGCCGTCGCCGCGGCGGTGAAGGACGGCACGCCGCCGCCGGTCCCCTACACGCTGAACGACATGGCCGACGACGTGGCCGCCCTGCTCGACGCGCTGAACATCCAGTCCGCGCATATCAGCGGCGCCTCGATGGGCGGCATGATCGCGCAACTCGTCGCGATCCGTCATCCGCAGAAAACGCGCAGCCTCATCTCACTGATGTCGACGACGAGCGACCCGTCGCTCCCGCGCTCCGACCCCGCCGCGCAAGAAGCGCTGATGCAAAAGCCGCCCGGCGAAGACAAAGACAGCGTCGCCGACCACGCGACGAAAATGCGCCTCATCATCGGCAGCCCCGCCTACCCCGAAGACCAAGCAAAAGTCCGCGCCCGCTTCGCCATGAACTACGACCGCAGCTACTACCCCGAAGGTGCCATCCGCCAATGGGCGGCGGTGATGTCAACACCCCCGCGCACCGAAGCGCTCAAGAAGCTCAACATCCGCGCACTCGTGATCCACGGCGATTCAGACATCCTGATCAAACCCGAAGCCGGCCGCCACACAGCCGAGTGCATCAAAGGTGCCGAACTCAAGATCATCAAAGGCTGGGGCCACAACATGCCCATCGCCGCCGTCCCCGACGTCACCAGCCCGATGATCGATTTCATCCGCCGCGTCGAAGCCGACCGTGCGGAGGCGTTCGCCCGCCCGGTAACACCCGGCTGTTGTGGGCGCGAGTAGCGACCGTCTACCGGTCGGGCGTCACGGTGATCCGATAAACGCCCTCGGACGCTGTGTCCGATAGCGGTGTGGGCACGAAGTACGACGCGACGACAACGATAATCGCAAGAAACACCATCCATGCGATCGAGTCTCTGTTCGAAAGGACGCGCATATTCTCAACCCTCCAAAATCGAGGAGAGAACGATTGCAACCCGGGTGGCAATTGTCGTTGACATGTATCAACCGCCGCCAACGGGGCTCTAAAGCCTGGCTGCCTCGGATGCCGCACCGCCGGTCGAAAGTGCGGCTCTGGCCGAATCGGCTTGCCTTCTATAAGCCCCAATCCGGTGCAACAAACTGAACCAACCGCGGCGACCGTCGCGACGAAAGGAACATCGCGTATGCGTCGAGTTTTCATCAGCTTCACCGCCGTTCTCGCTCTCGCCGCCTGCGGGCCGAGCCAGACCGACGGCTGGACGCAAACGAACACCGCCGCCGACATAACGCTGTCGAAGCAAGAAGCACCGGACATGCAACCCTTTCGCCTCGTCTGCGCGAAGGCGGGTCCCACACTCACGCTGACCGCCGGCGTGAAGCAAGTGGGCCTCGCGAACATGGCGCCGCCTTACGCGCTGGTGCTCGCCGGCGCGACGTTCGAGGCGACGCTCGTGCCCGGATCGGACGGCGCCGAAACGTTCTACGCAACCGCGCCGTTGACCAGCGACATGCTCGCCGCCGTGCGTGACGGCACGACCGCGCGCATCTCCGTCAACGACGGCTACGCCTTCGCGGAATCGGCGATCGACCAAGGCCAAGTGTTCGAAAAATTCGCCGCCGACTGCGCGGCCCTCACAGGCATCGCCGCGAAGTAAGACCGACAGACGAGGGGGCATGGAAGGACGATAAGACCATGCGCACAAACGCGCTCGCATCCACGTGCCTAGCCCTGTCGATGGTGGCGACGCTCCCCACCGCCGCCGAACCCACACCATCCGCCGCCACCAACCTCAACGTCAGCGGCGGCATGACGCCCAACGCCGACGGCACCGCCTCCTTCGAATTCCGCATCGCCAACGCCCGCGGGGACGTCGCCGTCACCGGCTTCACCGTAACCGTCGCCTTCTACAACCGCACGGTCGCGCCTGCGCACAAACTCGCCGAACACCACTGGTCGTTTTTGAGCGAAGTCCCGCCGAACGGCACGCTCCTCGAATACGGCGTCCTCGACGCCAAAGCCGTCGCCGAATTGCAGCGCCGCCACACCGCCGCAGCGGCAGATCCGCTCGCCGCCGCCGTCTACACCTACGAAGCCAAAATCGACCGCGAGGCGCCGGCATCGAACAACTAGGGCACGTGCGCTTGTTTTTCGCACGGCACTTTGGCGGTGAATAAGGCCCGGCGGCGGCGAAAAGCGCGGCCAGCCTTGCCAAGACGGCCCCCATGCCCTAGGCAACGCGGGCATTGCATATCGCGACGCACGACCAAAAGGGCATCCAGTGAAAACCGGCACCGTAAAATTCTACAACGGCCAAAAAGGCTTCGGCTTCATCCAACCGGACGACGGCGGCAAAGACGTCTTCGTCCACGCGACCGCGCTCGAACGCGCAGGCATCCGTGGCCTCAACGAAGGCCAGAAGGTCTCCTTCGACACGAAAGAAGATCGCGGCAAGATCGCGGTCAACAACCTCCAAGTCTCCTAAATCAAGAATCGTCGAGCGCGGGATGTCCTCCCGCGCCCCATCTCCGCCGCAGTTGTAGCGGCGGAGGACGCCAGCGGCTTGCCCGCCCTCACGAGCGCGTCGGCCGAAGGAAACGACGCAACCCCCTTGCGTACCAACTTCCGTTGCGCTAGAAACTGAACCAAATGGTTCAGTATCAACAAACCCGCTTCGACGCGTCCTTTGCCGCGCTCTCCGATGCCACAAGGCGCGGGATCCTGGAACAGCTCGCCCGTTCGGACGCCTCGATCACCGACCTCGCCGAAAAATTCCACATGACCCTCACGGGCATAAAGAAGCACGTCGCCGTTCTGGAGCATGCGGGTCTCGTGGCGACCGAAAAGCTCGGCCGCGTGCGAACCTGCACGCTCGGTCGGCGCGCGCTTGCGGAAGAAGCGGCCTGGATCGAGCGCTACCGGCAACTCTGGGCCGCGCGTTTCGATGAACTAGACAAGATCGTCGAGGAATTGAAACAGAAGGAGAAAGCCGATGGTCGGAAAAAGCGATAACGATCTCACCCCCACGACATTCCGCACGACCGTGAACCGGACGTCGGAGCGTGAGCTTGTCGTCTCGCGAACCTTCAACGCCCCGGCGCGCATCGTGTTTCAAGCGTGGACAGAAGCCGGTCTCTTCAAACGTTGGTGGATCCCAAAGGCAATGGGGATGACCGTCCTCGCCTGCGAGATGGATGTCCGCACCGGCGGTTCCTACCGGTTGGAGATCGCCCACCCGGCGTTCGATCAACCAATGGCATTCTTCGGCAAATATCTGGACGTGGTCCCGAACGCCCGCATTGTCTGGACGAACGAAGAGAGCGGCGGCGGCGCCGTCACCACAGTGACGTTCGAAGAAAAAGACGGCAAGACCGAGTTGACGCTCACCGAACGCTACCCCACGCCCCAAGCCCTGGAAGAAGCCCTCGAAGGCTCGGCCGCCGCCTTACCCGAACAATTCGCGGCGTTGGAAGAGCTCTTGCCCACCCTCGCGCCCTAACCCGCGCAGCCACATGTTTTCTCCCCCGCTTCCGTGTCCGCCGTAGCCTTGGCGAACATGGAAGCGGGGGAGGGGGCATCGATTTACGCTGCATTGCGGCATTGGTCCCCGCTACCTCTCGAACGAACGCGGCAGAACGGGTACGCTGTTATCTACTTTCCTTGTCAAGATTCGCGTCCGGCAGAAATGGGCATTTTCTGATGAGATTTACTTCGCTGGCCGGCCTCGTGCTCTTGGCGCCGTGTGCGCTCGCTTCGGACGAGCCGCTCAAGTTCCAGCATCTGATCGTTCAGGATCAAACGGTGCAGGTTCGAAATTCCACGAAGCTGACGGTATCGATCGCTCCCGGGTTTCGCCTTACCGGACCCCACGACTTCACCAAGCAAGAAGACAACGGCTATCACTTCGAAGTATCGCTCGTCAGCTACGTGGCCCCGCGCGAGGTTGTGTCGGTTGCTGCCGAGCGGCTGGTCGAAGACAAGGCGCTGAACTATGCCGATTTGCCCGCGGCGCGATGGCCCGATCCCGCCTTTCTTTCTCGCGCAAAGGGATGCGCAACGCTCACGGCCGACCAGGCCGCCAAGATGCCCGAGGCGAGCGGCATGCGCTGGATTGTCGAAGCGGGCTTCGTGCCCAACGGTGCGTTCGCGTTCGAGGCGGCGCTGCTTTTGGCGCCCGATCTGCGGCACGAAGCGTCGATCGAACTTATTGCCCCGGTTGCCTCCTGCGCCGACGCACGCGCTGTAGGCGCGGCTCTCGACGCGCTTCGCGCGCGGGTCGTCGTCAACCGGACGAAATAGCAGCGCACGCTCGCGGTATAGCTAAGTTCGGATCGCGCAAGCTGCTGGACAATTCCTACCGCACCAACCGCGCCGCAATCGCAATCACGAACACCGACAAGAACGTGCGATAGACCAGGCACGCCGTCGAGAAGGCGTAATGCGTCGGATTGTTGCCGATGTCGATCAGACCGACGCGGTACACCTCGCTGATGTCGAACAGCAGCGCCTTCTGCGTTTGGTCCAACGCGAAGGCGAAGAAATCGGTGATGCCGAGCTGCCCGTTCGCGCCTGCCGTCTGCAGAAACAAGATGTTGCCGCGCGTCTCGAAAATCGTCGGATCGATCTGATACCAGGCGATGGAAATGGCCGCCATCGCGCCGACCGAAAGCATCAACATGCCCGCCGCCAATCCGGATCGCCCGAACATCGCATACGATGGATCGTCTTTCAGCGTTTCGAAGTTGACGTAGAGATCGATGGTCAACACCATGATGCCGACCCCGATAAAGCTCAGCAGACCGACCACGATGTAGTCGCGATGAGCAGGCTCGAACACGGCCGAAAGCCCGTTCTGCTCCGCGAAATAGAACGCGGCACCGGCTGCGACCGCGGCATACGCCGCAAGCATCGACGCCTGCCGCACCGTCGAGCGCGTCGGATAGAAACAGCTCACCACGAACGAGAAAAACGCCCCCACGGCAAGGAAGGCGGCGATATCCGCGACGCCGATCATGTCTGGCTCCCCTCGTCACGCGTTACTTCGCGTGTTTGTCTTCCTGATGCAGCCCGAAAATGTTCCC
The DNA here is from genome assembly GCA_964638635.1 of uncultured Flavobacteriaceae bacterium. Taxonomy (GTDB): domain Bacteria; phylum Pseudomonadota; class Alphaproteobacteria; order Micropepsales; family Micropepsaceae; genus SZUA-430. The sequence goes on from CAZXAQ010000005.1 coordinate 74,152, forward strand.
GTCCGGGTCTTTGCAATAGGCCACCCACCCGACGCCGGGGATCGCCATCTTGGGCAGCGCTTCGGTGCCGCCGAGCTCTAGCGCCTTCGCCGCATACCTATCGACCGAGGCGACGTTGACCGTGCACACGAAGGCATTCACGGCCTGCCCGTCGGCGGGTTTCGGACCGCGCCGCTGCACCAGCCCGCCGTTGATGCCGGGCTCCGACCTTTCGCTCGTGTCGATCAGCCAATAGTCGATATGCGGCAGATGCTGCATCTTCCAGCTGAATAGCTCGCGGTAATAGGCCGCAAGCTTCGCAGGCTCGCTCGCATGAATCTCGAAATGCGCAACGCGTGGCATGGTGGGTCTCCTGGATGCGTTTCCGTGCTGCCGTTCCCACGTCGGCGGGGCAATGCGCCACGCGTATGTCGGTCGGCGTACCCACAATACAACAGGTTGGTAGGGATTGTGCGGCTACCCTAGCGCCAAACAACTGATTCGCGCCTCACGGGGGAATACATGAAACGCACGACACTTCTGCTCGGCACGGCGGCCGCGCTCGCACTGATCGCGCCGGCGCAAGCCGGACAGCTGAACGGCTGGTACTTGGGCCTCGAAGGCGGCGCAAGCTGGGCCGCGGAACTCGAGTATGTAGAACAGGCGACGAGCGCCGGCCCGGTCACGCACTTCCACCACTACACGGTCGATGACGGCCCGGCCGGTTGGGCGGTCTTTGCGACGGCCGGTTACGCCTTTGGCAGCTGGCGCGTGGAACTGGAAGCGGGCTACCGCGAGAACAAGCTGGAAGACTACGTCTCGACCTTGATTACGTTGGGCGGCGCGCCCGGCAGTCCGCCCAGCACGGGCACGCTCGACAGCGAGCTGCAAGAATTCTCGCTGATGGCCAACGTTCTCTACGACTTGCGGCTGACCGACCGCCTGTCGGCCTCGGTGGGTGCCGGCGCGGGTGTCGACCAGGTGCGGTTCGAATGGAACAACCCGACGATCGAAGAGATCGACAGCAGCGAGTGGAGCTTCGCCTATCAAGCCATCGCGGGTCTGAACTACGATCTGACGAAGCGCACCCAGTTGTTCATGCGCTACCGCTACCTGCGCGTCACCGATCCCGAACTCATCATCGATCAATCGGGCAGTCACACCTGCTGTATCCGCGTCGAAGACATCGAAAAGCACGCCGCCACGCTGGGTATCCGTTATTCCTTCGGCGCGGCCGCGCCTGCGGCGGCGCCGCCGGCACCACCGCCGCCGCCCCCTCCGCCACCGCCGGCCGTGAAGCAGTTCACGATCTTCTTCGGCTACAACAAGTGCAACATCACGGCCGAGGCCGACGCGGTGTTGAGCGAAGCGGCAGCGGCCGCCAAGGGCACCGGCGCGGCCAGCGTGCGCATCGTCGGCCACACGGACTCCTCCGGCTCGAACGCCTATAACCAGCGGCTCTCCGAATGCCGCGCGAATGCCGCGAAGTCCAACCTCGCCGGCAAAGGTGTCCCCGACGGCGCCATCACGACGGCGGGCCGCGGCGAAAGCGAACTCCTCGTCCAAACCGGCGACGGCGTCAAAGAACCCCAAAACCGCCGCGCCACGATCGACGTGGACTGAACGCTGCGACATACGACCCTCAAGCAAATTTGCTTGAGGCGGAGGAGGCCGAACGGAGTCAGCTTTCACCACGAAGACACGAAGAAGCACAAAGTTCCACCAAGTGGATTTGTTCGCGCGCGCCAGCGCGCGGTCAGGGCTGACAGGCGCTGCGCGCCAAAGATGGCCAATCTTGGTGAAACTTTGTGCTTCTTCGTGTCTTCGTGGTCAGGCTGACTCGCCGCCGATTCCAAGTCATACGAACCTGCTCTAGCAGCAAGCGGCCGGCCCAAACCGGCCGCTTCAGACCTGCATATGCGATGTTGAGGTCGTTGCCGCCACCCGTATCCCGAAATCCGCGCGGATATCGCGCAGCGGCACGGCGAGGCACAAATCTGCTTGTGTTTTGCTGCATATTGTGGTACTTATATTATATAACGTGTCAGTGATGCGAACCCGATCACGGCAGGCATCGCTTTCCCGCGCCGTCGGCGGCGCGCGGCTGCGACTTGAAAATTGCATATGGGACGTGTCGTCTGCGGGGCCTTAAGCGCCGCGCGGATCGAACACGCGCGACGCGCGCGTTTCGTGCTCGCAAAGCGCAGCACCAAACGCACACATAACGGGTATCTAACGCCTACCTAACGGATAAACCCGCACAAATCCGCCGATCTAACGGATCTAACGGATTCGATTTTGTATCCGGCTCTAGAAGTTCGCCGCATCGAGTGTCATCAGCCCGTCGGCGCCCGCCTTGATCCGCTCGCTCAAAGAGGCGGTGTCCGGCATCAACCGCTCCATCCAAAAGCGCGCGGATGCCAACTTCGTCTCGTAGAACGCGGCGTTCGCGGGCTTCGTGGCGAGTTTGGCCAGCGCGGCCTTCGCCTGACGCGCCCACAGCCACCCAATCACGGTGAGCCCGAAGAGGCGCAGATAATCGACGCTGGCGGCGCCCGCATTGTCCGGGTTCTTGAGCCCGTTCTGCGCGAGCCACATCGTCGCCTCCTGCGTGCGCGCGAGGCCCAGCTTCAACGGCGCGACATAGGGCTTCATCGCCTCGCTGCTTTCCGCGTCGATGAAGTCGTTGATCCGCTTGAAGAGCGCGAACGGTGCCCGGCCCCCGTTGCGCGCAAGTTTGCGCCCCACGAGATCCAGCGCCTGCACCCCGTTCGCGCCTTCATACGTCTGGTTGATCCGCGCGTCGCGCACGAACTGCTCCATCCCGTGGTCGCGCACATAGCCGTGCCCGCCGAACACCTGCATCGCCGCGTTCGCCGCATCGAAGCCCATGTCGGTGCAAAACGCCTTGATCACGGGCGTGAGCAGATCGGCGAGATCGGCGGCCTCAACCCGCTCCATCTCGGGACGCAGCGACTGCGCGATCCCAAGCTGCAGCGAAATGAACGTCGCAAGCGAGCGCCCGCCTTCCGCCGCAACGCGCGCAAACATCAGCATCCGCCGCACGTCCGGATGGACGATCAGCGGATCGGCGGGCTTGTCCGGCGCCTTCGCCCCAGTCAGCGCGCGGCCGACAAGCCGCTCCTTCGCATAGATCGCAGCGTTCTGATACGCGACCTCGGCGATCGCCACGCCCTGCACGCCGACGCCAAGACGTGCCGCGTTCATCATGCCGAACATGCCCTTCATGCCGGCCGACGACGAGCCCTTCGCGCCGTCCGCCTTCTTCTGCGGCTTCGGCCCCAAGCGCCACGCCTTCGCCTCGTCGAAGTTTAGCACGGCCGTCGCGTTCGCCTTGATACCCATCTTCTTCTCGATGGACCCCGTGAACACGCCGTTGCGGGCGCCCATCTTGCCGTCTTCCGAAACCAGGAACTTCGGCACCATGAAGAAGTTCACGGTCGAAAGGTCGTCGGCGACCTTGCCGTTCTCATCCGGGATCTTCGCGATCACCATATGGATGATGTTCTCGGTCAAATCCTGATCGCCGCCGGAAATGAAAATCTTCGTCCCCGAGAGCTTGTACGTCCCGTCCGGCTGCTCGACGGCCTTGGTCTTCATGAGGCGCAAGTCGGTCCCGCAATGCGGCTCGGTCAGGCACATCGTGCCCGCCCAATCGCCCGCCACCATGCGCTTGACGATATGCTCGCGCATCCACGGCTCGCCCGTCGCGGCGAGCGCGGAGTAAGCAGCGGCGGTGAGCCCCGGATACATCGCAAACGCCTGGTTCGCCGAAAACGCCAACTCCGTCACCGCAAAGGTCACAAGAATGGGCAAACCCGCGCCGCCGAACTGCTCCGGCACCGCAAGCCGGTTCCAGCCCGCGTCGCGATACGCGTTCCAGGCCTCTTTGAATCCCTTCGGCGTGCGCACGACGCCGTTCTCGAAATGACAGCCCTCTTCGTCGCCCGATTGGTTCAACGGCTGCAGCACTTCCTCGACGAACTTGCCGGCCCCTTCGAGAACGTCGCGAACGGTCGCCTTGTCCAGCTCCTTATACCCCGGCAGATCGGCGTACTTTTCGATCTCGTGCACGTCGAACAGTAGGAACTCGAAATCGGCGACGGGCGCTTTGTAGGAGGGCATGAGGGTCTCGTCCGTTGATGGCGCCGCGGTTATCGCGCGCCCGGTTGATGGAGGCAAGAAACGTGAAGCAGCAGCGATGTCTCAGGCCTTGGGAGATAAAGCGCCAACCCCCGCCCGGCAAGGACACGGCCCGTGAGCGTTAACGGCAAAGTGAGCGCCGGTTCAACGCTCTTCGTGACCGGCGCGACGGCCTCGACGCGGTACGTAGCGTCATCGGCAAGCCCCGGAATCTTGAGCACCGCCCCGCGCCCGAGTTCAGCCGACCCGGCCCGCACGACAAGCACCAAGGCCTCGCTCTGAGAGGTCACGCAAACCGCCGCATGATCCGCATCGATCGACCGCCGCCAATACGTCCCGGAATGAAGGAGAGACCGAAACCGCTTGTAGTTCGCAATATGCGCCGCGAGCCGCGCCGCATCCGTCTCGGAAAGTTCGCGCAAATCGAGCTCAAGCCCCATGTGCCCGAACAGCGCCACATGCGCGCGCAGATCGAGCGACAACCGCCGCCCGGTGATGTGACAGCTCGCCGGCCCCACATGCACGCCGCAAACCTCCGGCGGCAGGAAGAGGTTGGTGTGACGCTGAATGTCGAACCGATCGAGCGCATCGTTCGAGTCTGAAACCCAAACCCGCTCGGCCCGCGCGAGCATCCCGTAATCGCACCGCCCGCCGCCGCTCGCGCAGGTCTCGATCTCAACGGAAGGATGCGCAGCTCTCAACCGATCGATCAGCGCCCAAACCGCCCGCACATAAGCCCCATGCCCCGCCCCCGTAACGTCGCGGTTCATGTCCCACTTCAGATACGAAATCGGATGCGCCGACAGCAGCCCATGAAGCGCATCGAACAAGTAAGCGGAAACATCCGCCCGCGCGACGTCCAACACCGCCTGGTTCCGCATCAAGAGCAGTCCGGAACCGTCGCGCCGAACCCAATCCGGATGCACGCGCGCCAAATCGCTGTCGGGGTTCACCATCTCCGGCTCCACCCACAACCCGAACTCGAGGCCCCTCGAGCGCACATGATCGATCAGCGGCGTCAAACCATTGGGATACTTCTTCGTATCGACAATCCAGTCGGCCAAGCCGGCGCGATCGTCGTTCCGCCCCTTGAACCACCCGTCGTCGAGCACGAACCGCTCAGCGCCCACAGCGGCTGCGCGATCCGCAAGCTCTTTCAACGTCGCCACATCATGCTTGAAGTAAACCGCTTCCCACGTGTTGTAGTGCACCGGCCGCGCCCGCTGAGCGACCGTCTTCGGCACCACGCGCTCGCGCACGAATGCATGCAGCGTCTGCATCACGCCATTCAACCCACGCGGCGAGTAGGTCGCGTAACACCAAGGGCTCTCGTAGCCGCCACCCGCAACGTCGTCGCCAACGTGCAGCTCACCCGCCTGCACAACGACCTCGCCCTCGCGCAACTTCTCGACCGCAACGCGATGGCTCCCGCTCCACCCGAGCGTCAGCGCATAAACGCCACCGTGATCGTCGCCAAACCCGCGCTCGCCAACGAACACGCCTGGAAACCGATCATGCCCCGGCCGCCCGCGCCGGCTCTCGAAGACGAGCGCGCCCGACGACAGCGTCTGCCGCTGAGCCGCAAACTCCCGCGCCCAATCCCCGCCGAACGAAAGCACCTCGTCGCAAGAGGCGGGCAGGGGCATCGCCATCGAAGCGACCCAACGCGCTTGGGCACCCCGCCAACGCACGCGCGTCGCCAGCACTCCCTGTGGCGACATCCGATAGTCGAGCGTCGCGAGCGAAAAGCGCAGCGAGAATCCCTCGCTCAGCTCTTCGACGCCCTCGAACACCCAACGATGCTGATGCGAAGGCTCAACCGCGGGCATCCCAAAATACCCAGCCTCGGCACCCGGCAGCACACAAGGCGGGCAGGGGACATCAAGCCGCGCGCCCCACAGCACGCGCGGCCGCGTTGCTACCGCCTCGAAATCGGGCGCAGCACCCAAGTCCGCGCCAAAATGCACGACGCGCGGCAACGCCTCGCCGCCCGGCACCGCATCGATCAGCAGCGAAACGTCGCCGCCGCGCAAGTAAAGCCAGCGCTGCATCTACGCGTCCCGATACGCCGGCGGACGCTTCTCAAGGAACGCGCGTATCCCCTCGCCGAAGTCGCTCGTCTGTGCGCACAGAATCTGATTGCGATCCTCCATCGCAACGGCGGCCTCCAGGCTCCCCGCATCGACGCTCATATTGAGACACTCCTTCGTCATCCGAAGCCCGAGCGGCGAAGTCGTCAACATCTCGTCGAGATAAGGCCGCGCGGCCTCTTCCATCTTGTCGTCCGGAACCACTTCGCTCACGAGCCCAACCCTGAGCGCCCGCTCCGCATTGATGAACCGCCCCGTCAGCATCAACTCCGACGCCACCGAAACGCCGACAAGCCGCGGCAGGAAATACGACACCCCGATATCGCAAGCCGACAATCCAATCCGAATGAACGCCGCATTCATCCGCGCGCTCGCCCCCGCAATCCGGATATCGCTCGCGAGCGCAAACGCGAAACCCCCGCCGCATGCCGGCCCATGCACGAGCGAAACGATCGGCTGCGGACAACGCCGCATCCGCATAACGATCTCGCTGATCCGCCGCTGCGAAGTGAGCCCATTCTGCGGCGACCGCGGCGAATTATCCCGCTCCTTGAGATCAAGCCCCGCGCAATACCCACGCCCCGCGCCGCGCATCACGACAACGCGCACCGACTTGTCCCAATAAAGCGCCTGAAAGTAGTCGAGCAACTCATCGACCATCCGCTTGTTCAAAGCATTGAGGCTGTCCGGCCGATGAAGCGTCACCCAATCAACCGCCCCCTCCTTGCGCACCTGAATCGTCTCGTACATCCCATCCTCACTGGCGATTTCGCGATGAACGCACTATAGGCACACGCGGAAGAAAGAGAACATCGTGCTTGTCCGCTTACTCATAGCAGCAACGCTTCTCACCCCCTTCGCCCTCCCACAGGGAGGGGGCGCGGGAGGGTTATTCACGTCACCAACGTTCGTCGCCAATCCCCCAACGCTGTCATCCCGGCCGAGCGGAGCGCAGCGAAGCGAGAGCCGGGACCCAGGGGAGTTGGACGAGCGTTTCAGCGCGCGCCTTGTAAGTCCGCGTCCAGTCCCCTGGGTCCCGGCTCGCAAGCTACGCCACGCTGCTGCCGCAGCGGGCTCCACTAGCGTCCGGGATGACAGCAAGGAGAAGTTTCGCGCCTTCGCGTCTTCGCGTGAGACCCCTTCTACAGCGCAACCAAGCAAACCGCAGCGCATCGTCTCCACCAACGTCTGCGCCGACCAACTCGCGCTCGCGCTCGTGGACCGCACCCGCATCCTCTCCGTATCGCGCATGGCGACCGAGCCCGAGATCTCGAACCTCGCCGAAGCCGCCCGCGGCATCCGCATCAACAACGCGCGCGCCGAGGAAATCGTCGAACTGAAACCCGACCTCATCCTGGGCGACATCTACACCGGCAAGGGCGCGAACCGCCTCGCCGCCACGATCGGCGTCCCCGTCCACATCGTGGGAATCGCCTCCTCGCTCGTCGAAGTCCGCAAAGTCATCCGCGAAACCGCCGCCGTCCTCGGCGAACCCGAACGCGGCGAGCAGCTGATCGCGCAAATGAACGCGAAAATCACGAACCCCGAACCACGAGCCCCGATCACCGCCCTCGTCTACGAACCCAACGGCCTCACCTCCGGCGCCGGCACACTCACCAACGACATCCTCGCCGCCGCCGGCCTCACAAACCTCGCGCCCAAACTCACCGGCCAAGCCTACGCAACCGTCGCGCTCGAAACCGTCGTCGCCGCCGCGCCGCAGCTGCTCATCCTCGACGACTCCTACGGCGCAACCGCGAGCCGCGCGCAAAGCATCCTCCGCCACCCCGCCTTCCGCGCTCTCGAAGGCAAGACGAGACTCTACAACATCCCTTCACGCCTCTGGCTCTGCCCCGGCCCCTGGGTCGGCGAAGCGGTCGCACGCTTGAGCGCCGAACGTGCCCGCCTTGCGAACGCGGGCAAACCGGAGTAACCCTCACCCCCACGTATCCGGAGAGGGAACGCGGTCAAAACCGCGGCTGCCCCCGCAACTGTGAGCGGCAAGTTCGAAGCCAAAGACGCCACTGAGGAAACTCGGGAAGGCAGGCGACGAGCGCTCGAGCCGCAAGCCAGGAAACCTGCCGGATGCCGTCGTCCTTGCCCGCGCCGGGGTGTGCGCGTGCAAAGCGGGCAACCGTCGCGGCGACTGACGAGCGACGTTGAGGCCATGGACGACAGAGCATCCCGACTGCCGATCGCACTCGCTGCCGCAACTCTCATCGCGGCGTGCGCGTCGCTGTTCATCGGCTACGCGCCGCTGAGCGCCTCGACCGTGATCGACGGCCTCGTGAACGACACAGGTACGGCCGGCGTCATCATGCGTGACATACGCTTGCCGCGCATGTTGCTCGGCCTGCTCGCAGGTGCAGCGTTGGGCATGAGCGGCGCAGCACTGCAAGGCCTGCTCCGAAACCCGCTCGCCGAACCCGGCGTCATGGGCATCGCGTCCTTCGCCTCGCTCGGCGCCGTGATCGCGATCTATTTCGGTCTTTCGACGGCGTTCTCGTTCGCCCTGCCGCTCACCGCGATGTTGGGCGCGCTTATCGCCGCCGTCGTCCTCAGCTTGCTGAGCGGCCGCGACAACGGCGTGCTGACGCTGATCCTAGCGGGCGTGGCACTCGCCAATCTCGCGGCGGCCCTGATGGCACTCGCCCTCAACCTCGCGCCGAACCCATATGCGGTCAGCGAAATCGTGTTCTGGATCTTAGGCTCGCTCAAAGACCGCAGCTTTGACGACGTGCTGCTGGCGGCCCCCTTCGTCGTCGCAGGCCTCGCACTCCTCGCCTCGACCGGCCGCGCGCTCGACGCGCTCACGCTCGGCGAAGACGCCGCCAAGTCGCTCGGCATCGAAGTGACGGCCATCCAACGCCGTGTCATCGCGGGCGTGACACTCGCCGTCGGCGCCAGCGTCGCCGTCACGGGCGCCATCGCATTCGTCGGCCTCATCGTCCCCCATCTCTGCCGCCCGTTCGTCGGCCACACGCCCTCGAAGCTCTTGATCCCAAGCGCCATCGGCGGCGCGTTGCTCGTGCTCGTGGCCGACATCGCCGTGCGCCTCGTGCCGTCCGGCCCCGAACTGATGCTCGGCGTCTTCACGTCGCTGATCGGCGTCCCATTCTTCCTCTGGCTCGTCTTCAAACTGAGGCGCGAACTCACATGACGGCGTTGTCGCTCGCAAACCTCAATGTCGCGCTCGGCGCACGCACCGTGTTGAGCGGCCTCAGCGCAACCTTTGCTCGCGGCGAATGCGTCGCGATCATGGGCCCGAACGGCTCCGGCAAATCGACGCTCATGCGCGCCGCCGCAGGTTTGATCGCGCCCGCAAGCGGCGACATCGCGCTGCACGGCAAACCGCTAACCACTTGGCGCCGCGCCGACCTCGCGCGCGAGATCGCCTATCTCCCGCAAGGCGGCGAAGTCCATTGGCCGCTCACCGTGCGCAACATCGTGGCGCTCGGCCGCTTACCCCACACCCACCGCTTCGCAAAGAAAAGCGGCGCCGACGAAGCCGCCATCACGCGCGCGATGGAAGCCTGCGACATCGCCCACCTCGCCGACCGCCCGGCAACCGCACTCTCCGGCGGCGAACGCGCCCGCGCACTCCTCGCCCGCGCGCTGGCGAGCGAAGCCAAAATCATCCTCGCCGACGAACCCTTCGCTCAACTCGACCCCAGCCATCAGCTCCACGCGATGGAAGTCCTGAAAGCAGCGAGCGAAACCGGCGCCCTCGTCATCGTCGTCCTCCACGACCTCTCCATCGCCGCCCGCCACGCAAGCCGCGTGTTGCTCCTCTCCGAAGGCCACGTGACGGCGGACGGCCCACCGGCCACAACCCTCGTCAGCGAAACCCTCCGCAAAACCTTCGGCATCGACGCCTTCATCGGCGACCACGCCGGCGCCCCAGTGATCCTCCCGTTGCGGCGGCGAGCGTAATCGCCGCCAGCAAGCTCACCTGTCATCCCGGCCGTTAGCGTAGCCCGCTGCGAAGCAGCGTGGCGGAGCTTACGAGCCGGGACCCAGGTGACCGGCACGACATTTCAACTCGGTGCCCGTCTCTCCTAGGTCCCGGCTCGCACTTCGCTTCGCTCCGTTTGGCCGGGATGACAACTTGAGTTATTGGTGCAAGCTGTCCGGCGGTGCGGTAGGCTCGCAGCCACCGAGGATCGTCGCGTGGATCTAACCCCAAAGACCAAAGCGCTGAAGAAGCTCCTCGACGCAATGCCGGGCGTTGTTGCGGCCCCCTACGTCCCGCCGCGCGCGACCGAGCCGCTGATCTTGATGTACAAGGTGATGGGCAAGATGTTTGCGATCCTCTCGGTCCGTCGCGAAGAGTTTGTCATTGTGAAATGCGAACCGGAACTGGCGGATATTCTGCGTGAGAAGTACAAAGGCGTCGGTCATCGGTCACATCTCGACAAACGCTTCTGGATCAGCATCAGCCTCGACGCCGACGTGCCGCTCAAAGAAACAAAGAGCCTCACCAAAAGGTCCTACGCGCTGGTTTCGGAGACTCTGACGCGTAAGCAGAAAGCCGAACTGGCCGCGCTATCCGAATAACACCGAAGGGGCGGGCGTTGCACCCACCCCTCCGTATTCTTCGCTCAACCTCGCCCCCCGATCGCCCGCTCCCACAAGCCTTTCGGCAGTGGTGCGTAGCGCGCGAAGGACATCGTGAAGCTCGCCCGGCCTTGGGATAACGACCGGAGCGCACCCACGTAGTTGAACATTTCGCCGAGCGGCACCTCGGCGACGAGTTCATGGGCCCGCAGCACCGGCGCCGACGACAGCACCTGCGCACGACGGCTCTGCAGATCACCGATGACGCCGCCCAGATACTCCTCCGGCGTCGTCACCACGACCCGCATCACGGGCTCGAGCACGACCGGCGCCGTCTCGGCAAAGCCGATCCGGAACGCCTCGCGCGCCGCGAGTTCGAACGACAGGCTGGACGAATCCTTCTCGTGGAAGTCGCCATCCAGCAACGTCGCTTTGAGCCCGTGCACCGGCGTGCCGCCCAACCCGCCGTCGACGATCACCCGTTCGAGCGCCTTCTCCACCGCCGGCACAAATTCCTTCGGAATCGCACCACCCGTGATCAAGTTCTCGAACGCAAGGCCCGTCCCGCCGTCGCCAAGCGGCTCGAACGCCAAACGCACGCGCGCCATCTGTCCCGGCCCACCCGATTGCTTGCGCAACGTGTGGTCGACTTCGGCCCGCTTCGTCGGCGCCGAGCGATAGGCAACCTGCGGCGCGCCGATCCGCGCCTCCACGCCGAAGTCTTCCTTCAGCGTCTCGGCAACGCGGATCTGGAGGTGCAGTTCGCCCATGCCCTTGACGATCGTCTGCCCAGTTTGCCGGTCGACGCTGACGCGCAACGACGGATCGCTCCGCGCGATCATCGCGAGCGCCTGGCCCAGCCGTTCCTGATCCTGCGCCGAGCGCGGCTCGATCACCGCTTCGATCACAGGGTCCGGAATATCGAACCCGTCGAGCACGATAGGCCGCGTAGGATCGCAAAGCGTCTCACCCGCGCTCGTCCACTTGAGCCCGACGACCGCAACGACGTCACCGGCGACGGCTTCGTCGATCTGCGTCGGCGTGTCCGCGTGCATGCGCAAGATGCGCCCGATGCGCTCGGTCTTGCCGACCGACGCATTGAGCACGCTCGCGCCGCTCACGATACGGCCCGCATAGACGCGCACGAACGACAGCGTGCCGAACCGGCTCGCTTGCACCTTGGAAACCAAGGCCGCGAACGGCTCGTCCGCCTTCGGCGACCGCCCGACCGCCGTGCCCAAGCGCGGATCGACGCCCGTCACCGGCGGCCGGTCTTCCGGCGCCGGCGCATAGGCGACGATCGCATCGAGCAACGGCTGCACGCCGATGTTGCGATACGCAGAGCCGCACAGAACGGGCGTCACATGCCCGCCGATGCAAGCCGTGCGAACAGCAGCCTCGATCGCCGCCGCTGGTACGGCCGATGGATCGCTCAGGTAAGCGTCCATCATCGCCGCGTCGAAGTCGGCCAGCGTCTCGATCAGCCGAAGCCGCGCCGCCGCCACGGCATCGCGCATCCCGTCGGGGATCGCGATCCGCACCGGCGTCGTGCTGCCGTCACGCCAAACGAACGCCGTCATCGACACAAGATCGACAACGCCTTCGAACGCGCCCTCCGCGCCCAGCGGAAGCTGGAGCGGCAAAGGCCGTGCGCCCAACCGGTCCGCGATCATCTCGACCACGCGTGCGAAGTCGGCGCCCGTCTGGTCCATCTTGTTGATGAACGAAAGGCGCGGCACGCCGAAGCGGTCGGCTTGACGCCAGACGGTCTCCGACTGCGGCTCGACGCCTGCGACGGCCGAGAACACGGCGACCGCGCCGTCGAGCACGCGCAAGGAGCGCTCGACTTCGATCGTGAAGTCGACGTGCCCCGGCGTATCGAGGATCGTGATCGACGTGCCCTGCCAGTCGCACGACGTCGCGGCCGTCGAGATCGTGATCCCATGCTTCTGCTCAAGCGGATGGGAGTCGGTCTCGGTGTTGCCGTCGTGAACGTCGCCCACTTTGTGGATGCGGCCCGTGTTGAACAGAATGCGTTCCGTCAACGTGGTCTTGCCGGCGTCGACGTGCGCCATAATGCCGATATTTCTGAGTTTGCGGGTCATGATGTGGCTCGCAGATGGTCGTGAATGTGCGCGTCAAACCCCTGCAGGCGCAATCGATCGCACGCTCGCGCGCTCGATAGTCGAACTCGCGCCTGAGTAGCGAACGCAATCGGCCTGTCGGCTTTGACTTAGGGAACGGATGCGGGCGGAAGCCGCCGGGCATCAAGAGGGAGGCGCGCTAGGCGCCTCGACGGACGCGTTAGCGGGACTCCCGGTACTGGCTATCGTCCGTCATGGTGAACCTCTGCAACAAACGCGCTTCCCGCGCGAGGGCGAGCGGATATCCGAAACGCCGGCCAAAAGTCAAGCAGATACAACGATTCCGCATCGTCGCGGTTGGTTACCGCTTCACCCGCGTCATCGCCTCATCGAGGATGATCCCAATCAAATCCTCATACTTCCGCCCCAGCATCCGCCACATGATCGGCAAATCCGACGTCTGCTCGTTGATGCCGGCGAGCGGGTTCACTTCCAGGAAATAGACCTTGCCATCCGACCCCGCGCGCAAGTCCGCGCGGCCCGCGTCGCGGCAACCGAGCGCGACCCACGCGGCCAGCGCCACGCGCTCCGCCTCCCGCGCCAGCGCATCGGTCGCGATCGTGTAGGTCACGCGGTCTTCGTAGTTCTCTTTGTTCGAGAGTGAATAGAGCCCGGGCTCCGCCTTCTCGCCGAGGTGAATCTCCATCGCCGCCACCGTCCGCGCCGACGCGCCGGAGCCGAACAGGCCCACCGTGAACTCGCGACCGGTGAGATAAGGCTCCACCAGCACCGGCTGCTTGTGCTTGTTCAAGAGCTCCGTCACGGTCGGCTTCAACTCCGCCGCCGTGCGCACGATCGACCGCGGCGTGATGCCTTTACCCGTGCCTTCCGCGACCGGCTTCACGAACAAAGGATAGGGCAGGGCGACCCGCGCGATGTCGGCCTCGCGCTCGACAACCGCGAACGGCGCCGTCGCCACACCGGCCGCCTGCAGCACCGCCTTCGTGTAACCCTTGTGCAGGCAGAGCGTCAGCACACCCGCATCCGCAAACGTGCAGGGAATGTCGTACGCCTCAAGCAGCGCCGGCACCTGCGCCTCGCGTGCGATCCCGCGCATGCCTTCCGCGATGTTGAACACGAGGTCCCAGCGGTCGCCCTTGGCCAACCGCGCGACGAGCGCCTTCACGTTGCCGATCCGATCGACGTCATGCCCGTGACTTGCGATCGCACGCGCCAGCCCCGCGATCGTGTCTTCCTTATCGAACTCGGCCGTCTCTTCGAGCGAGTAGCCTTCCCTCAAATAGTCCGACCGCAAATCATACGTAAGACCAACGCGCATCACGCCTCACCGTGTTGTTCGCGAATCGAAGTCCGCGTTCGCCGTAAGTGTAGCGCGTCGCGCGGAGAATCAACGCTGGCATCAACAACACCTGTCATCCCGGGCGACGAAGCGAAGCGGAGGAGACCCGGGACCCAGGGGAACGTGCTCAAGTTTTAAACCCACGGGGCAACGCTTGTGGCTGCTTCACCTGGTTCCCGGCGCTCGCCTCGCTCGGCCGGGATGACAAGCATTTGTTGGAGCGCCTCAGCTCTGTCCACCATCACACCGCACGATCGCGCCGGTCGTAAAACTCGACGCCGGGCTCGCGAGATAAAGCGCCGTGGTCACAATCTCCTCCGGCCGCCCCGGCCGGTGCAGCGAATTGTGCGCCGTCCGCCGCGCCTCCTCGCTCCACGCCTTGGATATGTCGGTGAGAAACGGCCCCGCCGAGATCGCGTTGACCCGCACCTTCGGCCCGTACTCGCGCGCGAGCGACACCGTCATCGCGTTCAGCGCCGCCTTCGCGCCGGAATAGGGCACGACCGCGGGCAGCGGCACCAACGCGCCTGTAGATGACACGTTGATGATGACCCCGCCGTCGCCATCCGCCATGCGCTTCGCCACATTCGCGGCCAGCCGGAACGGCCCCTTGAAGTTGAGCGACACGATCTTGTCGAACCACTCCTCCGTCACTTCGTGCGACGGGATCGCGGGCGACATGCCAGCATTGTTGACCAAAATATCAATCCGCCCGAACGCGGCGTAAGCGGCCTCGGCGAGCCGGTCCATCTCGCTCCACTTGCTCGCGTTGGCGGCAATGGCAACGGCGCGCCGCCCCATCGCCCGCACCTCCGCGGCCACTGCCTCGCACGCCTCGATCTTCCGGCTCGCGATGATCACGTCCGCGCCGCGCGCCGCGAACGCGCGCACCATCTGCAAACCCAACCCCCGCGACCCGCCGGTCACCAGCGCAATCTTGCCCGTCAAATTGAAAAGGTCGTCCATGGCTTGACCATCGCCCAACCACGGACGCCGATCAAGCCGCGCCTACTTCACGCGGGTCCATTGCATCACCCAATTCTCCTCCCACGTCCGCCCGCCGTCGCGCGAGATCGCCTGCGACCACCGGCACGAGGTCGGCGTGATCTGATCCCAAACGCCGCGCACCTTGATCGGCTTGTCGCCGTCGACGTCGTCGGCGAGGAAGATGCCCGCGCCGTTCTCGAAACTGCCGGTCTGCCCGGGCGTCGTCAGCACGCCGCTCTTCGCGTTCACCCAAAAATCCGACCACACGCGGTTCGTCACGTCGAGCAACCGCAAGCCCATGCCGCTGAAGTTGCGCGAGGGAATGCGCAACTCCTCGACACTGCCGACACCGCCCAAGATGTTCCAACACGTCGCCTCGCCCTCAAAGAGATCCCACTCTTTCGCGCCGGGTGGTAGCCGCCGATGCTTGATGCGCCATTCGCCGGCCAAGAAGTTGAAGTCCCCCGGCTTCCCCGGCGTCGGCTTCGCGACCGCCGCCTGCGCACCAGGCGCGCCAGCCCCCGCCAACATCGCCGCTGCCCCGGCAGCCGCGCCCAAAATCGTCCGTCTTTGCTGATCCATGGATCGTCCCTCGTGAGTTGAGGGACCGGTCGTAAACCACAATTCATGACACCGAATGTCATGTATTTGTGGTAGCGTTCAATAACAATGACCCTCACTCAACGAACCTCCGCAAAAAGATCGTCATGGCCGGCTCAAGGCCACGGCTGTCCGGTTCAGCATGGCGCGAAATCCATGTTCATTTGCGTTTTGTTT
>CAZXAQ010000006.1:0-64727 GCA_964638635.1 uncultured Flavobacteriaceae bacterium
ATCGTCCCGATGTTGCAGTGCGGCTTCGTCCGTTCGAACTTTGCTTTGGCCATTGGTTAGTTCCTTGAACTCTTCCTTGTCAGTCGTCGTCGTTTGTGGTCATGGAGCGGGTGAAGGGAATCGAACCCTCGTCGTAAGCTTGGAAGGCTTCTGCTCTACCATTGAGCTACACCCGCCGATCTCCTTCGTTCATTCGTTTCCCTGTTGCTACAGCAGCAGCGCCAACTCATGTCGTTTCCGCGATCGTCTCGGCTGGCTTGCCGAGCCGTAGCTCGCGGACCTATCGCCCGCCTTCGCCCGACACTTGGCTGGCTTGCCAAGCCGTAGCTCGCGGACTTATCGCCCGCCTTCGCCCAAATGGGCTTCGGCGTGGCAGCCTTCCCTCGCTTCGCGAGCGAAGGCTGGTGGGGGAGGTAGGACTCGAACCTACGAAGGCGTCAGCCAGCGGATTTACAGTCCGCCCCCTTTGCCACTCGGGACACTCCCCCAAAATGGACATGCGTCGGCTTGTGCCGTGTGCGTGTTTGCTCCAGCCGGTTATGAATTTCGTCCTATCTTTTGGGATGGCGCCCGCACGCGCCCACAACCGTCTGGGCACGGGAGGGGGGCTTATCCCGAATTTGAGCCTGATTTGTCAACCGGTTAATGGCTTTCTTCCCCCTTCCGGCGGAGCGGCACAATGACCAGGCGGAACCGCGGACGCGGGCCTGAACAGCGCGCCGACGGCAGCGGACTTTGGCTCTGGGGCGCGCATGCCGTCCGCGCGGCGCTCGCCAACCCCGCACGGAAGAGCCGGAAACTGCTGATTTCCGGCGCCGCAGAGCCGGAATTTAGGGCGCTTGCGGCCAAATCCAAGGTGCAGGTCGAGACAGCCGACCACAGCGCCATCGATCGGGCACTGCCACGGGATGCCGTCCACCAGGGCGTCGCGCTGCTCACGAACCCGCTTGCCGAAGCCGATATCCATGATGCGATCGAGGGTATTGCGGAGCCTCGGCGCCTGGTTCTGCTCGATCAGGTGACGGATCCGCACAATTTGGGAGCGATTCTCCGTTCGGCTGCGGCATTCGGCGTTTGCGGCGTGATTGTACAGGACCGGCACTCGCCGCCGGAAAGCGGTGTGCTCGCGAAGGCGGCGAGCGGTGCACTGGAGATCGTGCCGATCATTCGGGTCGTCAACATCGCGCGGACGCTCGATGAGCTTGCCGAGCTTGGCTTCCTGCGGCTTGCCCTCGCGGACGAAGCGGCGGAGCCGATCGAGCAGGTCGATCTCAACCGCGATCTCGTCTTGGTGCTGGGGGCCGAAGGCGAAGGTCTGCGCCGCCTGACGCGCGAAAAATGCGACATGGCCGTGCGGCTACCGACACGGCCCGAGATGCCAAGCCTGAACGTTTCCAACGCAGCCGCGGTCGCGCTCTATGCCTGCGCGATTGCTCGGAAGATTCAGTAGAGTGAGGCGACGGTGTCGACTCGCGAGCCGCCGAAGTCTTCGATAAACACCAGCACTTTATAGCCGTTGCGCATGACGACCCGGCCCGTTTCATCGCGCACGAGCTTACCCTTCGTGCTCATGGTTCCGGTGGTTTGGTCCACGGAGAAGACCGGCACACGGCCCTTGTAATTGGCCTGAATCATCTCGAACAGCGTGCGTGCATTTTCCGCTGACAAGCGGATACAGCCGTGCGAGGCGCGCTTGCCGAGTTCCTTGGCGCCGTTCTCGTCGCTGCCGTGGATGGCGAGGCCCGAAGGGCGGCCTTCGATTTGCCAATCGAAGAACATCGCGTTCGGCATAGGTGATTGCCATTGGCGCGATGTGTAGTCCTCGTAGAAGCGGCCGCGGTCGAGCTTGAACATGCCGTCGGGCGTGTGGGTTCCGAGCGTGCGGCCCGAGGGGGCAACCAGCTGTTCTTCCTTGCCGGTTGAGACCAGCCATGTGTGCAGGAGCTTGAACGTTTGATCCGGCTGTTTCGCCATCACGAACATGCGCTGCGCCCACGGGCCTTTATCGGGCGTGGACTTGCTGACGTAGATGTAGAGGCTGAAATACGGGAACAGTTCCGCCGGTACTTTTGAGCGCAGACGCGCTTCGACCGGTTCCAAGTCCGCCGCTAGTCCGCTTTGGACTTCGGCAAGTCGCAATTCGGCCTGCGATTGGGGTGGCACAGCTTGAACGGCGAGCTTTGGCGCCCCAACGATCGGCGCTGCCAGGTCGCGCGGCTCCATAACAATGAAGGGCAACCTCGCCTCAGCCACCATCGGCGCGGCCTTCTCGGCGGCGGTGGTCGCGGAGTCGACGACGGAGTTCCATGCCGCGTTCGCTTGGCTGGCAAAGCGGTCAAGCTCTGGGCGATATTTCCCGCCCGCGTTCGGATTTTGCAGAATGAGGTACGCGCCCGTGGCTGTTCCAACCACGACGAAAGCCGCGCTCAGCCTTGTAAGCCAAGATGCCATTCACCTTCCCCATTCCCAGACGGGCAGACTAATTGGCCTGCCCTGGACCACTCAATGTAAGTTGTAACAACGCACTACAACTCTCTGTAGTTGCTGCCTTTCTGCAACGGTAACCATACGCCGAGTCGTCTAGTTGGTGTAAGCGACCACCGGTCCCACAACCTCGTCGCGACCGTCGTAGTTTTCCACAAGCAGCACAGCCCGGTAGCCGTCCTGCAGCATCATCGTGCCGTCGGCGGCCTTTTCCACCCTGCCCCACCTGTCGGTCGAGCCGTTTTCGTTGATCACGAGCGAAGGCACGCGGCCCTTCATCGTGTTCTTGATCTTGAAGAACAGTTCCTTCGCATTCGCGGGCGAGAGGCGCACGCAGCCTGCGGAGTCGCGGCGGCCGAGCCGGGCGATCTTGCTGCGGCCGACCACGGCATGGATCGCGAGGCCCGACATGTTTCCATTGTTCTGCAGGTCGTAGAACATCGCGTAGGGCATCGGCGCATTGTCGAACGTGCGCGACCTGTAGCTTTGATACATGCGCGCCGGGTCGAGCATGAAGATGCCTTCCGGCGTCGTCGTGCGGATGCGCTTCTCGCGATGGATCTCGAGCTTTTCGCGGCCGGTCGACACGCGCCATTCCGCATAGGGAATGACTTTGCCGTCGGTGTCGCGCTGGAACACGAACATGCGCTGCGCGAGCGGGCCGCGGTTCGATTTGCTCACATACATGAAGAGATCGAAGTAGCCTTCGATCTCTTCAGGCACCGTCGCGAACAGGCGGCGCTCAGCCGCGCTGATGAGCGGCACTTCCTCTTGCAATGCGTCCGTCGCCGTCGCGGGTGTGGACACTGCGGCGAGCTGCACGCGGGGCGCGCTCTCTAGCCTGGCGATGGGCTTCTCAGGTTGCACAACTGCAGGCGCTGGCGCGGCGGGGGGCGGCGCAACTTCAGTGACGTTGTTCTCCGGCACGATCGCGACCGGCGCGTGCTCGGCCGGTGGATCGATTGCCTGGTAAGGGTTGTAGGAACTGCCCTCTTCCGAGGGCGAAATCGGCAGAGCGGATTCTGCGGATTCCGCATCGGAACGGGCGCGGAAAGGATCTTGACTGCCGACGCTCCCAGCGGAGATCAGAAGTGCCAAAAAGGCCAGCGTCGACAACGCCTTAACACGCGGCATGAAGCCCCCAACTCGACTTCGTCCCCGCGCCGGTTTCTGATCCCCATCAGCAGCCGACCCCTTCCATGTTTCAAACATGAAACAGAAACGGAGCAGTTGCAATAACCCCAAGGGGTAAGGCTCACGGGTTTCGCGTGAGCATCAACAACTCATCGTAGAAGTGCGTGATCGCACGTTCGAGTTGTCCACACGGGCAAATTTGAGGAATCGCACAACCGTCAACGGTCACGCGGGATGTGGATTGGAAGCATGAGTTGCAGTTGGCGGCCCATTGGAGATTGCAGCTGTTCCGCCAAGACTCCGGAGCGGCGAACGGCGCCGCATCCGCCTGCGGCGCCGTTTGGAAAAATATTTTTTCGGGGACACAACTCTTACGCGCCAGAGGCGCCGAAACGCTCCTCCCAGGCGGTAACTTGCTCGGGTGCGATCTTCCCGAACAGCACATCGCCTGCCGCCGGCGGCACGAAGGTGTGGCCGGGTTTGAGCGCATCGAGTTCCTGCGCGATCGCGCCGGGCCAGCGGAACGTCTTCGGATCGAGCTTTAGCGCGAGCGCCATCTTCTCAGCCGCGAACGGGATGATCGGCGACGCCAGAGCGGCGAACACGCGGATCAGGTTGATCGCTGTGCGCACACATTGAGCTGCGGCGTCCTTGTTCGTCTTGATCGAGGTCCACGGCGCGCCTTCCGCCAGGTACTCGTTGCCCAAGACCCAGGTTGCGCGAAGTTCGGCTGCGGCCTTGCGGAACTGCATGTCCTCCAGGTGCTGCGTGTAGGCGGCGATGCGCTGTTCCAACTGTTCTATCAGACGTGCTTCGAGGGCGCCGCTCTGGCCGCCGGCCGGGATTGCCGGGCCGAACTGCTTTTCGGTGAACTTCAGCGTGCGGTTCATGAAGTTGCCGAGAACGTCCGCCAGGTCCTTGTTCACGGTGTCGGCGAAGTGCTGCCACGTAAACGAGGAGTCTGCGCTCTCAGGCGCGTTCGCGACCAAGTACCAACGCCAATAGTCGGCCGGTAGAATCTCCAGCGCTTTGTCCATAAACACGCCACGCTTCTGCGTCGTTGAGAACTTGCCGCCGTAGTAGTTCAGCCAGTTGAAGCCCTTGATCTGATCGACGAGTTTCCATTTCTCGCCGGATCCGAGGATCGTCACTGGGAAGCCCACCGTGTGGAACGGCACGTTGTCCTTGCCCATGAATTGGACGTAGCGGACCTCGGACTGCGCGTTGTCGCCGACCCACCAGCATTTCCAATCGCGCGAATTCGAACCGGGTTCGGCGTCGGCCCATTCCTTCGTGGCGCCGATGTATTCGATCGGCGCGTCGAACCAGACGTAGAAGACTTTGCCCTTCAGACCCTCGACATCCGGGCGCTTGCCTTGAGGGTTCGGGCCCCAGTCCTGCGCGTTGACCGGAACGCCCCACGCGAGGTCGCGCGTGATGCCACGGTCTTGCAAACCTTCGTCGAGCCATTTGAGCGCGATCGAGGAGACTAGGTTCGGCCATTCCGTGCGTGTGCCGATCCACTTGCGCAGGTCGTCGGAGAACTTCGCTTGCTGCAGGAACAGGTGCTTGCTGTCGCGGAGCTCGATTTCCTTCGAACCCGAGAGCGCCGAACGCGGCTCGATGAGGTCGGCCGGGTCGAGCACGCGCGTGCAGTTTTCGCACTGGTCGCCGCGGGCGCGGTCGTAGTTGCAGTGCGGGCAGGTGCCGATCACATAGCGGTCCGGCAGGAAGCGGCCGTCGGCTTTCGAGTAGACTTGGCGGGTTGTGCGTTCCTCGATGTGGCCGCGCTCCCAGAGCACCTTGGCAAAGGCTTGCGTCAGCTCGCGGTTCTGCGGGCTGGACGAGCGGCCGAAATAGTCGAACGACAGGCCGAAGCCGTCGCAGAGCTTCTTCTGGATCGCCCACCACTTCGCGCAGTACTCGGCGATCGGCAGGCCCTCTTCGAGCGCTGCGAGTTCGGCCGGCGTGCCGTGTTCGTCGGTCGCGCAGATGAAGAGCGTCTCGCGGCCGCGCGCGCGGCAATAGCGGGCGTAGACGTCGGCGGGCAGCATCGACCCGGTCAAGTTTCCCAAATGCTTGACGCCGTTGATGTAGGGAAGTGCGCTGGTAATCAGGGTTCGTTTGTGGGTCATGGCTCACCGGTTTGGCGTCGGATAGATGAACCCGGCGCAAAGGGAGCGCGACCATATAGAAAGGCGAATCTAGGTTCAAAGGCTGATTATCCGCTTCGCTGCAGCGTCGATACCGACCTAAACCAAATCCAAAATCTGCCTCATAGCGCGTTCCGTGAGGTCAGTAATCTCATCGAGCGCGCTGGTGTCGACAGTGACAAGTGGCCAGCAACCCAACGGTCCGAGCGCCGCCAACCCATTCAACTGATCGTTCAGACCGTTCAATCTCGCTGGGTCATTGTGGCCGGCATGTCGCTGTCGATCCCTAAATCTCCGTTCGGCAATGAGTGGCTCACATCGGCAGTGCAGTTCGACCACCGGAACATCTAACTCCGCAATCCAGCGTGTTGAAGTTCCATACGAAACATCCAAGTCAGGCGGACGCCAGAACGACACCAAGACGCCGGAACCGAGGTCCTTCGCCTTATCAGCCATCGCATCATCGCATTTGCGACTCAATCGATGCCGCATTTCGGGATCAACTTGATCGTATTTTTCGAATTCCGCCTCAAGCAGATCGTCTTTGTCTATGAATGGAATCGCGAGCCTCTCGGCGAGCCGGCGGCCAATTGCCGTCTTCCCGCTTGCCGGAAGACCGGAAACAACAACGAAGAACGCCGATCTTGACAACAAGGCACCGCCCTCCAACGCGTCCGCCTCCTGAAAGGCTACACTTGGGCTTGACGCCCGCGAAGTCCGTTCGCTTGCGCCGGGTTGAGCATGTGGAGGTAGCCGAGTTTGCCCGCGAGGCTGGCGGCTTTCGACGGGTCGGCTTTGCCCGTGCGCTCGTGGTGCAGGGCGGCGCGGAGCTTGCGGCGGGTTTTGCGGGAGAGGCCCATGTCCTTGTTGACGATCACGCCGGTGACGGCTTGGCGGCCGGATTGGCGCATGAGGCGCGTTTTGGCGGCGTTGATTTCGAAGCCTTCTTCGGCGGCGATTTTGGGGACGATGCCGAGCAGTTTCTTCACGTCTGCTTCGGGGCCGGAGAAGGTGAGGTCGTCGGCGTAGCGCGTGTAGGCGAGGCCGCGCTTCTTGGCGAGGCCCGCGAGGCGGCGGTCGAGGCGCAGCAGGATCGCGTTGCAGAGGCCGGGGCTTGTCGGCGCGCCTTGCACGCAGACGCGCGGGCCGGTCGGCGTGTGGTAGAGCTTGCCTTCGGCTTCGACGCGTTGCCGCGGGGCTTCGGTCATCACGACGGCGAGCGCGGCGGCTACGGGATAGCTGTAACCAAGCGCGAGGAAGAGACCGCGCACGCGGCCGATGTGGAGCGCGGGGAAGCAGTCCTTGATGTCGAACTTTGCGACCATCGGTTTGCCGACGTGAGCGCGGGCGTTCGTGTCGATGGAGCGGCCTTTGACGAAGCCGTGGGCATGTTCGCTGATCGGGAGCTTTGAGACCACCAGTTTGTCCAGCGCGCGCTGGA
The DNA here is from genome assembly GCA_964638635.1 of uncultured Flavobacteriaceae bacterium. Lineage (GTDB taxonomy): Bacteria > Pseudomonadota > Alphaproteobacteria > Micropepsales > Micropepsaceae > SZUA-430. The sequence goes on from CAZXAQ010000006.1 coordinate 7,213, forward strand.
GCGCTTTCAGTTTCGTCTTCGGTGCGTGGATGATGCGTTCGCTGCCGTCGCGTTTGGGGATCGCGAAGGCGACGTAGTGGCTCACCTGCTCGCGATGGCGGTGCTGGGCATAGTGGCGGAACTTGCCAAGCGGCATCCCCACAGCGTTCGCGATGTCGGCTTCGGTGCGCCACAGCGGCAGGCCGTAACGCTTCAGCTGTTCCTCATCGGTCGCGAGGTCCATCACGTCGCGGCTTGCAGTGCGCAGCGACGGGCTGAACAGACGGTCGGCGTCGGCTTCGGTGAAGTAGCGCGGCCTCGGAGGGCGCGGCCACTTCGAATAGTAGTCGGGACCGAGCGGCGGCTTCGGCAGCAGGCGGTCGTCGCGCAAGGCTTGGCGGAGATGTTTCGGCTTCAGCGGGCCGCCGATCTTGATTGTCTCTGACTTGAGCGAGGCGTCGCCTTCGCCAGCGACCGTCGAAACGTCGCGAACGGGGGCTTTCTTGAACTCTTTGACGGCCTGCTTGTGGCGCCATCGCGAATAGGCGCGCTGCACCAAGCCGAACACGAACGCAAAGACGAGCGCGATCGCCGCGATGACAAGTACTTTGCTCATCCGCCACCTCGGGCGGAGGAGAGAGAACATGCAGGCCCGGATGAAGAGGCCCACCACCCACAAGGCTCTGGACCCGTGGCCTCCCCACGTTTCGTACGTGGGGAACCGTGGCGATGTAATGGAATCAGGAAGCAACCGCGGCGAAACACCGTGGCAATGGAAGCTGGAAGGCTCCTCGATCCGGGCACTGCAAGTCTGAATGTCATGGTCAGCCCTCCCCCGCCCCGCTGTCAACTTCCCAGCGTTGGGGCTGTTTGCGCGTCGCCTGCTGGCCAGCGGCTGCGGTGTCGGCGGGGAGGCTTGAGGGTTGGTCGGCGCGCTGCGATTCGCTGGCCTTGAAGAGGGCGAGCATGTGTTCGCAGGGGCCTTGGTTCATCAGGTGCTCGGCGAAATGCGGGCACGAGCAGCGGCCGAAGATGATGCGGCCATTGTCGTTGACCGCGATCTCGACCGGTTTTTGATCGGCGACTTCGCCCAAGATACGCCAGTCGCGATAGACGATTTCGCGCACGATCTTTTCTTTGGCGTCGCCGGTATGGGGATCGCGAAAGGCGCGGATCTTGCGCGTTTCCTCGACAGTGCAAGACGCGACTTTGACTTCGTTCTTGGCGAGGAAGGCGTTTGCCAGTTCCTGGCGCAGATCGGGCGGGAAGTACGTCGCTTCGTCGGCTGGCTTTTCGAACAGTTCGCGGTGGCGGTAGTCGCGCGCTTCGACGTCGAACATCGCCCTGCCCTGGCGGCAGAGCCGCACGAGGATGCGGGAGGCGGCTGTCTTGTCGATCGCAAGCGCGCTGGCCAGTTGATCGATCGAGACGTGGTAATTCTTGCGCAGCAGGTCCATTGCCGCGGGGAGTTTGGGGTCGTCTTCGGCGGTACCGCTGGCGAGCAGGTCGAAGCCGCCGGTGTTCGTGAACGCGCTGCCGGACCAGCCGGTAACGCCGAGCAGGAACGTCATGCCGGGGAGCTTGACCGCATAGAAGCTCGGCAGCGCGCGGCCTTTCAGATAGATGTCGACTTGATCGGCGAACGGCAGCAAGCCCTCGATCAGCTTCAGGCGGCGGCGGCCCCAGACGCGCGTCGTTTTGCGTTCGGTGTAGTTGTGGCTTGCGCCTTCGAACGCGATGACGGTTTCCCATGGTTCGAGCACGAGCTTCACGTCTTGACCGGGTTCGAATTCGTAGCGCAGGCCGCGCGGCGAGACTTTCGCTTTCGTTTGGCCCAGCGTTCGGATCGCGGCGAGGAGGTCGATCGGCTTTACGCTGACGCGTGTGCCCGGCAAGCCCATCGCGGCTTGCACCTGTAGGAAACCGCGAACCCAGGTTTCGGGGAGGTCGACTTTCTTCTCGAAGCGGCCGCCGGCGCTGGATGTCGCTACCTCAAAGCCCTCCGGACCGATGCGGAATGTGGTCGAGCGGCTTGTGCGCATTTCCCCGAGCGCGCCCCAGAGCCAGGCGGAGAAGTCGATGTTCGTCGTGCCGGTGACAACGTCGCCCATCGTGTCGAACAATTTTGGATCGACGATCAGCGCACCGTAGACGGATTGGTCTTGGCTGAACGCTTCGAAGAAGACGCGGTCGGGGTGGACGGTGATGACGGGGTCGAGGATCTCGGCGTCGCTGAGCCAGGTGTCGTCGGACCAAATCAGCTGGCCGAGCGTGCGCAAGGCGATGCGCAGGATGAAGCCGTGGTCGCGCACAGTTCCGTGAAAGCGCACGGGGCGGCGCAGGTTCGTGGCGACGGCGACGTTGGTGGCGTCCGCGGTCGAGTCGAGCTGCGATGGCATCGCGTAGTCGACGAGGACGATCATGCCGCGCTCCGCTGTGGCGTGCGGCGGTAGACGACTTGTTGCTCGCGCGGGTTGGCGAGTTCGGGCGACGCTTCAAGGACGGCGCCGATGAGCCCGATCAGCTCCGCCTTCGGATACTTCTTGTTCGGCAGTTTGAGCGCGTCGCGGGCGCGTGTGAGGATACGCTTGGCGGCCTCGGGTCCGGAGCGCGCCGCGTTGGCGAGCGCTTGGAAGGCCGCAAGGCGTGTCTTGCGGTGGATCGGACGCAGGAGCGTGCCGAGCAGAATGTCGAGGTTCGCGCCGGCAAGTTGCGCGGCGCGCGGGTCGCGCAGTGCGAGGATCCGATAGCCCAGCGTCATCACGTGGATGTCGGAACCTTCCACGAGGTCCTGGACCGCGACCGGCGAAGTGAGAAACGACCGCAGCGAACGCGAGAACAAAAGGCGCGCGAGATCGTTGTTTCTGAGCAGCGCGTGGTAGGCGTTGAGCGTGAACGCAGGTATGCGCGTGAGCACGCCTGCGGCGCGGCGCGCGAAGGCTTCTTCATCCTTGTCGCGGATGTCTTGGTAGTATTTCGCGAGTTCCGCCGCGGTGGCCTGCAGCGGATCGGGCTTGTCGTTGGGGCGACCTGCGCGCGCTTGCCACGACACGTGGGTGGCATAGCGGGCGGCGAGCGTGTCCATCAGTTCCGTGTCGTTCGCGGCGCGCGCCAGACTCACGAGCTTCGCGTAACCCCTGCCCCACCAGCGCGGTGTGACTTGCGCGCGGAAGGGGCCGCGCACGAGGTCGGGGTAACGCTCATAGAGCCTCGACGCGAGATCGTCTTCGAGGCTGTGCACGCGCGCGAGGCCGACGCCCGGCCAATTCCATTCCTGGCTGACACCTGCAAGTGCGCGCAGACGTTCGCGCTGACGATCCTCGGGCAGCGACGAGTCCTTGAGGACGGCGTCGACGCCGTCCTGGTAGAATTTTGGCGGACCGGATCGTGTCGCGGCCGTCCAGAGATCCCACCAACCGTTCTTGGCGGCGAGATCGATCATGCGCTTCGCTTCTTTGTCTCTGCCCCAACCGCCGATCGTGTCGTTCAGCTTCGCGCGGACGTACGGAAAGACATCGCGGCCGCGTTTCTCAAGGAGGTCGAGGACCGTCGGGGTCACCTCGAGGCGATAACCTTCGGGGTGACGTTCGATCAGCTCTTCGTTGAGTTTGGCGACGTCGGTTTCGGATTTGGCGAGCGCCAGCACGTCATCGCGCCAGCGCGCGACAGGGATCAGCTTGCGATAGAGCGCGCGATAGAACTTGTGGTCGTTCTTAGCGCGGGCGAGTGTGGCGAGTTTGTCCCACATGCCGCGCTTGTTCTCGTCGCTCCAATAGTTGCGTGGGGCGTGGTCGAGAATGAATTTCGTGGCGCCGGGGTCGGTTTCGTAGAGCCTGGTCGCCGTCGTCTCGTCGAGCGTGAACCAGTCGTTGAATTCGTCGAGCACGACTGCGCGGGCGGCGGCGCCGGGGGCGGCGCGATAGCCCTCAAGCAGCGCGCTACAAAAACGCGTTTCATCGACGCCCCAGCCTTTGACCTTGGCGTATTTCCAGCGGAGCAAACGGCGCACGAGGTTCGTGTCGCGCGCTTGGCGGGCGGCGCCCAGCCAATCCTCGAGTTCCTTTGGGTGGTCGGTCCAGTAGACACGCGTCCACCTTTTGCCGTCGGTGATCCAGTCGGAGAAGTTGTTCAGGATGAGCGAGCGGAAGATCGGCCGGCTTCGGGCATAGAGTTTCGGGCCCCAGTGCCAGGTGGTGCCGGGAAACGTCGGGTCTTTCGCCAAGCCTTCAAGATTGTCGCGCAGCCGCTTGTTGTCGGGCTGGCTTTCCAACAGCTGGTCGATGGCTCGAATGAGCGCTTTCGGTTCCATCGCAACCCTTGAGATTCGGCAACTTGAGAGTGCCCTGACCGATGGGGGCGGCGTCAAGGCAGTGGGGATTGTATTTGGCCGCCTTCCGCAAGCGGGCGAGTTCTGCTTAAACGCGCGGGCTTTGAGTGCAACTTGAAAGCGTGCGGCGATGACCGAGCGGAAGAACGGCCTGACCTATGCCCAAGCGGGTGTCGATATCGACGCCGGCGAAGCGTTGGTTGAAGCGATCAAGCCGCTCGCCAAGTCGACGGCGCGTGCGGGCGCGGACGCGGACCTCGGCGGGTTCGGCGGCTTGTTCGATTTGAAGGCGGCTGGGTTCAAAGACCCACTCTTGGTTGCGGGGACGGATGGCGTCGGCACGAAGCTTAAGGTCGCGATCGAGAGCGGCATTCATGACACCGTTGGGATCGATCTCGTCGCGATGTCGGTGAACGACATTGTCGTGCAAGGGGCGGAGCCGTTGCTGTTCCTCGATTATTTTGCGACGGGGAAGCTCGACGTGAAGGTCGGCACTGAAGTCGTGAAGGGTGTGGCCGAAGGCTGCCGGCAGGCGGGCTGCGCGCTCGTCGGCGGCGAGACGGCCGAGATGCCGGGGATGTACGCGCGTGGCGATTACGATCTCGCGGGGTTTGCGATCGGCGCGGTCGAACGTGATCAGGTGTTGCCGCGGCGGGATATGGCTGTGGGCGACGTGGTGCTCGGGCTGCAGTCGTCCGGCGTGCATTCGAACGGGTTTTCGTTGGTCCGCCGAATCGTGGCCGATCAAGGGCTGAAATACGAGTCGCCAGCGCCGTTTGCAAAGGGCGAAAGCCTTGGCCGCGCGCTGTTGGCACCGACGCGCATCTATGTGAAGAGCGCGCTTGCCGCGATCCGTAAGAGCGAGGTGAAGGGTTTTGCCCACATCACCGGCGGCGGCTTGACCGAAAACGTGCCGCGCGTGGTGCCGGACGATCTCGACATCGAGATTGATCTTGGCACTTGGACGCCGTTGCCGGTGTTTCAATGGCTTGCGAAAAGCGGCGGCGTGGAAGAGCGCGAGATGCTGCGCACGTTCAACTGCGGTGTTGGCATGATCGTCGTCGTGCCCGGCGCGCGGGCGGATGAAGCCGCGCGCGTGCTGACGGAGGCGGGTGAGCTGGTGTTCCGGCTTGGGCGATTGATCAAGGGCAACGGCGAACCGACGGTGCGGTACAAGGGCCGCCTCGCGCTGTGACGCGCAAACGCGTCGCCATTCTCATCTCCGGACGCGGCAGCAACATGCGGGCGCTGATCGAGGCGGCGCGGGCGTCCAACTTTCCGGGCGAGATCGTGCTTGTCGTGGCGAGCCGGATGGAGGCGGAAGGGCTTGGCGTAGCGCGCGAACTTGGAATCGAGACCGCGCTTGTCGATCAGGTGCGCTACCGGCGCGAGAACCGCGATCGCGAGGCCTACGATGCAGAGCTGCATCACGTTTTGACGCGGGCAAATGTCGAGTTCATCTGCCTTGCGGGGTTCATGCGCATCTTATCGTCCGGCTTCGTGCGGAAGTGGGAGGGGCGTATCGTCAACATCCACCCTTCCCTGCTGCCGGCGTTTCGCGGGTTGAAGCCGCAGCGCCAAGCGCTCGACGCAGGCGTGAAAGTCACGGGCTGCACGGTTCATTACGTGGTCCCGGAGCTTGATGCGGGGCCGACGATTGCGCAGACGGAAGTGCCCGTGCTTGACGGCGACACGGAAGAGAGCCTGACCGCGCGCATCTTGGAGGCCGAGCACAAGCTTTATCCGGCGGCTCTGAGGAAGGCGCTGACTACTTCTTGAGGATCGCGCGCGCTGCGTTGCGGCCGGCCGCGCCGCTGATGCCGCCGCCGCCATGCACGCCGTTGCCGCACAGATAGAGGCCGTCGACCGGCGTCTTGTGCGTCGACCAGCCTGGCATCGGGCGCATGAAGAACATTTGGTCGAGGATCAGCTGGCCGTGGTTCAGGTCGCCCTCGGTCAATCCGTAAGTCTTTTCGAGGTCGAGCGGCGTCAGCGATTTGATTTCGCGGATCGACGCTTTGAGTTGCGGGAACGTGGCCGCCGCCGTGTCGATGGCGCAACGCTCGAGCACGGCGCGCTCTTGGCCCCAATCGCGTTCGCGTAAGGCGTAAGGGGCGAACTGGACGTGGATCGAGACCGTGCGGCCCGCGGTTGTGATCTCCAGATACGGGTTCGCCGACAACTGGCCGTACTTCGCGGCGTCGTACGCGCGTTCGAGGTAGCGAATGCCGGGCGCGACGGCGAGCGTACCGGGAGGCAGACCGTGATTGCCGTCGGTCAACAGGTGCACTTTGGCGACGGCGCCGCGCATCTTGATCGATTGCGTCGCCCACACGAATTCGGGCGGTAGCTCGGGTGCGCCGACGAGGTCGAGCAGCGTGTGGCGCGGGTCGGCGCCAGACACTACGATCGGTGCGGCGACGTCTTCGCCGCTCGTCAGACGAACACCGCGCGCGCGGAGATCGTCGACCAAGATCGCCGCGACGCCAGCGGATAGGCGCAGCGTCCCGCCGCGGGCCTTGAGCGCCGCAATGAGCGCATCGGCGATGCGGCCGATGCCGCCTTCGACGCGCCGGTGGCCGGGGCCGCCGCGGTTCAGCCAGTTGTGCATCAGCGTGTAGCCGCTGCCGGCCGACATCGGTCCGAGCGTCGCGCCGTGGATGGCGACCGCGCCGATGGCGGCGCGTACGACGTCGGATTCGAACCACTCTTCGGTCAGTTCCAGCGCGGACATCGGGAGCGCACGGATCACACGGAACATGTTACGCGGACCCAAGCGGCGCAGCTGCAGCCCGAGTTTCGCGAGCGGCAGACCTTCGCTCAGCGAGACATGCGGAAGGCGCGGCATCGGCGTGCGATAGGCAGCGTCGAGGAATGCGGCCGCTTCGTTCATGAAGGCGACGAAGGCCGGCCAGCGTTCGGCGTCGCGCTTCGAGAATGCGGCGATGGAGGCTAGCGTGTGGTCGTCGGAGTCGGCGGTGAGGCGCAGCTGGCGGCCGTCGGGTAGAGCAGACACGAGCGGCTCGCTGGCTGATGCCGGCAGATCCAGGCCCAGGTCGTTGATGATGTCGGGGCGCAACGATCCGCCCGCATGAAGCGCATCAACGGTGAAGCCTTCGGCGAAGGTTTCGGTTGCCGCTTGGCCGCCCGCGATCGCGCGGCGTTCGAGGACCAGCACGCGCTTGCCGGCCTTTGCCAGGTAGTTCGCCGCGACAAGGCTGTTCAGGCCTGCGCCGATGACGATGATGTCGTGCTCGGCCATCAGCGCCAATCCTTCAGCACTTCGTCGGCGGCGAGCTTACCGGCCGCGCCCATGACGCCGCCGCCGGGATGCGCGCCGGACGCGCCGAAATAGTAACCGGGCAGCGGCGTGCGGAAGTCGGCCCATCGCGGCGCGGGGCGCAGGAAGAAGAGCTGATGCAACAGCAATTCACCGTGGAAGATGTTGCCGCCGGTGATGCCGGCGATGCGTTCGATGTCTTTGGGCGTGATCACCTGTTTGCCGACGATGGCGCGGCGGATGTTTGGCGCGTAGCGTTCGATCGTCGATATCACCGTTTCGCCGAACGCGTCGCGCTTCGCGTCGGTCCAGCCGCCTGCAATGTCGTAGGGCGCGTATTGCACGAAGCAGGACATCACGTGGTGTCCGGGCGGGGCCATATCGCGATCGATCATCGAGGGGATGATCATGTCGATGTAGGGCTGCTTGGAGAACTGGCCGTATTTCGCTTCGTCGTAGGCGCGTTCAATGTAGTCGATCGAGGGGCTGATCGAGATCGCACCTTTGTGCAGCGGGCTCTCGCCGGGCAGGCAGGTGAACTTCGGCAGTTCGCTGAGCGCGATGTTGACCTTGCCGGAGGAGCCGCGAACGCGGAAGTTTTTGATTTGCTCCACGAATTCGTCGGGGAAGTGCTTGCTCTCGACGAATTGCAGGAAGCTGCGTTTCGGGTCGGCCGCGGCCATCACGACTTTGGCGTGCAGTTCGTCGCCGTTCTCAAGTGCCACGCCGGCGGCGCGGCCTCCTTTGACGATGACCTGTTTCACCGCTGCGCCGGTTCGGATTTCGGCACCGAGCGCGCGTGCCGACGATGCGATCGCAGCGGTGACGCCGCCGGTACCGTTCTTGGCGAAGCCCCAGGCGCGGAACGCACCGTCGATCTCGCCCATGTAATGGTGCAGCAACACGTAGGCCGTGCCCGGCGAATGGGGGCCTAAGAACGTGCCGATGATGCCCGACGCCGATTTCGTGCCTTTCAGCGGGTCGAACTCGAACCACTCGTTGAGCAAGTCGGCCGACGATTGGGTGACGAGCTTTGCGATCCGGTAGAGCTCTTTCTCACTCAAGCTCCTCGCGTACGCGCCGAGCTTCAGCAGGCCGCGCATGTCGCGCCAGGACATCGACGACGGGTCGGGCGGCACCAGCGAAAGGACGGGCTTGATCGCCTTGGCCGCGCGCGCCATGACGCGGCTGTATTCGTCGGCGGCTTCCGCGTCGCGCGGCGAATGGCGGTATAGCTCGCGGCGTGTCTGGTCGTGGTCGCCCCATTGCGCCAGGTAGTCGCCGTTGTCCATCGGCGTGACGGTGCTGGGCAGCGGGAGAATCTTCAGGCCATGGCGCGGCAGGTTGAGGTCGCGGATAATTTCGGGCCTGAGCAGGCTTACGACGTAGGAGAATTCGGTGAAGCGGTAGCCCGGGAAGATCTCTTCGGTCACCGCGGCGCCGCCGACGATCTCGCGGCGCTCCAGGATGACGACCTTCTTGCCCGCTCGCGCGAGATATGCACCCGCGATCAGGCCATTGTGGCCCGCGCCGATGACGATGGCGTCGTATTGGTTTGCGGGCATCTAAGGACCGTCATGGCCGGGCTTGACCCGGCCACCCAGGAACACCATCACCACTCGACCACACAGATCTACGATCCCTGGGTGGCCGGGTCGCGCTTCGCTTGCCCGGCCATGACGGATGGGGGGAGAGGCGGTGCGCGTCATTTCTTTTTCCAAGCCGGTTCGTAGAACGGCAGCTTCACGACTTTCGCCGGGGCTTGTTTGCGATGGTGCTCGACCGTGACTTCAACGGTGACCGACACGCCCGGCGCGTAGTACGGCCGTTGGATGTGCGCGAGGGCGATGTATTTCTTCAAGATCGGCGACCATGTGCTCGACGACGCGTAGCCGACTTGCTTGCCTTGGCACATCACCGGCAGGCTGGCGCGCACGGCCATCGCGGGAACCTGCGGCGGGAGACCGACCTCGGCGAAGAGGCGTTCGAGGCCTTGCCATTCGATGTCGAGGCCCACCAATTTCCATGAGGAGCCTTCGCGCTTCTCGCGCTCGAGGGCGCGGCGGCCGACGAAGTAGCCCTTCTTGTCGAGGTTGACGGCCCAATCGAGGCCCATTTCGAGCGGTGACGATTTTTGACCCTCGATCCAGGCGTGGGTCGAAGCTGTGTAGTCCACGTCGAGCATGAAGAGGCCCGCTTCGACGCGCGCCATGTCCATTGCGAGGATGCCGCACGGGGTGATGCCGTAGTCTTCGCCCGCCGACATCAGCGCGTCCCAGATCGGCAGCGCCTGATCGGCGGCCATCCAGATTTCGTAGCCGAGATCGCCGGTGTAGCCGGTGCGCGAGACGCTGACCGGCACGTTGCCGATGCTCGTGTTCATCCAACGGAAGTACTTGAGGTGATCGAGCGGGTCCCGGCAGCACCGGTTCAGCACAGCGCGCGACTTCGGCCCCTGGAGGCTCAGCGCGGCGACGTGGTCCGTCATTTCCGTGATCTTCACGTCCATGCCGACGGCGTTCATCGCGAGCCAGCGGAGCGACGGTTCGGCCGAGGTCATGCGGAAGAGGTTCGGCCCCAGTCGCGACACCGTGCCGTCGTCGATGAGCTTGCCGTCCCCGTCGCACCAGCCGGTGTAGAACACTTGGCCGACGACCATCTTGTGGATGTCGCGCGGCGTCACCTTGTGGAGCAGCCGCGCCGCGTCGGGCCCTTCGATCACGTACTTCATCAGCGGCGAAACGTCGATCAGCGCCGCACCATCGCGGATCGCCCAATACTCATGGTCGAGCGAGAGGTCGTACGAGCCCACAACAATGTGGCCCGCCCAACGACGCCAGTTTTGCGCGATGCTCAAGCGCGAGGTGCGCTCGTGGAAGGGCGTGCGTTTGAGTTCCAAGGTCGAGAGCATATGGCGCCGCTTAAGTCCCCGGCAGGTCGCGCGTTCGAATCCGCCCGGGTTCTATCACGGAAAACCGGCCCGACCAGTCGTCGCGCCCACTAATTAGGGCCGCCAACCAGGCGCTACCCTCGCGCGTACGCAGCAGCGGCAACCGGAAGAGCACAATGCCGCAAGCCGCCGGCAGGCCCGCATGAAAGGCAAGATCTCCGAAGTCTTTGTCGAAGGTGAGGAGGACGCGGCCATCCGCTTCCGCGCGCGCCAAGATTATCTCGTCGGAAGCACCGGGCGCCTCTTCCTCGATCCATAAGACGTCATGCCCGATCGCCCGGAGCGCCAAGACTGCGCGGCGCGGGAAATTCTGGTCAGCCAGGAAGCGCATGCCCTACTCGGCCGCGTACACGCGTTCCGAACTCAAGATATCACGCGCATAGTTCAAGCACGCTGTGATGTCGTCGTCCGTCAGGCTCGGATACTCGTCGAGTATATCCGTGCGGCTCCAACCATCCGCAAGCAACCCGATGATAAACTCGACGGACAATCGCGTTCCGCGAACAACGGGCTTGCCCACGAGAACTTTCGGATCGGCCACAATTCGAGATTCGTCGCTCATTTGTCCGCGCCAAGAAATCACCCGGCCATACTACAGCAACGCGAGTGGCAACTCCACGCCCTTGGTCTTTGTCGTTAATCCATGAGCTTGCGGCTCAGATAGGTGAACTCCAGCGCAATGCGTTTGGCGCGTTCGCGTTGGTTGGCGGCGGCGGCGTGGCCGCCGTCGATGTTCTCGTAGTAAAGGAATGGTAGGCCCATCTGCTCCATCCGTGCTGCCATCTTGCGGGCGTGGCCGGGGTGGACGCGGTCGTCCTTTGAGGAGGTCACGAAGAACGGTTCGGGATACGTGACGCCTTTCTTCAGGTTGTGGTACGGCGAAATCGAACGGAGGAACGCGCCTTCGGCGGGGTCGTCGGGGTCGCCGTATTCGCCGACCCAGGAGGCGCCCGCGAGCAGCTTGTCGAAGCGCAGCATGTCGAGCAACGGCACTTGCACCACCAGAGCGTTCCAGAGTTCGGGGCGCTGCGTCAGGGCGACGCCCATCAGCAGACCGCCGTTCGAGCCGCCTTCGATGCCGAGGCGGCGCGGAGTCGTGATCTTGCGCGCGATCAGGTCTTCGGCGACTGCCGCGAAGTCGTCGTAGATGACTTGCCGCTTCGTCTTCAGGCCCGCTTGGTGCCAGGCGGGGCCGAACTCGCCGCCGCCGCGGATGTTGGCGAGCACGTAAACCCCACCGCGTTCCGCCCAAAGCTTGCCAACCGTGCCCGAGTAGCTCGGGGTCATCGAGACTTGGAAGCCGCCGTAAGCGTAGAGCAGCGTCGGGCTCGTGCCGTCGAGTTTGATGTCTTTCTTGTGCAGGACGAAGTACGGGACCTTGGTGCCGTCTTTTGACGTGGCTTCGAACTGCTGCACGTCGAGGCCCGCGGCGTCGAAGCGCGGCGGTAGCGATTTCATCTTTGTGAAGGAGCCGCCCTTCGCGTCGCCGAAGTAGAGCGCGTCGGGTTCGAGGAAGCTCGCGACGTTGACGAAGATCTTGTCGTCGAGGTTGCGGGCGGCAACGACGCCGATCGAGGCGTTGGCCGGGAGATTGAGCTTTTCGCGTGTCCAGGCGCCGTTTGCGAAGGCGTAGGAATAGAGCGCGCCTTTCACGTTCTCATAAACGGCGACTAGCAAGCGGTTGCGGCTGCTTGCGACCTGCTCGATCGACTCGCGCGGGCCGGGCGTGTAGATGACCGTTGCCTTCGCGTTGGCGCTGTCGCGCTTCAGATCGGCCAAGGCGAACGCCAGTAGCGTGCCCTTCGGCATCGCCGTTCCGCCCCAGGTCCAATCTTCTTCCAGAGTCATGACGAGTTGACCGGCGACCAGCGCCTGCAGCGACGACTTCAGCGGGAACGGAAGCTGTTTCGGGCCTTTGTCGGTCGACAGGTAGTATTCGGTTTCGAAGAACGACGGATAGCGCGTGAACACGACCGCCTGGACCGCGCCGTTCTCGTCGCGCCAGACGCTGGCGCCGGCGGAGACGTCTTTCGCCGTGCCGCGATAGACTTCGACGGCGTCGTCGAGCTTCGTGCCGCGCTTCCAGAGTTTCGACACGAACGGGTAGCCCGACTCCGTCATCGTGCCGGGGCCCCAGTCGCGGCCGACATAGATCGTGTCGGCGTCGAGCCAATCGACTTGCTGCTTGCCGCCAGGCAGGCGGAAGCCGCCTTCGACGAACCCTTTCTTCTTGGTGTCGAATTCGCGAATTTCGACGGCGTCCTTGCCGCCGTCCGAGAGCTGGATCAGGCAGCGCGTTTCTTCGGGCTCCAGGCAGGTCGAGCCTTTGAACACCCAATTCGCATTCTCGGCCTTCGCCAGCGCGTCGAGGTCGAGCATGGTTTCCCACGGCGGGTCCTTCCGCGCGTAGCCTTCGAGCGTGGTGCGGCGCATGAGGCCGCGCACGTTCTTGTCGTCCTGCCAGAAGTTCGTGACTTTGTCGGCGCGGAAGCCCGGCATTGGGATGCGGTCCTTCGCTTCCAGGATCGCGAGCGCCTTTGCCTCCAGGTCGGCGTAGCGCTCGTCGGCCTGCAAGATCTTCAGCGAGCGTTCGTTCTGCGAACGCACCCAGGCGAGCGCCTTTTCGCCTTCGACCTCTTCGAGCCAGAGAAAGGGATCGTCTTCTTTTGCAATCGACATGCTTTTTTCCGCCACCGACGTGCTGCAGCCCGCCAGAACAAGTGCTGAGATGAAGGGTAGGATTAGGTTGCGCACGCGCGTTGCCCCCAGAAGCGGAACCGAATTCGGGGCAACAGGTAAAGGACGGGCGGGTCCTTGGTCAAACCCTCGCGGCTTTCGGTTTTTCCTTAGCCCGCGTAGGGGATGCCCAAGCGCTCAATCAACTTGCGCTCTTCGGTGATGCAGGCGGCGAAGCTGGGTCGCGCGTGTGTGGTTTTCAAGAAGCGCACGAGATTCGGCCAGCGCTGCGCGTCGGGCCAGTAGCCCGCATGCGCGGCATTCACGAACGGCGAAGCGACCGCGATGTCGGCGATTGTCAGGCTATCGCCGATGAAGTGCGTTTTGCCGTTCAGTTCCTTTTCGAAGTAGTCGAGGAAGCGCGGCACCTTGTTCGTCCACGTGTCGTCGGCAAGGTCCTTGTTCGGCTCTTGCTTCATCAGCCGGCTGACGACGACCGCGCGGAAGATGCCGCCGCCCGTCGTCGCGATGAAGTCGCTGTCGGCGTATTCTTCGAGCCAGATCGCGCGGCCGTAGGCGAAGGCTTGCGATGGGTAGAGCGGCGTCGCGGGATACTTGCGTTCGAGGAAGGCGCAGATCGCGGAGGAGTCGGGAAGCGTCGCGTCGGGGCCTTCGCTGTCGTCGCGCAGCACGGGGATGCGCTTCAAGGGCGAGATCGCCAGCAGTTCTTCCGTCGGCGCGAACGGGCTCACCGGTTCGTGTTTGTAGGCGATGCCCTTTTCGGCGAGGACGACGCGAACTTTGCGCACGAACGGCGACAATGCTGCGCCGTAGAGGGTGATGGTCATTCTGCCGCTTCCTTCATGGCTATTGGCGATTGCTCAGGTTGCACCGTCTTTGGCGGGGAAGGCAATGCGGGCGTGACTTGCGGGAGCGGCTGTGGGGGTGGACCCAGCATCAGCGCGAGCGCGTCGGCGGCGAAGTGGACGTCGAAGGTGAAGCCCAACGCTTGCGCCCTTGCCGGTACGACACGTTGGGAGAAGAGGAAGATCGAACTCATCTCGCCGAATAGCGTGCGTAGCGCCCACGCCGGCGCGTGCAAGAAAAGCGGGCGGTGGAGCGTGCGGGCGAGCGCGCGTTGGAAGTCGGCGTTGCGCACGGGTTCGGGTGCGGTCGCGTTGATCGCGCCGTGCCACAGCGGATCGTCGACGGCGGCGAGCATCATGCGCAGGAGATCGGGCAGCGTGATCCAGCTCATCCATTGCGCGCCGGAGCCGAAGATCGCGCCGCCGCCGAAGCGTGCCGGCAATGCCATCAGCGGCAATGCTCCGCCGTTCGCGTCGAAGACGAGGCCGATGCGCAGGCAGACGACGCGCATGCCCAACCCTTCCGCGCGCGCGGCGGCGTCTTCCCAGATGCGGCAGAGGTCGGCGGCGAAGCCCTCCCCTGCCCGCGCGCCTTCAGTGAGAACGGCGTCGCCTTTGTCGCCGTACACGCCGATGGCGGAGGCGTTGACGAGAACGGCGGGGGCGTGGTCGAGCGTCTTGATCCAGCGGATCAGCGCGTCGGTCAGGTCGACGCGCGAACGCCAGAGCTCGGCGCGGCGTGCGCGGGTCCACGGCAGGCCGATGATCGGCGCGCCGGCGAGATTGACGACGGCATCGATGCGCGTCTCTTTCGGCAGCGCGTCGAGACGTTCGACATGCGTCACCTGATCGGCGAACAGCGCGCGCGATTGGCGTTCGTCGCGCGTGAGCACAAATACGCGGTCGCCGCGGGCGAGGAGGCGCGGGACGAGCGACGTACCGATGAAGCCGGTTGCACCGGTGACGAAGATGGTCCTGCCGCTTGGGACTTGTTGTGTGCGCACAGGCAGTGCGATGCGCGCGAGGGCGCGGACGGCGATGGCGTTGCGGATCGAGAATGCGAGCACGCCGACGGATGAGAGCGTGAAGAACCACGACAGCAAGCCGTGCGAGACCAACGTCACGCCAGCGGGTTTGCCGACTTGCGCGACGAGCCATGGGATCGTGATCGCCAGAAACGTTCCGTAGAGCACGGCCAGCACGGTGTGGAGTACGCGCTCGAACGGCGGGAGGCGGCGCGTGCGGTCTTCCTCCAGGAAATCGGCGATGGTGATGACGACTTCGACGAGGAGGAGCGCCAGCACGGCGGCGGCGAAGATGCCGCTGGGCTCGACCCAAGCGAAGATCAGGAACAGTACGCCGTAGATGGCTTCGCGCGCGCTGTGCAGCGCGAGCTCGCGGCGGGCGGAGGGTTTGCTTGGCAGGCGCTCGGTGATTTCGTGGTGCAGGATGTTGTCGAGCGCGCCGAGGATGGTTTGGGCGGCGAGGAGGATGAGGGCGGTGAGGGTCATGGCGCGACCTCACGCGGGTCCTCAAACACGCCGTCTTGGAAGATCGTTCGCCCTAGCCACGGATGATCGAAGGTCAGCGTGAAGCGGAAGCGGCTTTCGCCCAGATCCGTGTGGCGGACTTCGGCGATGCCGGGGGTGAGCCAGATGGGGAGTTCGAGACTCACCCATCCCATTCGCCAGAAGAAACGGCGCGAGCGGAAGACGAGACTGCCATGGTCGGCGGACACATCCAGCAGCATCGTCCATCCGCCCGCGCAGCATTCGAACAGACGCCCGTCTTGCGACAGACGCTTGGTCGAACGCACTTCGAACGCCAAGCCCAGCGGCCCGCGGTACTCCCGCGCCCATGAAATGCCGCCGTGCTCGGCGCCGACTCGGACGGTTGCGCGCGCTTCGCCTGCGAAGAGCGGTAGCGGCGAACCGAAGGGAAGAAGAGCCCAGGCGAACGCCCTGCCCGCTCCGGTCAACTGCGTGGTGGCGCTGCCCTCATAGACCGCGGGTGTTGTGCGCGAGAACCGGGCGCGCACCGCGTCGGGCAGCGAGGCCCAGGCGCGGGTGCCCAGGATGCGGGCGATCGTTTCGCTGTGGTCGTGGCCTTCGTCTTCGACCGCCCTCGGACCGCTCCACAGCACGTTCGTCACCGCGAAGGCCATGGCGCTTGCTCCTATCTGGAGGCGATGAGGCGGGCGACACCGGCGCCCATTTTGATCAGCCGCTGCAAGGTTGGCCGGGGCACGCGGCGCATTTGTTCGTACCAGCCGGTCATGCGTTCGATGAAGCCCAGCATTTCGGTGACGCGTTGTTTGACGTCGTCCGGCGTTTGCGGGTCGGTCTCGGCGAGGTCGCGGGCGGCGCGCAGCACTTCGAGCGTCGGGTCGATCTCGCGTTTCTTGCGTTCGTCGACGATCGTTTGCACGACGTCCCAGGTGTCGCCCTTCGCTTCGTAGTAGTTGCGGCGGTCGCCGATCGTGTGGACCAGCGTGACGAGGCGGTAGGTCTGGAGTTCTTCGAGGGAGGTGGACGCGTTCGAACGGGCGATGCCGAGCGTTTCGGCGATCTCCTCCGCGTTCATGGGCCGGCCGGTGAGCCAGAGCAGCGCGTGGATTTGCGCGACCGAGCGGTTCACGCCCCAGCGCGCGCCCATTTCACCCCAATGAAGCACGACCTTTTCGATGACGGGGGGCAGCGGCATGGGACACCTGCCTGTTCTTTCTGTCTTGACAGAAATTACTGACACTTCGGGTTTCTTTCAAGGGCCGATCTCCGCGGCGCGCAGACGCAGCAGGGTTATCCACAACGTCTGCCTACGACCGGGGGTGGTGCGACGAAGACTTGCTTCCAGCCCGGCGGTGGCAGGATTTCTTGAAGCTGCCACAGTTGGTTCCCACGTTAGCCGTTCGCCGATTCCGGAACGGAGCGGCAACATTTGAGGAGCTAGAGTTTCATGGGACGTTTCTTGGCGTTTCTGTTTGTGTTCGTCTTGGGCGGCATCATCGGCCTGGCCGTCGGCGGCTTCGGCGGTGCGGCGGCCGGCAGTTATCTCGGCGCTTGCAAGGTGGTCGACAACGCGGTCGCCGCGGGCTCGATGACGCAAGAGGAGGCGAATGCGTCCATCAAGGCGATCGCCGCGGAGATCGGGGTGAAGCCAGAGCAGAAGCAGCAGATTCTCGACGCGCTGAAGCGCGCGAACCAACCGCCGTCGCCCTGCTCCACCGCGGTCGAGGCGTTGTAAGCGCCTGAACTTCCGGAGTCGCGCGGCGCTCGAATTTCCGCGCGGCTCCGCCAAAAAACAACTGGCTGACAGGCCGACCTCGCGCTCGCTCACCCGGTCGTGAACCAAATCACGACCTTTTAACGAGTGTGTGTCCCCGGATTCGTGTTCTCTTCGAATCCGGAGAGAGACGCAGGGGCATTGTGAACACTCGGCTTTTGGCAAAGCTCGCGGGTGCGGGCGCGGGATTTGCTGTGTGCGCGGGGGTCGCGATAGCGGCCGACACGGTACCGGCGCGCGACTTTGCAACCTATCAGCCATCCGCGGCCGCGACCCGGATCGAGACGTCCGAGGCGCCCAAGATCGACGGCAATCTGTCGGACGCGGCCTGGGGCAAGGCGCCCGTCATCAGCGACTTCTATCAGCTGGAACCGAAGGAAAAGCAGCCCGCGAGCGAGCGCATGGAAGTGCGCGTGCTCTATGACGAGAACAGCATCTATTTCTCGATTCACGCCTTCGACCGCGAGCCGGACAAAATCACCGCCTCCGTCAAGGCTCGTGATGGGGGTTTGAGCCAAGACGACTTGGTGCGCATCTACCTCGATCCGTACAAGACGCGGCGCGACGGTTACATGTTCGAGGTGAACCCGCTGGGCGCGCGCTTCGACGCCATCTTGCAAAACAACAGCGACGTGCTGGCCGAGTGGAACACGATCTGGCATGCGCATGCGCGCATCGTCGAGGACGGCTGGATCGCCGAGGTCGCGATTCCGTTCCGCAGCATCTCTTACGATGTTGCCAAGGGTGACTGGGGTTTCGACATCTTCCGCCTGATCCGCCGCAAGGGCGAGCGCATCCGCTGGTCGCAGATCGACAACCAGCGTTCGTCGCGCGACATCTCGCGCTCGGGCACCTTGACGGGCATTTCGAATACGGCCCAAGGCTTGGGGCTCGACCTGCAGCCGTTCCTGGCGCTTCGCTACAAGCACGAATGGCAGATGCCGCGCGAGGACGACGTTACGCTCGAACCGTCCGGCAACATCTACTACAAGATCACGCCGTCGCTGACGGGCACGCTGACGTTCAACACCGACTTCTCCGACGCGCCGCTCGACCAACGCCAGATCAACACCGGGCGGTTCGGCCTCTTCTTCCCCGAGACGCGCGACTTCTTCCTGCAAGATGCGGCGGTGTTCGAGTTCGGCGGCAACAACCTGAACGGCGACGTGAACGGGCGGCCGTTCTTTTCGCGCAATATCGGTCTCGTCAACGGGACGCCGGTGGATATCGTGGCCGGCGGCAAGCTCTCAGGGCAGCTCGGCGAGCTCGGTATCGGCGCGCTGGTCGTCGATACGGCGGGGACGCCAACGACGGACAACCAAATTCTTTCGGCGGCTCGGTTTACGCTACCCGTGCTTGAGCAGTCGAAGATCGGCATCGTCTTCACAAACGGCGACCCGACGGGGGCCACCGAGAACACGGTCGGCGGGGCGGACTTCCAATTCCGCAACTCGACTTGGTTCGAAGGCAAGACGGTGCAAGCGGACTTCTACTACGAACGCAGTTTCTCGAGCGCTTTCGGCGACGACGACTCGTTCGGCGCGCAACTGTCGTTCCCGAACGAGCCGTTCTCGACTCGCTTTCAGTTCAAGCAAGTCGGCGAGAACTATGCACCCGCGCTCGGCTTCGTGAACCGGCCGGCCATCCGCTCCTACGACGGCAACTTCGTCTATCGCGGGCGGCCACAGGATTCGTGGGTTCGGTGGTGGGAGACCGGCACCTGGTACAACTTCGTCACCGACTTGAACGACAAGCTCGAGAGCCAAGAGAACGGTGCGTGGGCGGGCTTCCAAACGCAAGACACCGACGCAGCGTTCATCAACCTGTTCCGCGACTACGAGAATACGCCGGCGTTCTTCCTGCCCCGCGGCGTTCTCGTGCCGGCGGGCGAGTACACGTGGACCGGCGTTTCGCTCAACCTCGAGACCTCGATCGGGCGGCCGATCTCCGGCAACTTCGAAATCCGTTGCTGCGACTGGTACGGCGGCACGCTGTTCCGTACGTTTACGTTCGTCAACTGGCGACCTGATACGACGTGGGAAATCGGGCTTCAGCATCAGTTCCTCGGCATCGATTTGCCGACCGGCGACGTCGAGATTCAGATTTATGCGCTCAACGTTGGTCTGAACTTTACGCCGGACATGCAGCTGCGCACGCAGGTGCAGTACGACAATATCAGCCAGGCGTTCGGGCTCTCCGCGCGCTATCGCTGGGAGTACGATCCGGGGGCGGAACTCTTCGTTTCCCTTGGGGAATCGGGCGATCTGATCGACGGCGAACACTACCGCTCGTCGACGACGCAGCTCTCGGTGCGGGTTGGGCAGTTGATGCGGTTCTAACGGACGTGACAGTGCGGCCGCGCGTGTGCCAAAACGCGCGACCGCTATTTGGCACCCGAAAGGACCTTCCCCATGAAAATCGACAACACCGTTTCAGCCGTCGTCACCGGCGGCGCGTCCGGCCTCGGCAAAGCGAGCGCGCAGGCGCTGGCCAAAGCCGGCGCGAAGGTCGCTATCTTCGACATCAACGAAGCGGCCGGTGAGGCCGTCGCCAAGGAGCTCGGCGGCGTCTTTTGCAACGTCAACATCATGAGCGAGGAGAGCGCGATCGCGGGCTTCGCGAAGGCGCGCAAGGCGCATGGGCAGGAGCGCGTGCTGGTGCACTGCGCGATGACCGCGCGGCGCGGCAAGACGCTGTCGTTTGACAAGGAGACGCACAGCTACAAGCGCACGCCGACGGCGGACTATGCCTTCGGCGTCGAAGGGATTCTGGTTGCGAGCTATCGGATGGCGTCGCTCTCGGCCGAGGGCATGGCGACATTGCCAGAGCTTGAGGACGGCGAGCGTGGGTCGATCGTGCTGACCGCTTCTGTGGCGGCGCAGGACGCGCAGATCGGCCAGGTGATCTACGGTTCGGCGAAGGCGGGCGTGAACGGGCTCGTGTTGCCGATGGCGCGCGACATGATGGATATCGGGATTCGGGTGAACTCTATCATGCCCGGGATCTTTGCGACGCCGTTGATGCTGGGGGCGCCGCAGAAAGTGCTGGACAGTCTCGCTCAGTCGGTGCCGTTTCCGAAGCGCCTCGGCAAGCCGGAAGAATTCGGCAGCCTGGTGCTCGAACTCACGCGCAACACCTACTTCAACGGCCAGTGCCTGCGCCTCGACGGCGCGATCCGCATGGCGCCACGGTGAAGTGAGGTGAGAACATGAACAGCGCGCTGCTTCGGCAATATGGCTTGATCGGATCGCTTCTGTTGGCGTTCCTGGCGGTGCTGTGGTTCGTGATGGCGCAGCCGCCGGTGTTGGAGACGCTGGAGCCGCGTCAACTCGTTCAGCCGGTCGTCGCGCTCGTCGTGTTGACCGCCGTGGTGTGGCTGATGATGTTCGTCTACCGCAACGTCGCGGTCGCGGGCGGCAAGGCCGCGATCGGGTATTACAAGAGCTACACCGGCGAGGCGCCGCCGGAGTGGGTCGAGCGCCCTGCCCGCACATTTGCGAATCTGCTCGAAGTGCCCGTGCTGTTCTACGTCGCGTGCATTCTCATGCTGCAGACCGGGACTTGGGACGGCACGCAGGTCGGGCTCGCGTGGCTCTTCGTGGCCACGCGCGTACTCCATGCGGCCGTGTATATCGCCATCAACTTCGTGCCGCTTAGGCTCGTCACCTATTTGATGGGCTGCATCACGTTGGGCGTCATCTGGTGGCGGTTCGCGACCAGCTTTCTCTAAGGGGCGCTCGCGGCATCGAGCGCCGCGAGGTGCGCCGGCGCGAGGTCGAGTTTCAGCGCGCCCAGTGATTCATCGAACTGCTCCAGACTCGTCGCCGAAGCGATGGGGGCTGCGATCGTCTTGCGCGTCATCAGCCAGGCGAGTGCGATCTGCGGCAACGTTGCGCCGGTGGCGGCGGCGACTTCGTCCATTGCGGCGAGAATCTTCTTCCCGCGCGCGGTGAGATAGTTGCCCATCCGGCCACCGCGGATGCTCTTCGTGAAGTCGGCTTCGGAGCGGTACTTGCCGGTGAGGAAGCCTGAGGCGAGACCGTAGTACGGGATCACGCTGACATTCTCGCGCACGCAGAGGTCCTGCAAGGGCCCTTCGAAGCCCGCGCGATCGGAGAGATTGTAGAGCGGCTGCAGCGTTTCGTAGCGCGGCAGGTTGTGTTTCGCGCTGATCTCCAACGCCGCTTGCAGGCGATCGGGCGTGAAGTTCGAGGCGCCGATTGCGCGCACTTTGCCCGCTTTGATGAGGGTCGCGTACGCGTCCAACGTTTCTTCCTGCGGCGTGTCCGTGTCGTCGCGGTGCGACTGGTAGAGGTCGATCACGTCGATGCCGAGGCGCTTCAAACTATCGTCGCAGGCGGCGAGGATGTTCGCTTTCTTCAAGCCGGGACGCGCGGCGTGCATGGCCACCTTCGTCGCGATCAGCATTTTCGTGCGGGCAGCGGGGCCGCGCGCCTTCAGCCACGCGCCGATCACGGTTTCGGACTCGCCACCTTTGTGGCCCGGCGCCCACGCGGAATAAACGTCCGCGGTGTCGATCAGTGTGACGCCCGCGTCCACGCAGCGGTCGAGCAGGCGGAACGACGTCGTCTCGTTCGCGGTCCAGCCGAACACATTGCCGCCGAACGCGAAGGGGATGGTTTCAAGCGGGGATTTTCCGAGTTTTCGCTTTTGCACTTCTTACCTTTCAGCACGTCTTGATCGGATTATCGCGCGTGAGCGCGCAGATCATCTTCTTCGCGCGGTCGACGCCGTAGGTGGCGACCAGGCGCTCCTTCAGCGTTGCCCATTTGTCTTTCGTGTCGGCGACGGCGGCTTCCGCGGCGTGGCGGAAGTTCTCGTTGATCTTGCCGCGGTCGGTGGTGCCCGCGCCGAGCGTCGGGTCGATCGTGCCTTTGTCCTTGTTGAGCGCCAGATGTTTTACGCGAGGGTTTGCGTTCGGGCCGTAGTTGCACGCCTTGGGTTCGGAGATCGCGGAGGCCGCCTCGAAGCAGCCGGAGATGAGGCCGTCGGGGAACGCTGCCGCGCTGCGCAGGTTTAGATACGGCGCGGGGCCACGCTTGTTCAGGCCCGGGGGGTTTGCGGGCGATGATGCTCCCGCACCCGCGGCATCGGTCCAGTTCGTGTGCGAATAGAAGTCCTGCGAGGTGTGCAGCAGGATGCCGAAGTTTTCGAGCACGTTGCACTTCGCGCGCCCCTTCACCCCGCCCGCGTACGTACACGAGACGATCGTCGGAATTTCGCTGTCGCGGATTTTACCCTTCGCGTCGAGCAGACCGGCGGCTGCGGCAACTGCGGCGTCGAGATGCTGCACCATCCAGGCGCGGCAGGCGTCGATCTTGGCTTGCGCGTCCGCTTTCGTCTGCGGGTAGCCCCCAACGGCGAGGTGATCGCCGCCGTCGCAGTGCGCTTCAGCCTTCAGAACAAGCGTGCCCCGATCGGGCGCGCCGACCGCACCGAAATTGCCGCGCGAGCCCGCGAGCGAGTCCAGCGTCTTCTTCTGAAAACAATCGTCGGTCGCGACGTTGCCGGCGCACGCGAACGCGCGGCGCGTGATGCGCTCATGCTCCAGGTTTTGGCCGAGGCCGTTGATCGTACCGAACGCAAAGGCGGTGCCGGCGGCAAGAACGGCCGCGGCTGCGGCGATGAGCGACTTCATTGCGCTTTTCCCTTTTTCGTGACGGCGACTGTTGCACAAACCGGCGCAGAAGAGCCATTCCCGCGATTCTCCTTGCCGTTTTGGGCAATTCGGCGTAGAGGGACGGCGTGACGGCTGCACCTTTGTGATGTGCGGACCCAATGGCGTGCGCAGCGCGCGCGTGACCGGTTCTCAACCTCAGACGACGGCAACGCTTTTCACACCGCCTCGGGCATGTCGCCCCGGCGGCAACTTTGTTTTGAGGAATGGAAGACATGGCGACCAAAGGAACGGTCAAATTTTTCAACACCACAAAAGGCTTCGGCTTCATCGCACCGGATGGCGGCGGCAAGGACGTTTTCGTCCACGCGACTGCGGTTGAGCGGGCGGGCTGGCGTGGCCTGACCGAAGGTCAACGCGTCTCGTTTGAAACCGAGAACGACCCGCGCGGCATGAAGGCCGTGAATCTGAGCGAGGCGTAAGCACGCCCGCATCGGCAGAGACGGCGGGCCCAAGCGCTCGCCGTCCGCGCCTCAAGCCAAGGGAGAGGTGCCATGAACAGAGACGCCGAAAAGGTCGCCAAGGAACAAACGGGCGCCGGTCCCCAGGTCGTGGATCTGCGCGCGCGCGTACCGCAGATGAGCGACGACGCACTGAACACATTGCTCGCGAACGCGCGGCGGCTCGTCGACAGCGGGTCGAAGATGCAGCGCGCGAGCGCGACCGACCTGATCCCCGTCGTCGAAGCCGAACTCGCCGAACGCGGCGCGGTCAAAGCGGCCGCTGCGGCCGCGAAGAAGGCCGCCGTGAAGAAGATGAAGGTCAAGGTGAAGGCGGAGTAGGCGCCCTGCCCGCGCTTGCAGCGAACAAGTCGCGGTGGCGGGCTTCGATCTTGGGCCAAAGCTTTGCCGCCTCCGGAAGGTCGAGCGCGAAGACACCGGCGAGCGTTTTGACGTAGTCGTCCGCTGAAGCGATTTCGCGGGTTGTTACGTCCGGAGCGAAGAGCTTCAGCATTTTTCCGCGCAGCATGGCGAAGCGGCCGTCGGGCAGATGGCGCTGCACGACGGCGTTGAGCACGAAGTTCGACTCCGGGCTTGACTGCAGCCAGGCGCAGCGCTCGTCCAGGAGCGTTTGATCCGCGGCCAAGTTTTGGAAGTCGAACGACATCGCGCCGACGGCCGGGTCGTTGTGGAAGCGCCACCAGCCGGGCGCCGACGCCTCCAGCGAGAACGTTAGGCTTCCTTGGCGCACGGTCGCGGGCGCAATCGGCACCGGTTCGATCAACCCGTCACCGAAACCGACATCAGCCAGATACGGTCGGTCGAGATCGACGCGCAAGATCAGGTGATTGCCGATCGCCGCGTCGCCGCGCACGGCGCGCCCCACCCCGCCGGCCATTCGCGTCACGTTGAAGCCGATCTCATCCAGCGCCCAGCCGAGCAGGCCGTTCATTTCGTAACACCAGCCGCCGCGCCGGCGCGCGACGAGCTTCTCGAAGATTGCCGCCAGATCGCGCGTAACCGGCCGGGCGAGTTGCACGTCGAGATTCTCGTACGGGATGTTTTCGGCGTGGCCGCGATGAAGGCGGGTCAACGTGTCGAGGTCCGGCCGCGGTCGGCCGGCGAAGGCGACGCGGTCGAGGTAGGCTTGGAGGTTCACGCGTGGGGTTCCGGGTTGCCCGGGACACCATACTCGTTTTCCCAAACCGATGGAGCTAGAGTAGTTTCCTTAAGGGTGAGGAGACTCGAATGGTGCGCTCGTTCACTTTTGCCGTGTTGGCGGCTCTGTTGGTTTCATTTTTTGTCGTGGTGACGGCGACGGTCGCGCCGGCGCAGCCTGGTAACCCGGACCGGCCGCTTGTGGATGCGCCGCGGCAGACGTTTCCGGTGCCGGCCGCACCGGCGCCGGACGGCTTCGAGTACGGCACGATCGATTGGCAGGGCTTGCTCGACGATTTTCGCAAGGAGAAGCTGGGGCGCGCGGGTCAACTGCCGGACGGTGCGATCGTGCGGGAGAAGGACGTGACGCCGACCTTGCCGGTGCTGCTGCCGGCGGAGCCGGCGCTCATCCGCTCCGTGCGGGTGATGATCGAGCCCAATTCCTACTCGGCCACCAGCGATATCGGCCGCGCGAACGTCACGATTTACGGCACGCATGTGTTCCGCAAGCGCGCGGCGGACGATCCGATTGCGCGCGCGGCCGCGGCTGCCCCGCGCGAGACGCTCTCGAACGGCGTGCGGGTGCGCGTGTCGACGGCTGAGGCCGGGATCAACCTGACGTTCACCCGTTGGGGGGCGGCCTATTTGATCTCGATCGAGTGCGGGAACGGCGACGGGGACGCGCGCTGTTCGAAAGCGGATTTCATCAAGTCGCTCGCCGAGAAGATGGCCATCACAGGCTAAAGGGATACGACCGATGAAGACTAGAACCATCATCCTTGCCGCAGCCGCCGTGACGGGCGTGTTGCTGTCGGCCGGTGCGGGCGCGGATCCGACGTTTCGCCCCGACGATCCCAGCGCGAAATACTGGGCGCCGGGGGCTCTCAAGCCGGGTAGCGGCGACGGCTTCCCGCAAGACGACATCGAAGTTCCGGGCATGCGCTTTCCGATCGAACGCGCGCCCGCCTATGCCAACAGTCAATTGTACGCGCACGGCGGCGGCAACGGACCGACGCCGCTGACCTGGAACCAGAAGCATCCGTCGAATTTCAGCTATCCGTGGCGCGATAATTTTTGCGAGAAACGCGGAAAGCTCACACAAGTCGAGGAGCTGTGCCCAGCGAAGAAGGGCGTTCATCAGGGGCAGGATATCCGCGCCGCCAGCGCGACAAAGAACACGCATTGGGCGGTCGCCGCGGTCAACGGCAAGATTTCCAAGAACAACCCGCTCGGCAGCAGTTCGACGGTGGATGTGATGTCGGCGAACCAAAGTCAGTTCTTTCGCTATCTCCATCTGTTCGACGACGTACAGAGTGGCGAGACGCTGCCGGCCTCGCTGCAGATGCCGACGCGAAAGCCCTTGGGCACGAAGGTCACGCGCGGCGACCGCATTGGCCTCGTGAGCGCGATCATGCGCTACACCAAGCCGAACGGCGTGCAGGTCAAGTACGGAACGACGACGCATTTGCACTTCGAGATCTGGGAGGCGGGTCCCGACGGCTATTACCGTGTGCCGCCCTATAGCTCGCTGGTCGACGCGTATCGCCGGCTGCTCATCAGCCAGCCGCCGCCGCCTTAGTCCGGCACCTCGACCTTGCGGCGCCAGAGGAAGTGCACCGGCTGCGAGGCCGTCTTGCGGCCGACGAAGGCGAGATAGGCGGCGTACATCGTCACCGCCGCCGAGGCGTAGTTGTGCGCGGTCTGCTCCGCCCCGCAGGGCAGGACGGTGGCCCACAGGCCGTAGATCGTTCCGGCCGCGCCCAAGATCGCGCCCCAGATGCCGCGCGAGCGATACCAGGGTTTGCTCCATGTCGTGTGCGTCACGAAAGAGTCTCCTCGCTTGTGTGCCTCGCATTTGGGAAACCGTTGTGACGATTG
Organism: uncultured Flavobacteriaceae bacterium; assembly: GCA_964638635.1. Taxonomy (GTDB): domain Bacteria; phylum Pseudomonadota; class Alphaproteobacteria; order Micropepsales; family Micropepsaceae; genus SZUA-430. The sequence goes on from CAZXAQ010000006.1 coordinate 33,747, forward strand.
CGTGACAGGTGGAGCGCCGGACACGATTGCCTGCCCGCGTGTTCCGGGCGTTTGGTTGAGCTGAGGCGACTTGAATACCGCGGGCGATCTGCAAAGCCTACGTTCGGGCTTGAGCATGCGCATTATCTGGCACGGCCGGCGATGGCCGCCTACTGCCGCCAGTTCGGAATTGCGCCGGAGGTCACGCGCCAGACGGGGGTGTGATTCACCGTACCAGCCCCTCGCGAAAACTCGCATATGTCGGTGTCCAACCCAGCGCCTCACGCGCTCGCGCATTCTTGAGGCGGAACGAGGGGAAGCCGGCGCGGCCGCCCGCTTCGAGTGTCCCCTGCCCTGCCGTTGCTGCGACGTAGCCGAACACGTCACGCCATGGCGCCGGCGCGTCGTCGCACACGATGAGCGGCGTGCGCGACGGCCAGCGCTTGAGCACGGCCACCGTCGCCGCCGCCATGTCGGCGATATGAATGAGCGAGACGAAATCCGATCCGTCGCCCGGCAAGCGGAGTTTTCCGGCGGCGGCGGCTGCGTGCCACGCATCGTCGAAGCCGGTGCCCGGGCCGTAAAACAAGCCGCCGCGCAGGATCACCCAATCGAGCGCGCTCGCCACGACGTGGTCCTCCATGACGAGCGCCGCTCGGATCGCCTTCGCCGCAACGCTGTCGCCGCTCGCGTCCGCGACACTGTCTTCGTCCGACCAATCGGCCCCGCGCGCGTTGACCAGGCCGATGCTCTGCTGGACGACGCGCTTGACTCCGGCTTCGGCGCACGCAGCGACCCAGTTTGCAGTGCCTTCTGCGCGCACGCGGTCGTTCGCGTCGAACGTGCCGCGACCGCTCGGCCCCGGCAGCGAGGTCGCGAGATTGATGCCCACGTCGCAACCGGCGAGCGCCGCCGCCAGCGACGCGGTGTCGAAGATATCCGCCGTCGCCAGTTCGGCCCCGCAAGCACGCGCGGCATTCGCAGCCTCCGGCCGCCGCACGAGCGCGCGCACCCGATACCCCGCCGCGACAAGCCGCGGCATAAGATGGCGGCCATAAACGCCGTTGGCGCCGAGGACGGCGATGCGGTTGGGCAAGGGCGGTGGCTCCGGCGGTGTGTCGCGATGCACCGAAGAAGAGAGCGGAGACGCGTGAGCGGTCAAGCGGCAAGTATTGGCCCGTGAGAACTGGCAACGCACTGGCGCAAGGCGCTTGGGGTTTCGGTATCCTGTCGCCCTGGTCCGCGCGAACGCCGGTCGCGCCGGAGGTTACGCGCCCGACGGGGGTACGAGGGGGCGTGTGTTGCGTGCCCCCCGATCGCGACCTATATGCATGCGCCAACCTCAGGGGGATCGTCGTCAGTGGCGAAGGTGAAGCCGACCAGCAATCCGAAGCTCAAGCTTCACGGGTTCAACAATCTGACCAAGTCGCTGTCGTTCAACATCTACGACATCTGCTACGCGCGCACGAAGGCGGAGAACCGCGAGTACATCGAGTACATCGACGAGGTCTACAACGCCAAGCGCCTGACCGCGATCCTGACCGAGGTCGCCGACATCATCGGCGCGCACATCTTGAACGTGGCCAAGCAGGACTACGATCCACAAGGGGCGAGCGTCACCATGCTGATCTCGGAAGGCCACAACGACGACCACTCCACGCCAAAGAAGGCGTCCGTCGTCGGCCATTTGGACAAGAGCCACATCACCGTGCACACCTATCCGGAGACGCACCCGGACGCAGGCATCAGCACCTTCCGCGCCGATATCGACGTCAGCACCTGCGGGCGGATCTCGCCGCTCAAGGCGTTGAACTTTCTCATCGAGAGTTTCGAGTCCGACATCGTGGTGATGGACTACCGCGTGCGCGGCTTCACGCGCAACGTGCGCGGCATGAAGCACTTCATCGACCACACGATCGACTCGATCCAGAATTTCATCTCGCGCGACATCCAAGACCGCTATGACATGGTCGATGTGAACGTCTATCAGGAGAGCATCTTCCACACGAAGATGCGGCTGAAAGAACTGGACCTCGACACCTATCTGTTCGGCGCGGGCGAGGCCGACCTCACGTCCCGCGAGGCCAAACTCATCCGCGGCCGCGTCAATCACGAAATCAGCGAGATTTTCTACGGGCGGAATATTCAGCGCGGGGCCTAAGGTAACGCTCACCCGGGAGCGCGGACATCCTGTCCGCTCTTGACGCTCTTCAAGCGCTCGGGCGTTACAGGGTCGTGACCTGAGCCCACGGTAGCTCTTCGCGCGCGATACTTGTGAAGAAAAACCCAGGCCGCGCGCACTTGCTGGCAAGAGCAACGCCGCGAGCCGGCCACGAAGCGCTCCCGTTGGCGAGCTTTGCCACACACATTCCTAAACCGCGCGAGCACCGACATCGGCGGAGGGCGCCTTTTGTCCCTTGGGCTTTTCCGATACCATGCCATTTCGGTCTACCGTTAGGTGAGGTGCTATGGCGGACGGCAGAAAAACGTTCTTCGAGGAAATGCTAGACGGAGTGTTGGCCATCCTCGCGTATCTGATCTCCATGGGACTGCTGATACTAATCGTGTGGGCTGCGATTGCGTTTCCAGGTTTCGGTGGGTTCTTGGTGTGTGTTGTTGCCGGGGTCCTCTTCTATGCGATCTTCATCTATCGCGACCCCGTCGGCTAAGCGGCGGAAATCAGGCGCAAATGAGGTTGCCGCTTAAGGCGAACGCCGAGATAGGCCTTTCGCTTGTTGGAGACAGGGGACATCGAGACAGGGGACATGTGACAAACTCCAACGACACGGCGAGCGCGTCGCCAACGCGGCCTAAAATCTGGGCACACGTCACAAACCCCATAGCAGGGACAATGCGGCAAAGGGCCGGCAGGATGCCGGCGGTCCCAGGGATACTGGCTCTGCCGGAGACGTTGCCGCGTTGGTGACGACAGGAGCGGGCTGGAAGCCCGCGGTCCCGGGTCAGGCCAACCTTCGAGGCTGTGCGCCGGTCACTCGTCTTCGTCGTTGCTCAGCGGGTCTAACGCGAGGTCGTGGATGACGGAGTGGACTTCGATGATGAACCACTCCTTGAACATCGCGAGCGTGCGGGGTTTGGGCCAGGCGGCTTCGTCGATGCACCAGCCTTCGAGTTCGTTTTCGAACATGAGGCCGAACGCCTCCGCGATCATCTCGTCGACGTCGCCGCCGTCGGCGAGGTCGGGGAGCAGGTAGACGTTCTGCTCGTCGTCGATGTCGGGCAGGATTTCCGGGTCGGCGCCCGGGAGGGACGCTGCCCAGTCGACGAACGGCTGAGCGGGGCGGACGATGACGGCGCAACGGTTGAGCATGGGGGCCTCCAGAATTGAGCATCGCCATGATAGACGGCGACCAAGCGGTTCGTCCCGGGACACTGCGCCCGCTTCAGGCGGGGCGACAAATTGCGCGCGCTTTACGCCTCGCTTGGCGGCATGTGCCGAATGATATCCATCGCGTCGTGAAGCATGCGGTCCACGACGATCACATCGGGTTCTACCAGTCGAAACAATAAGATGTGCCTGGGGCGGCGGACGCGCGGCGCCAACTTTCGCGCATGCATCAAGTGGAACGATCTAACCTTGGGGCCCAGTTCAGGCCGCCGTAACGCGGCGGCGCGATGCGGGTTGGTGCGAATGGCATCCAGCGCGGCTTCAATGAGGGTGCGATACCGGGCGGCTGCGGCAGGGCCGAAATTCTGCTCACTCACGCTGACGGCCGCATCCATGTCGGTGCGGCAAACGTCAGCCGCAGGACGTAGGCGGTCACCGCGCCGGCTTTGCCGCCTTTTTCACCGGGCGGCCAAGTTGCTGTGTCATTTTCTGCAGCGCCGAACGCGAGCGGATCTCCACGTAGTCGCCGCGTTCGTGGTCTGCGGCGCCGACGGCGATCGCCTCGCGCAACCGCCGGAGCTTGAGTTCCTCCTCCGTCTGCCGCGCTTCCAACAGGCGCAACGCGTCGCGCACGACTTCGCTTGCGTTTTGGTGGCTGCCTTTGCGTACGGTGGCGTCGACGAAGTCGTCCAGTTGTTTGGTTAGGCTGATGTTGCGCGTCGGCATGGCACCCTCACTCAAGGACACGATCGTAGCACTTTTGGCAAATTTTGACAATTTGGCCCACCGAGGTGAGCGCGCAGAATTTGTTTGACTTTTTGCTTTATGTTCTTTATTTGTTCTATCCATGGTTTCGGCTGTTCCGACGGCCATTCCCCTGCCCGTTTCGGGCAGGCGGCTGCGACTTGAAAATTGCATCTGGTCGATGGCGCGGTGTTGGCTGCGTCGTAACTGCGCGATCAATCGTGCACGGGCTCGCGCAGCTTTGGCGCGCGGTGATGCGTAACAAACAACGCATTTGTGACGTCATTGTTACGGTTAAAACGGCAGAACGCCGCCGTTGTTACGCTGTGACGGATTCGATTGCGTCCGTTTTTGCCGGACGCATTTCTGCTGTTCGGCGCGCTTTCGGCGTCAGCCCACGATTTCCGTGTCGGCGAAGAAGAACTTGATCTCGTTCGCGGCGTTCTCCGCGCTGTCGGAGCCGTGGACGGAGTTCGCTTCGATCGACTCGGCGAAGTCCTTGCGGATCGTGCCGGCGGCGGCTTTCGCGGGGTCGGTCGCGCCCATGACTTCGCGGTTCTTGGCGACCGCGTTCTGGCCTTCGAGGACTTGCACCACCACTGGCCCTGAGGTCATGAACTTCACCAGGTCGTGGTAGAAGGGGCGCGCTTTGTGGACCGCGTAGAACGCCTCGGCTTGCTTGGTGGAGAGCCACAGGCGCTTTTGCGCGACGATGCGCAGCCCCGCGCTCTCGAACCGGTCGACGATCTTGCCGGTCAGGTTGCGGCGGGTCGCGTCCGGTTTGATGATCGACAGGGTGCGCTCGGTCATGGGGCGTAAATCCTTGGAAAACGGCTCGAAAAAGGTGCGCCTTGATACAGACGGGTCCGGGGCGCCGCAAGCGAGGCTAAGGGGCGCTGTTGTCGCGCCTTTCCAGGGCGCGAAAAGGCCGGTAGAGAGCGCGCCCCATGCTGCGGATCTTGAACCTCACCTACCGGATCGAAGGCCGGCCCCTGTTCGAAGGGGCGACGGCGAGCATTCCGACCGGGCACAAGGTCGGCCTCGTCGGGCGGAACGGCACCGGCAAGACGACGTTGTTCCGGATCCTGCATGGGCAGGCCGAGCCCGACGACGGCGAGATCGTGATGCCGCGCAACTGGCGCATTGGCGGCGTCGCGCAAGAGGCGCCGGCGGGGCCGACGACGTTGCTCGATACGGTGCTCGCCGCCGACGTCGAGCGGACGGCGCTGATCGCGGAGGCGGAGACCGCGCACGATCCCGTCAGGATCGCCGAGATCGAGACGCGGCTTGCCGACATCGGCGCGCATCGGGCGCCGGCGCGGGCGGCGGAGATTCTCGCGGGCCTCGGCTTCGACGCGGCGGCGCAGCTTCGGCCCTGTTCGGAGTTCTCCGGCGGGTGGCGGATGCGGGTGGCGCTTGCGGCGGTGCTGTTCTCGCAGCCCGATCTCTTGCTGCTCGACGAGCCCACGAACTATCTCGACCTCGAAGGGTCGCTCTGGCTCGAGCAGTTTTTGCGGCGCTTTCCGGGGACGATGATTTTGATCAGCCACGACCGCGATCTGCTCAACACGGCGGTCAATTCGATCCTGCATTTGGAGGACAAGAAGCTCACGTTCTACACCGGCGGTTACGACACGTTCGAGCGCACGCGGTCGGAGCGGCTGGCCGTGCAGGAGGCCGCGCGTACGAAGCAGGAGGCGCAGCGCAAGCACATGCAGGCGTTCGTCGACCGCTTTCGCTACAAGGCCTCGAAGGCGCGCCAGGCGCAGAGCCGGTTGAAGGCGATCGCGAAGCTGCAGCCGATCGCGGAGATGTCGGGCGAACGCGTGGCGCCGTTCCGGCTCGGCGAACCGGAGGAGCTCTCCCCGCCCCTGCTCGCGCTCGATGGCGCAAGCGCTGGTTACGACGGGCGCGAGGTGCTGGGACACATGGATTTGCGCATCGATCCCGACGATCGAATTGCGCTGCTCGGCGCGAACGGCAACGGCAAGTCGACGTTCGCGAAACTGATCTCGAACCGGCTGCAGGCGATGGGCGGGACGATCACGAAATCGCGGCGGTTGCGCATCGGCTATTTCGCGCAGCATCAGCTGGACGAGATGGCGGGCGAGGCAACGCCGGTGCAGCACCTGATGCGGCTGATGCCGCGGCTGACCGAACGCGAGGCGCGGACGAAGCTGGGCGCTGCGGGGTTTCCGGACTTCAAGGCCGGTACCGCGATCGAGGACTTGTCGGGCGGCGAACGGGCTCGTTTGCTGATCATGACGGCGGCACTGGACGCGCCGCATCTCTTGATCCTGGACGAGCCCACGAACCACCTCGATATCGACAGCCGCGAGGCGTTGGTGTTGGCCTTGAACGACTACACGGGTGCGGTGCTGCTGATCAGTCACGATCCGCATCTGATCGAGACCTGCGCGGACCGTCTGTGGCTGGTCGCGAACGGGCGCGTGGTGCCGTACGACGGCGACATGGACGACTACCGCAAATTGCTGCTCGACGAGCGGCAGCCTTCGGCTGCGAAGAAGGTGCCGAAGCTGACGAAGGCCGAAGAGCGCAAGGCCGCTGCCGACCGGCGTGCGCAACTGACGCCGCTCAAACGCGCAGCGGACGATGCGGAGAAGCGCGTGACGAAGCTGCAAGGCGAGATCGCGAAGATCGAAGCGGCGTTGCACGCACCCGATCTCTACGCGAACGAGCCGCAGAAAGCGCTGACGCTGACGAAGCAGCGCGGCGAGCTGCAGCGGCAACTGGATGCGGCCGAGACCGCGTGGCTGGAAGCGAGCGAGGCTTACGATTCCGCGCGTGCCGAAATCGGCTTAAGCCCATTAAGTGCCGATTAACCGCGCACGGGCAGCTTAGACGCTCTTGATTCGCGATGGTTCTTTGGGGACTTGAGGGTAGGCATGAAAACGGCCGCTACGCCGGAAGCGCAAATGCGCGCGTTGAAGACTTGGGCTGTCGATCGCATGACGAAGGGCACCGACACGCCGTTCGCGTGGTTTCAATTTATGAAGCTGCTTGAGGTCATCGACACGTTCTTGGAAGCGGGCGACGAAGCCGGCTTGCGCGACAAGCTTCCGCCGCCGCAACCACGCAAGACGCCGCGCCCGAGGCAACTGCCAGCAAACGTGGTTTCGCTCGATCTCGCGCTGCGTCAGCGGGCAGCCGAATAATCAGCCTTCGAGATTGCGCCTGGCGACGTTGTACCAGTCGCGGTTCAGGTCCTGCGCGTGGCGGGGCAGTTGCTTGAACGTGGCGACGACGCCCTGCAGCACGGCGTTCGCCGTGTCGACTTGGCCGAGCTTCAGCAGGAAGAGGCCGTAACGCACCTTCGCTTCGAAGCCCGCGAAGTAGCCGGAGACGGCCTCGTATTCGGACTGGGCTTCGTTGTTCTTGCCCTGCCCCTCGAGCGCGCGGGCGTAGATCAGATGGCCGTCTTGCGAGTTGAAGTTCGGGTTCTTCGCGCGCAGCTCGTCGAGCGTGTGCTGGCAGTCCGCGAAGTCGCCCTTCTCGATCTGCACCTTGGCGAGGCCTAGGAGCAGGTTCGGGTCGTCGGAAAAGTGGCCGGTGAGCGCCGAGCGGTAGAGCGTGATGGCGTCGTCGTACATCTTCTTGCGCGCGCACTCGTCGGCGAGGGCCGCTTTCGCGGCCGGGGTACCGGTCAGTTCTACTTGCGCCTTGCGCTCACGGTATTCGCGGTCGGGGTCGAGCACGGTTCTGATGTCGCTGGTCACGCGCTGGCCGCGCCTGGTGGACGCGAGTTCGGGCAGGATCTCGACGAAGAAATAGGCGGCTGAACCGAGCCCCGGTAGCAACAGGAGAATGTAGAACCAATGCTGCGCCTTGCCCGACTGCGAACAGTGATAGAGGCAGAAACCTTGGACCAGGATCGTGGCCAGAACGAGGATCGGCATGGGAAGCGCCCGGTTAGGGAAAGCCAGAGCTTAGGGTTCAAATTCAGAATAATCCGTTGCCAGCCCCGCGCAAATCGGGGCGCTTAGGCCCGCTTTTCCCATTTTCCGCCGGTGGCTTGTTGCCAATAGGTAACTTCGTGGCCGTTCGCTTTGGCTTGCTTCCAGTGTTCGCGGGCGGCGTCGAGGGCTTCGGCGTCGCGGCCGTCGAAGATCATGACGATGCGGGTGGCGGCCGTGACTTCGGCGCCCGCCCAGTCCTTCGTACCGGCACCGTCGACGAAGAAGAGGACTTCGGCGCTGTTCGGATTGGCGTCTGCCGCGGTCAAGAGAATGGGTTGTTCGGCGGGGTTCGGGTCGCGGTCGAGGCCGTGGGGAAGGAAGCTTTCTTCGCGGTAGCTCCAGAGATGGGCGTCGAGGGCGGCGATGCGTTCGGCGGAGCCCGCACGGACGAGCGCTTTCCAGCCGCGCTCGCGCGTCTTCTCAAGCAGGCCGGGCAGCACGTCTTCGAGCGCTGCGCGTTCGAGGTGATAGAACAGGACTTCCGCCATCCACTACATCGCCTTGAGAAATGCCACGAACTTTGGGTCTAGCTCCAGATCGTCCAGCAATCCAGCGGCAATAGATATGCCGTCTTTGCTGTTCGCCATGACAACCGTGGCGTCGCGGCGTGATAAGTCCGCGAAGGCAACCGCGGACTCGCCGGCGTCGTTGCCGGTGTGCATGAGGATCGTCGTCGCGCCGAATTTGTAGACTTCCCAGCCGAGACCGATGCCCGCTTCGTCCGGGCACAGTTTCGCGTCCATCTTGGCGCAGAGTTCGGCCTTGCGATCGGTGTGGACACGGAGTTGCTCGTCGCGCGCCGCCTTCGGCAGACCGACGCCCGTCACGACCGCCTGAAGAAACAGCGCGTAGTCGCGCGCTGTCGTGTGCAGATTGTCGGCGGCAAGAACCTCTGGATTTGTATCGGTCTTGAGCCACTTCCCGCCGGCGGAGGGCGTTGCGACGCGATCTGCTTGCGTGCTCGGCCAGCCCAGATAGCTGTCCTTCATGCCCAAGGGTTCGAACACGAAGGTCTTGGTCAGCGTGTCGAACGGCGTGGCCGTGCGCCGGATGAGATACGCCTTCAAGTACTCTAGGCCCTCGCCGGAGTAGCCAAAAGCCGTCCCGGGATCGCGCAGGAATTTCAACTTGCCGCCGGTTTGCCTGCGCCAGTTGGGAAATCCGGAACGATGGCTGAGCAGCAGCGGCGCTGTCAGCGTCGCGGTGCGCGGATCGTTCTGGATGTCGGGATCGGTCCACGCGACCGACAGCGGCTCGTCGAGCGGAATGGACTTTGCGGTGGCGGCACGAAGATAGACCTCCGCCGCAAGCGGCTTTGTCAGTGAGGCCACGTTGTAGAGCGTTTCCGCGGTCGCGGGTTTGCCCGGTGCTGCCTCTCCGAACTGCGCCGAAAAGATGAACTCGCCGCCTCTGACCAATCCGATCGCAACGCTCGGAACCTTGTTGTCGGCGAGAAGTTTCGGGACCTTTTCGTCGAGCGCTTTGCGCAGCCGCGCCTCCAGAGCCGTATCAGCTTGCGCGCTGAATGGGAGGGCCAAGAGCAGAACCGTCAATAACCGCTTCACGCGCACCTCCCCATGTCGATGGAAGCCCCACCCTGGAGTCCAGGGTGGGGTTCCGCAAATCACAGTTGCTTCAGAACAGCGCCGATCAACTCTCGTAGTGGTCGGCGACGAGGCGATTCAGCAGTCGGACGCCGAAGCCGCTGGCGCCTTTCGGGGTTGAGTTGCGGGCTTCTTCGAACCACGCCGTCCCCGCGATATCGAGGTGCGCCCACGGCACTTTATTCACGAAGCGCTGAATGAACTGCGCGGCCGTGATCGAGCCGCCGAATTGGCCGCCAATGTTCTTCATGTCGGCGATGGGGCTGTCGATCATCTTGTCGAAGCGCTCATTCATCGGCATGCGCCAGAGTTCTTCGCCCTCGGCCTTGCCGGCGGCGATGAGGCGTTCGGCGAGTTCGTCGTTGTTCGAGAACAGGCCGGCGATTTCGAGGCCGAGCGCAACACGGATCGCGCCGGTCAACGTCGCAAGGTCGACCATGAATTTCGGCTTGAAGCGGTTCTGGCAGTACCAAAGCGCGTCGGCGAGCACGAGGCGGCCTTCGGCGTCGGTGTTCAGGACCTCGATCGTCTGGCCGGACATCGACTTCACGACGTCGCCGGGGCGTTGCGCGTTGCCGTCCGGCATGTTCTCGACCAGGCCGCAGATGCCCACGACATTGGCGCGTGCCTTGCGGCCTGCGAGCGCGTGCATGAGGCCGGTGACCGCTGCGGCGCCACCCATGTCGTATTTCATGGCGTCCATGCCAGCCGCGGGTTTGATCGAGATGCCGCCGGTGTCGAACGTCACGCCTTTGCCGACGAAGGCGATGGGTTGCGCGTCTTTGTTCTTGGCGCCCTTCCACTGCATGACCAGCAGCTGGGACTCGCGTTCGGAGCCTTGCCCCACGCCCAAGAGCGATCCCATGCCGAGCTTCGTCATCTCCTTCACGCCGAGCACTTCGACCTCGAGCCCCATGTCCTCGAGCTTGCGGACGCGTTTGGCGAATTCTTCCGGGTAGAGAACGTTCGGCGGCTCGGTCACCAGATCGCGCGCGTAGAAGATCGCGTTGGCGACCGCTTCGTTTGCGCGCCAGGCCTTCTTGGCCTCGCCGGGATCGGCGGCAGCGATGTTGACTCTCGCGAGCGTCGGTTTGTCCGTCTTCTTTTGCGTCGTGCGGTACTGATCGAAGCGGTAGCTGCGCAGCACCGCGCCTTGCGCGACACGCACGGCGAACTGTACCTCGTCGGCGTCGGAAGCGCTCTTCGGCGGTTGCAGCAGAAGCGTCACCGTCTTCTCGCCGCTGGTCAGCAGCCGCGCGACTGCGGTGGAGCCCAAACTCTCGGCGGCAGATCCGTCGAACTTGTCGGCCTTGCCGAGGCCCACGACGAGCAGCCGGTCGAGTTCGATGCCGGCCGGCGCCAGAAGCTCGATCACCTGCCCTTTTGCGCCGGTGAAGCGCGCCGCCTTCATCGCCCGGGCGATCGCGCCCTTGGACTGTTTGTCGAGGTCGGCCAGAAGGCCCGTGGGCACCTCGGCCTCGGTCGCGCCGACGACAAGCGTTCCTTCATCCGGGATTTCGGACTTCACAAAGTTGATTTGCATGAGGTGTTATCTCTTAACGGGAACAAGAACTGGCGGTAGAACGTTGCGTGGGAGCGGCCGCTGGACTACCAGCTTGGACGCCTCACCCCGCATGATTCCGGCGAAAACTCGGCGTGCTGGTGGAACCGACAGGCGCGGGGTTGTACCGGGCCGCGCGATCATTGTGAAGCGGCGGGCAGAAGCCCGCCAACCAGGGTGCAGCGAAGGCCGATGTCCGGAATTCAGAATTATATGTTCCGGCAGGTCACCGGGCCGCTTTTGTTCTTCACGTTCGTGCTGACGGGCGTGATCTGGCTGTCGCAGTCGCTCCGCTTGCTGGATGTGGTGATCAATCAGAGCCAGTCGGTGGGGACGTTCATCTACCTGACGCTGCTCGGCCTGCCGCAGCTGATGCCGCTGATCCTGCCGTTCGCGATGTTCTTTTCGGTGCTTTATGCCCTGAACCGCCTCTACACGGAGAGCGAACTCGTCGTGATGTGGGCGGCGGGGTTCAGCCGCTGGGTGGTGGTGTGGCCCATTCTCTTGATCGCGCTCGCCGTCACGATCGCGGGCTATCTCTTCGCTCTCGTGGTGATGCCGGCCGGCATGCGCGAGATGAAGAACCGCGTGTTCGAAATTCGTGCCGATCTCGTGAATACGTTCGTGCGCGAGGGCGCGTTCACAAATCCTATCAAGGGGCTGACGGTCTATGTCAGCGAGAACAATCCGGGTGGCGAGATTCGCGGCATCCTGGTGCACGACGCGCGCAACCCAAAGGGCATTGCGACCTATATGGCGCAGAGCGGTTTGCTCGCAAACACGCCGACCGGCCCGCGCCTGATCATGAACCAAGGCAACGTCCAGTGGCTTGAGGGTGGCGAAGGGCGGCTGAAGATTCTGAACTTCGAAAAGTACACTTTCGATCTCAGCCAGTTCGACAAGGGGGTGGATGCGCGGGTCCCGGAGGTAACGGAACTCTGGTTGAACGAATTGCTCTACCCGAAGGCGAGCTTGCCGGAGAAACAGCAGCGGAAATACATCGCGGAAGCCCATAACCGGTTGAGCGGGCCGCTTTACAGCATCGTGTTCGCGCTGATTGCGGTGGTCGCGCTCGTCGGCGGCAACTTCAACCGGCGCGGCTATGGGGGGCGGATCGGCTTGGCGTTCCTCGCGATGTTCGCGGCGCGCTTGCCGGGCTTCGCATTCCAACAATGGACCGCATCGAAGCCCGATACGGCGTTCCTGATGTATGTTTGGCCGTCGCTTTGGATCATTGGCCTGCTCTTCGTTTTGGTCCATCCCAGTTTCGAACGGCTGCGTAAGGGCAAAATGGCCGAGCCCGTGGCGGAGGGCACGCAATGAATTTCGGCTGGACGATGTCGAAATACCTCGCGAAGCAATTCGCCATCAGCGTCGCGTTGGTGTTCGGCATTTGCGTCACGCTCGCCTTCGTCATCGACGTCGTCGAGCTTTTGAACCGTACGGCGGGGCGCGAGAGTGTGCCGCTGACCACGATCATCCGTATGGCGTTGTTGAAGCTTCCGAACCTCACCGAGAAGATGATGCCGTTCGCGGTCTTGTTCGGCGCGATCTGGTGTTTCGCGCGTCTGACGCGCAGCCAAGAGCTTGTCGTCGCGCGGGCTTCGGGTGTGTCGGCGTGGCTGTTCCTGGCCCCCGCGCTGGTTACGGCGCTCCTCATCGGGGCCTTCATGACCACCGTCTACAACCCGTTCGCGGCCACGCTGATCTCGTACTACGAGGAGTTGGAGGCTCGCTACATCCGCGGGAGGCCCTCACTGCTGGCCGTGTCGGCCAACGGGTTGTGGTTGCGCCAAGGGGACGAGAAGGGCCAGACCGTCATTCACGCCCTGCATGTGTCCGACAGCGGCCTCAAGCTCCAGGACGTGATCATGTTCATCTATGAGGGAAAAGACCAGTTTCGCGGCCGAATCGACGCCGGGGCGGCGCAGCTTCTGAAGGACAAATGGCACCTCGAGAAGGCCTGGGTCACAGGTCCGGACCGTCCAGCTGTGTTCTATCCGTCACTCGACGTCAAAACGTCGTTAACTCCGGACCAAATTCAAGAAAGCTTTGCAACCCCAGATACTATCGCGTTTTGGGACCTTCCCGGCTTCATCTCCCAGGCGGAAGCAGCAGGCTTTTCGGCCACAAAACATAGGCTCCACTACCATGCCTTGCTTGCGGCCCCGATGCTCTTGTGCGCTATGATATTTGTCGCGGCGGCATTCTCGCTTCGGCTGGCGCGTCTAGGGGGGGCTGCGAGGCTCATACTCTCGGGCGTTCTGACGGGATTCTTGCTCTATTTCTTCACGGACGTGACACACGCCCTGGGGATGTCGGGCACTGTTCCGGTGGCCTTGGCAGCGTGGGCGCCGGCTACGACTGCGTTGTTGTTTGGTATGGCGTCATTGTTCAATCAGGAGGACGGATGAAGGTTGCGTATCGCCTCATCGCCGGTCTTCCGATTCTGCTGAGTACAGCCTCCATTGCCGCTGCCGCGGGTCACGCGCCGGTGATACTTCCGCTTGCCGGTCTGATGGCCGATGAGCCTGCCGCTTCCGCGCCGCAACAACCGAACGGCGAAAAGAAGGAAGAAGTTCTCATCCGCGCCGACAAGATGACCTACGACGCGAACACGAGCGTGGTCACCGCCGAAGGCAATGTCGAGGTCACTTACGGGCCGCGTACGCTGCTCGCCGAAAAGCTAACCTACAACCAAGAAACCCGCGTCGTGATCGCCGAAGGCAACGCGACGATCCGCGAAGCAAACGGCACCACGCTTTCGGGTTCGCGCATCGAAGTCACCGACGACATGCGCGAAGGCATCATCGAGAGCATGAACGTCATCATTGCCGGCCGCGGCCGCTTGGCCGCCGCGCGCGCCACGCGTACCGGCGGCAACATGATGACGCTGGAGAAGGCTGCCTACACGACGTGCGAGCCTTGCAAGGAGGATCCCTCGAAGGCGCCGACCTGGCAAATCAAGGCGTTCCGCGTGATCTACAATCAGGCTAAGGCGCGGGTCGAATACGAAGACGCATTCTTCGAAGTGTTCGGGGTTCCGATCGCGTATCTGCCGTATTTCTCGCACTCCGATCCGGAAGCACCGCGGCAGTCGGGCTTCCTTGTTCCCGGCGTCGGTCATTCGACGGATATCGGCTACTTCGTCGAGGTGCCGTACTACTTCGCGCTCGACCCCAGCTACGACTTGCTGGTCACGCCGGTGTACACGGAGAACGACGGGCCGTTGCTCAAAGGCGAGTGGCGGCAGCGCGTCGTCGACGGTCAATACTACGTCCAGGCCAGCGGCCGTTACGGGCAGCCGCGCAACCGCTTCGGCGTCGAATACGGCGACGAGACCCTGCAAGGCCACGTGTTCGGCCAAGGGCGCTTCCAGATCGACGACGTCTGGCGCTGGGGCTACGACGCCGAAGTGACGTCGAACGACACTTATCTCAAACGCTACGACATTTCGTCGAAGGACCGGTTGGTCAACAACCTGTTCATCGAAGGTATCGACGGTCGTTCGTATGCCGCGGTCAACGGCTGGTACTTCCAGGGCCTTCGCGAAGGCGACGATCCCGGCTTGACGCCGCTGGTGCTGCCGCTGGTCGAACTGGAATATGTGCCCGACGAGACCGTGCTTGGCGGGCGCTTCCAGTTGAGCGGCAACGCGCTCTATCTGCATCGCGGCGAAGGCCGCGATACGGCGCGCGCTTCGGCGACGGCGGCGTGGAAACTCCCGGTCACGACGACCGGCGGCCACCTGTTCACATTCTTCGCGAATTTGCGCGCCGACGGCTATCACGTAACCGACACCGGCCTCAGTGGAACGGAAACGCAAACCATCGGCCGCATTCTGCCGTGGGCGGGCGTCGAGTGGCGCTATCCGATGGTGCGCACGGATTGGGGCTGGAAGCACGTGATCGAGCCCATCGTGCAGCTGGTCGGCGCGCCTTACGGCGGCAACCCCGACGAGATTCCGAACGAAGACAGCGCCGCCTTCGAATTCGACGAGACCAATCTGTTCTCGTTCAACAAGTTTCCGGGCCTCGATCGTTGGGAGACGGGACCGCGCGTGAACGTAGGCTTCCGCACGGCCGCCTATTTCGACGAAGGCTTCATCGAGGCGATTGTCGGCGAGAGCTTCCGCTTCCACGAAGACGATGCCTTCACCGAGGAATCGGGCTTGCGGAACCAGCAATCCGACTATGTGGGCCGCTTGACCATTCAGCCGGACGACCATTTCCGGCTCGTCCACCGCTTCCGTATCGACCAAAGCGCGTTCCGGTACGAGCGCAACGAAATCTACGGCGAGGCTTTCGACCCGGATTGGTACACGTTCCGCGCGGGCTATCTGCTGCTGGAGCCGGAGCCGCTGATTCCGGTGCAACGCGAAGAAGTTTCGCTGGAAGGCCGCGTCCGCACGATCGAGCACATTTGGTTTCGGGCGTCCGGCCGGCGCGACCTCGCCGACGAGCAAATGATCGAAAGCAAGTTCGGTCTTTCCTACGAGGACGACTGTGCGGAGTTCGGCCTGGACTTCCGCCGCCGGTTCACGCGCGACCGCGATATCGAGCCCGCCTCGTCGTTCCTGTTCACGTTCCGTCTGAAAGGCGTGAATTGAGGCCGAAATCGGGCCGTTTCAGCCTGGCGTAACCACCATTGATCGGACACGGGAAGTGGTTATTCTCCCGGACGTTGTGGCGCCCGGCGGGGTTGAGTCTCACCCCTGCCCTGTCCGGTGAAGCCTAGTTGCTCTCGTTTCGCGGAAGCTGCGATGTTCAGTCGGTCCCTCGTTCGTACCCTTGCTGCCGGCAGCCTTTGCGTCGCGGCCATGCTCGCCGTTTCCGGCGATCACTCAAGCGCCGCCGGCGCGACGCAAGAGCCGCGCACGATGCGCGCGGCCGCCGTCGTCAACGACATCATCATTTCGACGTTCGACCTCGATCAGCGCATCAAGCTGGTGATGGTCACGTCGAACGCGCAAGGCGCGGATGCGGCCAAGCGTCTGCGGCCGCAGGTGCTGCGGCAGCTGGTCGACGAGCTTTTGCAACTGCAAGAAGCGCAAAAGGCGAACGTCAAGATCACGACCGAAGAACTGGAAAAGAACTTCAAACGCATCGCGCAACAGAACCAGACGACAACCGACGCCATCAACAAGATGCTCGATGACAACGGCATCGCGCGCGTAACGCTGCAGAACCAGCTGAAGGCAGACTTGGCGTGGCAGAAGCTGATCCAAGGCCGTCTTGCGGCGCGCGTTACGGTGTCGGACGAGGAAGTCGACGCCGCCTATCAGCAGGCCCTCCGGGCCGCTTCGCAGACACAGTACCTGGTGTCGGAGATTTTCATCGCGGTCGACGTGCCGGAAGCCGAAGAACAGGCGCGGCAGAGCATCCAAAGCATCCTGGGGCACCTGCGCGGCGGCGCGCAGTTCTCGGCGATCGCGCGTCAGTTCAGCCAGGCGTCCTCGGCCACGAATGGCGGCGACATAGGTTGGGTCGGCGAAGGCGACGTGCCGACGGCGGTGGCCGAGACGCTGCGCAAGATGTCGCCGGGCGGCGTGTCCGAGCCCGTTCGTGCGGCCGGCGGCTACTATGTGATCGGCTTGCGCGAGAAGAGGCTTCCGAAGGATTCCAAGGTGGCGACACCGGAGGCGGCGGGTCCCGCCAAGCCGCAAGTTGCGCAGAAGATGAAGGGCACTTTGACGCTCGGCCGCGTGGCGATCCCGCTTTCCGACGGCGCGTCGAAGGCCAAACAGGAGCAGGCCAAGGCCCTTTCGGTCGAGCTCTATCGCTCGATCAACGGCTGCGCCACGGCCGGCCAGGTGGCGAGTTCGCGGGGCGCGAAGTTCGAGATGCTGGGTAGCATCACCGTCAAGGACATGGCGCCCCAATTTGTGAAGATTCTCGAGCAGACGCCGAACGGGCGCGCGACGCCGCCGTTGCGCGGCGCAGCCGGCGTGGAGCTCTTCGTCATCTGTTCGGGCGGCATGGTTCCGGCTCCGGGCCTGCAGACCGCCGGGGCCACGACGACAAAGGCCAAGGACGTGACGAAGGAAGACGTCGAGAACCGCCTGTTTAACCAGGAACTCTCGATGCTCGCGCGGCGCTATCTGCGCGACCTGCGCCGCGACGCCACGATCGAGATGCGGGACGACTAGGATCCGCATGGCCGACACCTTACGGCCGCTTGCACTGACCATGGGCGAACCCGCGGGAATCGCGGGTGAGATCGCGATCAAGGCTTGGCATGCGCCGGACGGACGTCCGGTGCCCGCCTTCTGCGTGATCGGGGATCCCGATTGGCTGCGCGCAGAGACGCACCGGGTGAAGAGCCACCTGCATGTGGTCGAAGTGGGCTCGATGGCGGAAGCAGGGAAGCGCTTCTTCGAGGGGCTGCCGGTGCTGCCGGAGCGGTTGGCGGTGAAGGCCTCGCCTGCGAAGGCCGACGCGCGCAACGCCGACGCGGTTATCGCCTCGATCCGCAAGGCGGTGGCTCTGGCCCAGAGCGGCGAGGCCGGCGGCGTCGTGACGAACCCGATCCACAAGGCGACGCTCTACGGCGCGGGATTCAAGTTTCCCGGGCATACGGAGTATCTGGCCGAGCTGTGCGGTGGGGCGAAGCCGGTGATGATGCTTGCGATCGAAGGGCTGCGCGTGGTGCCGGTGACGGTTCATTTGTCGCTGGCCGAGGCGTGCCGCGCGCTGACCACCGACGCCATCGTGGCGGCGGCGGCGGGCGCACACGAGGCGCTCACGCGAGACTTCGGGATTGCGGCACCACGGCTCGCCGTCGCCGCGCTAAATCCGCATGCGGGCGAAGGCGGGGCCATGGGCGTCGAGGAGCAGACGATCATCGCGCCGGCGATCGCCGAGTTGCAAAAGCGCGGGATCGACGCGAAGGGGCCGCATCCGGCCGACACGCTGTTTCACGCGGCCGCGCGCACGCGCTACGACGCGGCGATCTGTATGTATCACGATCAGGCGCTGATCCCCTTGAAGACGCTCGACTTTGCGGGCGGGGTGAATGTGACGTTGGGCCTGCCGATCGTGCGGACGTCGCCCGATCACGGCACGGCGTTCGACATCGCGGGACAAGATAAGGCCGATCCATCGAGTTTGCTTGCCGCGCTTCGGCTTGCAGCGCGGATCGCTGCTCAGCGCAAACGCGCATGAGCGCGGGCGACGGCCTGCCGCCGCTTCGCGAGGTGATTGCGCAGCTCGGTTTGAGTGCGCGCAAGGCGCTGGGGCAGAATTTCCTCTTTGATTTGAACCTGACGCGGCGGATCGCGCGTGAAGGCGGTCCGCTGGCCGGACGAACCGTCATCGAGGTTGGGCCGGGGCCCGGCGGACTGACGCGGGCGCTGCTGGCCGAGGGCGCGGGACGGGTGGTCGCGATCGAGCGGGATGAGCGCTGCTTGCCGGCGCTTGAGGCGGTCAGCGCGGCGTATGGCGGGCGGCTGACGGTCGTCTCCGGCGATGCGCTGAAGGCGGATGAGGCGGCGCTTGCTGGCGGGCGGGCCGTTGTGGTCGCGAACCTGCCCTACAACGTCGCGACGGTGCTGCTCATCAAGTGGCTGACGGCCGAGCCTTGGCCGCCTTGGTTCGAGGCGCTGACGTTGATGTTTCAGCGCGAGGTGGCAGAGCGGATTGTGGCCAAGCCCGGCGGGCATGCGTATGGGCGGCTTTCGGTGATCAGCCAGTGGCGGACGGCGCCGCGGATTCTCTTCGACGTGCATCGGAGCGCCTTCACGCCACCGCCGAAGGTGACGTCGAGCGTGGTGCGGTTCGAGTTGCTAGCCAAGCCGCGCGGCGAGGCCTCCCCTGCCCTGCTCGAGCGCGTGACCGCGGCGGCGTTCGGACAGCGGCGGAAGATGCTGCGCTCGAGCCTGAAGTCGCTGGGGCCGTTCAGCGACACGTTGATCGCGGAGGCGGGGCTCGATCCGACGGCGCGGGCGGAGGAGATCCCGGTCGAGGGGTTTGCGGCGCTGGCGCGGGCGTTAGGCCGTCAGACCGCGCACGAACTCTGAGAGGCCGGTCTGGCGGGTGCGCTTGTAACGCTCGGCCTCGACGATGAAAGCGATGCGGGTTTCGGCGGCTTGGATGTCGTCGTTGACGATCACGTAGTCGTATTCGGCCCAGTGGCTGATCTCGTCGTTCGCCTTCGCCATGCGCCCGGCCACGACTTCGGGCGTGTCTTGCGCGCGCGATTTTAGACGGCGTTCGAGTTCGCTGCGCGAGGGCGGCAGGATGAAGATCGAGACCACGTCTTCGCGCGCCTCTTGCTTCAGCTGTTGCGTGCCTTGCCAGTCGATGTCGAAGAGCACGTCTAGGCCTTGGGCCAGTGCTTCTTCCACCGGCTCGCGCGGGGTGCCGTAGCTGTGGCCGAAGACGGTCGCGTGCTCCAAGAGTTCGCCGCGCTTGACCTTCTCTTGGAACGCGACCGGCGAGATGAAGTAGTAATCCTGGCCGTGGACCTCGGTCGGGCGTTTCGCGCGCGTCGTGACCGAGACCGACATCGTGAAGTTCTGATCGGTTTCGAGCAGGCGTTTGGCGAGCGTCGTCTTGCCCGCGCCTGAGGGCGACGACAACACCAGCATCATGCCGCGGCGCTTGATCGTGGTCAGGGTCATTCGACGTTTTGCACCTGTTCGCGCAGCTGATCGATCGTGGCCTTCAGTTCGAGGCCGACGCGCGTCAGCTGGATGTCCGAGGACTTCGAGCAGAGCGTGTTCGCTTCGCGGTTCAGCTCCTGCGCCAGGAAATCGAGGCGGCGGCCTTGCGCGCCGGCGTCGGCGAACAGCGTGCGGGCTTGGGTGAGGTGCGACTTCAGGCGGTCGATTTCCTCCCGGACGTCGGCTTTGACCAGCAGCGTCGCGATCTCTTGGGCGAGGCGGTCTTCGGTGAGGCCGGGGCGGGCTTTGAGGATATCGTCGATCGAATTCTTGAGCCGCGTGCGCAGCTGGTCCGGTTGCGTGGCGGCGAGGGTTTCGGCTTCGGCGACGAGGCCGTCCATGCGCTGCGTGTGGTGCTTCAGGATCGCGTCGAGGCGGGCGCCTTCGTCGCGGCGGGCGGCTTTCAGCGCGTCGAAGGCGTTGGCGAGGCTGCCCAAGACGGCCGCGTCGCGGGCGGCGAGTTCGGCTTCGCCGAGCGGCGGGCCTTGCGCGTCGATCACGCCACGGAGCGAGAGAATGCCGTCGAGCGTGGGCGGGGCGGCTTTGACCGTGCCTTCGAGCTGCTTCAGCGCGGCGAGGACTTGTTGCAACGCTTCCTGGTTCACGCGGATGGCGCCGCGCGAGGGGTCGGCGTCGAGCGTCAGCGAGGACGTGATGGCGCCCCTTGTGAAGCGCTCGTTCGCGAGCATGCGGGCGGGCTGTTCCAGGCCCTCGAAGCCCTCCGGCACGCGCACGCGCACGTCGAGGCCGCGCGAGTTCACGCTGCGCACCTCCCAATGCCAGCGCCAGGCGCCTTGGGCGCCTTGCGTGCGGGCGAATCCGGTCATGCTGGAAAGGGGCATCAATCTCCGGCCTTTACCGAGTCAGGCCGGACTCTAGGGGGTGTGGGGCGCGCGCTCAACGTTCAGGGGGTGGGCGTTGCGGGCGCGGATGCGCGCTGCTTCTCGATCTCGCGCCACTTTTGCACGTTCTTTTCGTGCTCGGCCAAGGTGGCCGCGAACACGTGGCCGCCGGTGCCGTCGGCGACGAAGAACAGGTCCTGGGTGTCGGCGGGGTTCAGAACCGCGGCAAGCGAGGCCTTGCCGGGGTTTGCGATCGGCGTCGGCGGCAGGCCCACGATTACGTAGGTGTTGTAGGGCGTGGGCTTGTCAAGTTCGCTCTTGCGGATGCCGCGGCCGAGCGGCACGCCCTTCGTCAGGCCGTAGATGATCGTCGGGTCGGATTGCAGCTTGATGCCCTTGCGCAGGCGATTGACGAAGACCGCGGCGACGCGCGGGCGTTCCTCGGCAATGCCGGTTTCCTTCTCGACGATGGAGGCGAGGATCACGGCTTCCTGCTGGGTCGAGAACGGGAGGTTCGACGCGCGCTGCGCCCACAACTCGTCGAGCGTGCGCTTGTGATCTTCCTGCATGCGCAGAATCAAATCGTCGCGCGGCATGCCGCGGTTGAAGATGTACGTCTCCGGCAGCAACGAGCCTTCGGATGGATCGATCGTGATCTCGCCCGTCAGCGAGGGATGATTGCGCACGAGTTCGAGGATCGTTGCGCTGGTGAGGCCTTCGGCGAGCGTCAGTTTGTAGACGATCGATTTGCCCGCGATCAGGATGTCCATGATCTGGCGGGGCGTGGCGCCGGAGGGGATCGCGTATTCGCCGGCTTTGAGCGCCGCGGTCTTGCGGTTGTACATGACGCCCGCGCGGAAGATCAGCGCGCTACGCACGACGCCGCGTTGCTGCAAGATGTTGGCGGCTTGATTGAGGCCGGTGCCCAGCGGCAGGGACACGATCGTTTCCGTTTCGCCTTCGTAAGCCGCGGGGCCCGGTGCGTCGAACTGATTGAGCACGTACCAGCCGCCGACGGCGCCAGCCGCGGCACCGAGAAGCAAGATCACGAGGATGAAGCGGAAGAAAGAACGCAAGGCGCGAACTCCGAGTTGGGAGTCTGGGGAGAGCCGTTAACGGATTATTGGCTACCGCGGCGCGCCGGTCAAAATCAACGTGGCGTTTGTCCCGCCGAATCCGAACGAATTCGACAGGGCGGCGCGGATTTCGCGTTTCTTCGCCTTGTGCGGGACGAGGTCGATCTTCGTCTCAACCGAGGGGTTGTCGAGGTTCAACGTCGGCGGGCAAATCTGGTCGCGCAGCGCCAGGATGCAGAAGATCGCTTCCACAGCGCCTGCCGCGCCAAGCAGGTGGCCGATCGAGGATTTTGTGGACGACATCGACACCCGTTCGGCCGCATTGCCAAACAAACGTTCGACAGCCCGGAGTTCGATCTCGTCGCCCAAGGGCGTCGAGGTGCCGTGCGCGTTCACGTAGTCGATGTCGGTCGGCATCATGCCGGCGCGCTTCAGCGCCATCTGCATGGCGCGGAAGCCGCCGTCGCCATCTTCGGCGGGAGCGGTGATGTGGTAGGCATCGCCGGAGAGGCCATAGCCCCTGATCTCGGCGTAGATCTTCGCGCCGCGGCGCTTGGCGTGTTCGAGTTCTTCGAGGATGAGGCAACCCGCGCCCGCGCCCATCAGGAAGCCGTCCCGGTCTTTGTCGTAGGGGCGCGATGCTTTTTCCGGCGCGTCGTTGAACGCTGTCGAGAGCGCGCGGCAGGCGTTGAAGCCCGCGACGCCAAGGCGCGAGATCGCCGATTCAGTGCCGCCGGCCAGCATCACATCGGCGTCATCAAGCGCGATCAAACGGGCCGCGTCACCGATCGCGTGCGCGCCGGTCGAGCAGGCTGTCACCACGGAGTGGTTCGGGCCCTTCATGCCGAAGCGGATCGAGACGTAGCCGGAGGCGAGGTTGATCAAGCGGCCCGGGATGAAGAATGGGCTGACCCGGCGCGGGCCTTTTTCGTGCAGCGTGACGGCCGCGTCCGAGATGCCGGGCAAGCCGCCAATGCCGGAGCCGATCAAGACGCCGGTGCGGCAGCGCTTTTCTTCCGTGTCGAGAACGAGTTTCGAATCTTCGAACGCCTGAACCGCGGCGCCCATGGCAAGGACGATGAAGTCGTCGACCTTGCGCTGGTCCTTCGGGTCCATCCACTGGTCGGCGTTGAACGTGCCGTTCGTGCCATCACCGCGCGGGACGTCGGCCGCGATCTTCGTCTGCAGGTCTTCGGTGTTGAAGGCGGTGATTTTCTTGGCGCCGGATTGGCCGGCGAGGAGGCGCGACCACGTCTCCTCCACCCCGCAAGCCAGCGGGCTGACCATCCCAAGTCCTGTAACGACGACGCGCCGCATTAGGATTTAGCTAGTGGGCTTCTGGCTTTGCGCAACCGCCTTAGGCCGCTTTTTCTTTGATGAACTTTACGGCGTCGCCGACCGTGACGATCGACTCGGCGGCGTCATCCGGGATTTCGACGTTGAATTCTTCTTCGAACGCCATGACGAGTTCGACCGTATCGAGGCTGTCCGCGCCAAGATCGTCGATGAAGCTCGCGTTTTCGGTCACCTTTTCGGCTTCCACGTTCAGGTGTTCGATCACGATCTTCTTCACGCGGTCAGCGATATCGCTCATTTTTTCGTCCTTTGAGAGAAACTGGCAGGTTTAGGAATACCCATATGGGGGCTCCTTGGAGAATCCGCCCCTGGGGAATTTGCGCGGTTGGTAACACACCTCAGGCGAGCTTGCCAACTGCCGCGCCCCTAGGGTTAAGCCCTTCAAATCATGGCCATTCCGCCATTTACATGCAGGGTTTGGCCCGTGATGTAGGCCGCTTCTTCACTCGCAAGATACGCTACGGCGGCCCCGATATCGGCGCCGGCACCTAAGCGTTGCGCCGGTATCTTCGCCATGATGGCCCCACGTTGCTGGTCGTTCAGCACGTCGGTCATCGGCGATTTGATGAAACCGGGCGCCACACAGTTGACGGTGATGTTGCGGGTCGCGACCTCTTGGGCCAGCGATTTCGTCATGCCGATGATACCGGCCTTTGCGGCGCAGTAGTTCCCCTGCCCCGGGTTGCCCATCACGCCCACGACCGACGTGATCGAGACGATCCGGCCCCAGCGCTTTTTCATCATCGGCCGCATCACGGCGCGCGACAGACGGAATGTGGACGTCAGGTTGATCTTGATGACGTCATCCCACTCCTCGTCCTTCATGCGCATGAAGAGGTTGTCGCGCGTGATGCCCGCGTTGCAGACCAGGATGTCGAGCCCGCCCATGAGGCCTTCCGCCGTCTTTGGCAGCTCGTCGACTTGCGCGCCGTCGGCCAGGTTGCACGTCGCGACGTGGGCGCGATCGCCGAGTTCCTTCTGCAGCGTTTCCAGCGCCTCGCGGCGCGTGCCAGAGAGCGTGACGGTCGCGCCTTGTTTGTGCAGCGCGCGGGCGATGTCGCTGCCGATGCCGCCGCTGGCGCCGGTCACGAGCGCGGTTTTGCCGGTGAGAGAGAACATGGAAGCGTTCCTTGTCATCTAGATATTGTCTGTACTCCAGTCATGGCCGGGCTTGACCCGGCCACCCAGGGGACCGCGCCGAAGCGCGATTAGAAAGAAGTTTCACCACGAAGCCACGAAGATCACAAAGATCACAAAGCGCTTGGTGCCCTTTGTGGCTTCGTGGTGAACCTCTTTTTCTTGCCGGCCGGTGTGCGCTCCCCTGGGTGGCCGGGTCAAGCCCGGCCATGACGAAGTTGTTTTGATTTTAGAGCGTTTTCATGAACGCTTCGATTTCCTGCGGGGTTTCGATCGACGTCGTGGGCAGGTCCTTGTCGATGCGCTTGGCCATCGTGGACAGCACCTTGCCCGCGCCGACTTCGATGGCCGAGGTGATGCCGCGGCCGCGCAGTCCTTCGATCGTTTCGCGCCAACGCACGCGGCCGGTGATTTGCTCGATCAACAAGCGCTTGATCGTCGCCGGATCGCTTTCGGGATTGACGCTGACATTCGAGATGACAGGCACGCGTGGCGGGCGGATCGTTTCGCCGCCCAGCACGTCTTCCATCTCGCGCGCGGCAGGTTGCATCAGCGGCGAATGGAAGGCGGCGGCGACCGGGAGCATCATCAGGCGCTTGATGCCTTTCGCCTTCGCGATCTCTTGCGCGCGTTCGAGCGCGCCCTTATGGCCCGAGATCACGATTTGACCGGGGGCGTTGTCGTTCGCAACCACGCAGACTTCGCCGCCGGTCGAGGCTTCCTTACAGACCTCGTCGGCTTGCGCGAAGTCGGCGCCGAGGAGCGCGCCCATGCCACTGGTGCCGACCGGGGCTGCGCGGCGCATCGCCGAGCCGCGCGCGCGCAGAAGGCGTGCGGCTTGGGGCACAGTGAACGCGCCGGCTGCGGCGAGCGCCGAGTATTCGCCGAGCGAATGGCCGGCGACGAAGGCCACGTGCTTCGCCCAGTCGAGTTTGCCGTCGCGTTCGAGCACGCGCATCACCGCGAGGCTAACGGCCATCAACGCCGGTTGCGCGTTTTCGGTGAGCGTGAGGTCGGCTTCGGGGCCTTCCCAGATGAGGCGCGACAGCGGCTGCTTCAGCGCCTCGTCAACCTCTTCGAATACTTCGCGTGCGGCAGGAAAGGCTTCGGCGAGCGCTTTGCCCATGCCGACCGCTTGGCTGCCTTGCCCCGGAAACGTCAACGCGCGGGCCATGTGATACCTCTCAAGTTTTCGGCGCGGACAGACACCGGGGGCGGGCCAGGTGTCAAGCCACGTGGCTGAGGCGGCGAAAAAGGAAGAGCAACACGAAGAACGCGAAGGTCACACGAAGAGCCACGAAGACTCTGTGGCCGCGCATAGTCTGCCGGTCCAACCACAGACCCTTTGGCGCGAAGCGCCGCTAAACCACCTGAAGGACGCGTCAAACCTATCGAAAAGAAGGAATGGGCGCTTCGCGCCCAAGAAAGATCATACGTGGTTAGACAACCGGAATCGATGCAGCGGCAGCGTCTTCGTGGCTCTTCGTGTGACCTTCGCGTTCTTCGTGTTGCTCTTTCTTCTTGCGGCGGTGCCATCAACGAATGAGGTCCATGTTCGTGCGCCAGGATTGGGCGACACCGAGGCCCAGCAGGGCTGCGTAGGTGATGGCGACGGCGGGGACTTGGAGGCTGAAGTCGACGGCGGCGTGGATGCCGACGACGATGGAGGCTGCGAAACCGATCGCGGGGAACAGGCGGTCACGGCGGCGGTTGAGGCAGCCTTGGAAGCACATCCAGGCGAGCAGCACCGGGACCGCAAGATAGGCGAGGCCTGCGGGGACGCCCAGATCGGCGAGCGTTTCCAGGATGTCGTTGTGGGCTTCATCGACATTGCCCGTCACGGCGCCGTCGCTGAAGAACGGGTAGTAGCGTTCGAAGGCGCCGAAGCCGTGGCCCATGAGCGGGGCCGCTTCAACCGCTTTCATCGTCGATTGTGCGATCGCGGCGCGGGCGTTGTCGGTGACGCCTTGTTCTTGAACACGCCCGAGCAGCGGGTCGGCCGCAACGGCGGCCGCGATGCCGAGCACCAAGACGAGGAGGGCCGCCATGGCGCGCTGGCCCGAGGATTCGCCTTTGTTCGCGCGGCGTCCCACCGACAGCGCCGTGATGAGCGCGACGGTGCCGAGGAAGAAGGAGATCACGCCGCCGCGCGACTGCGTCAGCAGCAGTGCCGAAACCGTGGTCACGATCATGACGAAGAGGAGCGCGACCTCGCTCGTCAGCGCTTGGAGGCCGGTGCGAAAGAGCAGACGCGCGCCGCGATCCCAAACGATGGATTGACGCAGTTTCTCCACGAATAGACCGAGGCCCGCGATCGCCGCGAGCGCGGAGAACGTCGCGAAGTGGTTCGGATTCACGAATGGGCCGGTGACGCGCGCGTAGTCGATTTTCGGGTCCGGCATCAGCCAGGATTGGAAGTCGAACTTCGTGTAGAAGGCGACGAGCGCGACTGCGGCGTACACGAACGCAATGACGACGACGCCTGAGACGATAGCCGAGGCGCGGTCGCGATCGCGCGAAAGCTCGAAGGCGATCAGAAACGCGGCGATGCTGAGCGAGGCGGCGAAGAGCGCTTGGCGCGTCAGCTCCGGATCGACGGAGACGTAGGCGCCGACTTTGCTGCCGAGCGCGGTGCCGGCCATCTCCCACAAGGGATGCGCGGCCGCGACGAGGTCGACGCCGGTCAGCGTTGCGAAGGCGTCCAGGTTCACGGATTGCAGAAAGCCCCATCCGAGCGCGCCGAAAATCAATAGCCCCGGCAACGCGAGACGGCGTAGTTGCGGCACGACCGCGACGATGCCGGTCAGCGCCAAACCCGACCAAACCAACAGAATGCTCCCGAGCCCCAAGCCGACCGCGAGTTCAGCCCACGGGCGGTTCGAGCCATAGGGGAACGGCGCCCAAGCTAGGACGGCGAGGAACACGAGCACCAGAAGGCGCTCGGGGTAGAGCCAGACGCTGTCTTCGCGATGGTCGTTCATGCGCCCGCGCTCTGCTTGACAGGGCTTGAGGCGCGCGTACCTATGCGACGACTTTCGGATTTCGGCGTATGAGCGAGCGGATTGCGATCATCGGCCTTGGGTATGTCGGCTTGCCGGTGGCCGTCGGCTTCGCGGCGAAGTTTCCGGGCACGATCGGATTCGACATCGACGAGACGCGCGTCGCGAGCCTGAAACGCTGCGAAGACTGGACGGGCGAAATCACGCCGCAACAACTCAAAACCGTCCAACTGACATTTACCCATCGCGAAGACGACCTCAAAGGCGCCGACGTCTTTATTGTCTGTGTGCCCACGCCGATCGACGATCAG
Source organism: uncultured Flavobacteriaceae bacterium (assembly GCA_964638635.1). Lineage (GTDB taxonomy): Bacteria > Pseudomonadota > Alphaproteobacteria > Micropepsales > Micropepsaceae > SZUA-430. The sequence goes on from CAZXAQ010000006.1 coordinate 61,341, forward strand.
AAGCGGCCCGACCTTCGCCCGCTCAAGCTCGCCTCCGAAATCGTCGGGCGGGCGCTCAAGCGCGGCACGATCATTTGCTACGAATCGACGGTCTATCCCGGTCTAACAGAAGACTTTTGCGGTCCGATACTCGCTCAGGTTTCGGGTTTGAACCAGGGGTCTGATTTCCGGATCGGCTATTCGCCCGAGCGGATCAACCCTGGGGACGGGGAACATACGCTGCAACGTATCGTGAAGGTTGTGTCGGCTGAGGATAAAGCCACCGCTGCAACCCTCGCGCGTCTTTACGGGGCAGTGGTGCCCGCCGGTGTTCACGTGGCGCCGTCGATCAAGGTGGCGGAGGCGGCGAAAGTTTTGGAGAACACGCAGCGCGATCTCAACATCGCGCTGATGAATGAGTTGGCGTTGATTTGCGACCGGCTGGAGATTCGCACCGCCGATGTGATGGCGGCGGCGAAGACGAAGTGGAATTTTCTGCCGTTCACGCCGGGGTTGGTGGGCGGGCACTGCATCGGCGTCGATCCGTACTATCTGACGACGAAGGCGGAAGCGCTCGGCTATCACCCGGATGTGATCCTCGCCGGGCGGCGCATCAACGACGGCGTCGGCGCGTTCGTTGCGCAGCGCGCGGTGCGCCTTTTGAGCCGGAACAACACGCCGCTGAATGAGGCGCGGGTCGCGATCCTGGGGCTGACCTTCAAGGAGAACGTGCCCGACACGCGCAACAGCCGCGTCCCCGACATCGTGCATGAGCTCGCCACTTTCGGCGTGCGCGCGACGGTGAGCGATCCGATGGCGCGCGCCGAGGACGCCGTGCGCGAATACGGAATCGCGCTCAGCAATCCCGATCAGCTGCACGATCTCGACGCGCTGATCCTGGCCGTGCCGCATCGCGCGTTCTTGCAGGACGTCCCCGCCCTGCTCGCGAAGCTGAAGCCGCTCGGCGTGCTGATCGACGTGAAGTCCGCGATCGATCCGGCGAGCGTGCCGAAGGGCGTGACGTATTGGAGCCTTTGACGTCCGTCACGACACGAGGTGAGCGCCTTGATCCGTGATCTCCAGCCTGAGCCGCGGCAACTCTTGCGTTACGCCGCCGGCCTCGAACAGTTCGCGCCAGCGCCATCGCGGGACTTCGACGCCATCCGAAAGAAGCCGAACGTCACCGTTGCGTAGGAGTGCGTGGACGGCAACGGAGAATGTCTGGTCATCCGGGTATAGGCCGCGAATGACCTCTAGGGGCATGTCGCCGCCAAGTAGCTGGTCGAGCGTTTCTCGTTCGAGCGACACGATTACCCGCGCTCTACCCGCCGTTCGCGGTCTTTGCTTTGGCGATTTCGCTGAGCGATGTGTCGATGGCGGCTTTGGCGGCGTCGATGTTGCCGACGCCTTGGCGGGTTGCGATCGAGCCGAGGACCGCGCGTGCTTTCGTGAGCAGATCGACAGATTGGTCCAGCTTGTTGACGGCCGCGGTGTTGGCGGTGTGGGCGGTCCCCGCCATGTAGGACAGGCTCATCAGGCTGGCGAGCGCTGTGGCCAAGAGCAAATTGCGTTTCATTTGTGATCCCCTTTGAGACGCCCTGAGATTGCCCGGTCTTAAGGATTTACGCCAGCGCCGCCGTCGGATAGACGGCGGGTGACGGAGTGATTGCGCATGAAGGTTCTGCTCACAGGCGTTGCCGGGTTTATCGGGTTTCATGTTGCCCGCGCGCTGCTCGCGCGAGGCGATGAGGTCGTCGGCGTCGACAATCTGAACGCCTATTACGAAGTGGCGCTGAAGGAGGCGCGGCTGGCGCAGTTGACGGGGCAACAGGGGTTTGCGTTCGAGCGGGTCGATATCGCGGACAAGGATGCCATGTTCGCGCTCGCGACGAAGCATCCGGGTGTCACGCATATCGTGCATCTGGCTGCGCAGGCGGGGGTTCGGCATTCGCTGACCGATCCCTATACCTATGTGACGTCGAACGTGATGGGCCAGGTGGTGATGCTGGAGTTGGCGCGGAAGTTCGCGAAGCTCGAGCATTTCGTTTATGCGAGTTCGTCGTCGGTCTACGGGGGCAACACGACGCTGCCGTTCTCCGTCGACGACGAGACCGAGCAGCCGAATTCGCTCTATGCGGCGACGAAGAAGGCCGACGAGTTGATCGGCTATACGTATGCGCATCTCTACAAGGTGCCGGCGACGGGGTTGCGGTTCTTCACGGTGTACGGGCCGTGGGGGCGGCCGGACATGGCGGCGTTTTTGTTCACGCGCGCGATTCTCGCCAGTGAGCCGATCCGCGTGTTCAACGGCGGTGAGATGTGGCGGGATTTCACCTATATCGACGACATCGTGGCGGGCGTGTTGGCCGCCGTTGCGCGCAAGCCTGCCGGATCGCCGCCGCATGCGATCTACAATTTGGGCAATCACCGGTCGGAGAAGCTGACCGACTTCATCGGCGTGCTGGAGAGCGCTCTGGGGCAAAAGGCAAAGGTGACGTTCGAGCCGATGCAGCCGGGCGACGTCGTGCGGACGTATGCGGACATCGAGGCTTCGCGGCGCGATCTCGGGTTCGATCCGAAGACGCCGATCAGCGTCGGAATCCCTCGCTTCGTGTCTTGGTATCGCGACCACTATCGCGTTTGGCCAAAAAACTAGGGCCGGAGATTTTCTCTCCGGCCCCTGCATTCGATCCTACCAGCAGAAGCGCCAGCGGTAGCTGTTCCATTGGCGCGGCCAGTAACGGTCTTGCCAACCGTAGTGGCCCCAGCGCGGATAACCCGAGCGCCAGCACAGACCGCGGTAGTCCCAGTAGAACCACGTGTCGTCGTAGTACCACCAGTACGCGTCATCAAAGAAGCGCAAGCCGATGTACCAACGCCAGCTGTCATCCCAGCCGTTGTTGTACCAATGCGGGTACCAATAGCTGTTGTTGTAGTAGTGGTACGGACGCCAACGCGGATGGTGCCTCACGCCCGGCCAGCGGTCGTGCCAATTGTTGTCGCGCCAGTCGCGGTGACGCCAATCGCGGTCGCGCCAGTCGCGATCGCGGTGACCCCAGCGGCGATCCGGCGACGTGCCGGGGCCGCCCCATGGTCCGGGCGGGTTCTCCCAGTTCGTGCCGGGGCCGCCGCGCGGTCCGGGCGGGTTGTCGTCGCGGTCGCGATGACGCCAGCGGCGATCAGGCGAGGTGCCGGGGCCGCCCCACGGTCCGGGCGGGTTCTCCCAGTTCGTGCCGGGGCCGCCACGCGGTCCTGGCGGGTTGTTGTCGTTGTCGCGATGACGCCAGCGGCGATCAGGCGAGGTGCCGGGGCCACCCACTGGTCCTGGCGGGTTCTCCCAATTCGTGCCGGGACCGCCGCGCGGTCCGGGCGGGTTGTTGTCGTTGTCGCGATGACGCCAACGCGGGC
>CAZXAQ010000006.1:64827-84829 GCA_964638635.1 uncultured Flavobacteriaceae bacterium
CCGCCGCGCGGTCCGGGCGGGTTGTTGTCGTTGTCGCGATGACGCCAACGCGGGCCTGCGCCTGGGCCACCAGCGGGTCCCGGTGGGTTGCCCCAGCCTGGGCCTGCGCCCGGACCACCAACGGGTCCCGGGGGATTCCAGTTCGTGCCCGGTCCACCAACAGGGCCCGGCGGGTTGCCTGGGCCTGGGCCTGGGCCTGCACCCGGACCGCCGCGCGGTCCCGGCGGGTTCCAATTTGTGCCGGGTCCGCCGCCGGGGCCGGGCGGATTCCAACCACCGCCGCCACCTGGGCCGGGACCACCGCCGCCGCCCCTGCGGACGCCGGCGTCACCGCCGCCACCGCCGTCTTGCTGTGCGTTCTGGTCACCACCGCCACCGCGATGGCCCCAACCGCCGCGATCGGCCCAAGCCGGTGCGGCGAGAACGCTCAGGCTCAGCGCGACGCCGAGCGCCGGAGCGAGAGTTCTCAATCTCATTTTCTTTGACCTTTCGAATGGGTGTCCCCAGGTTCGCTTTTGCGCCGCGTGCCCTGAATGGTGCATGAACGGGGCGTTTAGGAATCTGCGGCGCGGGCGGAGTCTGTTCACGATGCGAATTCTGCTGATCGGTGGGGCTGGCTATATCGGCAGTTCGATCGCGTATCACTTGGCTGATCTGGGGCACGAAGCGTTCGTGTTCGACAATCTGTCGACCGGCTCGCGCGAGGCGTTGCCGGCGGGCGTGCTGTTCGTGCAGGGCGATTGCGGGGACGCGGCGGCGCTGCGCCTCGCGATTCGCGACTGGAAGATCGAGGCGGTGGTGCAGCTCGCCGCGGCGGTACGGGTCGACGAATCCATGGCGGATCCGGCGAAGTACTATTTCAACAACACGGTGAAGTCGCTCACGGTGTTCGACACCTGCGCGAAGGCGGGGGTGAGAGACATCGTGTTCTCGTCGACGGCGATGGTTTACGCGGGCGACGAGGACACGCTGCTGACCGAGACGACGGAGACGGGGCCGACGAACCCCTATGCGCGATCGAAGCTCGCCAGCGAGTTCATGCTGCGCGACGTGGCGCGGGTCTCGGGCATGCGCGCGACGGTGCTGCGTTATTTCAACGTGGCCGGCGCCGATGTGCAGCTGCGGACCGGGCAGCGGTCGCCCGAAGCGACGCATTTGATCAAGGTGGCTTCGCTGGTCGCGATCAACAAGCGGCCGCATCTTAACATCTACGGCACCGACTACAGGACTCGCGACGGCACCGCAATCCGCGACTACATCCATGTGATGGATCTGGCGAGCGCGCATGCGCTGGCGCTGACGAAACCCGGTCCAGAGGGTGAGACGCGGCTCTTCAATTGCGGCTATGGCGCGGGCCAGACGGTGCGCGAGGTCGTCACGGCGTTCGGCCAGGTGTTGAACCATCCGTTGCCGGTCGTCGAGCAGCCGCGGCGCGCGGGCGATGTGGCGATCCTTGCGTGCGATCCGGCGAAGGTGAAGCGAGAGCTCGGCTGGGCGCCGAAGCATGCTTCGATCCGCACGATTGTCGAGACGGCGCTCAACTGGGAGCGGAAGCTGGCGGCGGCGGGTCAGGGATAAAAAATGCGCCCGCTGCTTGCGTTTGCACGCGAGCAACGGGCGCTCAAATGTCCCTGGCCTTCATTCTTCACGTTATGACGGCCATAAACGACAGACGCACGTCGTGCGCAACCGGCTTCTCGTGAAATGCACAGCTATGTGATCGAAACTACGCGTCTTACGCGCGTGGTTGTGGCGAAGCCATCAGCGCGTGCGTGACCTCTTGAGTCGGCGCATTAACACTCTGGCCCCATGCACATTCTGATTCTCGGCAACGATCCGAAATCGCTCGTCAATTTTCGCGGGCCGCTGATTGAAGCGATGCTGGCGCAAGGGCATCGCGTGACGGCGGCCGGCGCCGGACGCGCGGCGCCGTTCGACGCGTGGTTTGCCGCGCGCGGTGTCGCCTATCACGACTTGCCGATTGCGCGCGCCGGATTGAACCCCTTCGCGGACGTGCGGACGCTTGCGCAGTTCGTGCAGCTGATGCGTGCGGTGAAGCCCGATCTTCTCTTCGCGTACGCCATTAAGCCGGTGGTTTACGGTCTCATTGCCGGGCGGATGGCCGGCGTGCCGCGGCGGACGGCGATGATCTCGGGGCTCGGTTATGCGTTCACGGAAGACGCAGCGGAACGCGGCTTTGCGCGTGTGAAGCGCGGGGCGGTCAACCTGGCCGCGCGGGCGGCGTATCGGTTTGCACTGCGCTTTGCGGACACGGTGCTGTTCCAAAATCCGGACGACCGCGACGCGTTCGCGCAACTGGGCCTTACGACGGACACGCAGCGCGTGGGGCTCGTGAACGGATCGGGGGTCGATCTCGACCATTTCTGTCCGGCGCCGATGCCGACCGGGCCGATCACGTTTCTCATGATCTCGCGGTTGTTGCGCGACAAGGGCGTCTACGAGTTCGTGGAGGCCGCGCGGCTGGTCAAGCGCACGCATCCGGAGGCGCGGTTCGTGCTGGTGGGGCCGTTCGATCCGAACCCCGCCGCCGTGAAGCCCGCCGAGGTGGAGGCTTGGGTGCGCGAGGGGGCGATCGCCTATGGCGGGGCAGTCGACGACGTGCGCCCGCACATCGCGGCGTGTCATGTGTTCGTTTTGCCGTCCTACTACGGCGAGGGGATTCCGCGGACGATCCTGGAGGCTATGGCGATGGGGCGACCGGTGATCACCACCGACTGGCGCGGCTGCCGGGAGGCGGTGCAGCACGATGTCAACGGGTTGCTCACACCGGTGCGGGACGCTTCGGCGTTGAGCGCGCGGGCGCTGGAACTCGTCAACGAAGCGGTGCGCGAGCGGATGGCGCGGGCGAGCCTTTCCATTGTACGGTCGCGCTTCACCGCCGCCGACGTCTCCAACGACACCCTAGCGCGCCTATGCGCATAGCGAGCGCCACCATCGACCGGCCGACTTACAACGACCGCCTGTTCTCGAAGGGGTTGCGCGCCCGGCTGCACCTTGCGCGCTTCTATTGGGTGCAAGAAATCGCGAGGACTGTTCCGCACGAGCGTGTGCTCGAACTTGGATGCTTCGACGGACGGTTGCTCGATTACATCGAACCACGGCAGTACGTGGGGCTCGACGCGGGCTGGGAGGGCGGCATCGACGACGCGATGGTCCGCTATGGTAGCGACGGGTCGAAGACGTTTCTGAAGACGGAAGACCCGCTGCAGCTGGCGCAGTATCCGGCGCGCTCTTTCGACTTGGGTGTGGCGCTCGAAACGTTGGAGCATATGCAGGACGCGGCGCTTGAGGCCTATCTCGTGCAGGTGCAGCGCACCTGCGTCCGCTTTCTCGTGACCGTGCCGAACGAGAAGGGGCCGGTGTTCCTTGCCAAGTGGGCTGCGAAGAAGTTCCTGCTACGGGAAGCGTCGTCCGATCGCTACACGTTCGGCGAGGTGGTGAACGCGACGCTGGGGCGGATGGATCGCGTGGCGCGGCGGGAGCATAAGGGCTTCGACTATGCGGCGCTCGCGCGGCAGCTCTCAAAGCGCTTCGTCATCGAGAAGACCGTGGGGTTGCCGTGGGGTCCGCCGTATCTGGCGTTCTCGGTTGGGTTCTTGATGGCGTCGCGTTAGCGTTTGCGGCTTACGTCCCACGCTTGGAACACGAGCACTGGCCATAGCCTCGCGTGCCAATTCCGTTCTCCGGAAACGTGCTGGCGCCAGTGGCGTTCCACGAGCGCCGGATTGAAGTAGCCGCTCGCTTTGATGGCGTCGGTGCTGAGGAGCGACTCCGCCCAGTCTCTCAGCGGGCCGCGCAGCCAGTCTTCGATCGGTACGCCGAAGCCCGATTTGGGGCGGTCCATGATGCTCTTGGGGACATGCCGGTAGACCAGCTTCTTCAAGATGCGCTTGCCGACGCCGCCGTGCACTTTGGCTTCGAATGGCAGACGCCAAGCGAACTCGGCGACCTTGGGGTCGAGGAACGGCATGCGGCCTTCGAGGCTGACGCCCATCGTGGCGCGGTCGACTTTGGTCAGGATGTCGCCCGGCAGATAGGTGACGAGGTCGAGGAACATCATCTGTTCGATGAAATTGAGCCCATCGGGCACGCGCGCATCGTCGAGCGCGGTCTTCGGTTCGTCGGCGCCGAGCACGAGCGCTTCGGCATCCTGCCAGGCGGAGATCAGTTCGCGGTAGCCGTCGATCCTTGTGCGGGCGCCGAGCAGAGCTGCGAACTTCAGCGCTCTGTCGCCGACGAGACGGTGACCGCGACCCAAGGTCATGAACTTGTAGATCGCGTCTATGCGGCGTGAGCCGACCGCGTCGATCGTCGCGGCCATCGTGCGCCGGATTGCGTGCGGCGCGCTGGTGATCAGCGGCAACAGGCGGTCGGACAGGAAGTAGCGGTTGTAGCCACCGAACAGTTCGTCGCCCGCGTCGCCCGAGAGCGCGACCGTCACGTGTCGGCGCGCCATCTCGGCGACCAAGTATGTTGGGATCTGCGAGCTGTCGGCAAACGGCTCGTCGAACAGCGCCGGCAATTTCGGGATGACGTTTATCGCCTCTTGCGGCGTGACGTAGAGTTCCGTGTGCTCCGTGCCGAGGTGCGCCGCGATCGCTTTCGCGAATGGGGCTTCGTCGTATTCGGCTTCGCTGAAGCCGATGGTGAACGTGCGAACGGGGCGCGAGGCTTGGGATTGCATCATCGCGACGACCGCTGTTGAGTCGAATCCGCCGGACAGGAACGCGCCGAGGGGCACATCGGCTTCCATGCGCAGGCCCACGGCCTCGCGGAACAGCGTCTCGAACTGCGCGACGGCTTCGTCTTCGCCGATGTTTAGCGGCCGGCGGCGTGCGTCGGCCACCATCTCGAAGCTCGACCAGTATGCAGCAAGTGACGGCGCACCGATTGTGCCGAGCGGGAGCGTTGCCACCGTGCCTGGGGTGAGCTTCGCGATGCCGCAGTAGATGCTGTGTGGCGCGACGACGTAGCCGTAGCGCATTAGCAGCGCCACGGCGCCGCGATCGACCTCGCCCTGCCACGAAGGATGCGTGGCCAGCGACTTCAGTTCGGAGCCGAACAGAAACGTGCGCCCCGACCAGCCGTAGTAGAGCGGTTTCTCGCCGAAGCGATCGCAGGCGAGGTTGAGTTCTCGCTTTTCGCGGTCCCAGAGCGCGAGCGCGAACATGCCGTTCGCGCGTTTTAGCGCCGCGAAGAGGCCCCAGTCCGCGATCGCGGCCAACAGCACTTCAGTGTCGGAGTGGCCGCGCCAGTTCGGCGCGCGTCCCTGCCCTTCGAGTTCGGCGCGGAGTTCTTTGTGATTGTAGATTTCCCCGTTGAAGACGAGCACGTAGCGGCCGCACTTCGAGATCATCGGCTGCGCGCCGGCCGGCGAGAGGTCGATGATCGCGAGGCGGCGCATACCGAGCGCCACGCCCGCCGTGTCATCCAGCCACTGGCCGTCGCTGTCCGGGCCACGGTGCAGGATCGCGTCGGTCATCGCTTTCGCGACGGCGTGATTGTGCAACTGAGTGCCGGTTTCGAGTGTGAGGTAGCCCGCGATGCCGCACATCAGGAGGCGCTCCGGGCGGGCACTGCGGCGCGGTTTGCCAGATTGAGCCAGACTTCGCCGTAGCGGCGCGCAACGCTCTCCATCGTGTAGTTGGCGGCAATGCGACCTCTCGCCCGCTCTCCGTGCGCGCGCCGGGCTTCCGGTCCGGCGGCCGCGAGATCGAGCATAGCTTGCGCGAGTTGCTCCGGCGATTGAACGGCGACGATCCGCCCGGTGTTGGCGACGATCTCCGCCGCGTCTCCGACGTCCGTTGCGATGCACGGGACGGCGCATGCCATCGCTTCGCCGAGCACGTTCGGAAAGGCCTCTCCCCAAGCGGAGCTCAGCGCGAAAATGTCGAGCCCGTTCATGAAGGCGGGCGTGTCCGTTTCTTCCGGCAGCAGGCGCAGGTTCGGCTCCGCCGGCAAAACGAGGTCCGCCATCTTGTTCCGCAAACCCGGCGCGCCCTTCCCCGCGACGATGAAAACGACGTTGGGGTTGCGTTGCTTCACCACTGCAGCGGCTTTGAGGAATGTCGCGTGGTCCTTCATGGGATGGACGCGGGCGAGAAGGCCGATCGCAATGGCGTCGGGACCGATGCCCCATTTTTCGCGCGTCGACCGTCTTTGCGATGCGTCGGGCCGGAAGCGGTCGGTGTCGAAGCCGTTCGGAATGACCACGGCGTTGCGGTCGGTGTAGCCGTTCGCCGTGTGCTGTGCCCTGGCGCGTGCTGCGTTATAGATGATCGTCGCCGGCCGGTTGGACAGGCGCGCGCCCGCCTTGACCACGCTGCGCGTCAGCCACTTGTCGTTGCCACGATCGTTGAACGAACAGCGGATCGACCAGCCGAGCGCCGCTGCCCGCTTCGTGAAGGGCTGTGCCAGCGTTGCCGCGAGGTTGCCGTGGTACATCCATCCTTGCACCACGTCGGGGTCGCTGCGGCGGACTTCGCGCAGCAGATGGCGCACGCCGTTGAGCGGGATGCGGCCCGGCTTCAGGTTGAGCGGCACGACCGTCGCGCCGGCGCGTTGCATCAACGGGCCGAGCGTGCCGAGCCCGCCGAGCGAGATGATCGTGTGATCGAACGCGTCGGCAGAGTTTTGCACAAGTTTCAGAAGCATCATCTCGGCGCCGCCCGTCGCCAGGCCCGTGATGACGTGCGTCACGCGCGGTTTGGTCGGCATCGATGCACTTTCTTGGTTTCTCCCGAACGCGGTGCCCGCCCCCACCCCCGTGTTGCTGGAAATCCGAAGCAGGTTCTGGCAGGGCTTGTGCAATGGAGATCGGCATGCAGACAAGCGAACTTCTGGATGTCTCCACTCATTTCGAGTTCGGCCGGAACTGGCAGTCGTTCTCCGAGACCATCGACGCGCGGGCGATCGAAAACGCGGAACACGGCGTGCTGAAACTCCTTCCGCGCGAGGCGATCGCCGGACACACGTTCTTGGATATTGGCTGTGGATCGGGGTTGCATTCGCTGGCGGCGCTGCGGCTTGGCGCGGCGCGAGTCTTGGGACTCGATATCGATGAAAAGAGCGTGGAGACGACGCGCAGCGTGCTGACGAAGCACGCACCGGGTTCGCATTGGGATGCCAGAATCGTCAGCGTGTTCGACGCTGAGCCCGCGACGCTCGGCCAATACGACATCGTCTACTCCTGGGGCGTCTTGCATCATACCGGCGACATGCGTCGCGCGATCGAGCGCGCCGCCGCGCTCGTTTCGCCGGGCGGGCTGTTTGCGTTTGCGCTCTATCAGAAGACGAAGCTCGATTGGCTTTGGAAGTTGGAGAAGCGGCTTTACACGCATGCCCCAGCGTTCGTCCAAAGGGTCATTCGCTTTTGTTACACGCAGGTGTTCCGACTGGCGTTCACGCTGACCGGCCGGTCGTTCCGCGACTATGTCGCGAACTACAAGTCGCTCCGCGGGATGGATTTCGCACACGACATGCACGACTGGTTGGGCGGATTTCCGTATGAGACGGCGACGGCGGGCGACGTCGAGCAGCAGATGACGCAGCTTGGGTTTGAGCGCGTCCGGCAATTCGTCCGCTATGAAGCGGTGCAGGTCGGCTGGCTCGGCGCCGGGTGCGACGAGTACGTGTATCGCAAGCGTCCGGCTTAGCGCTGCATCAGTTCGGCGAAGAGCGCGTTCCATTTGCTCATCACGGTTTCCGCCGAGAAGCGGGAGCGCACGTCGGGAGCACGCGCGGCGTAGCGGTGGCGGCGCGCTTCGTCGGTCATCAGTTCGCCGAGCGCGGCTGCGAGGGCCTTCGTGTCGCCCGGCGGCACCAAGATGCCGTCGACATCGTGTCGGATGATGTCGCGCGGACCGGTGTCGCAGTTGTAACTGATGGCGGGAAGGCCATGCGCCATCGCTTCGGCGAGCACGTTCGGGAAGCCCTCGTGGCGTGAGCTCATCACATAGAGTGCGGCGCGCGCGTACCAGTCGGCGATGTTGCCCACCCTGCCTGGCATGAAGATGCGGTTCGACAGATTCAAACGCCGGATTTGCTGTTCGAGCACGGCGCCGAGCGGCCCTTCGCCCAGGATCACGAGGTCCCAGTTCGGGTGAAACTGCGCCCGGTTCGCGAACGCGTCGATCAGCTCGTCGAAGCCCTTTTGCGGATCGAGGCGGCCGGCCGCGAGAATGATCGAGCGGCCGTCCCGGCAGACTGCGTTCGGCGGGACGCGGGGACTGGTTTCTTGGAGCGGCCACACGACGACGTTCGGGATCACATGCACGCGGCGCGCCCGCGTATTGGCCCTGAGCCAATCCGCGGTCTCGGTTGTCAAGGCAGCCGTTGCGTCGAGAAGGCCGTAGATTGTCTTGCGCGCAAGCTCGCGCAGTCCGTCCATCGGTATCTGCGGCGGGTGGCTGCGTTCGCAGCCGATGACCTTTGCGGGCAGACCGATCGCGGACACGGCAGCAAGAACATTGGCGGTCGGCATTAGCGCGATCACGATGTTCGGTGCGAACGCTTTGATTTCGCGCCGTGTGGCGGCGACGCGGCGGAGATTGTTGACGACGGCATGGAAAATCGTCGGGCTTGGGCGCTCGAGATCGAGTTCGCCGCGGCTTACGCGCGGGTCGAGGCTGTAGACGTCGCTTTTGACCGAGTCGATCGTCGTCAGGCGCACGGTGTGGCCGCCGTCGGCCCAGAGGCGAGAGAGCGTCACCGCCGCGCGTTCCGCACCGCCGCCCCGCAACGATGAGATCAGCACCAGGATACGCACGCCGCTAACCCGACTGAACGGCACGACGAGATGCCGGCTTCACGAAGGCCGCCCACCAGAGATAGCCGAGCGCAACGGCGTACATGATCGTTGTCGCGAGCATCGTTCCGGCGACGCCAAATGCCGCGATCAGCGGGACGTTGGCCGCGAGCTTCACCACGACATTGATGAGACCCGATCGGGTGATTTCGTGGTGGCGGCCTTGTGCCGCCAGCACTTGCACCGCGACGATGCCGCTCAGGTAGAACGGAAGCTGGAGAAGGCCGAGGCGGAGTACGTCACTGACCGCTTGCGTGTTGGCCGGCGTGAACTGCCCGCGCTCGAACAGGATTTTGACGACCCACGGCGCCGCGAGCCAACCGAGGGCGGCACATATGACGCCGGTTAAAACGAGCCATCCGATCCAGCTTTTGGCGGCTTGGACGAGGCGTTCCGGTTCGGCCGACAGCTGGGAGAAGGCGGGCAGCACTGCGCGCGCAACTGCGGTCGCCGTGATGCCGAGCCCGAGCGCCAGGATTCTGTTCGCGTAGCCGAGCGTGGCGATCGACCCGGCGCCTAGGCCCGCCACCATGAGCGGGTCGATGAACACGATGGCGCCGACCGCGAGCTGACCCAAGACGAAGTAGGCGAGGCCCTTCGTCAACGCGTGCCACTGCGGCGTCGCGAAGGTCCGCGGCGCCGCCAGTGCTGCGCCGTTGCCCGTGAGCAGGCGGGAGAGAATGAACGCTTGGGCCGCAAAGCCTGCCACGGTCGCCCATGCCAGTTCGGCGGGCGTCAGCGGGACGATGAGCAGCAGCGCCGCCGACACCGCGAGCGCGGGTACGCCGTCCAGGAGCGTGTTGATGTGACGCTGCTGCGACATCAGGCGCACGGAGAGAACAGTGATGAGAAGACCCAGCGGCAGTGTGAGGCATAGGGGCGCGAGCATTTCGCGCATGGCGGCCGCGGCGCCGGGCGATAGGCCCAAGACCGATGCGCCTGCGAGATACCAAAGCACGGCGAAGATCAGCGCCGTGAGGGCCAGACCGCCTGCGATGGAGACTGCCGACAGTTCGCCGACGAACTTCGCGGTCGCGGCCGGGGCGTCGCCGTCGGACCGCACGAGGAGCGGCACGGCGATGGCCGTCAGCGTGCTCATCCAAACGGCGGTCGGCCAGGTGATGATGCTTGAGGTCAGAATATAGGCGTCGACGATTTCGCTGGTGCCGAAGCGGGCCGCAAACAGGATCTCGCGCACAGCGCCGAACACGCGACCCAGCAGCACGAACGCGCCGACGGTGAGAACCGCACGAAAGATCTTGCGATGCGTTTCCATGAGGCTAGCTGCGCGCGGCGCGGCTGCGGCGTGCGTGGGCCTGCGCGGTGACGAAATAGAGTGCGAGCAGCATGGCGAGCGCCGGCCGCTCCAAGTGATTGTGCGAGAACAGCGCCGACATCGCGACGAGGGCGGCGAGGAAGCCGCCATAGGGGCGCGGGTAGGTCCAGAGCACGTAGACAAACGCCAGCATCCAGATCCCGCCGACGAGGCCCATTTCGGCGAGCATCAGGACGAAGAGGTTGTGGGTGGAGGCGCTGGCGTCCCAGGCGTGCGTGTAACCGACGCCGTTGCCGAACAACGGCGCCGCGGCAAAGGCGTCGAGACCGTGCTCAAGGAGAACCATGCGCTCGTTCGTCGAGTCGTTGCTGAGGAACTCGATGCGCGCGGCGGTGTTGGAGTCGAGATAGGGCCAGAGCAGTTCGGTGACGACGCGCGACATCTCATCGCTGAGAAAGGACAGCGTCACGAGTGCGCTTAGGCCGAATGCGGATAAGATGACCGCGCGCACCGCCCAGCCGGGTTTGCTGGCGCTCAGCACCAACTCGACGAGCGAGACGACGAAAGCGAAGAGCGCCAGACCGCCACGGCTGAAGGTCAGATACACGCCCGCGAACGTGATGAGGTAGAACCCTATGCGCCATGCCCCTTTCAGCTGCATCGCGACGAGCGGGACGGCGAGACAGATGAACATCGCGGAGTCGTTCGCGTTTTCGTAGAAACCGGCGGCGCGGCCGGGGACGTTGCTCATCCACTCGATCGCGTTGCCGGCGAAGAAGAACTCGAAGATGTTGAGGGCCGAAACCCCGGCAACGACCAGGCCGAGGATGGCGATGATGCGCTCGAGGCTTGCGCTGGCGCTGAAGATGAGCAGCGTCGCGACCAGGGTGACGAGGAAGTGCATGCGGCCGGTGAACAGGCCCATGCCTTCGGAGCTGATTTCGAAGAAGACGTATTGGATGCTCATCAAGACGATGAGCACGATCCAGAGTGCGATGATGCTGGTGTGTTCGCTGAGCGCGCGGCGGGCGGTGTGGTTCGTCATGTAGACGAACGCGCCTGCGAGATAGACCAGCGCGTAGGTGTAGTTCGGCTGCAGGTAGGCGGCGCCGTGGTTGAAGAGGTAGTAGACGGCGTAAGAGTAAATGCCGCACAGCGCCGCCGCTGCAGCGACGTCGGGGAAGCCGATCGTTGCGGTGCGTTTGGCGGCGGTGTAGCCCGGGACTGGCGTCATCGCCCCCCCAATCCCGCCAGCAGAATCCGCGGCGTCATCAGCAGGACGAGCGCGTCCAGAATCAGCGAGTAGTTCTTCACGTAATAGAGGTCGTAGCCGAGCTTGATGCGGGCGTCCTCGGGCGTCGACACGTAGGCGAAGCGGACTTGCGCCCAGCCGGTGACGCCGGGCTTCACCAGGTGGCGCAGTTGGTAGAGCGGTGTGCCTTGGCTCCAGGCGACGACGTTTTGTGGGGTTTGGGGCCGTGGCCCCACCATGCTCATTTCGCCTTTGAGGACGTTGATGAGTTGCGGGATTTCGTCGAGGCGTGTGCGGCGGATGAAGCGGCCGACGACGGTCACGCGCGGGTCGCCGATTTCGGTCGAGCTTGGCCCAAGCTTCTCGGCGTCGATCACCATCGAGCGGAACTTTAGGATGCGGAACGCGCGGCCGTTCAGGCCGACGCGCAGCTGCTCGAAGAAGATGGGGCCGCGGTCTTCGAACCAGATCGCGAAACCGGTTAAGAGCGCGAGGGGCAACGTGACGAGTAACAAGGCGGAGGCCACGAACCAGTCGAACAGGCGCTTCACCGCGATGCGCAGTTGGTTCCAGTTCGAAGAGGAGGCCATGATGATGTCGTAGGCGGCGCTCTCGTCGGTCAGCGCCTCGCCGAATTCGCTCTCGAGGAAAGCCTCCGGCGTTTGGATTACGACGCCCGCGTCGCGCGCGGCGAGGAGCAGCGTCCAGTCGGGAACGTGGGCGCTGGAGTCGCGGTCGAGGACGAGCTGCTCGAACGGGGCTTTGGCCCCCTCCCCTTCCGCCGCCGCCAATGCCTGGGGGAGTTCGTCGCGGGTGAGCCGGGTGAAGGTCGCTTGGTGCGTTGTTTGGGAGAGACGGTGGCCGCTTAGACTCTCGAACGTTGCGTCGTCGGCCATGACCGCGATCGTGCGCTGCTGGGCCGCCGCTTTGGCGAGGAAATAATGCGCGGGCATCAGCAGGATGGCCGTGACCAGGTCGAACGCGATGAAGATCAGGACGATCGAGATCGGGATGCGGGTGTTCGGCTGGAAGTAGAACAGCAGGATCATGCCGAAGAAGAAGAGCGTCGCCGCGGTCACGTGCAGCTGCAGATGCATCGCGCGGGAGGCGGCGGTCTTCTGCTCGTACACCCGCATCAGCATTTTCGGGAGCATCATGCCCGCGATCATCAGCGTGCCGTCCAGGATCGTGGGCTCGTAGCGGGCGCTGAAGAGGAACGGCGTCAGCGCTTCCCGCACGTACACCGCGACGAAGAACGCCATGCCGGTGACGACCGCCGACAAGAGATAGAGGTAGAGCTCCATCGTCTGCACGCGCTTGCCGGCGATCCGCAAGTTTTTCATTGATTCGGGCGACTACGGGGTTGCGTCCAAACGTGCGGGGGCGGCGCGATGGGGGTCAAGCACGGGGGGCGTGTGGTTCCGCGGATTTGTGCACTGCACGAGCGGTTGTTGTGGATTTCCGCGCCAGCCATGGCAATAACCTGCCGCGAACGACGCTACCGGGAGGGGCCATGGGACTGAGCGACATCGAGATTGCGCGCGGCGCGCGGATGAAGCCGATCACGGAGATCGGCGCGAAGCTGGGGATCCCCGCGGACGAGTTGCTGCAATACGGGCGGACGAAGGCCAAGGTGTCGTTCGACTTCATCGAGGGGTTGAAGGGGCGGCCCGACGGCAAGCTGATCCTGGTAACTGCGATCAACCCGACGGCGGCTGGTGAAGGTAAGACGACGACGACCGTCGGTCTGGTCGATGGGTTTGCAAACATCGGCAAGCGCGCGATTGGGTGCATCCGGGAGCCGTCGCTCGGGCCCTGTTTCGGGATGAAGGGCGGTGCGGCCGGTGGCGGGCATGCGCAGGTCGTGCCGATGGAGGATATCAACCTTCACTTCACCGGCGACTTTCACGCGATCACGACGGCGAACAATCTGCTGTCGGCCTTGATCGACAACCATATCTATTGGGGCAATGCGCTCGGCATCGATCCGCGGCGCGTGTTTTGGCATCGCGTCGTGGACATGAACGACCGGGCGTTGCGCGAGATGGTGATTTCGCTGGGCGGCGTCGCGAATGGGTTTCCTCGGCAAGACGGGTTCGACATCACCGTCGCATCCGAGGTGATGGCCATCTTCTGTCTCGCGCGCGATTTGAAGGATTTGGAGCGGCGGCTCGGCAATATCGTCGTGGCGCACACGCGCGAGCGGAAGGACGTCACCGCGCGCGATCTGAACGCGCATGGCGCGATGACGGTGTTGCTCAAGGACGCGCTGATGCCGAATTTGGTGCAGACGCTTGAGAACAACCCCGTGTTCGTGCATGGCGGGCCGTTCGGCAACATCGCGCACGGCTGCAATTCGGTGCTGGCGACCACGACCGCGCTGAAGCTCGCAGATTATGTGGTGACGGAGGCGGGATTCGGCGCGGACCTCGGCGCGGAGAAGTTCTTCAACATTAAGTGCCGCAAGGCGGGCTTGTCTCCGGCGGCCGCGGTGATCGTCGCGACCGTGCGCGCGCTCAAGATGCATGGCGGCATTGCGAAGGAGAATCTGGGAACCGAGAACGTCGCGGCCGTCGTGAAGGGCGCGGCGAACCTTTCGCGCCACATCAAGAACGTGCAGTCGTTCGGCGTGCCGGTGGTGGTGGCCATCAACCGGTTCGACAGCGACACCGCGGCGGAGATCGAGGCGATCCGCACGGCGGCGCGGGCCGAGGGCGTTGAGGCGGTCTTGTGCACGCATTGGAGCGACGGCGGGCGCGGCATCACCGAGCTCGCGCGCCAGCTGGTTGCGCTGACCGACAAGAACGGCGCGAAGTTCCGTGTGCTCTATCCGGATGACATGCCGCTTTGGGAGAAGACGGAGGCGATCGCGACGAAGCTCTATGGGGCGAGCGAGATCGTCGCCGACACGAACATCCGCCAGCGCTTCCGCGAGCTGCAGACCGGCGGTTTCGGTAAGCTGCCGATCTGCATGGCGAAGACGCAGTACTCGTTCTCGACCGACCCGCTGCTCAAAGGCGCGCCATCCGGTCACGTTGTCGCGATCCGCGAGGTGCGGCTGTCCGCGGGGGCGGAGTTCCTGGTCGTCATCACCGGGGACATTATGACGATGCCGGGCCTGCCAAGGACGCCGTCGGCGAACACGATCCGGCTGAACCAGGCGGGTGAGGTTGAAGGGTTGTTCTGACGGCGCGAGAGGGGCTCAAATTCGACACCTTCACGACGCGCTTAGTCGGTTGGAATTTGGAGCTTGTCTCGAAGCCAGGTTGCGAGGGCTTCGGCGCATTCGCTGTCGTGCCACATGACCACTATCTTTGGCTTTCCCTGCCCGCACCGCAAAACGACGGAATGGACGAAATAGCTGCCGCCTCGCGACTGCAAATGTCTATGACCTTCGACGGCCACAGCGGTGACTTGGGAAACATCCAAATCCTCCCGCGCTTTGCGACCGTAGATCGCCGGGAGTTCGACCTTGAGCGCCGCCGTGTCGATTACAAGATCGGCGCGCCCGCTTTGTTCTTCGCGCCACAACCATGCGGCGACGACGATGGCCGAACCGATCGCCAAGCCCCAGGCGGCGAGCACAAGAGGCAAGTCGGCCGTCCCGCTGCCGCTTGCGAACGCGGCTCCGACCGCGGCCACGAATCCCACCACGCCAAGCGTGGTGCCGCCGGCGAGGAACGGATAGTAGTAAGGCAATCGTGCGCGAATGCGTGCGCCTTCAGTCAGTGTTTTCACGCCGCATTGCCGTGGTTCGGGCAGCTTGAGCGCGAACGCACCCAAGAGGGGCCTGGCGAGTAGCCCCCATGCGGCCCGCCAACAGTATGCGAGCGCCACGAAGCCGAATAAAACGAAGAGCGGCAGCAAGAGGTCGAGGCCGTTCACGCCAACGTCGAGCACCGCGTCCGCAGGATGTCGTGGGTCGAAATAGACTTGCGTCGCCGCACCGACGGCGCGGGTGCGAACGGCGTCTTGCGCTTCGCCGGCGGGCATGGACGCGTGGCGATAGACGCGGCCTTCGAACGTTTGTCCCATGTGTTCGTAGGTGTAGCGAATGTCTGCGTTTCGGATGTCATTTGATTCCGGATCCGTTACGAGTTCGCTGTGAGTGACCGTGCCTGTCGTCGCCGCGTAGCCCAGCGTTCGTGCCTGGCGGTAGAGCGCCGCGCCGCCGTAAAGCGTTAGGAACCCGACGGCCAAAGTCGCGGGCAGCAAAACGCCGAGAAAGATCAGTCGCAAGATCATGGCAGCGGCGGAAACACCTTGCACCACTCGAGGCGAAGGTTGTCGCAGTAACTTCCCGAGCATCCGACGCGGCGGACGAACTCCATGAACTTGACGTTCGGCTGTGCCGGCTCTGGGACGGAAACGCCGGCTTCGTCCGAAAAGGACGGCGATAGTCTGCAATCGGGCCGGTCCAAATTGGACGCCAGCGCCGGGACGTTGTGTCCGCGCAATGGTTGCATCAACAGACGGATATCGTCGCAATAGCGACCGCGGCATTGCATGCCGACGGCGATCGCAGAGGCATTCGCGAGCTTCGGAAAGTTGGACCCTAGCAAACTCTCGCCGCTGCCTTCGTCCGAGAACCACGCGGTCCAATACGACGGCTCGGCCAACGGGACGGCGGGCGGATCGGCGTAGCGCCCGCATGTTGCTTTGATGTTTTCGCAATAGCGCCCCGAACAGCGCAGCTTCGCGATGGCAAAACCCGTGGAGCACACGGCGGGCGGCGTTTCCTCGGAGATCCACGGTAGGTCTTGGCCGAACGCAGGCACGCCAGACGTCGCGACGACAGCGGCCAACGCTACAAACGAAGACGTTCTCATGATCCCTCTGCGCGGCACGGGCGGTGGCCCGGTGTCGACTCTCCCGCTCAGCCTTGAGCAAACGAAGACTCGCGCCGGGACACAGTTAACCTGTCGTCGCATTTCCAATCGCGCCGAGATGACGGTTGAGAATCCGCGGAAGCACCGCAAAGGCGAAGTTGCCGTCAGTGCGGGAACGGGGTGGACGTCCACTCGGGCCCCGCATCTTTCCGACGACATTCCCCACGTTTCTGCGGTTCATCTGCATACCTATCATGTCCCGCCTTTTTTGAACCGGTCCACCACGGAAGGCTCGGATCGCTCCGCGCCTTCCTTGTCCAAGAATGAACTACTGCAGCCCACAGCCAATTCCGGCCCCAACGCTAATGGTGGTACCAGGGCTGTTGGTGACAGTGATCTTGAAGCATTGTTTGTCGCCTGAACCGGAGCCACTGCCCGAGCCACTGCCGGAGCCCCCGCCGGAGCCACTGCCTGTTCCACCCGCTGGGTCCGCCAATAGAGTTTTCACAATCGCAATCGCGACTTCAACGACGGCGTCAAACCACCCTGACTTAACAGGTCCCCCATCGCGTATGACAATGACTGTCGCCCCAAACTCACCACTTTGAGTTCGACCAGATAGTGCCACGCGAGCGCTATTGCCCTGAATCTCCACAACTTGCGCCCAAATGCCAGGTTGGGCCCAGTATCCTTTACTGAGGGCCGGATTAGATTGAACCGCTTGCAGTGTGGACGATTGCGCCGTCGCCGGTTGAAGTTGCTTTGATCGAGCCGACCCTATTGGATCGGCGAATGCCTGCGTCACTTGGAGGGCCGCGAGCGACAGTCCCGCGATCAACAGCATTTGGAGTTTGTTCATAAGGACGTGTTCCTTTGAAAGTGTCATCGTTCCGAGTGAAAGTGCCATCGTTTCGAGTAGCTGCTACTTGAGACCCGTGTACATGCGAGTCTGAAGCGCATCTTGGCGGCCAGCGAGGTTGTGTTCCATAATTACGGTGACATAATCACTATCTCCTTTGCGCGCTCAAAGCCCGCTCAACCTAAAACGCTGCTGCTGCGAGCCGTTGCATTGCCAGATTTGGACGCGCGCGCCGTTTTTCGTTTGGTCGGGTGCGTGGACGTCGAGGCAGAGGCCGCCTGCACTGCGCAGCGACCCGTTCTCGAGCGGCGTCCATTGCTGTTGCCACTGACCGTTGCAGCTCCAGACCTGAACAGCGTTGCCGTTCTGGTTGATGCCGGCGTTAACATCGAGGCAGAGACCGCTGGCGACACGAAGGGCGCTTGCGGCGCGGTCATAGGCCCAACGCTGCTGCGGTGCGCCGTTGCAAGCCCACGCTTGCACCCGCCCACCGTTGTTGGCCATTTCTGGCGCGTGTACGTCGAGGCAGAGGCCCGCGCCGGTGCGGACTTCGCCCGCCTTCGATAGAGCGAACGGCTGCAGAGGTTGGGATCGGGTGGGGGTGAACATGCCCGGCGGAACCGGTTGATAAGGTGGTGGCGGGGGCGGTGGCGGGGGCGGCTTGACGGGGTCTCCGGCGACCGACGACGCGCAGAAGGCAATTGCGAGCGCGCCAAGAGCACATCGTAATTTCATCTGAGTTTCTCCATTCGCAAATCGGCCAACCCTCTGGCCGAAGTCGCCTTTCCGGCAACGAAGGCGGGCGCAACGTGCGCAGCGCTGACGTGGGGAGTCCTGAGGTTGGCCGAAGGTTTGGCTCAGGAACGGCGGAGGAATGGGCCACGGTGTGAGGGATTAGGGCGCGGGCGCCGGTTGCGCTAGACTACGGAGGGGCGCCAAGGGTCGTCCAGAAATCTCCACCATGCCCAATCTTGCGAAGCTCAAGATCGGGGACTTTGTCCTCGACGCGTCACGCAACTATTTGGTCGGCGCGGCGGGCGAGATCACGCTCGAACCTAAAGTCGTCGACGTGCTTCTTGCCCTTGCCGCGCGGCCGGGCGTGGTTCTCAGCCGTGACGAACTGATCGATGCCGTGTGGAAGACGGAATTCGGCGCGGACGAACGGCTGACCCGTGCCATTTCGATGCTGCGCAAGGCGTTCCACGACGAGCGCGGCACGACGCAATATATCGAGACTGTCGCCAAACGCGGCTATCGGCTGGTGGCCGCCGTATCGGCGGCGGACGATGCGGACAGCCTGCCCGCCCAGGAGCCGGTCCACGAGCCCTCGAAAGCGCTGCCGCAGCAAACGCGGCGGCGCTATGCGGTTGCGGGCGCAATTGCGGCGGTCCTTGGCGTGGCAGGAATTGCCGTGTTGGGTTGGGCCGGCTGGTTCGAATCCGCGCGCGCGAAAGATGTGGTTGAGCTGCGCCCGTTCTTCGTGATCGACGGGAAACCCGAGCTCAACGCTATCGCGCGCCAAGCGCATGCGAGTGTGAAGCGCATCGTGGCGTCGAACCAGGTGTTGCTGATCGACGGCACCGGGAAAGAACTTGGGGACGGGGCGCTCAATGAAGCCGAATTCACGCTGTCGGGGTCGCTGGAGCAAATCGGCGAGCGCTATGCTGTTACGCTTTATCTCGACAGCCGGAAAGACGGCCAAACGCTGTGGTCGTTCCGCTTCGTGCGGCCGGTTGTCGAAGTCGAAGCGCTGAACGAGCAGGCTGGCTCCCATGCGGCGTATGTCATCACCTGCGCGCTGACGCAACGAGGCAAGGCGCGCGTGAAACCTTCGCAGGATGCTTTCAAGATCTATTTGGAGACCTGCAATCCCGAGCTTGTTTGGGATGACACCCCAAAGCTGCTTGCCATCGCGCAACGCCTTATCGACATCGCACCCAACGATGCTTACGGACACGGACTAGCGGCTGTTCACTACGCTTCGAACAGCGGCGAGTACGGTAACAACAAAACCGTCGCCGCGTCGTACAGAGCCGCCGCTCGCAAAGCCATAACGCGCACCAAAGAAATCGACCCGACGAGCGCGCTGGCGCGAATTGCGGAAATCTTCATTGCCACACCGGCGGAACGCTGGCGCGCGCAGGAGGCGCATTTCAAACGCGCGAACTTCGAATACCAAGTGTACCAGGGCACGTTCATCTGGAGTCTGCGATCGTCGGGCCGTCTGACGGAGGCCTTGAGCGTCATAGAAAACGCCGCGGCCGCAACACCGCTGTCGCCGGCGCACAAGGTGACGCGAGCAATCATCTATATGCATCAAGGTTATCACGAAGCGGCCGAACGGCTTTTTTCGGAAACGTTGCGGCTGTGGCCCGACCACGAGGACGCGCATTGGTTCCGGTTCGTCAATGCGGCGTTCTACGGCGATCCCGAACGGGCATTGACGCTGCTGGAACCAGTCTCAAAGCAGGTCCACTGGAACCAGGAGGAACGCGGGTGCTGGCAGTCCTTCATCGAAGCGCGGGCGCGCGGCGGCAACGGCGACGGACCTGCCGCCGTACGCAAAGCCTGCGCGGGCGAGACGCAAGTGGACCAAACGGTGCGCAAGCTGGCGGCGCTCGGCGACACGGACGGCGCGTTCGATCTGGCGCGCAATCATTCCTTCGGCGCGGTCGGTTCGACGATTTTCCTGTTCTATCCGGAGATGGCGCAATTCCGGAGGGATGCCCGCTTCATGCCGTTCATCGCCGATTCCGGTTTACTTGAGGCTTGGACGACGACAGACCAATGGCCCGACTTCTGCAACGACAAGCAGTTGTCTTACGATTGCAAAGCGGCGGCCAAGCGTGCCTTAGAAAAGCGCAGCGTCCGCGCCAGCGGAGTTCCCGCGTCACCTCCAAAGGCGCGCTAGAGCGTTTTCCACGTTCGGTTACGCGTATCCCGCGCTTCGGAGATAGTT